>CAYNJT010000045.1:12584-25848 GCA_964397625.1 uncultured Leptolinea sp. | reverse complement strand
GCGATGGGCTGGAGTGGGCTGAATTGAGTCGCCTGGGGGAGTACGCCATGGGGAAAATTGACAGGATGATCGCGGAGAAGATATATCTACAGTAGTTTTGAGATTCCGTGTATGGAATAGAGGAGTGGAGATTAATGTTTTGGTAGGATTAAACGCGATCCCATCCTTGTTAGACACCACCGACACCCTGACCTGGGTGCTTCCAGATCACCTCGGGTCAACCAGCACCATCGCCACCCCTCGACAAGCTCTGGGCGCAAGCAGACGCGGACGAGTCGCTGAACAGTGTGATACAGTACACCTCTTTTGGGGAAATACGCTTGACCCAGGGGCTCACGCCCACGAAGTATAGATATACGGGTCAACTGGCGCAGGCTGAGCTTGGGTTGGACTTTTACGTGTCACGGATGTACGACCCCCTGACAGCCCATTTCACGACTGCCGATACGATCATTCCCGAGCCGGGGAAGAGTCAGAGTTGGGATAGGTATGCATACGTATTTTTTAATCCAATACGATTTACTGATCCAAGCGGGCATGATGTAGGATGCGCAGGAACAGACGCTAGTAATTGCGTCAAGAAAAATCAACCATTAATTAGAAATTTAGGATACAGGAAATATGCGACGATAGCAGAAAGTGAAGAGGAATTCAATAATTTACTGAAAAGTGTAGAAAATCATGATATTACTGATGCAGAATTTTTGTACAGATTTTTCACTTCGACAACTCAGCCTGGTGTCAACCCTAAAGATCGTTTAAGTTATTTGCTGGATATTACAAAAAGTGGACCCTATCTACAATTTAAATATACCTTTGGTGATACTGGTTTCTCAATTGAATATCGAGATGGTGCCAATCAAGTTAATCATTTTCTTGAAGCTGTACGCTTAGGATCTGCGAACATTAATACAAATCAATTTGGGCAATATATTGTTGAAAGCTTTGTTATAGGCCATGAATTATCAGGAGATAATTTATTTGGGAATGGGGAGAAAAATGAGAGAATCTCTAATATATACCAATTATTGTTAGGTTTAGATCCAATAAAGCACATATTATATGGTATGGATGATACTGGTTTTGATACTCTAATAATTAATGATAGGAATGACATTTACCGATTAGATAAGACAAATCGTACTGGTAATAGTGTTATGGATATTCAATTATCAAGAAAAGGTGTTGAATTCGGAAGAGTAGTTCTTCAAGGAAATTTTGATACAATTAACAACGCTGCCTCATGGTTACTAAACAATATTTGTGCAAATCCCATTTCATGCAAGTAGAGAGGTGAGTTTATGAAGAAATTCATAATTTCTCCAATTCATTATTGTGCTTTTTCTGGGATTCTTTCTGGAATTATAACTAGTGGATTCACCACATATGAAGGTTTTATATCCTTAAGACGGGAAGGGTTCGATATCAGGTTCGTAATCCTTTTTATTATTACCTATTTTGTATTGACTTCATTGTTCTATTGTTTAACTCTTGGGGGTTTAGGTTCTATTTCAGGTTATATAATAAGAAAAAAAATTTGGTTCGGGTGGAAGTTATTATTTCTAATACTATTGAGTATATGTAGTGGTTTTGTTGGTTTTTTTTCGATAGATGAAGCTTTCCGTTTCGATAAAAATAATATTCCACGTTTTTCCACAATATATTATATGAGTATTTTTTTTGTAACTTTTCTGTTTTTACAAATACCTTCTTATATTAAATTTAGAGCAGAAATACCTAACGCTGGGAAGCCGACACCCTGACCTGGGTACCATCAGATCACCTGCCCCTACAGGGTGCTTCGCGAGCAGCGCCAGCACCACGGCCACCCCTCGACAAGCTCGGGGCGCAAGCAGATGCCAATGGCACGCTGAACAGTGTGATCCAGTACACCGCCTTCGGGGAAATCCGCCTGACGCAGGGGCTCACGCCCACGAAATACCGGTCGCGAAGCACCCTGTAAGGGTCCATGGGTCAAAGAAGTACGACCTTTTTCCTTCTTTGTTTCTGTTGAAATTTACCGGTTTTTAGTTTTCGTATACCTGCTTTCGTCAGATTAAGTTAAGGGCGCACCCGCCTGGGCGCGCCCTTTTCTGTCATCTCTACACCGCCTCCATCACCCCTCCTGGCAGCGCTTCCCTCTTTTCCCTGCCCACCGGCTCCACCTTGCGTAAATAAAACAGCCCTATCAGCAACAGCGGCAGCAATAACCCCAGGGTGATCAGCGCGCCCTGCGGCGTGGTGGTGGGTTCCTTGATGCTGAACACCCAGCCCTGCGTCAATTCCGGCAGGTTGCCGCACAGGTCAAACAGGAAGTGCCCGAACACCGCCGGCCAGATGGCCCGGTTGCGCAGCATAAGCGCCGCGAAGAACACCCCGAAAAATGTGCCGTACAGGATCTGCGTGCCGGTGGTCAACAGGTCGCGGCGCCCCATGGCGAAATTCAGCAGGTGCAGCAACCCAAAGACCGTGCTGGAAAGCAGCACCGCCGCGTAAACACCCCGTTTTGTATTGCCCCACTTGCGCAGCATGAGCGGCAGCACCAGCCCGCGGAACATGAACTCCTCCACCGTGCCGACCGTGATGTACAGCAGCACGCACAGCGCGATCAGCCCGCCGTCCGCCCAGTTGATCTTCAGCGTGCCCAGAAAAACGTCGCTGCCGTTCAACAGGCTGTAAACCAGCACCGGCCAGATCAGCCACACCGCCTTCCACTCGCGCGGATGGGTGAAACCGCCCTCACGCAGCAGCCCGACGCGCGCGATAAGCAGGAACAGCAGCAGGCTCACCGCGCCCTGTTCCAGAATACCGGTCAGGTAAGAAGCTTTCTGCAAGCCCAGCGCGGGGGTCAGGCGGTCAGCTAGCGGGATCTCGGTCAGCGCGGTCGCGATGACCATCACGATCAGGGAGAACCACACCGGGTAACGGTTGACAATACGCTCCAATATGTTCATTTTCACTCCTCTGGTTATCTACCGGTTTCCGGCAAGGCAATACCCTCCGGCAGCCGGCAACTTTTTTATTGATTTTTACAGACGCTGCCGACGGCGATCAGGCACGATCACCGCCGGCAGCCAGGGACAGAATAATCGGGTATTAATCCACCGGGATGGAATACTTCAACAACAGGCTTGAACCCAGGTATTCGATCACGATGACCCACAGGAAGGTGGCGATGGCCGGCACGGTTGACGTGATCCGGAAGTCGCCGTCCAGCCGCAGGAAGTTTTCCATGCCGATCTGCGGCAGCATGATCACCCGCGCCCATACCATCACGTTCACGGTCAGAATGGCGATGAGGATCAAAAACACGGTACTCAGGAAGGTCGTCCCCAGGGCAGACCACAGGTGCGTCAGGCCGATGCTGCGTGAGATCATGTACGAAACCAGCACGGTCATGTCTCCCAGTACCAGAACCAGGGTCATCCAGCCAACCGCCTGCAGATGGTCAAGGTTGAGCGGGTAGATGGTGCCGGATGTGTATTTACCGAACAGCAGCATGAGGACGATCATCCCCAGGCAGGCCAGCGCGTTCACCACCACGGCGATGACCAGGCGGCTGAGCATTTGCTTCCAGGCGGAAACCGGGAGCGAGAGTTCCAGCAGGGCGCTGTCATGGCGCAACCAGCTAAAGCACTGGTACAGCGCCAGTACAACGCAGGCCGGGAAGAACACCCCGCCCAGCACGCAAGCGCTGAAGATCAGCAGGGCGTTGGTGAAGCCCTGCCCGTTGGGGATCACGGCGGCCAGCACCAGCGATGCCGCAGCCACGATGAGCATCCAGAAATAGCGGTGCAAAAAGTCAAGCGAGTTCCATTTAAGTAGATTAAGCATTTTGAAATACCTCAATATAGCGGTCTTCGATTGATTGTCCGTGTTCCTGGCGGATATTTTCCGCTGTGTCGTTCAGGATCAGGCTGCCTTTGTTCAGAAAGAGCACATCGTCCAGAATGGTCTCCACATCCTTTACCTGGTGGGTTGAGATCAACACCGTGCTCTCTTCATTGATCCCGGCCAAAATGGTCTTGAGAATGTTGTGCTTGGCCAGCGGGTCAAACCAGCCGATGGGCTCATCCAGCAGGTAGAGGCGGGCGTTGCGCGAGAAGGTCAGCATGACCAGTACGCGAATGACCGTCCCCTTTGAAAGCGAACGAATGGCATCTCCGGGGTTCAACCCGAGGATCTGGCACAGGTCGGCGGCACGTTTGGCGTCAAAATCGCCGAACATGTCTTCGTAATACCGAATGGCATCCCGCACGCGCATCCAGATAAACAATTGATTACGGTCCGGCATGAAGGCCGTAGAGCGGTGAATACCCTCAATCGTATCGCTGCCGCAAACTTTAATGGATCCCGAATCTGGTTTGGTGATCTTCATCACAGTCTTCATCAGGGTGGTTTTTCCCGCGCCGTTCGGACCCATCAACCCGGCCACCCGGCCGGATTCCAGGGAGAAGCTCACGCCTGTCAGCGCGGGCCGTCCCAAAAAGGATTTTGAAAGGTTGTTCACTTCCAGTATCGTACTCATTTCTGCAATGCCTTTCCCACAATATCAAGGATCTCTTTGTTTGACAGGCCGATGCCGCGCATACCGCGGATAAACTCTTCCACCACACTGCCGCACATCTCCTGCTTCAGGGTGCGTATGACCGCGTCATCTTCAGTGACAAAGCTGCCCACACCGCGCTGAGTGGTGATTACCTGTTCGCGTTCCAGTTCGGAGCAGGCTCGCTGCATGGTATTCAAGTTGACGCCAAATTTCTCCGATAGTGCTCTCACCGATTCAATCCTTTCTCCGCGGGCCAGTACGCCGGTCACCACGTCTTTTTTTATGCTGTCCATGATTTGAAGGTAGATTGGAACTGTTGGATTAAATTTCATGCCTCACCTTCTGTACTAGTGTTATAGTTACATAATACACTCGAACAGCAAGTCTGTCAAGGGTTTTGGCCCGCGTCGCATAAAGCCATGTAATACGGGTTGTTGTCAGGTATGACCAACGCCGCGGCTTGATCAGGTCACTTTCGCCTTTCGATAATAGGAGGATGGGTTCGGTGATCCCGGCACGCAGTATGCCATCCTGGTCGTTTACATCTCCCCTGAATTCCCTTAACCCTACCTCTGATGTGATCGCCCGCATAGCCATCGTATAAGACTTCATTCTCAGGGGCTGGCTGGTATCCGCCTCCATGATACATTTCATTAAAAACTCGCTGTATGTTTTGTATGTAAGAAAGCATAACAGTGAATATCAGCCGGGAATAAAAGAAGATTGCTATGATTCGAGATGTGTTGACTAACTGGTCAGCTATGTGAGTAGAAGACACTTTCGGGGTTATGGTTTCCCATTATTGAGAATCGATTTTCTTAAACTTTAATATCAATTTCCACGTATATATATTTGGTTATTCAACTCCACAGGTAACTACCAGCATACGCGCAACCGCAAAAAATATGTGGAAAAGGCCAAGAAATGTATAATAGCGAACAGCTATTCCCATTTGCAAACGGGGGCCTATCAGGGTCATTAAGAAAGGAAATGCGTTGCATGGGCAAAAAATTCAAAGAAAAGGAAAAATTGACCGGCGGATGGGAGAGCCTTCACGCGGTAATCTGGATGCTTGGGTTGGCCGTTATCGCCTGGCAGGGTTGGTGGTGGCCGGGCATTCTGGTATTGGTGGCAATTTCGATATTATATGAAGCCTTAATAAAGATGATTGCCCCGAATGCCTTCGTTAAAGTGATCAAAGATGATGACGGTAATGAGATAGTGAAAGAAGCCTTTCCAGTCAAATCGTCCACTCCCGCGGCAGCCGCCGCGCCTATACACCGTTCGGATCTCCTGCCCACCAACTGCCCCAGATGCGGCGCGCCCACGCGCGGCCACGAGGTTCATTGGACCGGCGATCAGTCGGCGGATTGCCCGTTTTGCGGCTCCAATTTGCCTATGAAACGAGCTTGATCACTTCAGGGATTCTCCTGTGAAATTTGTTCCCTTCACCACCCAACATTTCCCGGTACTCGCATCCTGGTTTTCCAGTGAAGCGGATGTCGTTCAATGGGGAGGGCCGTTCCTGCGTTTCCCGCTGGATGATTCGCAGCTTCAGGCGCTGCTGGATGAATGCAAGACTGAACCTCCCCGTAGACTGGCATGGATGGCGGAAGTCGATGGCTCGTTGATCGGTCACATTGAGCTGGGGTTGGACTGGCGCAACGGCAATGCCACCGTGCAGCGGGTGATCATCGCGCCGGCCTGCCGCGGTAGGGGGCTGGCCGAACCCATGTTGCGATTCGTTGTGGATCAAGCCTTTTCCATCCCGGCTATTGACCGGCTGGAATTGAATGTGTATTCCTTCAACATAGCCGCGATCAAGACCTATAAAAAAGTAGGGTTTGTAAACGAAGGCAACCGCCGGTCATCCACCCGGGTTGGGGATGAGCGTTGGGATAATGTCATCATGTCTATTCTGAGGGCCGAGTACAGCGGCAAAACACGTTGATGGAAAAGATATCGGAGGGAAATATGGTTGATCTCAACAACAAATATCCGGGGCTTGTTCAAAAGGTTGTCAGTCGTTTTGGATTAAGCCTTCTGGTAATGATTGCAGTCATTTTTCTGCCGGCATGGACTTTCGCGTTCTGGCAGGGTTGGCTGTACCTAGCTGTACTTTTTATTCCGCTAATCTTTGTCATGGTCTACCTGCTCAAGAATGCTCCTGATCTCATTGAACGGCGTATGCATTTCCGGGAGCCGGAAAAAGAACAACAGCTCATCATCAAGCTTTCATATATTCCCTTTGCGCTAGCCTACATCCTTCCCGGATTCGATTTTCGGTTTGGATGGTCGCAGGTGCCGGTATGGCTGGTAATCCTTTCGGCAGGGCTGGTATTAGCCGGTTATTTATTCGTGGTGTATGTCTTCCGCACAAACCAGTATGCCTCGCGCGTGGTGGAAGTTGAAAAAGAACAAACCGTGATCAGCTCCGGCCCGTACGCCCTGGTGCGCCATCCCATGTACTTTGGCGTGGTCGTGATGTATCTGTTTTCTCCCCTGGCGCTGGGATCATACTGGGCGGTTATACCCGCGCTGTTTATCATCCCCGTCCTGGTGTTTCGGCTGCTCAGCGAAGAAAAGATTCTGGAACGCGACCTGAAAGGGTACACTGAGTATGAGAAAAAGGTGAAATATCATCTTCTCCCGGGAATCTGGTAAAGATACCTTTAATTAATAATGAAAATTCTGGTTCTAACCTCCAGCTTCCGGCCCAACGGAAATACCTACCGCCTTCTGAGTTTGCTGGAAGCTGACATTGAGAAAGCTGCTGCCTCCATGGGGCAGATAGTCAGTTTTGAAACCATCCGATTGGCCGAAAAAGGTATTCAATACTGCCACGGCTGCCGGGTGTGTTTTGACAAAGGCGAGACGTTCTGCCCGTACTGGGCGGACATTGCCCCGATCAAGGCCGCCATGCAGGCGGCGGATATCTGGATTCTAGCCAGTCCGGTGTATGTGGATGATATCAACGGGGTGATGAAGACTTTCCTGGACCGCATGGCGCATGTCAACCACCGGCCGGAATTCGCCGGCAAATCTGCCTTCCTTATCACCACCTCAGGCGCTGGTTCCAGTGGGCACGCCGCCCGCACCATGGCCAACACGCTGCGCACCTGGGGGGTGGATATCATCGGCCAGCGCGATTTTGTGACGGGGGCTCTTTCCACCCCAGAAAAAATCAGCAGCCGCCATGAAAAAGCCATTTCAGCCGCGGCCCGGAAGATCGTCTCAGCCGGACGGGAAAGTAAAACCTTCCGGGCGTCCTTTATCTCCCTCATATTCTTCACAGTTCAACAGAGAATATGGAAGCGGAATAAAGATGACAGTCTGGATTACCACTACTGGGAATCGAAAGGCTGGTTGAAACCGGGTGTGACCTATTACATTCCCCACAAAACCAATCCGGTTGTGGTTTTGGCAGCCCGGCTGGCCGGCTCGATCATTTCCTTATTCTTCGAGTAAGGTTATTTACTCGGGTAAGCCTTCAACCAGCCGTCATAATAACCCGTGTTCAACCGCCAGAGTTCCAGCATACGGTCCGGCGCGAAAAGGTCGCCCTTGATGGCGACACATAACTTATCGTAATACGCGGCCAGGTTCGCATCAGCAATCTGATTATGGCCGTTTTGTAGCGTCTCCAGATATCCCTCAGGGATGGCGCGGCGGAAATGGCCGATCTGCCAGGTCTTTTCACCGGCAATCGGCAGGCGAGCCAAAAGCGCGTCGGGCAGGGCCAGCTTGTCGACCACGTGGTAGTACGGCCCGCCCTGATACCCCAACATGCCGATGGCGTCCAATACCTGGACTTTAAAGTTATTGTTGTAGCGCTGCCAGCCGCGTTCGTTCCACGGAAAATCCGGGAAAGGTTTGGCCAGGGTGTAATTCAACAGGCCGCGGTCGGCATAGTACGAACCGCGCTCATCCACCACCCCCGACCCGGGCAGCTGCGCCGCGCGGTATGACGCGTCACTGGCCAGCGGGTTGACCCCAAAAGCCAATCCGGCGGCGCAAAAGGCGGATGCCAGGCCGACCAGCGCGTTTCGCGGCAATTCAAGGCGCACAAGAATAATCACAGCAACCAGGAACGGGGCGGCAAAGAAGCGCCCGCTCATGAAGTCGCCGCCGATGCGCAGAATATAGGCCAGATAGAGCAAAACCCCGGCCAATACAGGCAGGAATTCCCATTTACGCAGGGCGATCACCACGGCGAAGCTGAAAAAAATCACCAGCAGGGTGAGCGGATCAAAATTGAATGTTCCCAGGTAGTACATCAGACCCTGCCAGAAGAGCACTCCCTGCGCGATACCGGTATGGATCTTGGCGTAATACGTGTTCGGGAAAGGGAAGCCGTAATAGAAAAGCGAGAATAGTTCCCACAGGATGACGGGTAAAATCCCCAGCGCGGCCGCGCCGAAAGCCTTCCACGCGCGGGATTTCCACAACAGCCAGGCCAGCAGCGGGGCGTAGAGCAGAACAATATCCAGCCGGTTCAACACCCCCAGCGAGGCGATCAGCGTTAATTCGCCGATGTATCGCGGTTTTAAAGTTTTCCCGCTTTCTTCAAGCTGGTAGTAACGCGCGAAAAACCAGGTCAGGATCAGAAAAGTCAAGGCTTCTTCCAGGCCGGAAGTGGCGTAGTCGGTGAAGGCGCGCGAGAAGGTCAACAGCACTACACCGGCTACCGCCGCCCACCACTCGCGGGCGATTCGCCGGGCAAATATCGCAACCGCGCCCATCGAACAAAGTACTGAAACAATGATGACCGTCCACGGCAGCCGTGCTGCCAGGAAAAACCGTCCCAGTACAGCGTTGACGAAAGCGTACGCGCCGGAGATCAGGAAAAACCAAAGGGGATGCGTATACGCCTGCACGCGTTCCCCCAGGTTGTAGACCGGGCCGAAACCGTGGAGGAAATTTTCCACCACCCGAAAGGTGATATAGGCATCATCCGAAATCCAGGCGGTGCGAATGACCACAAACAGGAATACCAGCACGGCCAGAGGGATAAAGATCTTCCCCATGTTCTTGTTTGCCGGTTGGTTGTCTTTTTTTGATCCTGTCGTCATTATCAATTCCTTATGGCTGAATTGTACACTGAGGCGCGAAAATTCAGAAGAACACGTGAAAATTCTTTATGGCTCGCTATAATGAAATCGGAGCAGGGCATGGAATTTGAGGATGAGTTTGTTCATCAGCGCGAAGACATGGTGCGCCGGCAGATCGAAGAGCGCGGCATCCGCAATTATCGGCTGCTGGAAGCCCTGCGGAAATTGCCGCGGCATAGATTCGTTCAGCCGGGTGATGAAGGCTTTGCCTACTATGACGAACCGATACCCATTGGTTTTCATCAGACCATATCTCAACCGTACATAGTGGCATTGATGACCTCGCTGGCCGCGCTGGAAGGGGACGAAACCGTGTTGGAAATCGGAACCGGGTCGGGGTATCAGGCGGCACTATTGAGTATGCTGGCAAAGAAGGTGATCAGCCTGGAGCGCGTTCCCGAACTGGCTGAGCGCGCCCGAAAGACCATCGAAAGCCTGGGAATTGTCAATGTGGAAATTTATACCCGCGACGGGACAGCCGGTTATCCGCCGGGAGGGCCGTATCAGGCCATTCTGGTGACAGCCGCCGCGCCGACCGTGCCGCAGCCCCTGCTGGATCAACTGGCGGAAGGCGGGCGGCTGATCATCCCGGTGGGGTCGCGCAGCCTGCAGCAGCTTCAGGTCTGGCAGCGCGTGGGACAGCGTTTCGACCAGGAGGACATCCTACCGGTGGTGTTTGTCCCTCTGCTGGGAGAATATGGATGGAAGGCGCCATGATGAAAAGGATCCTGTTCGTTTATTGTCTGCTGGTGCTGGTTCTGGGCGCGTGTTCTTCCCAACCTGCCCCAATCGCGGAAAGTCCAACAGTACAGGCAGCCACAGAAACGCCCGTTCCTGCGGCAACCCTGACCATCACGCCGCTTCCCACGATCACATCGACGGAGACCGCCCTGCCGCCCACGGAAACACCCACCCTCAGCCCGACGCCGCGGCCAGTTCCCGCCTTTAAGCATGTGGTCATTCTGATCTTCGAAAACAGGGAATTCGGCTTCGTTATCGGCAATCCGCAAATGCCCAACTATAACCGCCTGGCCAGAGAAAACACGCTGTTCACCCAGCAGTTCGCCATCATGCACCCCAGCCTGCCGAATTATCTGGCGCTGATTGGCGGGGATACCTTTGGCATCACCCGGAACTGCGAGGATTGTTTTATCAACGCGCGCACGCTGGTGGATGAGATCGAAGATGCCGGCCTGACCTGGAAGACCTATCAGGAAGATTTCCCGCGTCCGTGTTTTCTGGGCAGCTCACATATTTACGCGCAGAAACACAATCCGTTCATTTATTTTGATTCGGTGCGCTTGAACAAAGAACGCTGCGATTCCCACATTGTTAACCTGAACGAATTACCCAATGACCTGGCATCCGGCAGCCTGCCCAATTTCGTGTTCATCACCCCCAATATCTGCAATTCAGCCCATGACTGCGACCTGAAGACGGCGGATACCTGGCTGGGTCCCTGGGTTGACCTGCTGCAGGCCTACCCCGGCATGCGTGAAGACGGCCTCATCATCCTCACCTGGGATGAAGGTCAGGGCGATCACGGCTGCTGCGGCATTGAGCCGGGCGGCGGCCGGGTGGCCACGGTATTCATCTCCGGGCGGGTCAAGCCGGGGTATAAAGACACCGCGCCGTACTCTCATTATTCCATCTTAAAAACAATCAGCGCCGCACTGGATCTGCCGTATGTCGGCAAGGCGGCGCTGGATGAATACCCGTTAATTACCGGAATCTGGCAGTGATCAGACTTTGCTGACGGTGACAAACACGGTGGGTTTGCGGTGCGTTTCGGCGTAGAGCACGTCGCGCACGGCGCGTTCCACATCCTGGGTGACGCTGCCGTTGGAATACGGCACCACTTCGGCGATTCGCTTGCGCGCCTGTACGATGATGGCTTCCGTGTCTTTCTCACCGATAAATCCCTTGGAATGGATATCCGGTTCCTGGAACAGGCGGCCTGACATGCGGTCAAGCACCACGTTGACCACCACCACGCCGTCCTGTGCCAGTGACTCGCGTTCGCGCATCACTCCCTCTTCGATGTCACCCACACTGGAGCCGTCCACAAAGATGTAACTGTTGGGAATCTTGCCGTCCAATTGCATGGATTCAGAGGTCAGCTCAATGATCTGGCCGTTCTCAACCACAGCAATGTTTTCTTCAGGGATGCCCACTTCCTTCGCCAGTTTGGCATGCTGCCGCAGCTGACGCAGCTCGCCGTGCACCGGGATGAAGAACTTCGGCCGGGTGAGATGCAGCAGCAGCTTCATCTCTTCCTGGCTGGCATGCCCGGAGACATGCACCGGCGCGATGGCTTCGTAGATCACATTCGCCTGGCGTTCAAACAGGCGGTTGATGGTGCGGTAGACGTTTTCCTCGTTGCCGGGAATGGGATGCGAAGACAGCACCACCGTGTCCCCCGGCTTGATGTCGAACAGGCGGTTGGTGCCGGTTGACAGGCGGCCGAGGATTGAGGTTGGCTCACCCTGTGAACCGGTGCACATGATGACCACATCGCGGTCCTTCATGGTCAGCGCGTTTTCGATGGGCACGATGAGGGCATCTTCGATATCCAGGAAACCCAGTTTGCGGGCGATCTTCATGTTATCCAGCATGCTGGGACCGGCAAAAGCCATCTTGCGGCCGTGCTGTTTGGCGGCGTTGGCCACCTGCTGCATGCGCGAGATCAACGAGGCAAAACTGGCGATGATAATGCGTCCCTCGGCTTCGCGGAATACCTTGTTGAAGGCGTCGTCGATAACCCGTTCGGAGGGTGTCCAGCCCGGGCGTTCCGCGTTGGTCGAATCAGACAGCAGCGCCAGCACGCCGCGCTTTGAGAACTCGGCCAGTTTGGCATAATCCGACGGCCAGTTGTCCACCGGAGTGTGGTCAAACTTGTAGTCGCCCGAATGCACCACCAGGCCGGCGGGACATTCGATGCCAAACCCCACCCCATCCGGAATGGAATGGCAGACGTGGAAGAACTCCACCGTGAAGGGGCCGGCTTTTACCTTATCCCCCGCGTTGACGGTAATCACCGTGGTCTTCTGTGAAAGGCCGTTGCGCGCCAGCTTGTTTTCCAGCAGGCCGCTGGTCAATGGGGTTGCGTAAATGGGCGCGTTCAATACTTCCATCACATGGTGAATGGCGCCCAGGTGATCTTCATGTCCGTGGGTGATGAATATTCCCTTGACCCGGTCAACTTTATCCAGCAGATACTTGTAATCGGGGATGATGTAGTCCACCCCCAGCATATCGTTCTCCGGAAACATGATCCCGGCATCCACCAGGATGATATCCCCATCGTACTCGTAGGCCATCATGTTCTTGCCTACTTCACCAAGGCCCCCAAGCGGGATAATACGCAATGGTTTTTCTGTCATTGTTGTCTTCTTGTGTTTATCTTTTCTCATACTGTACCATAACCCTCGACCCCGCGTTTAATGGGGATCGGTTTGTTTCTTAAAAATAATACCCGGCAATTGCTTGCCGGGGTTGAGTGCCTACAAAAAGCCCGCTAAAGAGATACCTCTACACCTTGCTTTCCATCGGCCGGATTGAACCGGCATGTGAAATATATCATAGAAGCGGGCAGGCGTCAAAG
>CAYNJT010000045.1:0-12484 GCA_964397625.1 uncultured Leptolinea sp. | reverse complement strand
GCATGTACGTGGAAACCAGCCTCGCGGATGACATAGATATGCTGGGCTGGAATCTGTGTGGCTGCGATGACGCGGTCTTTAAGGAGAAGATTGGCAATTGCAGGATAATTTCAAACGTAGTTGGAAATGGAAACGTAAGTATACTAATTAAATTGGCAGGAAATGATAATGACATGAAGGAAATAATTATTGAAGAAATTTTTGATTGTTGGCAGGATTTGGTAGAAACCCTAAAGAAGGGATTGTTATCACGCAATTAGCGAAGTATTGTTAGATTTTTTTAAGTAGATAATCAATATTTATTTGTTATATTGGATATAATTATTCTGCAAATATTGCAGTTTACAATAATCAACAATAAAATGGGAAAATGTTGTGAAATTTGATTCACCTACATTCATAGATTTGTTTTGTGGTTGTGGTGGTTTTAGCTTAGGATTAAAACAAGCGGGGTTTTCTGAACTTGGAGCAATTGATTTCAATCCGGAAGCAATAAAAGTATTTAAGTGCAATTTTCCTGAAACAAAAAATGTATTGCTTGAAGATCTAACTAAATTTGAGCCCAGTAAATTTGCAGAAATAATTGGAACACATCATGTTGATTTGGTAATTGGTGGCCCACCCTGCCAAGGTTTTAGTACTGTAAGGCAGAGGGATGGTTCAAATTCAGGCGAACGGATGGTTTTTGATGAGAGAAGGGAGTTATACCAATATTTCCTTAAATATGTTGGTTATTTTCGCCCCAAAATTTTTATAATGGAAAATGTGCTGGGTATAAGATCAGCAGCTGGAGGCAAATTTTTTAGTAGTGCTCTATCAAATGGGAGGAGGTTAGGGTATAGAGTTCACGGAGAAATCATCAAGGCTTGGGAATATGGTGTTCCACAAAAAAGAGAAAGACAGTTAATCATTGGAACACGATTGGAATTACCATTATTTAGTAAAAGACTCTTTCTTCCCCCTAGTCATTCAACTAACCCCGTAAATGGCATGGAAAAGTGCAATTTTCTGGGTGATGCGATTGATGATCTGCCACCTCTCGATGCTGGTTCAGGCGAACTAATTTCCGACTATGATTTAGAGCTTAGGTCCAAGTATTTGAAAAATCACACTGGGAAATACTTATTTGATGTAGTGGAAATAGAGAAAGCGAAAAAATTGACCTCGCATTTCGCGAGACCTCATAATTCGCGAGACCTTAGGGACTTTTCACGCTTACGTGAAGGTGAGACTAGTGCACACGCTATAGCCCGCGGCTTACAAATGGAATTCCCTTATGATCGTAAATCTTTTAAGGACAGATACACGCGACAAAATTCGCAAGGATTTTGTTCGACTATTGTCGCTCATCTTAGCAAAGATGGACTTATGTTTATTCACCCAAAACAGAATAGAACTCTCACACCAAGAGAAGCGGCTAGAATCCAAAGTTTTCCGGATTGGTTTGAATTTCCTGTGCCAAGAACTCATCAATTTAAACTGATTGGAAATGCAGTACCTCCATTAGTTGCGAAAGCGGTGGGCAAGGGTGTTTGGAGTTGGCTAAAAGAGATCGAACGTGTCAATAACCAGATTGGTCTTGAAAGTGAGAATTTTTCAAAGCTCATAATTGATTCACTAATACCCCAAAAGGATATCGGTACTATTACAACTTTTTCAGATATGGAAACTGACGATTTCTTAAAATGTTGGTATTCAATTTCATATTATTGTTTTCATCTTCACCCTGATAGCATAAATGAAAACCTTAAAGAAGACTATAACCTGACAGACATAATGCCACATTACGGTTGCAATGAAAAAACAACCCCAACCCAGCATATTCACATACAAAGTGGTTGGCCTTTGGACTTTATACCACTTGTATTAGAAGCACAAAAACGACTGAAAAAAGGAAGCATAAGTCTTGAAGAGTATTATTGCTCTGATATTCGAGTTTTAGGATATAGAAATATAACAAGGGGAATATATGACCAAGAATATAAACCAAAAAGTAATACCTGGAGCCAGCAGGCTAATCCAATCTCTTCGTGATGTTGGATATGATTTTTCAACCGCTCTTGCGGATGTAATTGATAATTCAATTTCTGCTGGGGCTACCAGAATCGATATTGATATTAGGTTTGTAGAAGACAATCAATCATATGTACGTATCGTCGATAATGGTTCTGGTATGGGGAAAGATGACCTAATAGAAGCACTTCGATTTGGAAGTGAGAGAGAATATACAGGAAATGACAACCTTGGGAAGTTCGGCCTCGGATTAAAAACTGCTTCGATAAGCCAATGTAGAAAATTGACTGTCGCAAGTAAGCAGTTTAGTGATGAGAGGATAAATTCCTTTTGTTGGGATATCGACCACGTTATAAGAAAAAATTCCTGGGAAGTTATTGAACCAGATAAATCCACAATCCTATTTCACATTGATAAGAAAATTGTGGGCAAATCTGGAACGATAGTGATTTGGCAAAATCTTGATAGAGTAATAAATCTCTCTGAAAATGTGGATTTATCAAATAAAAACAGAATAGTCTCACTTTGTAGAGAGGCTGAAACTTACATTGGTTTGGTCTTTCATCGTTTTATTGAAGGAAAAGTAGGAGAGAGAAAACTCACCATTTATTTAAATGGGAATGAAATCGAGCCGTGGGATCCTTTCTGTATTGAAGAAGAAAATACTCATTGTCTTCCAAAACAACCTATACCCATAGACCACGAAGGTATTCAGAAATTTATACATTTAAGCCCTTATGTATTGCCCACAAAAGAAACATTTAGTTCACTTGATGCTTGGAGAAAAGCGGCAGGAATTAATGATTGGAATAGTCAACAAGGATTTTATATTTACCGTGCAAATAGATTAATCCAAAATGGCGGTTGGAACCATCTTCGAACAAAAGATGAACATACTAAGTACGCTCGCATTGCTTTAGATTTTACAACTGATTTAGATGAAGAATTTAAGATAAATATTTCGAAAATGCAGGTGATTCTGCCAAAACAAATACGTGGCCTATTGGCAGCTGCAATAATTCCAGTAATAAATAAAGCGAAAGATGTTTATAGAGGGAACCGGCCTTCTAAACCCGCTCTTCCACCGATTGCCCCTCCCTCCTCAATAAAAATCAATAATCCTCCTGCAATATCAAATCCGGAAGAACCAAACTTACCCAAACATAGAATATATGGTTCGATAGAACCAATCAACCCTAACCAACTAAATGTGCATAGTTGTATTTCGTCCTCAAAGCCCGAGTATATGCCCCAAATAACTGCTAATGTTCAAGGGGATGGAAAATTATGGGAATTAGATGAACTTGAGCAAGTTTTACATTCTGTTGCATTGTGCAGCGAAGAAAATCGCATCATTAGTACCCTTTTTAATAGATTGCGCTCCAGGAAAGGTAATTAGGTTGAGTAAATGGATTTTGAAACGTCATTAAGAACTGCACGTGTCCTGCTTTCACTAAATCATGACTTTGAAAAAGTTATTGAAAATGACCTAATACCTGTCGAATATCGGGAAGAAATTAGAAGAGTTCTTGAACGAGAAATTACGATAGTACTTAGACCAGCCAGAATGATAGTTGATAATAAAGACAAAGAAAACTGGCTATATGATGTTGATAGATCAAATTGGTATTATTGGCCGAAGCTTGAAGACTATTTAATTACTAAAAAAGGCTGGGATCTGAGTATCGTAAGATCTTTGGATGATGTGTCTGAAAGGATTTTATCTGAATTTAAGAATCCCAAAGAACCGAATTTTAATATCAGAGGTTTAGTAATTGGTTATGTTCAAAGCGGAAAAACTGCTAACTATACCGCTCTGATAGCAAAGGCAGCAGATGCAGGCTATCGGTTAATTGTTGTTTTATCAGGCATTGATAATGGGTTGCGAAGACAAACACAAATTCGATTGGAAAATGAATTAGTAGGTTTCTCTGACAATAGACCTGATTCCGTTCCCTTACCCCCTGTTGGAAGACAATGGCAACAATTAACCACTAGAGATATTAATGGTGATTTTCAACCCGGCTTTGTCTCACCCACTATGTTACAAACAAACCAACCAACGCTGTTAGTAATCAAAAAGAATGGGGCAGTAATTAGAAGATTAATTCAATGGCTTGAAAGAGCACCTGAGGAAGTTATCCAGTCAATTCCAGTATTGGTTATCGATGATGAAGCAGACCAGGCAAGCATTGATACGCGCGGTGACTATTTTGCAGAAAATGAGCCTATACCTGATGATTATGAGGAACCATCAGTAATAAACCGACTTATTAGAAGACTATTGAATAAATTTCAGAAGAAAATATACGTCGCATATACAGCCACACCTTTTGCGAATATTCTCATTCCTCATGATGCAACGAATCCGGAATACGAAATCGATCTATATCCCAAAGATTTTATAATTGATCTTCCCAAACCAGAAAATTATTTTGGAGCAGAGGATCTTTTTGGTAGATTTGATGCTGCATCTGAAACTGAGATACTTGGTTTGGATATCATCCGTGAGATCCCTGAGAGCGATTTTTTTGACTTAAAAAATGGTTTATTCCCTCAAAGTCTCCAGAATTCTCTATACGACTTCGTTCTCTCAGGCGCTTGTAGGTCATATCGCGGGGAAGGAAATAAACCATGCACAATGTTATTACATGGAAGTCATTTGGTTACATCACAATCCGAATTAAGAGATTTATTTTTTGAAAAATTTTCGGATATGAAAAATCAATGGCGATACGCCAAATATGAAGGGCTATATCAAAGACTAAGGCAGTATTGGAATGATGAATTTAGACCCACAATTAAACAAATTGGAAAGAACGAGGATGTGGGCTTTGAAAAGATTGTTGGGCATATTGAAAGATTTATGGCACAAGTTCAAGTTAAAGTTATTAATAGCCAATCGGGAGAGGTATTAGATTATTTACACGAACCATCTTTAAAAGCGATTGCAATTGGTGGGAATAAACTTTCCCGGGGCCTTACTTTGGAAGGACTTTTAGTAAGTTATTTCTTCCGAACCTCACCTACATATGATACATTAATGCAGATGGGAAGATGGTTTGGGTATAGAGACGGGTACGAAGACATTTCGCGAATTTACATGACAAATCAAATGACTGGTTGGTTTCATGATCTAGCCAGAGTTGAATTCGAATTACGCGAAGACATACAAGTTTACGAAGCACAAAACCTCACACCGAAACAAATGAGTGTAAAGATTTTAAAACATTCATCTATGAATGTAACAAGTAGGCTAAAGAGAAGGTTTGCGAACGAAATAACTATTGAGCAGAGTTATTCAAATCAAATCCTGCAGACAATATACTTCCCATTCGATAACTCTATTGAATTAATACGTCTACTCCAAAATAATCAAAAAGTAGCAAATAAATTTGTCTCAAACCTTCCATCTCCATCTTGGGAAAACTCATCTGCTTTTTGGAAATCTATCCAAACCGATTTAATTCAAAAATTCTTGGATGAATATTGGATTTCTTCAGAGGATAGGGTTTTTATCAAACCTTTAGTTATGAAATATATATCTGATTTATATAGAAAGGGTGAGTTAACAGAATGGACAGTATGTATTAGAGGTAGGGAATCAGTTGATCCAATATTAGGTGACATTGATTTCGGTCTTCACAAAAAAATCCCGATGTTTAGCCGTTCGAGAAAGATCGTTCCTTCTAATTCGTTAGGTGTAATCACTAGCCCCGGCGATGAGGTAATTGGTTTTACAGAACCTATGCGAGAAAAACTTTTAGAAGTTCAAAAACAATATAACATTAAGGGAATAAATCCGGCATCCAGATTGGTGCGTTCACCGCAAAATGGCTTGTTACTTTTGTATCCCATTAGTAAGTATTCAGGGTACAACATTGATGGTTCCGATAATAGGAGAATTCTGAGGCGTAGATTATTTGATGATCCAGAAAAATCTGATTGTGAGAATCTAATTGGTCTTGCCATATCATTTCCAAAATCAGAAAAGACAATGTCAGTATCTAAAGATTACTTAGTTGGTACCGCTGGTTGGCAAACAATATGATCAAATTTGATTCATCCATATGGGATGATTTGGAAAATTTAAATACCGTCGGTGAGGAAATAAATGCAAAATTGGCATTTCCGAATCATAACGACGGGATATATTGTGCAATTGACAGTGAAAGGAATCGACACCTCTTGATTAAGATATCTGATGAAGATCTTGATTTGTCAGATGAAAAAAGTAGGGGGTTAAAAGTAAATACTGTGCAACTTGAAGGTCTCAATGAAAAGAGTAATCGTTTTTATGATTTTAAGTGTATTGAGAAGGAAGGACAATCTGCATTAGATTTCATGGTAGAAGAAATTGTCGATATAAGAAACCACAACGACAACATGTTTCAAATAGTCTCACAATTGTTATCGAAGTGGCGTTTTTTTTGGAGCCAAGGAAATACTTCCTTATTGGGAAAAGAACAACAGATCGGCCTATTTGCAGAACTGTGGTTTTTTCTTAAATGGTTATTTCCTTTATATGGTCCTAATTCTATTTTAAACTGGAAAGGTCCTTGGAATAATAAAAATGATTTTGAATTCAGAAATTGCTCGATTGAAGTAAAAGGGACAACAAATCCAAGAGGTCGAATTCACACCATTAATGGTTTAGATCAACTTTCAGCGCCAGACAATTTCGCTCTCTATCTTTTTTCCCTTCAAATTTCTGAAGAGAATGGTGCAAGATTCTCATTGAAATCTCTTGTTGATGACTGCATACAGGTCTTATCATGTAATATCGAAGCAGTAAACCATTTTGAGACCGGTGTAAGCCTTGTTGGTTATTCTCCTATCTTTGAAAATGAATATGATAAAGTAAAGTATAGGGTTGAATCAGGTCAAATATACTCAGTTAAGGAGGATTTTCCTCGAATAACCAAAGAATATATTTCTGCAAATGAATTAATGGGAATTGAAAAAGTTAATTACGAAATTAATTTAAATCCATACACACATTTGGTTTCAGCCGATTCTGAAAACCAGATGGTCGATCTGGGAATTGTTCTATGACTGATGTCTTTTCAAAAGTCAAACGATCTGAAGTGATGTCAAAAATCAGGGGGAAAGGAAACAAGGATACCGAATTGGCATTAATAAAAATATTACGTCATGAAAAAATTTTTGGTTGGCGAAGAAACCAAAAAATATTTGGAAAACCCGATTTTGTTTTTAGGAAACAAAAGGTTGTTGTTTTTGTTGATGGCTGTTTTTGGCATTGTTGCCCAATCCATACAACAAAACCAAGAAACAATGAAGAATTCTGGGAAAAGAAACTTTCCTCCAACAAAGCTAGAGATGCAATTGTCACTAAAACACTCCAACAGAAGGGTTGGAAAGTTGTCCGTATTTGGGAACATGAATTAACAAATTCCAGTTTGGTTTTAGAAAAAATTCGATCCGCTATATCCCTAGAAGCATTATAAATCTTCCTGGCAATCACCCTGTAAATCTTCTCCATACCGATTCCCCCGGGCTGTCAATAGTCTCATCTTTCCTCCCGTCTCAAGGCATTTTCTAAGCTTTCCGACAACCTCCGGATACAGCGCTGCGCATCGTCGCAGTTTTGCTCAGTCCAACCCAACCATTTTCCACCCTGCTATTAATAAATTTTTCAGATTCACTAATTCTCATAGCTGTGTCAGGTTAATATACATTTTTGTATATTAACTTGACATTTCTCCCGTAACCCACGCCGTGATAATCCTGTCACCATTTCCCTTCCATCAATCCCTGAAACCTTTTCGCGCCAACCTGCGTATGCATAGTAGCTGTTTCCAACTCACAACACCATGGTACCGCGATGAATTTCAATATCTTTGAATCCCTCACTGAAACAACCCTCCCAAAGGATGACGACCGCCCGATGATCGAACTGCGCGGTGTGGAAAAATCCTACCGCACCACCTCGGGTAATTACCCGGTTCTGAAAGGCATCGACCTGCAATTCCATGCCGGCGAATTCAACAGCATCATCGGCAAATCGGGCAGCGGCAAGACCACACTGCTGAACATGATCACCGGCATCGACCGGCCGACCAGCGGCGAGGTGTGGGTCAACGGCTCGCCCCTGCATAAAATGAGCGAAGGGCAGATGGCCCGCTGGCGGGGCAACAACATGGGGATTGTCTTTCAGTTCTTCCAGCTGCTGCCCACCCTTTCGATCATGGAAAATATCCTGCTGGCCATGGACTTCAGCGGCAAGATCCCGCCCGCCGAACGCAAAGAACGCGCGATGGACCTGCTGGGGCTGGTGGAACTGGAAGACCACGCCTTCAAACTGCCCTCGGCGCTCTCCGGCGGTCAGCAGCAGCGCGTGGCCATCGCCCGCGCCCTGGCCAATGATCCCCCCGTGCTGATCGCCGACGAGCCCACCGGCAACCTGGATTCAAAGACCGCCGACGCGATCTTTGACCTGTTCAGCAGCCTGGCCAGGCAGGGCATGACGATCATCATTGTCACCCACGACAACAGCCTGGCCAGGCGAACCAGTCGGACGGCTGTCATCTCGGACGGCATGATCATTGAGGACACGCTGGCCGAACCGAAACCGATCCAACCGGCCAAAAAGGTCCGGCTGGACTTGAAACCGGGGATATCCCCTTCGCTCTCGAGCAATTGATCCATGGATACACGCTGGCGCAAGGTCTGGGCGGATTTTTGGAGCAATAAAACCCGCACACTGTTGATGGTTTCCACCATCCTGGTAGGCGTTTTTTCCGTCGGCCTGGTCAACAATATGGGCATCATGATGACCGGGGACATGGACTATGACTATCTGTCCTCGACTCCCTCGCATGCCCAAATCTCGGCCTATCCTCTGAATGAGGATTGGATCCGCTCCATCCGCGACATCGCCGGTGTGGCTGACGCGGAAGGCCGCAACCAGCTCATCGCCAAATGGGTCACCCCTACCGGGGTGACCACGAACATTGTCTTCTCTTCCGTTAAATCCTTCGAGGAAATGCGATTGGATAAAGTCGAACCGCCCGCCGGTGAGGATACTCTTCCGGTCCTTGAACACCACAGCGTGGTGTTCGACAACGCCGCGCGCTCGCTGGGCATGGAACCCGGCGGGATTGTCAGCGTTGAATTACCCGACGGCGGGAAACGCGACCTGAAATTCGGCGGCTATGTGCACAGCGGCACCAATTTCCCCTATGCCATGTCGGGGGTGGTCACCGCCTACGTGAATCAAGAGACTGCCAAATTCCTGGGCGTGGGAGATGCCTACGACTACCTGCTGGTCAGCGTCAAAGAGAACGAGACAGACCAGCAGCACGTCACCGATGTTATGAAAAAAATCATCGACCGTTTGAAAAACAACGGCGTGAATGTGTCAAACGTCTCGGTGTACAACCCGGGGCATCATTACGCCTGGCAGATCACCCAGGGCGTCATCTTCATTCTCAGCTTTTTCGGCTGGCTGACGGTCATTTTGAGCGGCTTCCTGATCGTTAACACCATCGTGGCGCTCATGATGCAGCACTCCAAACAGATAGGGGTGATGAAAGCCATCGGCGCGGGCATTGAGCAGATTTTCTTCATGTATCTGGTGCTTTTGCTGGTGTTTGGCGGCGCCGCGTTTGTCATCTCCGTGCCGCTGGCATCCTGGGGCGCGTCGGCCCTGAACAGTTTCATGGCAGAGTTTTTGAACTATGATCTGCGGCCGGTCAGCCTGTTTCCACAGGTGGTCGGGCTGCAGGCCTTAATCTCGTTCCTTACACCCATCCTGGCCGCGTTGTTCCCCATGGCCAACAGCCTGCGGCGGCCGGTGCGCGAAGCCCTGAGCGATTTCGGTCTGCGCGGCAGCGCGAAGAATGCCGGCAACCGGGAATCACGGCTGGCGTTCATTTCACGCCCGGTGCTCATTTCCCTGCGCAACGCCTTCCGCAAGAAAGCCCGCATCTCGCTCACTTTCGGCACGCTTGTGCTGGGCGGGGCGATCTTCATTGCCGTGTTCAACCTGTGGGCCAGTTTTGACCAGGTCATGCGGGATATCCAGGGGTATTACCTGGCGGATATTAACATTTCCCTCAACCATGTGTATCCCTTCAAGGTGATCAGCAATGTGGCGCGTTCCATTCCCGGAGTGGAAAGCGTGGAAGGTTGGCTGACCTTCAACGGGCAGTTGAAACAGCCAGTGGGAGATAAGGAAGACATCATCGCCTTTGTCGCCCCCCCGTCCGATTCAACGCTGATCAAGCCGATGATGGTATCCGGCCGCTGGCTCAGACCGGGTGACCGCAATGCCATCGTCATCGGCAACCACCTGCGCGCCATCCGCCCCGACCTGAAGGTTAACGACTGGGTGGAGATTAAGATCAAAGAGAAGAAAACCAAATGGCAGATCATCGGGTTTTACCGCATGCCGGGAAATGTCAACCCGCCGCTAATCTATACGAATTACGAGTATCTGAGCCACCTGGTCGGACTGCCTAATAAGGTGTATGAACTGCGTACCATCACCTACGACCATGACTCTGTGTCACAATCGCAGATCTCCGAAGCCATCCAGAAGGAATTCAAGAAGCGCAAGATCGCGGTGGCTTATGTCCAAACTGCCGCGGAATGGTTCAGCCAGCAGAAATCCACCACGGATGTGCTCGCCTGGTGCATGCTGATCATGGCCTGCCTGATCGCCGTCGTCGGCGGATTGGGTCTCTCGAACACCATGAACCTGAACGTGATGGAGCGCACCCGCGAGATCGGCGTGATGCGCGCGATTGGCGCGTCCACATGGAATATTCGGGCCATCGTGGTCATTGAAGGACTGGTTATCGGGGTGATCAGCTGGGTGCTGGGCGTTGGGCTATCCATACCCTTCACCTACCTGCTGGATTACGGCGTGGGGGTGTCCATCTTCCAATCGCCGCTGGACGCGGTCTTCTCCTGGACAGGCTCATTCGTGTGGCTGTTCGGCATTCTGCTGCTGGCCACCCTATCCAGCCTGGCGCCGGCGTCGCATGCTTCGAAGCTGTCGGTTAGAGAAACGCTGGCATACGAATAACAGTCGAGTTGGAAATGATAAATAACCACTATTGACATGTCAATATTTACATGTTATAGTTGAAATATGCTCAAATTCATCCTGCTAGGACTTCTCGATTACGGCCCCATGACCGGGTACGAACTGAAACAGACCATCGACACCTCCACCGGCTTCTTCTGGCACGCTCATCACAGCCAGATCTACACCACCCTGCGCCAGATGGAAAAAGACGGCCTGGTTACCTCCGTGTTCAAACAGGAAGATGACGCCCTGCGCCGGCGGGTGTATACCCTTACGGATTCCGGCCGCAAAGAACTGACTGAATGGCTGGACACTCCCATGACGGAAGTTCCCTCTCTGAAGGAAGACTTCCTAGTCCGCATTTTTTTCTCCGGCCGGCGTGATCCACGCCAGGTGCTTGAAGAGCTGGCCATTCAACAGAAATTACACCAATCAACATTGAAAGCCTATCAGGAAATGATGGCCAAAATCCCTCACTATGGCCATCCCCAGGATACCGGTGTTTCCACACATCAAAAGTATTGGAGACTTACCCTTCAGATGGGACTTCAATACGAAAAAATGTATCTCGAATGGCTGGATAATGCCATTAAAACCGTATCAGATATGTAATTTTTTTTGGCTTTACATGTCATTTTTGACATGTAATGAGTGACAAGGAGAAAGAATGAAAATCGCGGTACTGAATGGAAGTCCCAAAGGGGAAGTGAGCGTCACCATGCAATATGTGAATTATCTGCAGAAGGTCCTCCCCCAACACCAATTCCAAATCATGAGCGTCGCCCTTCGGGTCAGGCATCTGGAAAACAACCCCGAAGAATTCAACCGGGTGATCGACGATGTCAGGCATTCGGATGCCGTCCTGTGGGCGTTTCCTCTGTATGTTCTGACAGTGCACGGAAATTACAAACGTTTCATTGAACTGATTTCCGAACGGCATGTGGAAGACGCCTTTGCCGGGAAATACACGGCCACCCTGTCCACCTCCATCCACTTTTATGACCACACCGCCCATAATTACGTGCATGCCGTGTGCGATGATCTGAACATGCGTTTCGTTGATTCATTCGCGCCGTATATGAACGATCTGTTGACACCGGAAGGCCGTGAGCAACTGACTCAATTTGGCCGCTCCTTCATCCAGACCATTGAGAATAAAACCATCACGCGAAGAGTCTACCCGCCCCTCAACCCGCGCGACTTCACCTACACGCCCTCAGGTATACCGGCCGCGTTGTCCACAGAAGGCAAAAAAATCGTGATCCTGCACGACGAAGACGATCCACAGAGCAATCTGGGCCGCATGATCGCGCGCGTGCAAAGCCGGTTTGGCGGGAACACCGCCGTGGTCAACATCAACCAGCTGAACATCAAAGGCGCCTGCCTGGGCTGCATGGTGTGCGGTTCGGCCAACCG
>CAYNJT010000044.1:0-26356 GCA_964397625.1 uncultured Leptolinea sp. | reverse complement strand
AAATTACTTCGAGGCGTGGAAGGTGAAATCCAATCTTTTTACCGGTCGGCATCTTTACTGGGTGATGCCTTCCAGATGATCCTGCTGCAAGTCGCTCCCCACCAGCCATACGATCCGGGTCTACTCCGGGAAACTCTGATGGCGTTCCCGGATCCCGACAGGGTGGCAGTGGAATTCCGCCACGAACGCTGGTACAACCAGGAAATAGAAGAACTGCTGACCTCCGTGGGAGCCGTATTCTGCAATGTGGATTCCCCGGTCCAAAAATTGACTGGGATTCTGACATCACAACGCGCCTACCTGCGGTTGCATGGCAGGCAAAGCTGGTACGCGTCTGAATATTCTGAAAACGATCTGCGCCTGATGGCGAAGCTGATTCGTGGATTGACAGATCGCGGCGCAAAGCAGGTCTTCATATTCTTTAATAATGATTATGGATGCTACGCTCCGGCCAATGCTCTCTTTCTTCAGAAGTTATTGGCTGAATGATCGGGTTGCGGCAAGCCTGTAACCTGTTTATGATTACAACATAACTAACGGAGAAACGCCTTGCGACGAACACCCCTGACAATTCTGGGTATCTTTCTTCTGGCCGGATTGTGTTTCATGTCTTATTTTTACATTTCGTTTGGTTATGGCGGACTTCAAGGGTTCATTGCTGAATTGAAACGGCCTCCCAGTGATTCAAGGTTGATTGAACTTCGGGGAAAAGCGATCATCAATATTAATGACGCCCAGAATGAGCTTGCTACTTTACCCGGCTTGACGTTCTATGAAAAAACACACTCGGATATGTGCGCCAAAGGTGAACACGGCTGGAAACGGTCGGATTCGTTCGCCTATGTCTGCGCCTACAGGTCTACCTTCTACTACGGCACGAACCGGGATTACCGGGAACTAATGCGTAATCTGGAACAAAAACTGGCAGATGGCGGTTGGGACAGGGAAGGCAAAACGCCCCTTCAACCGACCATTTCGCAGGCGCTGGAAAAGGCTGACGGCGAGATCTACCTGGTCGAACTGCCGGACTACATAAAAAAAGTAGATCAAGATATCATCCCGGGTTACATGACCCTGGCAATAAACAGTTTTCACGGGTACGGAGTTTCGTGGACAAGGTCATCTGATGAACCTTCCCCATTCGGTTATGGCCTGGCCATCGGTCAGGAATACTATCAGGACTCATCCGGCAGCTCACCGGAAGCGATAGCCCAAAAGATCATGGCAACCGGGCAACAGCCGGTGATGTTCGCCATCTCAAAGGAATATTTCTCGAATTAATGATTTTTTACATCGCCAATTTAGGGGGGAATATCACGATCACATTATTCTGTATAATCAAAGCTGACAGGGGAATTGGCACAATTTGTCCTCGTGCATAAAAAAATCAGGTGGTTAATATGACACATACCCGATACCTAAACATGCTTATCGCAGGTTCCATGCTTTCCCTGGTATTAAGCGCCTGCCAACCGGCAAAACCTGCCGAAGATTATCCGCAGGTGTCCATACCCTGCTCGGAAGTCAGGCAGTTGCATTCCAATGACACCGGCCGTGATTACGATCTGTATATCCGTCTGCCAAACGACTACGAAAAGTACCCGAAGGTTAAATATCCCGTTCTATACCTGCTGGATGGGCAATGGGATTTCAAGATGCTTGATTCGATCTACGGCGGGCTGGAATACGACGACTTCGTACCTGAAATGATCATTGTCGGAATAACATATTCCGGCGAAAAGCCCGATTATGAATCCCTGCGCGCCATGGATCTGACCCCGGTGAAAGAGGAACGAGTCCCCGGCTCAGGAGATGGCCCTAAATTTTTAAAATTTATTAAAGAGCAGGTCATCCCCTTTGTGGAAAAGAATTATCAGGTCAATCCTGAGAAGCGGGTTCTCATGGGCAGCTCGTACGGCGGAACGTTCACACTTTTTACCCTGTTCACGGAACCGGCCCTCTTTACCGGCTATGTGGCTTCCAGCCCAGTCACCGTTTATGGCAATAACTTCGCCTTTGATCAGGAAGCCGCTTATTATGAACAACGTAAAGATCTGCCGGTACATCTCTTCCTCAGTGTGGGTGAGAAGGAAAGTCTCCTGCAGCCGGTGAAAGCCTATATGGATGTGTTGAACGGTCGGAATTATCAGGGACTGAAACTGGAAACACGCATTCTGGAAGGAGAAGGGCACGCCAGTAATAAGGCGGAGTCGTACAACCGCGGTTTGCGTTTTGTTTTTTCAAAATAAATTTTTTCAGTATCGTGGATTACCCCGGCAAATCAGGGGATCCTTCTACCATTGGAGAACGGCTGCCGGGCAGTTTCCGGAGAAAAAATCATGATCCAATCCACTTTTCATGGCATTCTGGTTGATCTGGCGTTCACAGACCGGCACTTTCCGGAGACATTCGCGTTATTCGCCCGGAAATTTTCGGGAAATTGGACTCTTTACGGGATCGATGTGCCCCGCCTTGACCTGGAACAGAGCATTACAAGAATTCAGGCCGCCATGCGAGTCGATCAACCCTTCTACAGCCATCTATACGACGATGAGACGGTCGTGGTCATATTCAAAGATAGGGTGTTTCGCGTGAATCCGCACATTTCCAGTTGGAATGAAGTCCGGGACTACGGCTTTACGCTGAATATCCCCGCGGAGCAATTGGATTTCTGGCCGAACCGCTTCCAGGATGAGATCCATTATTTTACGCGCGAAGAGATAACACCCGATTCTAATTAAGAAACTTCTGGAGGCTGCACAAATGACTTTCAATGAAGAAATGGCTGAATACCGGAAACAACTGGAGAAGGGATCCATCCAGAAGGCCTATCGGGGATTGATGGATTTTATGCAGCAACTGCGCTCGTACTTCAACACCCGCCACCCCGTGTATTCCGTGCCCGGCAGCCTGTATTTCGGGTACATGGATATGACCTATTTCGCCATCATCCCAGAGGGTTTCAAGGAACGCGGATTAAAGATCGCGGTGGTCTTTCTGCACGACGCTTTCCGCTTTGAGGTCTGGCTGTCAGGGTACAACCGGCAGATTCAGGCGCGTTATTGGAAAGTCATCAAGGAAAGCGGGTGGGATAAATACCATCTCGTCTCGGCGCCGCAAGGTTTTGACTCGGTGCTGGAACACATCCTGGTCGCGAAACCGGATTTCGACGACCTGGAAGAATTGACCGCGCGGATCGAAAAAGGCACGCTGGAATTCATCCGCGATGTGGAAGACTTCCTGAAAACCGTGAAAGCCTGACACATTAATGGAATTCTCCCCCAAGGGAGGATCTAAGGGCGCTTGCCTTTGCCGGCGCGGTTGAACAGCGTGTGCGGCTGTAAAACAACCACAGTTCTCACGCCGGCATACAGCTTAAAATTATGGTTGCCGCTTTCCGCTGATGTTATTCCAGCCTGGCGGTCAGCTTCATGTCAACAGCCGATAGCGCCTGTGAAACAGGGCATCCACTTTTTGCCTGTTCGGCATACTTCTGGAATGTTTTTTCATCCATTCCGGGAACCACACCGATAGTTGATAACTCGATTAATGTGATCTTCGGGCCATCACCAAGATGGACTTTAGCCGTGGTGTTGATACGGGTCGGCTCGTGTCCGTCTTTTGAAAGGATCGCGGAAAGGAACATGGAAAAGCAACCGGCATGCGCGGCTCCGATCAGTTCCTCCGGGTTGGTTCCGGGGCCGTCTTCAAAACGCGAAGCCCGGCTGAATTCACCTTCATACGCGCCTGAACCGAGGCGCATTGTCCCCTTTCCATCAACCAGATTGCCGGTCCAAACGGCAGATGATTCACGAATGGCCATACGAACGCTCCTTGTACAGATATTGTGATTTGTTGGTATCAGCGTAACATGCGGCAAATTCACTGTCAATTTGCGGTATGACCTTTTGATTCCTGTTCACACAGAAAAATGAAAAACCGCCCTTTGTAAAATTGATTGAATTGTGCATAATCAAACCAGGAATAGAAAAAAACCATTCAGCATTCTGACATCAGGAGATAAGCAATGGGAGACAAAGGCGGCAAGAAGAACAAGGAGAAAGCTGAAAAGCAAAAACAGGCGCAGGTCAATAAAAAGAAGGAAGTACATGATTCCAAGCTACCCAGTAAAAAACCTGCGTAATTTTTTTACAGGGTGAGTTAAAACTGAGCGGTTAAATACCGCGTAACAAATTAATTAAAAGCGGGTGGGGAAATGACGACAATTATGAAGCAGTCTATCCACAGGACTGTCATTTCTGTTTGGAAGAACGATTCCCATGAATTGCGAAATGAGGGAAATCAAGGGTTAGTCCGAAATACCTGCTTAAATTAAGGCAAGATCGCGTCAAATACACCACGCGCGTCGATCAGCGCCTTCTCCAACCAGGCCGGGTCTGAGGGTATATACAACTCACGGAACTCATTGTTCACCCAATCTGCCGCTCGCGGGCTGCCCCCATGCCGGTTCAACTGGTTCTTCAAAATAGTGGTGCGCAGGCTGCGCGCCGCCTGCAGGGTGGAATCGCCGTAGGTCCCGAATTCGCAGGTGGCGGCGAAGAATTTCGTCTGCGGAAACTCCCGGCTGACCAGCCTGTATTCCCAATCGATCATGTCGCCCTGCATGGTGTAGAACTCGTCAGGGTTGGCGGCGGCCACCCGGGGCGCACCATACCGGCGGGCGATCTCATCGCCGGGCATGGTTTCCAACGGCGAGGTGACCATGGTCATGCAATCGCGCGGGCCGTAACCGGTGTGCATATCCAGGTGGATGATCTCGCTGTACCCCGCGAAACCTTTACGATACACGTCCATCAAGGTGATTGTTTCAGGCTGGAGTTCAAAACCGCCAAAATAGATGCCTTCCGGCGCGTGGTACTGCCCCATTAACGCCGCCTCGCGAATACGTTTCGACCCGAAGGCCAGGATATTCTTGATGGTGGAAATAGCAAATCCCAATTTCGCGCCGGTCAGGTTGTTCAGTGCTTTCTGCGGCGCGAAATATGCCGACAGCGCGGGGTAATCCGGGTTGGTGGCTTTGAGGGCGGCAAAATCCCCATCAATAAAATTGCGGTTCAAGTCAACATTGCGCGAGTTCTGACGCTCCCAGTGGCACATACCCCACGGGTTGATGGCGTGAATAAGCAGCAATCCGGCGGTTCGCGGATCAAGCCTGGGCGCGTATTCTTCAATAAACAGCTCCATGATCACCGAACCCAGGTAGCCCTCAATGCCATGTTCTCCGGTGGTGATGACGACCAGGCGGTTTTTCACAGCCAGCGCCGGCGCGGTGAAGACATCCGTGGTCAGGCTCGGGTCGGTTTCCAACGGTAGAATGGTCAGGGTGGAACCCGGCCAGCGGGCGGTCAGATCGTCCAGATGGGCGCGAAAGCGGGCACGGGATTGTTCATACGATACAGGGATAGATGGCATGGAGCACCTCAAAAAATAAAACTGATCAAAACGGTCCGTAATTCATGGCAACGGCGATCGCCAGGAAAGCCACCGTGACAGGGATGATCCACACCCACAATCCCAGCACCCAGCGCAGCCACTTCGGGTACGGGATGACTGTCAGGCTGAGGGTGATGAGCAGCGCGGCATTGGTGGGATAGACCATATTCGAAAAGCCGTCGCCGAAGGTGTAGGCGCTCACAGCGATCTGCCGGTTGACGCCCACCAGATCAGCCAGCGGCATAAGGATGGGGATAAGTAGGAAGGCTTTAGCTGAGCCGGAGGTGATAAACAGTTCAAGCACCAGGGTCAGTCCGTAGATCATCAAAGCGGCGGTGAAGGGGCTGGTGCCCTGCAGGCCATTATTGGCCCAGTGCAGCACGGTATCCAGGATTCCGCCTGAGGTGATGATGTGCTTTACGCTGGCCGCCATCATAAGCAATGGCACTGCCGGCAGAATGCCAAGGAAACCATCCCAGGCGGCGCGCCAGGCGGATTTGCCCGCGCCTGAGATCAACCCGGCGCCGATGCCGCCAATGACGAATAACAGGCCGGTCAACGGCAGGGCGATATCACGCAGCAATTCGACGAATGGTATGGCGATGAGCACGGCTAAAATCAACGCGAAGAACACGCCAAGAAAAATTGCGGCATTTTTCATTTGCGGGTTGGTGGACATGGTGTCATCCACGTTGAAATTTCCGTAACGGGCTTTCTCGGCCTTATCTTCTTCAAAAACCAGTGACGCTTCGGGCTTTTTATCGATCTTCTTCGCGTAGCTCGTAATGAACACCGCCATAATGATATACACAACCGCAAACAGTGCCACGCGCGGTGCGGCGCCGGAATACAGCGGCAAGCCGGAAAGCTGGTGGGCGATACCGATGGTGAAGGGATTGAACACCGCCGTGGAGAACCCCACATTGGTGGCCAAAACCGACATACCCAGCCCGGTGAGTGAATCCCAGCCCAGGTAATAGGCCAGACCAAGCACCAGCGGCACCAGCGGAATGACCTCCTCAAAGATACCGAAGAAAGCTCCAAGGGCCATGAACACAAAGGTGACCACCGGCAGAAGCACATATTTTTTCCCGCCAAAAACCTTCACAATTCGCGCGATAACCGCCTGCAGGATGCCGCTGCGGTCCATGATGCCGAAGGCCGTTCCCACCAGCAGGATGAAAAGGATGATCGGCAGCACCTTGGTCAGGCCGTCGCTGGTGCCGAACACCTCGAAGGGCGCGGTGAACCAACGCCACACCGGGTAGTCCGGCCGGTCAACAAAGCGGAACGAAGCCGGGTCGATCACCTGACGTCCATCCACCACAATCCGTGAGTATTCCCCAGTCGGGATGGTGAGGGTGAGGATGCCGGCGATCATCATGAGGATAAAGATGATGGCCACAGCCTGCAGGAAGGCTCGGGTGCTGATCTGCGCGCCTGATTTTTGTTCGGTCATTGTCGGGTTCTCCACAGGTTTGAATCGGGATGCGATGGTTGAGTTTAACATATCCTGTTACCGGCTGGAATGAGCAACCGTCTGAAAACCTCTTTCCCCTGAGGATAATTCTCACAGTAATGTAAAATTGCACAGTCCGTTGGTCATCATTGAAATAAAAAATGACCCGCATTCGTCAGGGACCCGACACAACAAAATGCGATCTTGATTCACCAAGGAAAGGAAGCCCGCGGAATACCTGTCAAGACAGTATCCCGCCTCACGTATGGACGCCAGAACCTTATCAGAACGGGTTGAAAAAATCCGCACCACCTTCATCAGTGGTAAAACGAAGCCGGCGGAATGGCGCCGTAGGCAGCTCAACAACCTGCTGGACATGTTCGCGGAACATTCCGCGGATTTCGAAACCGCGCTGCGTGCCGATCTGCGCAAGAGCTCCTTCGAGTGCTATGCCACTGAGATCGGGTTTTTGGAAAACGAAATCACCCACGCGCTGGAACACATGGATAGATGGATGCGGCCGCTGCAGGTCAGAACACCGGTGTTCCTGCAGCCGGCGAAAAGCCGTGTGATGTTTGAACCTTTGGGCGTGGCGCTCATTATGGGTGCCTGGAACTACCCGTTGCAGCTCACCCTGGGCCCGCTTGTGGCAGCCATCGCGGCCGGCAACGCGGCGGCGATCAAACTGCCGCGCACGGCCCGCTCCACTTTTGAAACCGTCTCGCGGATCATGCCGCAATACCTTGACCCGGAAGCCTTCCTGGTCATCGATGATGACACGCCGAACGAATTATTACTGAATGAGCGCTGGGATCGCATCTTCTTCACCGGCAGCGCCGAAGTGGGGCGTATTGTGATGCTGGCGGCCGCGCAAAACCTGACGCCGGTCACCCTGGAGCTGGGCGGGAAAAGCCCGGCGCTGGTGGATGGAACAGCCAAACTCAAAGTAGCCGCCCGCCGCATTATCCAGGGTAAATTTTTCAATGCCGGGCAGACCTGCGTGGCGCCCGATTACATCCTCGCGCAGGAGACTATTGTTGACAAACTGATCACCGAGCTGACGCAGACTCTGCGCGAGTTCTACGGCGATGATCCCCACGAGAGCGACGAGTACGCGCGCGTCATCAACACCAGGCAGTTTGACACACTGGTCAAATACTTAGACGACGGCGAGATCGTCACCGGTGGGCAGTCCAACCGCGACGAACGCTATATCGCACCCACCATCCTGAAGAATGTCTCACCGGATTCGCCGGTCATGCAGTCAGAGATCTTCGGACCCATCCTGCCGGTATTAACGGTCAAAAATATGGATGATGCGCTGGAATTCGTCCGGAAGCGTGAAAAACCGCTGGCTCTCTACGTCTTCTCGGAAGATGAAGCCACAGTGGAAAAAGTTCTAACCAATTCCTCATCCGGCGGGGTGTGCGTCAACGAGACCATGAACCATCTGGCTGTTCCCGGCCTGCCCTTCGGCGGGGTTGGCAACAGCGGTATGGGAAAATATCACGGCGAGTGGGGCTTTCGCGAGTTTTCCAACGCCCGCGCGGTGCTGGATCACGCCACGAATTTCGATCCGACTCTGCGCTATCCCCCCTACGCCGGGGGAAAGCTGGCGCGTATGAAAAAAATGATGACCCTGCGCATTCCAGCCGCGCTGGAAGGTCTGGTCGGTGGTCTGCTGGGAATGATGGGCGAAACAATCATGAAGTGGTTAAAATAGGCATCATCACACACACAGGCAGGAATTATGACCTCACGATCACAACCTCCGAAAGAGCAGAGTGTTTTGAACATCGCAAGGCGGCATCCCCTGGCCACGTTTGTTTTTCTGGCGTACGCCATTTCATGGATCCTCTCCATTCCGTTCATTCTTGCAGAATGGGGAGTCCTGCAAGGGGACTTCCGTACTGCCTTCATCATCAAATCCTTCGGGCCGTTCCTGGCAGCGTATCTCACAACATATCTTATTGAAGGAAAAGAGGGTATGGCCCGCCTGCGAAAACGGGTGCGCCAGTGGAGGGCTGGCTGGCCGTGGTATGCGTTCGTGTTTGCCGGCATCCCCGCGCTTTTTTTGGCAGGCATCGCCGTACAGCCCGGCGCTCTGGCGGATTTTAAAGGTATTACTCCGGCTATAATCGTCAGCTATCTGGTGACGTTTATCGCCGTAGCCTTCGGCGGCGGCCCGCTGGGTGAAGAGCCTGGATGGCGCGGTTTTGCCCTGCCCCGCCTGCAGCAACGGCACGGCGCTCTCAAAGGCACGCTGATCCTGGCCGTGATCTGGACGTGTTGGCACCTGCCCGATTTTCTCACCTCCGCCCAGGGCGGGGGCCCGGGAACCGGGGTCGGCGCTTTCCTGGTCAACTTTCCCATTTTCCTGCTGCTGGTCACGGCGCTGGCCATCATATTTACCTGGGTCTACAATCACACCGGTGGAAGCATCCTTCTGGCAATCCTGGCGCATGCCAGCGTCAACACTCCGCAGGTGGCGCTGATGCCACTCTTCCCGGCGGTCAACACAACCATCTTGAACACGGGCGCGTTGATCGGTTTCGGCGCGGCGGCGGTGGTGATTTTTTTGGTTACTCGCGGAAATCTTGGATTCGTTTCTAAAGATAAGTGATTTGAAATTCAGACAGCACCTTGAAAAATCGGGGGCAGACTCTGAATTTTCAAGGTGGTTATATTTTTCTGTCCAAACACATCGGTTCTTCCTGTCATGTTTTCTTCTCTATTTATAGAATTTAACAAACACATAAGTTTTTAAACCAATCCTCCCAACAACCGAATAAAAACACCCCTATACTCGTTATATGTATAGAGGTCAATAAAGCGTGCTCGAAAACATCAGAGAAATTGAAGAAACCCTGCTCATTCAGGCTCAGAGCGGCGACCGGAATGCCTACGGCGAACTGGCCGCGCGCTGCTACCCTGCCGTGATCCGCGTGGTGTACCGCCTGTGCGGCGACACACAGCTCGCGGAAGACGCGGCGCAGGAAGCCTTCATCCGCGCCTGGGTCAGGCTGCCGGAGTTTCAATCCAGAGCGCCTTTCAGCCACTGGCTGTACCGTATCGCCGTTAACACCGCGCTGGACACTCTGCGGGAAAAACCGCAGGAAAGCCTGGATGACGAAGCCAACATCAGCCATCTGGCCGGCAAAACTCTCGACCCTGAAGCGGCCATCATCGAGCGTGAACGGGCAGACACCGTGCAGAACGCCGTCAAGGCGCTGCCCGAAGCGGCGCGAACCGTGCTGGTATTGCGCGAATACGGCGGCCTGAGCTACGACGAGATCGCCTCAACCCTCGATATTCCCATCGGAACGGTGATGTCGCGGTTGAATTACGCCCGCACCCGGCTGCGGGAGACGCTGCGCGGCGAGCGCGCGGAAATGGAGCAATCCTATGCCTGATACGATCTTTAACAAACTGAATGCTTATATGGATGGCGAGCTTGGTCCGCGTGAAGCGGCGGACGTGGAAGCCCACGTCGCGATCTGCGAGGAGTGCCGCGCTGAATTGGATGAACTTCGTAGTCTCTCTACTCTGCTGTCCGGCACTTCCATTCCGGAATTTACTTCAACGACCGATTTCAAAGCCCGGTTGATGCTCCAGCTCCCCCGCCGTGATGAGACCGCCGCCGCGGAATCCAACGCCCCCTTTCTGATCTGGTTGATCCCCCTGTTGGTTCTCGCCATGTTGATCTTCGTGCAGATCACCATGGGGCTTTCATCAATTGTCACCTGGGTCAACCAGTCCGGGCTGTTGAATGATTCAGCCGGATGGGCATCAGAAGCTCCACGTCAGACGCTGTGGTTTTCCACTCTTCAAAGTTCAGTAGGAAGTGTATTGGATATCTCAGGTTTGGCACTGCTGAATGATGCCGGCGTGTTTACCTGGAATATGTTTGTCACCCTGCTCATGCAGATCGGCGCGGCCATTCTCTACTGGTCGGTTTTTGTCCTGGCATGGCGGAAAAGTTCAAATCCATTCCGCGTGAATTGATCTTTGCGGGATAGAAATTTTTTAGAGATCAGGCAATTTGCCTGTAAGAAAGTAAAGGAAAAAATGATCAAAATCGGTAATATTCTCAAACGGTCCTGGCATATCCTCTGGAATTACAGAGTGTTGTGGATCTTCGGTATTCTGCTGGCGCTGACCACCGGCGGTAGAGGCGGCGGGAATGGCGGCGGTAACAGTTCCAACCGTCCGCAAAGCACCGGCAATGACTTTGAAGGCTTCCAGGGATTCCATGGAACCCTTCCGCCGGATGCTCCCGCGCCCCTGCGCGAACTTGTGGATTGGTTCACTCAGAATGTGGTGCCCATGTTTGAGCACCCTGAACAATATATTGGCACTTTTGTGACCATCGGACTCGTGCTACTTCTGATCTGTGTGGTCGTCAGCCTGCTGGCCGCCCTGGTTCGCTACCCGTCTGAAACCGCTGCCATCCGTATGGTGGATGAATATGAGACCACTGGAAACAAAGTCAGCTTCCGCGAAGGCTGGAAATTGGGCTGGAATCGCAGAGCTTTCCGTCTGTGGGTGATTGACCTGATCCTGTCCATCCCGGTCATGCTGTTTGTCCTCTTGCTGCTGGGCGCCGGTCTCATCGTGTACGCCAGCGTGTCCACCACCTTCCAGGTGACCAATGTCGCGGGTGTTGTCGCTGCCATCGGCCTGGCTTTCCTGAGCCTGTTCATCATGATCATCGCGGCGATCTTCCTTGGGCTGGTGCGCAATTTCTTCTCCCGCACGGCAGCCATCGAAGGTCTGGGTGTCAAAGACTCCCTGCGTCAGGGTTGGACCATGTTCAAACGCAACTGGAAGAGCGCTGGTTTGATGTGGTTGGTTATGGTTGGCATTGGTATCGTGGTTGGTATTGCCACCATGATCATCTTCTTCCTGCTCATCCCGGCTTACCTGATTCTGCTTCTGCCTGCCGGCCTGGTGGCCGCGCTGCCCGGGTTGATCGCCTACGCGATCAGCAGTATCTTCACCGGCAGTCCCCTCACCTGGATCATCGCCCTGTTGGTCGCCATCCCGTTCTTCTTCACCGTGTTGTTCGCCCCGCTCTTCCTGGTTGACGGCTGGTACAAGATCTACGAATCTAATGTCTGGACACTGACCTACCGCGAGATTAAAGCGATGGAGCTTACGGACGCGAAAAATATTATGGATGTTGAAGTCGAGACTCCACAGTCTTAACCTTTCATAATCTATAGATAAAGAGGGTCAACCAATTAAAACCAGGTTGATCCTCTTTTTTATCCTGCTAATATATTCAATGAAAATTGCCAGAACCTGTTACGCGTTCCTGTGAAACCATAAAATTTTAACGGATCGGGCACTTCATCGTCTTTTTCAGTGCTCCAGGGCACTCGTTTTTAAGTCAGACAGTTGCTACAATGTTTTCATCTCCTGCATCAGGAGAAATATGTTTTCAGGTGATAAAAATGGGAACCCCTGAACCGATTACCTGGTTAGCCAATCCACGGGCAGCAACCATCGCGATAAGCCCGGCTGTAACGAAGTACTTTCCTTTCGGAGTTTCAGAAAAAACTTCGAGCTTCCACACAAAGATCCCGGCTTTTCGAGTAACTCCTTTGAAAAGCCTGAACCGCCTTGCGACCATGATCGGCGTGGGAAAAATTTGGGTTAAGGATGAAGCCGACCGCCTCAGCCTTGGATCGTTTAAAGTGCTGGGTGGATCATATGCCATCTATCAGACTATCTTGAAATTGATCGGCAATCCACAGGGGTTCACCTTCAACGACCTTAGCAACCCGGATGTGAGGAGGAAAGTTGGAGACCTGACTTTTGCCGCAGCTACCGATGGCAATCACGGGCGGGGAGTTGCCTGGGCGGCAACACAACTGGGTTTTAAATCCATCATCTATGTCCACAAATTGACGTCTGAGGCGCGAATAAACGCGATCGTTCGCAATGGCGCAGAAGTCAAGGTGATTGATGGGACGTACGATGACGCCGTCCGTCAAATTAATGAAGATGCCCAGAGGAACGGATGGCAGGTGGTTTCTGACACATCATGGGAAGGCTACGAAGAGATTCCAGTGTGGGTGATGCAGGGGTACACCACCATGTTCGCGGAAGTTCAGCAGCAGCTCGCCGCCATGGGAGAAATCCGTCCGACCCATATCTTCATGCAGGCTGGTGTGGGTTCACTGGCCGCCTCCTCTTTTGGATTTTATGCAAGTCTTTTTGGCCCCGATCGTCCAAAGATGGTAGTGGTGGAACCCGATCGGGCTGCCTGCCTGTTTCATTCCATGGAAATCAACGATGGCAAACCCCACAATTTTCCCGGAGACCTGAATACCATCATGGCCGGACTGGCTTGTGGCGAACCCAACCCGATCGCCTGGGAAGTGTTGTACGATTGCGCGGATGGATTCATCAAATGCCCTGATTATGTCTCAGCCAAAGGCATGCGAGTGGGTGGAGTTCCATTACAGGGCGACCCGTATATCATCGCCGGTGAATCAGGCGCGGTGTCACTCGGCGCGTTGATGTTCGTCATGGAACTTGACCGATACAAAAATATTCGCGAGGCGCTTGGGCTAAACGAAAATAGCAAAGTCCTGCTGGTTAATTCGGAACGGAATACCGATCCAGATGACTACCGGCGTGTTGTCTGGGAAGGCGGGGATCAAATCCCAAAACAATACCGCGTTTATGGAAATCCCTTTGTGGAGGGATAAGCTACTCCTTTGATGGAGGAATCCTTGTAATAATCAGGGAGCCGCTTTTTGGCTCCTTTCATTTTTTTGATGTGCGGATCCATCGGAAAAACCTTAAGAGATTCAGGCAGTTCGAAACCTTTCGTGGCTGGTAACAGCCCATCCTCGGCTTCGATGTGCTGAATACAGATTACCGGCAGTCCTTTTCCACGGTAGTAGGTCATCACCATGTTGATGTACTCGATGGCATTGTTGAGGGAACGCAAGCATTCGAGGCTGAGTTGAAGAAATCTTTCTTAATGTCAATGGCCAGCAGGGCTGGGTTCATGTCTGCGTCCTTTTTTCCTGGCTGTCGTATTAATGATAGGTGAGTAGAAAACAGGATAGGAAATCCATACCATGCGTAACAGCCATTTATTGTAAGATTATAAAAAGGATTATTATTCACTGAAATTATCGCCAAAATGAATACGATCGATCATGAGACCAGATCAATGAGTCAAAAGAAAAAAGCCTTATCAGCCTTTGCGGGCATTTTGATACTTGCCATCGTGCTGGCCGCCGGAATCGCACCGGTCAGTGGACAAACGTTGTGCGGGGAAGGATCTTCTCCGGATTACGGTTTCAGCTACAACCTACGTCAACCTCATTGGACAATCGGGTGGGAGGGGTATGTGTCCGAACAGACCGTGAATGAGGTGGATACCTTCCTCGATAAATTGAACAACGAAAATGTCGCGCAGACCATGATCCTTATGCTGCCGCCTGACAAGGTGGGTAACCGGGTGAATTGCGCGGTGCACTTCCTTCGCTATATGAAGCTCGGCCAGCCGGATGGTCCGCGTAAGGATAATGGGTTTGTCTTTCTTTTTGTCGTTGAGTCGGGCAAAATTGACGTCCATTATGGCGTGGGACTTGGACTGCCGGCTTTGACCGCCAACGAATTAACCGATTTGAACCGGTTGGCGGAAGACGCGTATCGGTCCACCGGCAGCACAGACGAGGCGTTGCTTAGCCTGGTGAAAGGGTTTTACCAGGTCGCGCGCGCCAATTATCCTCCGCTGATCATTCCTACTGCCACTGCCCAGCCTGTCACAATGCCCGAAGGTAACGCGGGGATCGCCGTAATGTGCTGCTTTTTGTGTATAGTGGCGCTGGTGGTCATGTTTATGCTCTGGGTATTTATCCGCCTGGCGCGGAGTGGGATCAACATTGATTTCCCGGATACGGGTTCCTCATGGAACGGCGGGGGCGGCTGGAACCGCCCGTCCGGCGGTGGCGGCGGTTGGGGCGGCGGCTGGGGAGGCGGTTCCTCCGGTGGAGGTGTGTCCCGCGGCGGCAGCGGAAGCGGTCGTGCCGGAAGAGGTAATTAATTAGTAGAACTAAGGAAGAGGAGAAGAAAATGAGATTCCTGTTGAAAAAAATCGTCTTTATTGTTGTCAGCACAGCCTTCGTGATCGGATTGGCGGGCTGTGGAACCATTGGCGGGCTGGTGGATACCGGCACTACTGAATACAACGAACTGGTCGCCCTGGTACAGGGTGTGCAATCAGCTGCTTCCAATTTCCAGCTGGTGACCGACACGCAGTATGCCAAGATCCAGGCCAAGACACAGATCACCAAGGACTATTATGACGCGGTCAGCAATAGCGGTGAGGTCTGGACGGGTAATTTTAAGTCGCAGGCTGACGCGCTGACCGACCTGTTGAAAAATTATAAAGACGCCAACGGGCAGCCCATCGATGTATCCAAGCTGAATTTGGCAGAACTGCAGAAGAAGGGCGCGCTTCCCTCCGAATTAGGGCAGGGATTCTCGTTGTACGTCAACGCCATTACCCAGGCGCCCCCTCCGGTACCGGATGCCAAAGTCACCCTGGCAATGGGTGACACGGTCGATGAAGCCATGAACACCATTCAATTGGCCGGCACAGATTGGAACGATGCCGTCAAGAAATACAACACCCGCCGCTCACAGATCAAGGGTGAAATTGTAGCCAAAGTCTCTTCCTACTTCGGCTTTGAACTGCCGGTGACCTTCCCGTATTATGCCGGTGGAAACGCCGGTCAGCCCGTCAAGAATCCGCTGGCCACGCCGTAATAAACCAGGCTCTATCTTCATATCCCTGTAAACAGGTATTTTCCTTCCCCCAAATCACAGATTTGGGGGAAGGTCAGGATGGGGATATTTTTTCCTTCATCGGCTTTGTGTAGCTGGATGAAATACCATACTTTTTGCGTAGTTCATTGACCATTACATACAACCGGTCCTTGTAAGCTTTATCCGCCGCGCCGGTTTTGTACATGGACTGTAATTTCGGGAAAATCTCCGGAAAATCGCGGCGCATGGCGTCTAAGAACACCTGACGGGTGGCGCCGCGCAGGTACAGGGTGCCGGGCAGTAGGTAATCAACGCCGCTTTCTTTCGCGTTCACACACAGGGATTCCATGTTTTCGCGGCTGTCAGTGAGATATGGGATGATCGGCATAACATGCAGGCCGATGGAAGCGTTGGTCTTGCGGAACTCCTTCAGCATGGCAAAGCGCGCGGCTGACGGCGCGCTGCCGGGTTCGATCTTCTCTCGTATAAGTTCATCCATGCTGGTGATTGTGGCCGCGATGTTGATATAGGTGATTCTTGATAGTTCATCGATCAGGTCAAAGTCGCGCAGCACAAGCGTGGATTTTGTCGAAATGATCGCGGGAGTTCTGTATTTGATCAGCAGTTTCAAGATGGACGGCATTAAGCGGTATGTTTCTTCCGCCTTCTGGTAGCTGTCGGTTACACCGCCAATGTTGACCACCTCGCGCTTCCAACCTGGAGAGGATAGCTCCTTCTCCAGTTGCTCTACGATGTTGGTCTTTACAAAGATCTCACCCGAAAAATTGTCTGAATCGAGGTATTTATGGGAATAAATGGCATAACAATAACAACATCCGTGGGAACAACCGCGATAGATGTTTAAATCCCATCCGAATGGTACTTTGCGCTTCAGCTTGTTTAACGCGCTTTCGCAATGTATCTCTTTATATGGATTTTCGGGAATATTGATCATTAGTTTTTTTAAAAACACTTATTAGAATTTATATTCTAATCGTATCACATTTTAATGGCTTGAACGCGAAAATTTGTGGAGGTTTATTGCATCGTTTGAATAAATTTATTGTCGCTAATAATACCTTTAGTGTTACAAAGGAGATAACATGCAACCCCGTCTGAATCCCCATTTCAGTTATTAAGATCACGCGCGCCATTTTCAAGCCAGATTCCTCGAAAAGCATGGCCTCGCGGCGTATTTGTAATGGCAAAGTCACATTCAACGGCGACAATGAACCGGAACTAAAAGGTTACTCCAAAGAAAATCAGTGGGAGGAATCGCCGCCTTGCTGCTTGAAAACCCATATAGGGAGGTCAAATGGGATGCTGACCGATAAATCCGGCTTTGATTGGATAGTGAATATCTCAAAAAAGAAGTAGTTGGAATGTTGATGCCATTAATAATGGCAGAAATAAGATTTGAACAATTTGATCTTTTTTCAGCCTGGTTTATTTAAATTCAGGGTCAATTCCAGGTGGGTTACAAATGACTTCATGGCATTGGTGAAATATTTTTGCCGGTGATAGACCAGATTCAACTTGCGCCGCAAGATCAACCCGGAAACCGATAACAAATGAATGGTCCCATCCATGATCTCCTGCTGAATGGCCAGGATGGGTAGAATGCCCAGACCAAGGTTATTTTGTACCGCGTATTTAATGGCATCGGTGCTGTTATACACCCCGGCTTCCTTCCAGGCCACTCCCGCCGCGCGCATCTGGGAAGTGAAAACCTCGCGCGTGCTACTGCCCTCTTCTCGGAGAATGAATCCATACAACGCCAGAGTCTCCGGTGAAATGTTAGATTTCACAGCCAGCGGGTGGTTGGGCGCGCAGACCACCGCGAGGTCATCATCCAAAAAAGACTCTTCGCGCAGGTCAGGGGAGTGGATCATACCTTCCAGCAACCCAAAATCAAGTTTGTCCTCCATAAGGTACTGCTCGATCAGCCGGGTGTTTTCTACCCGCGAGAAAACCTCAATATCAGCAAACCGGTTATGAAACTGGGCGATGATCTCTGGCAACAGGTAAGCCCCCACCGTCTGGCTGGCGCCAATACGCAGCACCCCACCGCGATTTAAATCCGCCAGTTCCTTTTTCGCCTGGATCTCAAGGTTGATAATATGCCGCGCGTAGGACTGAAGTCGCTCCCCTGCCGGAGTTAAAAAGAGGCGTCTGTTCAGGCGTTCAAACAGGCGGGTGTCATAGTAGCGCTCCAGTTCCGCGATCATCTGGCTGACAGACGGCTGGGTCATGTACAGTTCACCCGCGGCGCGGGTCATATTCATATGCTCGCAAACGGAGAGGAATACGGTCAGGTGTCGAATATTCATAAGCATTGACTTATGATAATCATAATACCATACTATTTTACATATGTTTCCAAAAGACGTATAGTAGAAAAGCATTAAGTACTTTAACGGTGTACTTCTTTGGTCAGTGGTGCTTTACAGGTTGTAGTATCCGGGGTTGATACTGGTAGGGATTTCCCCGGTTGTCGGAATTATTGGTAATTTTACTGGTGAGCAGGAAACCGACATCGCATCACTGATACCTTTTCTTCTTGAAGACCTCCGGATCCATTTCTCCCCGGAGGTCTTCAATTTTTAACTCTGGTAATTCCGTTTAGATAGAATTTGAGAAATTTCAACCCTCAGATTACAAAGAAAACCTTAGAGGAACCAATGACAGTCTGCAATTCTGAAAAAATTGATCGTCTGGACCAGCGGTGATATTAAGGTCGCCAGGTGCATGGTGTTCATGTACGCGAAGAATTCCATTCTTGAAAGCTGGTTGGATACCGTTACCCTGTTGGTCTGGGGACCATCCTCACAACTTCTTGTGAATGACGCCTCTCTGCAGGAAGAATTATTTCAATTTCAGGGAGCCGGTGTGAACGTGGCCGCCAGTAAAGCCTGCGTGGAGAAATTTGGCATCGTGCCTCAGATCGAAGCGTTGGATATGGATGTTTTTTTTACACCGGCGAAATCCTGACCGATTGGATCAAATCAGGTGACAAACTTATCACCTTCTAAGTGCGGATAATCAAAGGACTTCAACCAGCCCCTGACCGCCGTTCACGCGCACCCGGTCGCCGGTTTTAAGTCGGGTGCTGGCATCGCCGCAGCCAACAACAGCCGGAATGCCCAGTTCGCGGGCCACAATGGCAGCGTGACTGAGCGGCGCGCCCAGGTCGGTAACAATAGCCGCCGCCCGGGGGAAGAGCGGTGTCCAACCGATGTTGGTCATGGTGGTCACCAGGATTTCGCCGGTATTGAACAGGCCGCTGTCTTCCATCGAATCCAGCCGGCGGACGGTTCCTTCCACGACGCCCAACGCGCCGGCAAAACCGTGAATGGTTTTCGCATCCCGCCCTTCAATTCGTCCAACCTTTGCATTGGCGTCAAAGAAATCCGCCCGGCGGTTTGGATCCGCCGCCCATGTAAAGGGATCAAAGCGGCCGCAGATTAGAGCGGGGTAAGGCGGCAGCGCGCTGTAGCGTTCAAACATCGCCTTGCGTTGCGGGATCAATTCCACAGGAATCACGGCGCTGCCGGATAGCCCCTGTAGAATTTCATCGATCGTCAGGTAAAAGACCTCGTCGCCCACTCCAAGCATTTCACCGGCTTTAAGGGTAAACGAACGAAGGACGGTCATCCCGCGGGTGGCCTCAGAGCGCACCCGTTCACGCATTTGCGCCGCGTCGGCTGCCTGCGCCAGGCGGGTCTGCATGGCTTTGGCTTTGCCGGGGAATTTCGCGCAGAAACGGCTCCAGGCTTCCGCATAGGCAGTCCGCTGGCGTGACACGAGGGCGTCAATATCCACCGGAGATTTTTCCCATTCCTTCAGACGCTCATCCAACCAATTCGGATCCTCGTATGGCCGAGGCCAGGCAACTTCACCTTCATTCACGCCTCTATGCCCGTAGCGTTCGATATATTCTTCACGGCTCATCCGACCGTTGGCCACCTGAGCCAATCCGGCCATGGGGCCCATGCTTTCCAACATGGATGACGCGCCGCTCAGGTTGGACATCAATACATTGGCTTCATCTGGCCCTACCAGTTTTTTGAGTTCGCGTTCCACCTTGATCTGAACATCCATGGAATTCGCAACGATGTAGAGGAAGGAATCTCTATAGCGTGGAAAGATTTCTTTCTCCCAGAGGGTGACCAGGTCTGTTTTAGCTGTAGTACGAGACACTTTTTCGCGCAATTCCGCGCAGACCTGCCGGTTCTCCGCCAGGAATTTGGGCGCCAGCTTCCGGTATTTGCTGAACTGTGAAATAGATTTGTTCATCTGGGGTAATACCGTTCTGAACCACTCTTCTCCAGATACTGGGATCAACGGGATGTTCATTCCATCGGGAATTTCTCCCCACCAACCGGCCAGTTCCTGGTAGGTGCGCTGAACATTTCCTCCGAACATGCGCGCAAATGCGGATACCTGCACGGAGAGGTTGACGTAGAAGCGTCCACCGATGATGCCATTGATCGGAAAGTTCTTCACTGTAAGTGACGGACCACCGCGACTGGTGAGGTAGGGCAGCAGAGAGGCGGTGAATGGTGTCAAAACGTTGGGGCTGGCTTCCATCAGATTGGTGGCAGACCATAGAAAATTTCCTTTCATGGAATCGTTCCACACGGCATTCACCGGATCAAACCCGTTCAACGTGGTGATCGGCCTCGCCTGAAGGATATATACTTTCCCACGGGCAACCGCCCATTCAATATCCTGAGGGCAGCCCATCAGGTTTTCAATGTTCTTCGCCATCTGGTACAGTCCACCAGCCGGTTTCTTTATCATCTCAGGCCCGCTATACTTCCCGGCCGGCCGGCTGATGCTGAATTCCTGCGCGGAAACCTGGCCAGAGACCAGTTTCTCGCCAATCCCTTCCACAAAGTTGCCCACCATGCGGGAAAAATCACCATTCAATGGGTCAACGGTAAACAACACTCCGGCATGATCCGGCTCTACCATCTTCTGGATAACCACTGCCACAGGGTGCAGTCCGCCGTCAAGTCCCTGCGCCTGAGTGTAGCTGCTCACTCTGGCACTCTGGCGTGAATCCAATACTGTCTGGATGGCCTTACGTACCTCGTCATTCGTGCTGACATTCAAAACACTTTCAAATTCTCCGGCAAATGACGCGCGGGCAGAATCTTCCTGCAGAGCTGACGACCGCACGGCAAACGACACGGCGCCCTTTTTGCGCAGTCGGAGTAATTCCGCTTCAACCTGCTTCCAGGCTTCCGGCAGAATGCCCGCAGAATTAAACGCGTTGGAAAGCAGCACACAGCCATCCGGTACCGGGTAACCTTCCTTGAAAAGACGGGCAAGTGACTTTCCCTTGCCGCCCGCTTTTCCTGTATAAGCTTCATCATCCGGCAGCCGCAGGAAAGAGAACACAACCTCGCCTTCCCGGGGCCGTCGCAGCCAGAGGTCAAAGCGCATCAGTTGTTTGCCCAGCAGGATGAAAACCTGATTTCCAAGGCCGCCGGCAACGGTAGCCAGTAGGATCATCAGCGGGAGGTTGGTTATCCCACTGAATTTGAAAACGGATATTGCCAGAGCCGTTGCGCCAATTCCCCCCATTAATGGAGTCACAATTTTCCAGAATAAATTATTCATTATCTCCTCCTTTTCCATTCGTGGAACCCCCGGTCATAAATGAAAAGAGTTCCGGCCGTTTGTCGAGCAATGAAGATGCCTTGATGATGGCCAGGCCGGAATCCAGATCACCCAGTACCAGTAATTTGTCTCCCACCTCGATATTGAAGTCGCGGCGAGCTTCCGCCGGAATCACAATCTGCCCCCGGTCACTGACGGTAATGGCACCGTAAAATCGTTTGCGTTCTGGTTGTTCGGGCATTTCTTCTCCTTGCTAGATATATCTTGTATACAAGATATATCTTACCTCATTAAAGCCAGATGTCAAGTCTCTTTGCAGGGGTGGTTTATGGGATAATTGAACCGACATTTCCCATTGTTCACCAGTTAATACTCATTGCGGTTCAGGCAAAAGGATTTTTTCATGAAACAATCCATCGTACACATCGCCCTGGTAGTCAGAGACTATGATGAAGCCCTGGATTTTTATGTCAAAAAATTGAATTTTGAATTGATTGAGGACACTTATCAGCCCGAGCAAGACAAGCGCTGGGTTGTGGTCGCGCCGCCCGGCGGCAGCGGAACTACCCTGCTGCTGGCCAGGGCATCCAAACCTGAGCAGGAACCATTCATCGGCAACCAGACCGGCGGGCGGGTGTTCCTTTTTCTGAACACAGATGATTTCTGGCGTGACTACAATGCCATGCTGGCCAAAGGCATCAGGTTCGTGCGCGAACCCAAACAGGCGGATTACGGCATGGTTGCGGTTTTCGAGGATTTGTATGGCAATCTGTGGGACCTGCTCCAGCTGAGGGAAGGCCATTCGGTTGCCGCGCGGATTTCAGTTTAGTTTCAACAGTTCACAACGATGAGACCATATGCAGATCAAGTGGGGTGATATATACTGGATCAACATCGGTGAACCGCCGGAGGCAATCTCAGGTTTTTCGCATCCCTATCTGGTCGTGCAGGATGACCTCTTCAACCACAGCCGAATTACATCCCTTGTAGTCTGTGAAATCTCCACCAACCTTAAATTAGCGTCCCTGCCGGGTAATGTACTTCTGGATGCCGGTGAAGCAAACCTGGAAAAGCAAAGCGTTGTGGTGGTATCTAAGATCAACACAGTTCAAAAGAACCAGCTTGGTGATTATATTGGTACTCTGGACGCGAAACGCGTAAGCCAGGTACTGGCGGGGCTCCATTTTCTTAACTCAATAACCAACCATTGAGTGAAAATTCTATGAAAAAAACTGTTTAATAAATTGGGTTATATCCGCCCATACAATATGCCTACCGTATAATAAGTTCATGGCCACCCCCATCCTGACAACCAAGCTTTTTATTCCTGCTTCACGGTCAAAAACCGTGCCGCGCCCGAGGCTGTTGGAGCGTGTGAACGATGGTTTAACCTATAAATTGACCCTGATATCCGCGCCAGCCGGATCAGGAAAGACTACCCTGGTCAGCGAGTGGGCGGCGCACTGCGGCCAACCGGTTGCCTGGCTTTCACTGGATGATGGTGACAACGACTCGGTCCGCTTTCTGCGCTATTTGATCATGGCGCTGCAATCCATTAAACCGGTTATCGGGAAAGGGATACTCGGGCTGCTCGAGTCCCCACAGCCGCCTCCAGTGGAGACCCTGCTTCCCGCCCTTTTGAATGACATTGCCGCGCTCAAAGGCGATTCGGTACTGGTGCTTGATGACTACCACCTGATCGATTGTCAACCGGTGGATGAAGCGCTTTCCTATTTCCTGGAACACATTCCTCCGCAGATGCATGTGATCATCACCACCCGCGTGGATCCCAGGTTGCCCTTATCTCGTCTGCGCGCCCGCGGGCACATGATCGAATTGCGCGCGGAAGATCTCAGTTTTACTCTGAGTGAAACCACGGAATTCTTAAATCGGATGATGGGACTTAACCTCTCGCGTGAGGACATTTCCGAATTAGAACTCCGGACGGAAGGGTGGATTGCCGGGCTGCAACTGGCCGCCATATCCCTGCGCGGACAAAATGATCCGGCTGGATTTATCCGCGGATTCAGCGGAAGCCATCATTATGTGCTGGATTACCTGATCGAAGAAGTGATCCGGCAGCAGCCCGAACGCATCCAGACTTTTCTGTTGTGCACTTCCATTCTTGACCGCATGTGCGGGTCGTTGTGCGACGCCGTCATGGAATCTTCAATCGGTACCGGGCAGGAAATCCTTGTTGAATTGGAACAATCCAATTTGTTCATCATCCCGCTCGATAATGAGCGCGGGTGGTACCGCTATCACCACCTGTTTTCCGACTTGCTTCGGCAGAGACTAAACCAGCACCCCCCTTCGCTTGCCGCCCTACCCATAGAGATGACCGGCAGCGAAATTACGGCCGAATTGCATATCCGCGCCAGCAAATGGTATGAAGAAAATGGGCTGGAAGTGGAAGCCTTCCAACATGCCACGGCTGCTGGTGACCTTGATCGCGCCGAACGGCTGATTGATGGCAATGGAATGCCGCTGCACTTCCGAGGGGCAACCGCCCCAGTATTGCACTGGCTGGAATCCCTTCCACGCGCTGTTCTGGATTCCCGTCCTTCATTATGGGTGACATTTGGCGCGGCGACCATGATCTCAGGCCACCCCAGCATGGTGGAACCCAAACTCCAGACTGCCGAAAGACTCCTGCGTGACGAACCGTCCAACGACCGCACCCGCGACCTGATCGGGCAGATTGCCGCGCTGCGCTCCCTTGTTGCCGCATCAAAGAATGATGTGGAAACCATTATCTCTCAATCGAACTTCGCCCTTGAGAATCTGCGTCCTGATAACCAATCCATCCGGACGATCACTACCTTTTCACTGGGTGTGGCGTATGAATTGCAAAACAACCGTTCTGCCGCTGCCAAGGCCTATGCCAGTGTCTTTTCCATGGCGCAAAGCTCCGGAAATTTCATGTTCATGCTGGCCGCGTTGTCCTCTTTAACTGCTGTTCAGATCACTGAAAACCAACTCCACAAAGCCCACGAGACCTGCCATCGCTCCATACAGATCGTTCATGATCCAGAAAATTGGCTGCTGTATGATCCGTACTACCGGCTGGCTTATATCCACTACCAGTGGAACGATCTGGCGGCCGCCGAGGAGCATGCCATTTCATGCATCCGTCTGGCTCCCCAGATTGAATGCGGTACAGTCGTTTCCGCCGAAGTGTTGCTGGCGCGCATCAGTGCGATGCGAGGCGATTTTGCTGGCGCCGCGGATTGCTTGAAAAAGGCGGCCGAGTATTCTGGCACACGCAGCCTGGTGGATCACACCACCGAAGTAGCCGCCGCCCATGTAAATCTGCTTATCCAGCAGGGCAAGTTGGAACAGGCAGCCGCTTTAGCCGAAACCCATGGCATGCCGATGGAACAGGCGCGGATTTTTCTCGCCCGCGGTGACGCCAGGTCAGCTCTGGCCATTCTGGATTCTCTGCGTTGGAAGATCATGGAAATGGACCGGCCGGATGAACAGTTGAAGGCCATGGTCCTCCAATCAGCGGCATTTTTCGCCGACGGGGAGAAGAACAAAGCCGTACGCATGCTGGGCGACGCTCTCAAGATGGCACGGGAAGGCGGTTTTATCCGGTTATTCCTGGATGAAGGGGCTGTCATGAAATCACTATTGACGGAGACCCTCCGGCAGGGCATCCAACCGGAGTATGCCGGAAAATTGCTGGAGGCGTTTCGCGCGGAAAGAAATCAGCCGCTACAGAAAACTGGAGATTCCGACCAACACTTGATCGAACCGTTGACCGCGCGGGAACTTGAGGTGCTGCGGCTCATTTCCGCCGGCCTGTCCAACCGGGAGATTGGTGAGCGTTTATTCCTGGCGTTGAGCACTGTCAAAGGGCACAGCCGGATCATCTACGACAAATTGCAAGTGCAGCGGCGCACTGAAGCAATAGCCAGAGCACGCGAACTGGGTCTGCTTTAACTTGCTTCCGTCATACCATTCCAACCCTGTGTAAAGCAGGGGTTTTTTCATATAAGAGAATCAATACCCCCTGACAATACTTAAGTATCTGGCTGGTCATACCGCCTGCCCGATATAGTTGTCTAGTACAACCACCCTGTCGAAGGGAAACAAAAAGCTGCCGGATTGTCGACATGTTCGAATCCGGCATCTGTCAGGAAAATAGGAGAAAAAATGAGTGTTATCAATGCAATAAAATCGCGAGATGAAAGAAAACCACTTCTTTCTACTTTATGGATCTTTGTCATGTTTAACTACCTGTATTGCGATCTGATTTCGAATATGCAGGCGGATGTACTAAAAGATTATCTGAATAGCCATGCCGGGAATATCCAGATCACCCCGCAATTCCTACTGGGAGCAGGCATCCTGATGGAAATCCCGACCATTATGATCCTCCTATCGTTCATCCTCCCCGGAAAAGCCAATCGATGTGCGAACATCATCGCCGGGTCGATCTTGACCATAGTACAGGTTTCCTCATTATTCTTTGGAACAGGACCCACCCCGCACTACATCTTGTACTCGATCATCGAGGTCTCATGTACCGCGGCCATTGTATGGTTGGCGGCAACCTGGCGCGCCACCCCCGAAGAGAAAGTCAACAACTAGCCAGTTTTCAGGAATATTCAAGAAAAGAAAGAAACTAAACCATGCAAACCGTAAAGAAATCCAGAATTTTAGGCATTGCGTTCCTTATCCAGGCAGTATTTTCCCTCGTCGGCAATGCGGTTTTCCTGAACCCGTTGACAAAATCGGGTGATATACATCAGGTACTGGTCAATATCGCGGCCAACCCGCTCCAGGTACGGATCGGCGTCTTATTCGAAATGATCACCGCGCTGGGGGTCATTTTCCTGGGGGTGATGCTGTACCTGTATGGCCGGAAAGAAAATGAGTGGATGGCGCTGACCGGAATGTGTTTCTATATCCTTGAAGGAGCTTTGCTGGCCGCCAGCAAACTCAACGGGCTTGTCCTTCTGGATATCAGCCGCATATATATGGAAACAGGAAATCCGGCCCACCTGGCTTCGG
>CAYNJT010000043.1:0-27856 GCA_964397625.1 uncultured Leptolinea sp. | reverse complement strand
CCGCAATACGCGCAGCCCCGCTTTTCTGCCTCCACTATGGCTTGGTCTGCCGACCAGAAGATATTATCCTGCCCGATCATGGCTTCCAACCCACCGCGCGCCAGCATCTGCTGAACACCGGGTTGAACACTGGCAAGCATCAGCACGATCCCGGCTTTGTTTAAGGTTTTGTACAGGGTGTTCATGGCTTGAATACCCGAAGTGTCTATCAAAGGGACACCACGCATAGAAAGGATCAACGCGTGGGTTTCGGTGAGATTGGCAAAGGCTTCATTAAAATTACCGGTGGCGGCAAAGAATAACGGCCCGGTCAGGTAGGCCACCCGCACATGTCGGCAGTGGCCGGCATTCTCAATCCCCCGGCCGCGCAGTTTGTTCGGGTCCACTTCCTGAATTTGAATGTCTATACTGGCACTCTGATTTAAGAATACCATGGCTGAAAGGAACGCGCCGATCATTATCGCCTGGGTCAAATCCAACGCCACCGTAGCCAGCAGGGTGATCAAGAACGTGATGATGGCTGTTTTAAATCGGTTGCTGAAAATATACCGGATGGCTTCCCACTCATTCATGCGCCAGGCGGTCACCACCAGAACCCCGGCCAGGGCTGCCAGCGGGATGCGCGACATGACCGGTGCCAGAAAGAACATGGAAGCCATTAGAACCAGTGCGTGTACCACACTGACAAGACGGGTTTTTCCGCCGGATTTGATGCCCACACTGCTGCGGGCGATGGCCGCCGTGGCTGGAACACCGCCAAAGAAAGGGATGATGATATTTCCAACACCCTGGGCAATCAATTCCTGGTTGGCCTGCAATCGGATGCCGGTCATATTACTGGCTACTGCCCCGCACAGCAGACTCTCTATGGCGCCCAACGCTGTGATTGTTAATGCCGGCCCTACAAATTCCTGCAATTGGTTCCAGGGAATTGATTCCAACGAGAAACGGTCGGCAAGAAGCAGCGTTTGTGGAATTTCACCAATCACGGCGACTGGCCAGTTCACGAAAACATTCAAAACCGTCGCGGCAATAATTCCCATTAAAGAGGAAGGGAAGTGACTGTTCCATTTTTTCGGCCACAGAATCATAATGGCGATGACCACCGCGCTCAACACCAGGGTATGCCAATCAGGTGTGAAACCACCTTTAAAATATCCCAGCAATTTCAACGCGGAGGAGTCATTAGCGGGTGTTTTAATCCCCAACAGGTTATCGATCTGCCCGATGGCAATGATGGTGGCAATACCGGATGTGAACCCCGTAATCACCGGGGCGGGAATATAGGCAATGAACCGTCCCAATCGTAATACGCCGATGATCAACAGGGCAATGCCTGCCATCACACCTGCCATCCAAACTCCGGTCAGGCCGTATTTCTGAACCAGCACGATTAACACGGCGCTCATGGCACCGGTTGGTCCGGAGACCTGGTAAGGCGCGCCGCTTAACCCACCGATAACCAGGCCGGCCAAAATAGCCGTGACCAATCCGGCGGAAGCCGTGGCGCCAGAAACCACACCGAAAGCCAGTGCCAACGGCAGGGCTACAGCGGCTACTGTCAGGCCCGCCAGAAGGTCTTGTCGGAATTTATCGAGTGAATAACCGGCAAATTCTTCTTTATACATTTGAATCAGTGATCTTTTTGTCATGTCTCTTCCCATGGTGAACCGGCCATTTCCGAATGGCCTATCGTTCCTTCACGATGAAATTAACCCCATATTTCGGGGATAGTATGCTTTTTCACACAACCCGTGTGAATATTACTGACAGTACCGTCAGAGTTGTTTATATCAATTCTGCAATAACTATTTCCTGATTACTCAATGGTATCGTGCCAAACACCTATGGAGTGGGACTCCCCGCAGAATAGATGACACACGCACCCTGATATTTTCCTAATATAAACTGGATTTTCAGGGTCAAAGTTTATCACTTTATTTAAAATTACCCCCTAAATTGCGTGAGAATTAACAAGTATCGGGAATTTGATCTAGCTGAATTTTCTGTTCTTCAACCAATTCTCCACCTGCCCCAGGTGTTCAAGCTCGACAAAATTTCCAGCCAAATCGTCGGGCAGATCGCGGTGCTCGTGCGACCAGCTCAACTTACCGGGGATGTAAACCGCGTGCCCGCCCAGTTCCAGCACCGGCAAAATGTCAGACCGCATGGAGTTGCCGATCATTATAAAGTCGCGCGGCGAGATGTTATGCCTGGTCAGGATGGAAGAATAAATTTCCGGTGTTTTATCCGCCACAACCTCAACATAACGGAAGTATTTCCCTAATCCCGAGCGATTTAACTTTTTCTGCTGGTGCAGCAAATCACCTTTGGTGATCAGCATTAACGGGTAGTCTTTTGCCAGCCCGCGCAAGGTTGGCTCCGCGTGGTCAAACAGGTCAACCCGGGCGTCAAGCATAACTCGGCCAATGTCGATGATTTTTTGAATGTCTTTCGCCAGTATTCTGCCATTTGTCGTGATAATCGCGTTTTCTATCAATGAAAAGATAAAGCTGTTTACCCCGTATCCAAAATACGGGATGTTATTATTCTCCACGGCATCCAGACGGGTTTCCAAGTCTTCTGGAATACCATAAGGATAAAGTATTTCACGGTATTTTTTCCGCCCATCCACATAATAAGCTTCATTTTCCCACAGCGTATCATCAGCATCAAACGCGATCAATGAGAACAAGGCAACTCCTGGTTATGGGGTGTAAAAGTAAACCCAATCAGTTAGATTATACGTGGTCTTGCTTTCTCATTATACGAACATTAGTATTTATTAATATTCTCGAAGTTATTTTATTATCAGATAGAATCAAAATACTTCATTTGAATAATTTGGGATTTATTTGCTGCTGATCGAAAGATCAAAGAAGGAGTGACTTTTCCCCAATTTAGCACCAATCAAATAGAAAATAATCGGCAAAGAATTAAAATTAGAAATGCGGGTTTTTTTATGAGTTAAATTTTGGATACTGGTATCGGTTTCCTTTGTCAGGTAAGCCCGGCAAAACAAGAAAATACCCGATATCAATTCATAAATAAAACCTATATAATGAATATCATAATGTTTCTTTTGTTTCTCTGGGAAAGGGCAAAGTAAGTAAAGGATAACCATTGAAATCATCGCAGCAAACAATGATATAGAAATGGAAACAAAGAAGCAGGTGTCAATTGCATGAATTCCGGTCAAATGATTCGGTTTTCTCAAAATTATTTATTAACGAATAATTCACAGCCACAAAACACCGGTATTAACACAATATTGATACCCTCCCTCAAACAATCGAATAGCAGCATTGTAGTTTCATTGAGTCGATATCCAGCGAAATGGTCAGGCAAATGGGAAAAAGGCTTTTTTCGTGATTGGTTTTGTTAAGTAGGTCAAGAGGAGAGAGATTATGGAATTTAAACTTTATTATCAAATGCTAAAGCGAGGGTGGAAGATCATACTGGTCACAACCCTGATTGCTGTAGCCATCTCACTGTTGATTTCCTATATGATCACGCCTCAATATCGGGCGGTCGCGCGGTTTATCATTACGCCCAGTGCATCAGACGTTACCCAGCCATCCACTGTTCTCGAAGGTCTGCGTACACTTGATAACCAATCTGTTTTGGCTACCTACGTTGAGGTGATGAACAGCGACCGGGTTTATAAGGACGCGCTTGCCTTTCTTCAACTAAAGCCTGAACAGGTTGAAGAATACTCTCACACCTCTCAATCCGTTTCAAATTCCAGTGTCATGGAGCTGTCCGTTATCGGGCCTGACCCTTCACTGGCAGCCAGGATCGCGAATTCGATTGGGAATCAAACCATCAACTTCCTGCGTTCCAACAATCAGGTTTTAACTATCAACTTCCTGGACGCCGCCACCGTTCCCACAGAGCCATACAGTCCACAACCGATGGTTAACGCCGTTCTGGCGTTATTGCTGGGACTTGTGGGTGGAGCCTTACTGGTCATCTTGCGCGAACAACTCCTGCTTACTCTGGAAGTATTTCGCCAGAGCCTGCGTATTGACAGTGATACCGGTGTATACAACAAAAAGTATTTCAACAGGCGTTTGGAAGACCAATTATTCCGTAATCCTGAAGAAACTCTCTCCATTGGCATTCTGCAATTGATGTTCTTTGATCAAGACAATGATGTGATTGAATCTTACCCGGTGGCTGTCTTACAAAAAGCGCTGCGCCAGACCACAGATTTATTGCGCAACGAACTGCGCGGGAATGATTTCATAAGCCGCTGGGACGAAACCAGTTTTGCCATAATGCTCCCCAACACAAACTCGGCTGCTGCTGCTCGCATCTTCAATCGCATCCATCAATCTCTGGAAAACAATGTTGATATCGGGCAATTTGGTCTCAACATAAATCTTCGTGCGTTCATCGGAGCCGCAGAAAAAGAAGGTGATATTTCGAGTGAAGATTTGATTGAGAACTCTCTCAGCGCGTTGAACATTGCCCGCAGAGACACCAAGACACCTGTGTATGTCTGGGAAACCAAGAAAGATGTTCAGGCTAGCAGATCAACTGAACCAGCCTGATTCCGGATTGCCTGCAGACCCAAGGAGGTTTTTATGAGCAAGTATTTTGCCCGTTTAGCATTATTATTTATTATGTTTGTCGGTTTGGGCAATGTGGCATCCGTGAAAGCCCAAACGACAGCACCTACCCCAACGACAGAGGGGGGCATTCAGGCAACCCCAACCCCAGAGAGCACTGCCACGGCTGTTGGAACACTTCCGGCATCTGGTGTGACAAACCCGAATATCATCACAATGGGTATGCTCAACATAACCGAGATCAAGCTGACAGGCCCGTATGACACTATGTATTTCTCATTCGGTCTCCCGGCAGATTGGAAGCTGAAACCTGGTGGCACTTTGAATCTGCGCTTTATGGTGGCATTTACCGGCAGATTGAACGACGGAACCCTTAAAACCTCGGATTTGCTGAACAATGTTTCCAGTGGAAACCTCACCGTTCGTATGAATGGGAAAACAGTCAAAATCATTCCAATTGAAAACACCGGTGAAGCTGCAATATCTGTTGTGTTCCCCTCTGATTCCCTGGTTTCCACCCGCGCAGACGGCCGGTTGGGTGTCGAATTGACTCTGGAATCTCTTGAAGCCTGCGGTGATTTTGGTCAGATGAATCTGGTAATTCATGACAGTTCGTACTTCGATTTTCCCCATGACATAATTCCGCCGGTCACTGATCTCACCAATTTTCCACGGCCGCTTTACCAGGGCTCCTTTATCAAGGATACGGCCATGCTGGTGATCCCGGAAAACCCCACCGCGGCTGAATTACAGTCTGCCTTGACCGTATCTGCCGGACTGGGTGCCCGTACTTATGGAGGGTTGGTTTTAGACCTGACCACAGATAAAAAGTTAACCACAGCTCAACAAAAAACCAACCATATTATCTACGTTGCAAAAGCTGGCTCTCTACCCAATCTTGACGCATTGAAACTTCCACTTCCTTTGACAAAAGGAAGTTTCAATTTCGAGCCGGAAAAATCAGCGGATATCGGTGTTGTGCAAATGGTAAATTCTCCCTGGGATAACCCCCACTCTGTTCTGTTGGTCTCAGGCAATACAGACCAGGGGATTATAAAAGCGGCCCAGGCTGTCAGCACAGGTTTCTTCCGTACCAACATCGCGCCTAACCTTGCCCTGGTGGATGAAGTAAGACCAGTATCTTCATTAGCCGCTACATCCATTGACAGAACTCTGACGGATATGGGGTACTCTGCCACTTTGTTCAGCACGCGGGGAACCGAGGCTGTGTCTTACACATTCGATGTCATGCCAGGATGGACTCTTGCTTCAGATGCCAGTTTTGATCTTATCTTTGGTAATTCGGCCCTGCTCAATTACACCCGCTCTGGTATAACCATCTATCTGAACAACACACCGGTTGGCAGTGTACGCCTTAGCGACGCAACCGCTGGCAACGCGACAAATAAAGTGAATATTAAACTGCCTGCCAAGGCCGCGATTTCGGGAAAGAACAGCCTGGTGGTTCAGGTAACTCTCTTCCCAATTGATGATTGCACTCCTCCCAATTCTCAGAACTTATGGGTGAATGTCTGGCCGGAATCGTTACTCCATCTTCCATTAACACGTCTTCCATCAAATCCAGTGGTTGATTTGAATCTGGGAATCTACCCCGCGCCTTACACCTACTATCCGGAATTGGACAATAACGCGTTCGTATTACAGAAAAATGATCCAGATTCATGGCGTTCAGCCATGCTCATGGCGTATTATTTTGGCTCACAGACCAATGGCGTTCTCTCTGCGCTGAGTGTATTTTACGGTGATAATGTGCCCACAGACGCCCGTTCAAAATACAACTTGATCGTGATTGGTCAACCAGACCAGATGCCAATATTGAAAGAAATGAATAGTCTGATGCCAATTCCGTTTGCCGACGGCAGCAATCAACCCAAATCTGACGGATTCCAGGTGAAATATATCATCCCGGCAACATCACCTATGGGGTATCTTGAGACTTTCTTTTCACCCTGGAACCCGGATCGTGTGGTGTTGGCAGTGCTGGGAAACACCGCACAGGGCGTCAAGTGGGCGGCAAACTCACTTACGGAATCCACTTTGCGATCCAGACTCTCTGGTAATTTTGCTGTCATTAAGAATCAGCAGATTATTACAACGGATACCCGCCAGATATCATCCGCGGGAGGCGATATCACACAGAGTGAAGGGGTTGAAATTGTTACCCCCGAACCAATTCAAACAACGCCCGTTGTTGAACAACGTCCGGCATGGATATTGCCAACTCTCATCGTGTTGCTGGTGTTGATCGTAGTAATCATTGCCAGCTCTATCGTGTCCAGGATAATCCGCAACCGTCACAGATAATTCAAATCAATCTGTTTCAAACAGGGGGGTGTCTCTCACTACACCCCCCTGACCTATCCCAAGCTCTTCAGGTTAATGTCAGGAAAGTTTATGCAGGATAAATGGAATCAAATGGCTGAGAAACAATGGTTTCCTTCTACATTTCCTCCTATGATTCTCCATTCCTTCAGAGTAATTTATGACAGATAACTTGCTAAGGGCCGACCATTTAGAAATTGCCATGCCAATCAACGAAACTAGAACCCAAGCCATTCGTCGAATTGATCCTGACATCATGCGGATGATCCGCAAACGTACCGGATACTACATCGTAAAACGGATTATTGATGTTCTGTTTTCTTTGCTGGTTTTGATTGTCATCTCTCCTTTGCTGCTGTTAATTGCCATCGGTATTCGGGTGACATCTCCGGGTCCTATCTTCTTTATTCAGAAACGGGTTGGTGGAAAACAGATCATTTACAACAATGAAGTATGCTGGAAGATTCAGACTTTTCCCTGCTATAAATTTCGAACCATGCATGCCAATTCAGATTCGACCATTCACCAGGAATATTTCAAAGCATTGATTGAGAACAACGAGCAGCAAATGAAGAATTTACAGGGAGATACCATCCCCATTATGAAGCTTGTGAATGATTCCCGAATCACACCATTTGGAAGGTTCCTGAGAAAATTCAGTCTTGACGAGCTTCCACAGTTCTGGAATGTTTTGCGGGGCGATATGAGCATTGTTGGTCCACGCCCCTCAATACCTTATGAAGTGGAAATGTATAAACCCTGGTACCGGAGGCGGCTTGCGGCATTGCCCGGCATCACCGGCCTTCAGCAGGTTACGGCGCGCAATACAGTTGATTTCGAGCATCAGGTGATCCTTGATCTTGAGTACATTGACAACCAATCCACAATGTTGGACTTGATGATCATGCTTAAAACACCTCTGGTCATTTTATCTACACGGGGCGCGGTCTAAATTAAAAGGCAGATTAAACCGTTGGTTAAAAAGCGAGATTCGGTCGTAGAGTTTTTGAAGGATAGGATATTTTTTTCTTGGACAATCTGGATAACAATGGTAGATTTTTAGGTATGGATTGAGCTACAATGAAATGAGTATTTCTTTCCTCCGGTTTAGTAGAAAGAAATAACATGCTAAGTTTGATAATGAAAAGGCCTTTGACATTCCCCCAATTTCTCCTCATTGCCGCAATCGCCATTCTACTGGGAATTGCCAGCGTTTTTCTCCCTCACTATTTATTATTGATGGGCATTGCGGGGGTGATTTATGTCTTCATTTCATGGTTGTGGCCTGAAGTGTCCTTGTTGGGCATTGTCCTCTTCACCTCAACCATTTTTGACGAGGCTGCCTTTCCCTCCATTCCAATCGGTTTTGGCCATTTGATCATCGCGGACGTACTGCTGTTCGTTCTCTTTGCCATTATCTTCATCCGCGTTTTAACCAGATCCTCTTCATATCTTGTCCACACCCCGCTTGATATTCCGCTGATCGGTTTCTATTTAACCGCTGTAATATCAACCGCTTTGGGGATTTATTTAGGCAGGACCTCATTAAGCTCGAGTCTGGGTACCTGGCGCGTATTAAATTACCTGCTTCTATTCTTTATCGTAACAAATCTTGTGCGCACTGAAAGACAATTGCGCAGCTTATATCAAGGCTTTATTGTATTATCTGTATTTGTTGCGGTCGCCATGATCGCTCAATATCTGTTGGGATCATCTATACAAATTATTCCCGGCCGTGTTGAGACCCTTAATACCGCCGGCCGTCTTTCCTATGGTATTACCAGGGTGCTTCCTCCGGGACAATCTCTGGTGATGATCGCCTTTGTTTGCTTGGTCGTTCAAATGTTGTTTGACCAGGTTTCATCTCGTTTCTTTAGTTATGTGATACTGCTTGGAGTTGTTGGATTCGCCGTTCTCTTAACATTCAACCGCAGTTTTTGGGTATCCATCTATTTATCCCTGATGCTGGTTGGGCTGCTGATATCTTTTCGGGAAAGGGTGAAGTTTGGAGCTTTACTATTTGGGGCGGCATTTATACTGGCTCTTGTGCTCACTCAGTTTTCCGGAATCGCGGGTGGAAGAGTTGAAAAATTCATCAGCGGCATGACAAACCGTTTGGTCACTCTGATCACACCGGAAACAACACAGGAAAGAAGTGTGGAATACAGAACCATTGAGAATGAATATGCCCTGGCGAAAATCCCGGAAAATCCGATTATTGGATTGGGAATTGGCGCGAGCTATAGGCCCGAAGATGCCAGAATCTCTTCTACAAGTACAACCTATATTCATAATGGGCATTTGTGGATTATTTTAACTTCCGGTCTGTTGGGTTATAGTTTCTTCTTATGGTTAATCTTTAGATTTCTCAGAAGGGGATTCCAAAAATGGAAACGCATCCCCGATTCCTTCCAGAATGGTTTTGTTCTTGCCTTCTGTTCGACAATGGTAGGATTGATGTTTGTTCTTTTGGTTAATCCATTTATTGTTGATAACTATTGGAATCCCATTATTGGGATTATGATGGGGATGAATGAAGTAAGCTACAGGCTAAATTCAAATAATAATAGCCTGGAAAAACAGTTTGATTAAAAACCCCAACATGGATTCTTCGCAAAAAACTAAGCCTTCTGGAATACTATCCAATACAATTTCATTAAGCATGGTGAGCGTTATCACCATGGCATTGGCGCTTGCAGGAACCATACTTGTCACCCGGCATTACACGGTGAACGATTATGGTGTTTACACATTAATCATCATTATTTCAGCGTTTTTGCTGCAGTGCAGCAATTTTGGCCTTGATCTGTCCATACCCAAATTTCTCACAGGTTCAGATGACAAACAAAATCGGGAAAAATACTTCTCAACAGCCGTAGCCATCCGGGTTCTGGCCATCATAATAACCAGTTTCCTTGCCTGGTTTGGCAGGCCATTATTCGATCTCTTATTTCACCAATCCCTGCTGCCTGTCTTTTTCCTTTACGTTCCGCTCTTGTTTTCGGCGGATAGTATGAGCAACCTGCTTAATTCCACATTGCAGGGCTGCTTCTTGTTTTCAAAAATTGCTCTGGTTAACACAATCTCGAGCATCACCTTTCTGGTGCTTATTATCATACTTTGCGCCATGAATGGCGACATTCATCTGTTGATCCTGGCCAGGGTTTTTTCCTCTTTGCTGGCATCCGTAATCGCGTTTATTTTGATTCCCATAAAGAAACGCTTTATTTTCGATGCGGCCATATTCAAGGAGTTGATCAAGTTTGGTTACCCGCTTCAGATAAATGGTATTTTAACGTTCATTTTTAACCGCATTGACTCTTTGGCCATCGCTGTGTATCTTCAACCGGCGGACCTGGCCATGTACGAAGTAGCGCGCAAAATACCTGAAGCCCTGCGCAGTTTCTATGATCCATTCAAATCCGTATACTTTCCCAATTTTTCCAAACGGTTCACTCAGGATGGGCCACGCCAGGCGGCTGAATTATTAAATGAAGCCCTGCGCATTGTGGCGTTTATCACTTTGCTCGCTGTTATGTTTACCATCTTATTCGGGCGTGAAATTTTGGAGTTGGTATTCACGGAAAAGTATTCTTCCGCCTATCCAATTTTCGTGCTTTTCATGGTCAACTTGAGTATCGCGCTGATAAGCAACGTGATGGGCACGACACTGGTTGCCGTGGGAGATACGAAAAAACCGCCGGTGATCAATACCATCAACGCGGTCATCAGCTGGATTGGAACAGTCGTCCTCATTCCGTTGATCGGCCTTGTAGGGGCAACCATTGGCAATATGATCGGGACGCTGGCGGCTTTACCCCTTAATCGATATTTTGTTCATAAATCTGTTCACGTTAACTTTTCAAAATACTTGAAACCCATTATTCTCACCTGCATCTGGTGTGTACTTGTGATTATTATTAAACCGGATAACCTGCTCTTGAAGATCGGTCTTTTTGCCGGCTTTATTGTCTCGGCGTTCCTTTTTTCGATTATCACGAAGATGGATGTTGGTTTATTGTTTGAAAGTGTTGGCATTTATTCCATCATTCCCATGAAAAATATTCGCCTCTGGCTGTCAAAACCATGAAAATAGCGATGATCACCGATCTGTATCCGCCGGTCGCCGTGGGAGGGTATGAAATCTCCTGTAAAGAAACGAGCGATGAATTACGGCGCCGCGGACATGCCGTGGTCATACTAACCGGCGACCGGGGAGTGAACCAGACCAGCACAGAAGACCACGTTCATCGGATACTCTGTTGTTTCCCCGATTTCCCCTCCAGTGAAAACTCATCTTTTATCACATATCGTTTAAGGAAAAGGTATTTTCAATTCTCCCACCTCATTAAAAACCGCAGGAATTATTGGATTACCCGCGAGTTTCTGAAAAAAGAGAAACCCGACCTTGTTATGATCTGGAACACGGTTGACATCGGGATTGGTCCCGTGCTGGCGGCACAACATGAAAAATATCCCTGCGTTTTTAATATCAGTGATTACTGGCTTCTTAACTTAAAAACCGAACTGGTTGACGAACCCAATCCGGTTAAGAAAATTTACCACGCCATCATTTCAGGGTTAATAGATTTTAATCAACTGGATATCAGCTATCTGCTGATGACCAGTAATCTTTTGAAACAGACCCATATCAAACATGGGTTCCCCGAACACAATATCCACATCATTCCCCGTGGAATCCGCTCTGACCTGGTTCTTCCGGAAAAGGAACTTCACGAATTACCCCATCATAAGGATGGGTTAATTCGCCTTCTATTTATCGGTCGGCTCGTATCAGACAAAGCTCCCGATATTGCCATTGACACCATTCAGGTCATCAAAGAAAAATACGGCATTAAAAAAATCCAACTTGATATTTTTGGATTTGGTTCGGATGATTATGTTCACGACCTGAAAAGCAGGGTTTCTTATCTTGGATTGGATGTTAACATCCAATTTTCAGGCTGGCATGACCATTCCCGGCTTTACCAGCTTTATCAGGAATACGATGCCCTGCTGTTTCCTGCCCGCTGGGAAGAACCCTTTGGTAGAACCATCATCGAAGCCATATCACAGGGATTGCCCGTTATAACATCCAAATTGGGTGGTCCGCTTGAAATAATCGAAGATGGCAGGAATGGCTTTCTGGTACCGGTTGACGATCCTCCTGCGTTTGCTGAGGCCGTCATGAAAATTATGAATGATCCCAATCTTGCGCAGAGAATAAGAATTGCGGGGATCAAGACGGTAAAAGAGCAGTTTTCTCTTGAACACGTTGTTGACCTGGAGTTGGAATATCTGCAAAAAATTGTCGATTATGGGAGCCCAAATAACTAGCCTTACAAATGTTTTCAAGAAGCGTTTCTTTATATCGGCTTTTTTGACTGGTTCTATATTTGACCATAGGTATGGTTATTGGTAGTATTGAAAAATCAAGGGAGAAATTTCTGATATTTTTGGGAATGAAATATGAAGATATTAATGATCACTGATCTATATCCACCGCTTGCCGTAGGTGGATACGAAATATCTTGTAAAGAGACCGCCGATGAGATCAGCCGACGTGGACATGAAGTAGTTATCCTGACCAGCAGCTGGGGATGCGAACATACGTGTGTTAATGGAAACATTCATCGGATCCTGTATTTCCTGAAAAAATACAAACCCGTCCAAAATAACCTGCTGGATAAAATGGGGCTCTTGAAAAGATGCGTGCATGTAAAATGGGCTTTTGAAAGCCGGAAGAATACAAAAATTACCAGAGTGTTTCTGGCAGACCAGAAGCCAGACCTTGTGATCTTATGGAATATGGCCAACCTGGGAACTGGACCAATTATCGCGGTTCAAGAGCAGGGTATTCCCTGCATATATAACATTGATGATTACTGGCTCCTAGATCTTAAAACCGGAATTGTTGATGACCCCAGTGTGTTACGCAAGAAGTACAGGACACTTCTTCACGGCCTTCGAGATTTTGAGCAATTAAATGTAAAGCATTTACTCATGACGAGTAAATCTCTAAAAAAGATTCACATCAAACACGGTTTTTCTGAAGAGATCATTTCCGTCATTCCCCGTGGTTTACAATCCAATTCAATCCTTTCACCCGAACTACTGGGTGATCTGCCCCGCAACCGATTTGGTTTTCCCCGCCTGATATTTGTTGGCCGCCTGGTTCCTGAAAAAGCGCCTGATATTGCCATAAAAACAGTCGATGTTCTGAAACATACTTATAAATTATCCAATATCAAACTGGATATCGTTGGAAAGGGCTCACAATCTTATGTTTCAGGACTCCAGACCCTGGTCAAGGAATTGGATCTGGAAGAAAACATAAACTTTCTCGGATGGGTGGATTATTCACAGGTCGTGAATATGTATAAAGATTACGATGCCCTGCTCTTCCCATCAAGGTGGGAGGAACCGTTCGGCCGCACCGTTCTCGAAGCCATGTCTCAGGGTTTGCCCGTCATATCATCCAAGGCCGGAGGCCCTTTGGACCTTATCCAGCATGGCGAGAACGGTTTTCTCGTGCCGGTGGATGATCCACACGCGTTTGCCGAAGCATTTTTATATCTGGTCAGAAGCGATCAAAACACCCAAAAAATGCGCGAAACAACGATCAAGATCATGAATGAGAGATTTACCAACGAGCATATTATTGACCGGGTGCTTGACTATATTGAAAACGTGATGGCTTCAGAAAAAAGCAGGCTGGATTTATTAATTAAGACAAGTATTTTCATCTTTCTTCCCCATAGAATAGTGAGGTCAATTGTCGATCTTTTAACCGTTTATCTACTGGTTGACTGATTTCTCAGGTATGGCTTTTATTTTTTTGGCACTAATCTTCTAGTGTCTGGTTAAAATTGCACTAAAATGGAACAACCTGAATCCGGCAACATGATATCCAGTTTATGAATTAGAAATACACGAGGTATGGAATGCGTATTTTAATGATCTGCCTTCATCTTCCCTACCCGCCGCAATCCGGCGCGTTGATTCGTAATTACAACCTGCTCAAGCGAGTAGCACAGGAAAATGAAGTCTGGATCGCGTCAGTCGCGGAAAAGAAATTTGATGAAGGGAATATTGCCCACCTGAAGACTTTTTGCGCCGGGGTGGAAGTTGTTGAACCCACGCAGACAGGCAGACTGGATAATCCTTTGCAGATCTTTGAATACCTGTGGAAGGGTTGGCCTGTTGAGCTTCGGTATTATCACCTGCCGGCATTGTTTGAAAAAATAAATGAACTGGTCAACCGATACAATTTTGACGTTATAGATATTGAAGATTCCAATATGGGGTTATATCTCGAGGCTATTCCTGAATCGCTGCATAAAAAATGCGTTTTGACATTTCATGATGTGATCTATAAAAAAATGGAAAGCATTTATAACCTGGAAACCCGCTTGCCGAGTAAATTGCGAATGGGATTGTATTCCCGCATGATGGCGAGGTGGGAGCCATTTTATATGCAAAAATTCGGGTGCTGCGTCACGGTCTCTGAGCCTGACCGGCAATTGCTGCTGGCCAAGAACCCCAATCTGCGGATCGAAATTGTGAATAATGGCATCGACACACGGTCATTCCAACCATTACCCTATGATTCCTCAAACCACACTCTGTTATTTGTTGGCAATATGAATTACCTGCCAAATATTGATGCCATGGAACTGTTCTGTCAACAGATCCTGCCATTGGTCAAAAAATCCATTCCTGATGTTAAATTGACCATCGTCGGACTCAACCCCGTTCCGAAAGTGATGGCTCTTGCCGGAGATGGGATAACCGTTATCAAAAACGCGAGAGACTTGGTTCCGCACTACCAGCAGAGTGCTGTCAGCGTGGTACCATTGCGCGGTGGAGGCGGCACCCGGCTGAAAATACTGGAATCCATGGCGCTTGGCCGTCCTGTGGTTTCCACGACCATTGGGTGTGAAGGGCTGGAAGTGCACGATGGAGAACATCTCTTTATAGCTGACGACCCGTTGAGTTTTGCCAACAGGATTATTAAATTATTGAAGGATTCAGACACACGAAAAGGAATGATAAAGAGGGGCCGACTGCTTGTTGAAAAAGTCTATGACTGGGACGTGATCGCGAAAAAACTGCTGAAGGTTTATTCCAGCCTGGCTCAATAATTTTTCATCGTTTACATAAGCAAAGTCAATCCTGTTTAGTCAACACAATGAAGATCAGCCTGATTTCCAACTTTGATACAATAAATTTATTCTACCGGCATCGATATTGCAGTATATATAAATGCCGGGATTGCAAATTTTAACGTTCCATAGGGTTATTTCCAATGAAATCTGAAAAACCAGGTCTGCTCTGGATATTTTGCGCAGGATCAATACTGGATAGTCTTGACTCAGCCACCTGGTTGGACACGGGTAAGGAGCTATGCCGCGATGGTTGGAAGGTTACCCTTATCGCCGGCGGAGCTTCCGGAAACCTGGAACGTCACGGGGTGATGATAATCCATTTCCCATTTCCAGAAATTTATCTCCTTAGGCAATTGATTTTCCATATTCAGGTTGCCGTATACATTCTGAAACACCTGAATACATATGATGTCGTCTTGTTCCACACCATGTCAGCTCCCTGGCTCATACCTCTTTGGATCATCCGCAATTTAATGAACCGCCGGTTGCCAGTATTTGTCATGGATACGCGCACCATGGAAATGACACCCAGAGTCAACCAGACCTTTAAAGAACGCGTTCGCCGCAAGTACTATGAGATTACCGAAAAATGGGTAAATAGCTGGGTTGACGGTCGAACGGCCATTACCCGACGGATGGCCGATGCGGTGGGTATTTCTCAAGAAAAATTGTGGGGTATATGGCCTTCCGGGGTTGATGACAGTATCTTCGCAGAGTGCGAGAAGCAACGCGAATGGCCGCTGCCCGGCGGGGAAATTCATCTGGTGTATATCGGGGTATTGACCATCGAACGGAATCTGCTCACGTTTTGCCAGGCCGTTGAAAAAGCCAACGCTGAAGGGATGCGCTTTACCATGACACTCATTGGGTCAGGGTCTGCGCAGACCGAGCTCGAAGCCTTTGCCGCGCGATCGGAAGGGATCATACGCGTCTTGCCTCCCGTCGATCATTCAGAGATTCCCGGATTGCTGGCACAGGCGCATGTGGGTGTTCTCCCCTTCCCCGATGAGGTGAAATTTCAAGTCAGCAGCCCGATCAAACTGTTTGAATATATGGCTTCCGGCCTGGTGATCCTCTCGACGCGAATCGTGTGTCATACCGACGTCATTGGTGATGGAGATTTTGGTTTCTGGGCGGAAAAATCCGAAGTTCAGTCTTTCCTATCCGCTCTTCGCGATGTATGGAAAAAATCCAGCGATCTTTCCACACTGGGTGAGCACGCAAAATTGGCATCCCGCGCGTGGACATGGCGGGAATCAGCCCTTAAGCTTGGTGCAGCTCTTGAATCTGGTCTGGCAAAAGTTGGCAGGTAGATCGGTATAATGTCAAATTCAGGTTCACCCAAAGGATATTTTCTAATCTCCCTGGATACCGAGCTTGCCTGGGGATATTTTGACCAATTCACTCCGGGCAGGTTTTCTCCCGATGGGTCTGTTGAAAGGCAATCCGTCCTTCGACTACTGGAAATATTTAAAAAATATGAGATAACTGCCACCTGGGGCGTGGTGGGACACCTGTTTTACGAGAAATGTGAAGACTGCGCGATCTGCCCTGTTCGGGATTGGAAAGGCAGATATTCCAGTTATGATGAAATCTACCAGACCCGTAAACCTCTGTGGTATGGTTTGGATTTGATCAATATCCTTCGATCCGCTGGAGCAAAGCACGAAATCGCGTTTCATGGCTATACGCATCGCATTTTTAACGAAGGTGTTTTTTCTGTTCAGGACGTGCAAACAGAAATTCGCGAGTGGCAAAGAGTCGCCGGCAGGTACTCCATTAAACCAACCGCCGTCTTTTTCCCGCGTAATGTGGTTGGACACCTGAAAACATTCAAAGAAGAAGGGTTTGTCTGCTATCGGGGGGTAGAAATGCGTCACAGTGATTATCAGATTCCTATTCTGGGGAAGGCAATTAATTATCTGGATTGGCTCCTTCAATTCCGAATTCCCAAGGTATATGTCCCATGGGTGGATGAATCGGGATTGGTCAATCTTCCCGGTTCCAGGGGATTCTTCCATCCAAACAAACGTCTTGAGAAACTGTTGGACGCATTGGGATTGCCGTTTTTACGCATTACAAGAATGGTAAAAGGTGTTCAGAAAGCCGCCCGCGAAGGGAAAGTTTTGCACATTTACACCCATCCGGAAGAATTCAGAACAGACCAGGATTTTGAGAAACTTGAATATCTCCTAAGTGCAGTCGCGGAAGAGATCAAAAAAGGAACAATCGAATCGATCGGAGTGACTGACCTGGCCATGAAAGTAATCGGGGGACAATGGCCGGCTTGAAATCGCCTTCTCCCCTTGAACGAGGAAAACCCCGCGTTCTGATAGTCGGCCCCGGCGGGACTATGATGGGGGGTGTATCCACTTTTGTTGAAATGCTGCTCTCGTCTCCCATTCTGAAAGAAAATTACGATCTGATCCATCTGGATACGACCAGGGCTCCCCGTGATATCGGTCTTGAAGACCGGTTTTCACTGGCGAATCTTGTTTACTTCTTCCAACAGATGGGTAAATTTATCAGGATCGCGGCGCAGCAAAAACCCCGCGTCGCGCATCTTCAGGTTACATCCGGATTATCTTTCTGGAAGGCCGGTTTTTTCCTCTTTCTGTCCAGGCTGTTTGGCATTAAAACTGTCGCCCATCTGCATGGCGGCCTTTTTGACCAGTTCTTCAGAAACTGTCCCGCCCTCATGAAAAAGATGATCGGCTGGCAATTTCGCCAGGCGGATTATGTAATCACTCTCTCGCATAGATGGAAAGATTTTCTCCTTACCGAAGTTGATCCCAGGATCAATACCGGAGTTGTCGCCAACACCGTTGATTTGCTCTTCGCCGAAGCCTCGCGCAATCCACCAGCGCCCGTAGAAAAGAAAGATAAGATCATCCTGTTCCTTGGCAGTCTGGGAAAACGAAAGGGCGTTTTTGACATCATTAAAGCGGTCCCTCTTGTTCTTGAAAAACACCCGGATGCGATTTTTGTTTTCGCCGGTGAAGAAGAAAGCCGCGGTGAGAAAACCCAGATTGACCAGGCAGTTAAAGAAGATGGCCTCTCCGGGAAATTGCAGTTCGTAGGCAGGGTAAGCGGAAGCGCTAAATTGGAAATGTATCAACGCTCTCTGTTTTACCTGCTGCCATCCTATGGTGAAAATCTTCCGTATACACTGCTGGAAGCCATGGCGGTTGGACTGCCGGTTATTACCACGCCGGTTGGAGCCATACCAGAAATCATCAGAGATGGGATCAATGGATTTCTGATCCAACCTGGTGATTATCACTCCCTGGCTGAGCGTGTCATTTACCTGCTGGAAGACCGGGACCTGCGGCGAAAAATGTCCGAAGTCAATGTTGCGGTGATCAGGAAGGATTACCTGCCCGAAGTCGCCATGAAACGTATTGATGGTATCTACAGGCAATTAATCGAAAACCATTCATCAACAGGGGAAAGTGTTTCTTGAATACCACTATTTCACGAACAACCCGGGAGGATTCACATGAATTTTTCGTATGACAATCTTACATTGGTCAATCTTTATTTTCGGCTTCCCCAGTTTGTTCGAGAATTGATGGCTGGCGCGTATTCGTTGAAAATTCGGAACAAGCGTTACGGGGGATACTTCAATGAACAGATGGAAATCTTGAAAAAGAACGCATCGTTATCGTTCAAAGAACGGGAACAGCTTCAATTCCAAACGCTTAAAGATACATTGAATTACGCTATGGAAAATGTTCCTTATTATCAGAATCTTTTCAAAAAAATTGGGTTTATTCCAGATGACATGCGGTCGCTTGATGATCTGCGCCGAATCCCGGTGCTGGAGCGGGAAGTAATCCGCAATCGGGCTAATGAATTATTATCAAAATCCTATACGGGTTCCACTTATATTCATCATACCAGCGGGACAACCGGTATGGCTCTTTCATTTACATTAAGTACAGAATGCAACCAGCGCAGTTATGCCTGTATGTGGTATCAATACAGTTGGGGTGGCGCAAAACGGGGGGATCCCATTGCCACCTTTGGATACCATCCGGTCACATCGGGGGAAAAGAAAACACCGCCTTTCTGGCTTCACGATCCTGTGGAAAATGAGCTGTTTTTTTCCTTACAGCATATTTCAGCGGAGAACGCTCATTTTTACATTGAGGAATTGAACCGCTTTAAGCCGGTAATGATCCGTGGGGTGCCGTCTTTCATCAATCTCATCGCGCAGTATATGCTGGAATCCGGGATGTCGTACCGTCCAAATGCCATTTTTACCAACAGCGAAACTCTTACAGATTTTCAACGGAAGAATATCGAAAAAGCTTTTGGTTGCACTGTATTTAATTATTACAGCAACGGCGAACGCACCTGCCATGTTCTGCAATGCGAAAAAGGAAGCCTGCACGTTCTTACTGAAACCGGCGTTGTAGAAGTGCTTCGCCCGGATGGCACTCCCGCGGCCCCGGGAGAAGTCGGAGACCTCGTTCTGACGAATATGATTAATCGCGCCATGCCATTGATTCGTTACAAGATCGGTGACACGGCTGTTATGGGCGAGGGTTCCTGTCCCTGCGGCCGGCAGACGCCCCTTTTAAAAGAATTGACCGGACGGATCACCGATCATCTGGTGACCAAAGATGGCCGCAGGATTCATCCAATCCATGTGTTTTGCGGCACCACAGAAAAAGTACTGGAAGCTCAGTTCGTTCAGGAAAAAGTTGGCTCCGCCATTTTGAAGATTGTTCCCAGGCAGGATTTCACCAAAGAAGATGAAAAGGCACTCATGGACGAAGTGATCTGGGATATTGGGAAGGATATCGATATTGAGCTTCAAATCGTAAAAGAGATTGAACGAACCAAAACCGGCAAGTTCAGGCATATCGTCTCAAAACTTGGTCAGGTTTGACAGGCAATTGACCCTTTGTAAAACTGAAGAGGACGTATGAAAATCTGGGTAGACATCGCGAATTCCCCGCAGGTTTTGTTCATGAATCCCATAATCAAGGAATTACAGAGGAGAGGGATTGAGACGATCATAACCACCCGCCGGCAATCGGAAACGATCGAACTGGCAGACCAATGCGGTTTCAAACACACCGTCATTGGCGCGCATGGCGGGGGCTCATTTGTCGGAAAAGGGCTCGCGTTGGCATGGCGGGCTGCCCGCCTGACATGGTTTCTACGCGGTCAACACATCGATCTGGCAATCAGCGGCAGCTCTTACAGCCAGGCGTTGACCACTCCCCTGCTGGGAATCCCCCTGATCGCGTTCAATGATTATGAAGGAAATCCGGGCATGAAGATCATCTGCCGGGTAGCCCGCAAGATCCTTGTTCCCAGTGTGTTCTCAAAAGAGAATTTATATCGCTTTGGCGCCCGCGAAGACCAGATCGAATCGTATTCCGGTATGAAGGAAAATGTCTACCTCAGCGATTTCACACCCGATCCCACCTTTCTCGAAAAAGCCAAAATTCCCAAAGAAAAAATCCTTGTAACCATGCGGCCGGCCAGTGAAGTCTCTGCCTATCATCCTTTCGAGAATCCGTTATTTGAGCGCGCCCTGCACTATATCGCCCAAAAAGACAACACACACATCATCCTTCTCAGCCGTAACACGGAACAGCGGCAGAAATACGAAGCTCTGGGCTTTTCAAATGTTCACTTTCCGGCAGAAGCGCTGGACGGGCCGAATCTGATCTATTACTCTGACCTGGTGGTAGGCGGCGGGGGAACCATGAACAGGGAAGCGGTTGTGCTGGGGACCCCTGTCTACAGTCTGTTTATGGGGTTGATGGGCAGCATCGATCGTTATCTTATCGATACTGGAAAGATGCACTGGGTTAACAAAGATGAAGATATCCCCATGATTTCAGTAGAAAAGAAACCCTCACAGCCTTCTAATCTTCAATTGAGTGGCCGAAATTTGGTTCGAGACATAGTAGATCAGGTCATCCGCCTGTGTGAAGAATGATTTCGGGAAAGAAACGTCTTACATTTCAGTTTTCAATAATAAAGTTTTCATTCCCAAAAGAAGGTAATTTGATGGCATTCTTAAAACCTGAAATACTATTATTCTCAAGCCGATTGCCAAAGGAATGGCAATTCCGCGGATTGTAATAATACTTATATTCAGGATCCGCCGGATTATTGGAGGGCAGAATGGTTTGAGCGGAATCAACCGTCTCATCGCATGGCCAGTCCTTCTTGTTGTCATCGAATGAATAGATCTCTATTCCTGACCGGTTATTTTCGGGCCCGTTTGTCATACTGATGATGTTATAGCGAATGATGTTATTATCACCGCCAGCTATGTGGAAACCCCATTCGACATCTGAAATTTCATTCTGCTCGAAAATATTCTCATCCGCCATGTCCCATTCCAGCATAATACCGCCGCACTTTGCCTTGCTCCCCATGCGGTTTATGGTATTTCCCCGAATAACGCTGTTATTTCCCAGAATGTTGAGGTGCTGGCATCCATAGGGCGTGTTAAGCTCATCACTGACTTTATAGAACTCGTTATGTTCAATCAGATTGCGATTGCCGTTGAACTGCATACCCGACTCACGGTAAAAATTAAAAACCCGATTATCGTGAACATACCACTCATCGGCAGAGTAATCATTCCCTGAAGAAAAATTGCGTTTCTTTGTGGTAATTCCATATCCCACATTCAGGAAGTCAATCCCGGCAATTTCCCAATTGTCACAGCCGGCTACTTCGATCCCCGCGGATTGTTCTCCGGGTTCCCCACGGATGACAATACCCTTATGGCTTTTTACACCATTTGCCAGTTCACGTTCGTCTACATCGGTTCCAACGATGCGGATGAAATCAGCTTTTGGGGTATGCCAGGTTTCAGGGTCAATAGGAGAATACCAGCAGCGAAAAGCCCGGTACTCAAAATCTTTGCTCGAAATCTGGATGACAACCTGCTCACCGGGGAAATTCGTAAATGTGATCGGTTGGGGTTTTGTTCCGGTGTTCTGAAATACCCAACCGCCAAATATTGTGTAATATTGGCCGCCGCGAAGCATCACTTTATCGCCAGCCGTCACAGTTTGCACAGCCTTATCAATAGTTAACCAGGGCTGGTCAATTGTGCCCATGTTGCCGTCAGAACCGTTCACAGGATCCACATAGTAAATGAAATTAGGAACAATCTCAGGGGGAGCCGTGGATGTCACAAAAGGCACTGGTGTGGCTGTCGGTTTTGTCGGCAACGGCGGTATGGTCGGGTAAGGAGTCGCCGGGGTTGGAAAACAACTGCTTAATAAGAAAATGGAGAGAAGAAGAATAAAAACGCAGACAGAATTCCTGAAAGGCCCGCCGGTCTGGATTTCATTTTTGTTACCTTTATTTTCTGTTAACATCAATCCTGCTCGTTCTTCAAACGGTGTCTTGCTTAAAAACATCAGCCCTGGATGTTAAGTAATTATCGGTATTATTGGACTAATTCTTGTGTATGCATTTCAAATTATAAATTAGGTAAAGGGGGTTTTTCCATACGCTTTTGTTAAATTTTTGTGAATATGGACAGCTTTTTTTTTTATCACTCTCCAGGAAGTTTATGCGGTGTTTTGGATGGCCTGTTAACCTGACTCGAATTGCCAGCCTTTTTCCGGGTGTTTTTTCTGATATGATTCACCCGCCCTTTTTGATCATAACTCCAACTATTTCGAGACAAGATGAAATTTAACTCCTTTTTATACAAAAAGAACCTCTCTCACATCACACGTCCATTCGCGCCTTTTCTCGGCAGCATTCTAATGTTCCACCGGGTGGTCGAGCCGGATGAAAATCCCCGCCTTCCTGAAAACCAATTATATGAAGTTGCTCCGGCGATCCTTCATGAAACCATCTCCTTCTATCGCGATCTCCGGTACAACTTCGTCAGCCTTGATGAAATGGTTGAAATCATTTCCGGGAATCATCGAAAAGAACGATTTGTTTGTTTCACATTTGATGATGGGTATACCGACACATTCACCACGGCTTACCCTATTTTACAAGAAGAAAAAATACCTTTCTGCGTGTATATCACCACCGATTTCCCGGAGCGCAAAGCCGCTTTCTGGTGGAATATGCTGGAAGACGTTCTTCTTTCACGCGATAGAATTGACTTCAATCTGGATGGAAAGAAATACGCCATCTCCTGTGGAACAATTACAGAGAAGGGAGAGGCATTCTCTGCGATCTGTCAGTTGGTATTGAAATCCAAATGCGGTATTTCGGCCGCCTGGAAAGCCATTTTTGAACCGTTGAATATCAGCCGGGCGGAGTATGCCGCAAGAATGGCCATGTCCTGGGAGCAGATCAATTGCCTCGGGCAAGACCCGCTGGTGACAATTGGGGCGCACACGCGCAGCCATCCCTCTCTGGCTGGCCTTGATGACGAGGAGGCCCGGGCGGAAATGGATGATTCCAGACGAATTATTCAAGAACGTACCGGCCTCAAGGTGGATCATTTCTCCTACCCGTATGGTTCTCCTATGGATGTCACTGACCGTGATGCCCGTCTGGTTTCCGAACTGGGATTCAAGTCAGCCGTCACCACTGAGACCGGGAATGTGTATCCATACCACAGGAAGAAAATGACGCGCCTGCCGCGCGTTCATATCCCGGCGATAGACACACGGCAGACGTTAACCCTGGTGTCAAATGGATGCATTACCCAGACTTTCATCCGATCATAATCCGTCGGGACACGAAATTTTTAATACCATCCTTGTATTAAATCAAAAACGGCGTTTGCCCCCGACGCCGTTGTGATAGACCCCCCTGTCAAAAAGTCTGTTTATTTGGCGGTGGATTTCTTTCCAAGCTGGAACAGCATCTGAATTCCGATGAACAGCAGGGTCAGAACTCCAACACCAATACGCGTCCACCAGGAGCTTAACGTTCCGTTGAACTGTAACACGCTCACGATGGTACCGTTGATCAACACGCCAAACAGGGTGCCGATCACATTGCCAACACCGCCGGTCAATAACGTGCCACCCATAACCACCGAGGCGATGGCATCCATTTCCATGGTCGGGGCGTATTGCCCGTACCCGGAGAGAAGAGCAAAGCTCCAGGCAATACCGGCAAGCGCGGCGCAGAATCCGCTGAAGGTGTAAACCATAATGCGTGTACGTTCCACCGGAAGACCCATCAGGCGGGCTGATTGTTCACTGTTACCAATAGCATACATCGTGCGGCCAAAACGGGTGTATTTGGCAATATAAATTGCTGCCAGAAACACAACGATCGCCACTAAAGAATAGATGTACACATATGTTTTACCGAAACCGGGGATAAAAACTTTTGTCAAACCCAGGGTTTTATAAACCGGATCAGTAATGGTGACAGATTGCAGACTGATGATGTACGCCATTCCGCGGCAGAAGAAACTGCCCATCAGGGTTACCACAAAAGCTTCCACTTTCAGGCGGTGAATGATCAACCCCTGCAGGCTGCCAAACGCGATGCCCATCAGGATCATCAATGGAATTACGAAGTACGGGCTCGCGCCCTCACGCAGAAGTACCGCTGAGGCAGTGGAAGTCAACGCCAGCATGGAAGCTACTGAAAGATCAATACCGTTGGAAATGACCACAAATGTCATGCCTATGGATACCAACAGCAAACTGGCGTTATTTATGAACAGGTTGAAGAAAACCTGCGGTTTCTGCATCGCGGGGTAGATCTGCCCGCAGATGATGTAACCAACCACAAAGATCAAAATAGTGAACAGAAGCGTTCCGTTGTTCAGGAGGAAGAGTTTAGTTCGATTCCACATTGCTTCCACCTTTCTTTTGCCCCAACTGGTTGATGAAGCCGCGAACCTGGTCTGAGTACAGAAGGATCACAAGCATAACAAGAACCGCTTTCGCTGCCAGCAGGGTATTTGCCGGGATACCGATGGTGTACATGGTCAGTGTGAATGTCCAGATGATCATCGCGCCGAGGATGCTGGAAGCCATGGAGAAACGTCCGCCGGCCATCAATGTGCCGCCGATAACCACCGAAAGGATGGCGTCGAGTTCATAGGCCCAGCCGATATTGTTGGCATCGCAGCTGTGAACGTATGAGCTGAGGATCAAACCGGCAATCGAACCGCAGAAACCGCAGAAGGTGTAGGCGAATAGTTTGATGTTCTTTTCGCTGATTCCGCTGTAGTACGTTGATTTCGAGTTAATTCCCACTGACTCAATAAACAGCCCGATGGATGTTTTACGAACAAGCAACCATCCGATCAAAAAGACCAGGCCGACGATATAGATGGAGACAGGCAGGCCAAGAATGAAGCCATTACCAAACCAGAAGTAGGGCGTGTAGTAAATGGTCATGATCTGCCCATTGGTGATGAGCTGGGCAATACCGCGCCCGGCCACCATCAGGATCAGGGTAGCCACCATGGGCTGAATACGCACACGGGATACGAGGAAACCGTTCCACAGGCCGCACAGGGTGCCGGCAGCAATATCTGCCAGAACGATCAACCAAAGCGGGGTATTGGTCTTGTTGGCTGTAAGGATATCATTGGTAATGAGTTCGTTCCCCAATGCCGGGTTGATGAGCACCGCGCCCATGGCCGCGGAGATGGCGATTACCGCACCCACTGACAGATCAACACCACCGGTGGCGATCACCAGGGTCATTCCAATTGCCACAATGGCCAACGGCGCGCCGTCATTGAGCACATCGATCAGGTTACCGTAAAGATGCCCGTCCAGAATACCGATCTTGAAAAAACTGGGAGCGTAAAAGGCATCAAATATCAGGATCAATGCCAGCGCGATCAACGGCCAGAAAATTCGGCTGTGGCGGAATTTGTCAAACCAGGAACTTTTCTTCATAAATCACCTGCCATGGTATGCATAATTGTCTGGTCATCCACCTCTTCGCCAAATTCAGCAACCAGCTTGTGATCACGTAAAACCATGATGCGGTGACTGCAGCGCAAGACTTCTTCCAATTCAGAAGAAATGAAGATACAGGATTTTCCCTGGTTGGCCAGGTCTATAACCAGTTTTTGGATTTCCGTCTTGGCACCAACGTCAATGCCGCGGGTTGGCTCATCCAATATCAACACACTGGGATCAGTAGCCAGCCAGCGGGCCAGAATTACTTTTTGCTGATTACCGCCGCTCAGGTTTTTGGCCAGTTGGTCTGGTGAAGGGGTAACAATACCCAGCATTTTTATGTACTTATCGGCTATTTCATATTGCTTTTGTGTATTCAGGAACTTGAACCAGCCAAACCTGGCCTGTAATGCCAGAATGATATTTTCACGTATCGTCAGGTCACCAACAATGCCTTCCGCTTTACGATCTTCCGGGCACAACGCGATACCGTTCTTCAATGATTCCAGGGGAGAATGGCTTTCCACTTTCTTTCCATTAATCTTTAGCTCACCGGTATCGGGGTGATCGATGCCGAAGATAAGATTAGCCAGTTCGGTACGACCGGAACCTAAAAGGCCTGCAAGACCGACGACTTCGTTATCCATCAATTTCAATGTGGTGGGTTCAAGGTAATTTGCTTTTCCCAATCCCTCAGCTTCCAGAACAGCTATTCCCTCTACCTTCTTCACCGCATTCTGTTTGCTTCTGGAAATATCATCCAGGTCGCTCAAACTGCGGCCCAACATGTTGGCGATCAATTTAACTCTGGGGAGGGAGGAGGTTTCAAACGTTCCAACAAATTTACCGTTGCGAAGAACGGTGATGCGATCAGTAACTTCATAAACCTGATCGAGGAAATGGGTAATGAATACAATCCCAATCCCTTCACTTTTCAATTTACGCATGACACTGAAAAGTTGTTGTGTTTCGTGAGCGTCAAGGCTCGACGTGGGTTCGTCCAGGATCAGTACTTTTGCTGAAAGAAACTCCAGAGAGCGGGTAATGGCCACCATTTGTTGAATGGCAACAGAATACACACCCAGAGGTTTTGAAACATCAATATCAATTCCGAGCTTGGCAAGCGATTTGGCAGCTTGCTCGTTCATTTTTTTCCAACTGATATTTCCCAAAACGCCTTTTGGCTCATGACCCAGCATGACGTTTTCGGCCACGGAAATATTCGTGCACAGGTTTACTTCCTGATACACGGTGGAAATTCCGATCTCTTGTGCGTGCATGGGAGAATGAACCACGACAGGTTTGCCATCAAACTCAATGGTACCTTTATCAGGCTGCTCAACACCTGTCAGGCATTTGATCAGTGTGGACTTTCCAGCCCCATTCTCGCCCATCAAGGCATGAATCTCACCTCGTTTTAGTGTGAAATCCACATTTTCAAGAGCAAGAACCCCCGGGAAGGTTTTTGTGATACCTTTCGCGCTTAAAATAGTTTCCATCATTACTTCTGCCTTTTGGAGCTGTTAATTCAAATGGAGTGATTGCTTCAGGGGAGTTTCTGAAGAGAAGCGGCGTTAATTTCAACACCGCTTCTCTTCATTATATAAAGTTTACAACTCGGTTACTACAGGTACCGGAGAAGAATTCTAGTACTTGCGGGTGGGCAGCAGTTCGGCGGCCTTGTCAGGATAGTAGACTTCTTCTTTGGTCAGGGTTTCAACATCGAAGGGTTTCTTGTTGAGGATGTTCAGAGCCAGTTCCATGGTCTGGGGGCCGAGGAGGGGATTGCATTCCACGTCAGCCTGGATCCAGCCATCGATCATAGCCTGGAAACCACCGCGGGTGCCGTCAACGGAGACGACTTTGATGTCACCGGGTTTGAGGCCGGCGGCTTTCATAGCTTCGATGGCGCCAATGGCCATGTCATCAT
>CAYNJT010000042.1:0-28082 GCA_964397625.1 uncultured Leptolinea sp. | reverse complement strand
AATGGTTCCCTGGCGACCAGGTTGCACAGGTTATCCAGTTTTCCCGCATCTCGGCGTACTTCGATTTTGTTTTTATTATCAAGTACTGCGACTCCGGCGGAATCATATCCGCGATATTCCAACTTACGCAAACCATTCAGTATTATCGGGGTGGCATCTTTGCCGCCGATGTAGCCAACAATACCGCACATAAGTAACCTCCAAAAATGTTTGGTGAATTGAACGCCGCCCCATTGCAGCATTCACGGCTAAGAAACAGGTTCTCGATATTTTTTAAAATTTAGGAAAACCAGATTTATTCTGGAGGGCATCCGCTGATCTGTCGATTTTCCCGGTTTTTTGCCGGTTAACCCCATCTTGCGAAGGGGAACCCTCATCCTCGTCACTCGTTAACTCGCTATCCCCCAGTTGTTCATACGAGCCGTGCGCTATTGTTTTCCTGTTATTTTGATTCGCATAATCTTATAAGCATTCTCCTCGATAATTTGAATATACCATGACTTCATAGGATTGTCTCGTATAATATCATAATTATTTTGGAGGTAAAAATGGTACTAATGGCAGAAATTAAAAATGGCGAAGGCACATTATTGAATGTTATGGCATTACCCCCCAAGGATTTTAAAACCGGATCGAAAGGGTATTATGCCAACGGGAAAATGGAAATCGAAGGAAAGCGTTATCAGGTACAGATACAACTGGTAGAAATAGGGAGTAAATCTCCCAAACAGGACGAATAAAAAAAAACAGAAACTGGGAATTCCCAGTTTCTGTTTTTTTCTATTGGCCAGCCAGCTCTAAATACTATGCTACGTCTTCTTTTGCTTTCTTTGTCATTTTCCCACGGTCTTCCGTATTCAGGATGCGTTTGCGAATTCTGAAGGCGACCGGTGTAACTTCAAGAAGCTCATCTTCTTCAAGATACTCAATGGCTTCGTCAAGACTCATATTGCGGGGAGGCGTAAGGCGAATTTCGATATCTTTATTGGATGACCGCATATTGGTAAGGTGTTTCTTTTTGCACACATTAACAGATAGATCGCCCGGTTGGGCTCTTTCACCCACAACCATACCTTCATAGACTTCCATTCCAGCACCCAGGAAGAGAGTTCCTCGTTCTTCCGCGTTTTTCAAACCATATGTGGTTGTCTGACCTGTATCCCAGGCAACGATTGATCCTGTAGCACGGGTGGAGAAAGCGCCTGTGAATGGCCCATATCCGTGGAACAGTGTGTTCATAATACCGTTCCCGCGGGTTGCCGTAAGAAACTGGTAGCGGAAACCAAGTAAGCCTCGAGTGGGGATCAGATAGGTCAAGCGAACCGTGTTTTCGTTGGTGTTGACCATATCCAGCATCTTACCCCGGCGCATCCCAAGCATTTCAACCACAATACCAACGGTCTCCTGATTGGTTTCGATATGCAATTCTTCATAAGGTTCCAGGGGTTTCCCGTCCGGGCCATCTTTCAAGATGACTTCCGGCTTTGAAACCTGGAACTCATAACCTTCACGGCGCATGGTTTCAATCAAAATGGCGAGGTGAAGTTCGCCGCGTCCTGAAACAATGAAAGTATCCGGACTCTCTGTTTCTTCCACCCGCAATGCCACATTGTTGCGCAGCTCATTCATCAATCGTTCTCGAAGGTTTCGGCTGGTGCTCCATTTACCTTCCTTGCCTTTGAATGGTGAATTGTTGACCGCGAACGTCATTTTTACTGTGGGTTCTTCCACAAGTATGGGCGGTAATGCGATAGGGTTAACGGCATCGGCCAAAGTCTCACCAATTCCAATGCCTTCCAGTCCTGCAATGGAAATAATTTCGCCAGCAGAAGCTTCTTCTACTTCGACCTTTTCCAAACCTTGATGGGTATAGAGATATTTCATTTTTTCCGGAACAATTTCACCATTCACTTTAATTCTGGCGACGTCTTGCCCGGCTTTTACTTTTCCGGCAAAGATACGGCCGACAGCGGTTACACCCCGGTAATCATCGTACCCGAGGTTGGTAACAAGCATCTGAAAAGGTGCTTCCAGATCCACTTTCGGCGCCGGGATATGTTTTAGGATTGCGTTGAAAAGCGGTTGAAGATCGGAAGTAAGTTCCTGGTCTTCACCTGCCTGCTGTGTGATCGCATTGGCGTAAATAACCGGGAAATCGGCCTGCTCCTCATTTGCCCCCAGTTCAACAAACAGATCGAATGTGGCATTTAATGTGCGGTCAGGCTCGGCATCTTTTCGGTCCATCTTATTTATCACAACGATGGCTTTATGGCCCATTTCAAGCGCTTTTTTCAACACAAAACGGGTTTGCGGCATTGGCCCTTCCGCAGCATCCACCAGCAACAGAACGCCGTCAACCATGTTCATAACCCGCTCAACTTCACCGCCAAAATCGGCGTGTCCGGGAGTATCCACAATATTAATCTTTACCGGTGCGTTAGTTATCGGGTCAGGAATGATCACAGATGTATTTTTCGCAAGAATCGTAATCCCCCGTTCGCGTTCAAGATCATTGGAATCCATGACGCGTTCAACAACCTGCTGATTTTCCCGAAAAACCCTGGCCTGTTTTAGCAACCCATCCACAAGAGTAGTTTTTCCATGGTCAACGTGAGCGATAATCGCCACATTGCGTAAATCATTTCGTTCGATAAGCATAAAAGTCTCTTTCCTTACTGGCACTATACAAAACAAATCGCCCCTTGGGGCGAATGGGTATTATAACTCCAATGTGAAAATATCTGGAATTTGGATTCACAAAAAAATCTTACTGTTCGAAGAATTCATCTTTGTTATAATGAATTCAATCAGTAGTATCCGGGGGATGACAAATAAATAATGGATGCCGTGGGGAAGAGACTGAGCTTCTCAGCACCGAAGGGGCAAGCTGCTGCTTCAGAAACAGCAGTGAATCTCTCAGGTAAAAAGGACCCCACCGTGATCTCCTCTGGAAAGGGAATTTCCACCGAAGGGGCAAGTTGAAGTTATTCGACGAATCTCTCAGGTTTAAGACAGAGAAATAGCTTTTTTCTGGTTTCACCTGTAGTGTGTTAATCACCCAAATCTTTAAGGAGAATATCATGAACGTCCCTGCTGATCTAAAATTTGCCGCGTCTGATGAATGGGTTAAACTGGATGGGAATATAGCAACCATCGGTGTAAGTGATTATGCCCAGGAACAATTATCTGATGTTGTCTTCGTCGAAGTTGTACTTGCAGAAGGAGACTCCGCGAAAAAGGGAACAACCTGTGCCACTATCGAATCAGTAAAAGCTGCCGCTGACGTTAATATGCCAGTTTCAGGAAAAATTGTTGCCGTGAACGAAGATCTTTCAAAGACTCCTGAATTAGTCAACAGCGATCCTTACGGAAAAGCCTGGATGCTCAAGGTAGAGATGTCAGACCCATCCGAATTAAGCGGGTTGATGTCTGCCGCTGATTATGAAAAATTCTTGAAAGATCGGAGCCATTGATGTTTACCCCCCATACCAGCTCTGAACGGGCAGAGATGCTCCGGGCAGTTGGTGTAAAAAAGGTAGAAGAACTTTTCCAGGCTGTTCCGGAGAAATATCGTTTTCCTAAACTTGATCTTCCACCCAGAAAAACTGAGATGGAGATCAACGTTGAACTGAACGACCTCTCAAGCGGCAATGGTTCAGTCAAGGATTTGATCTGTTTTTTGGGTGCGGGAGCTTACAACCACTATATTCCCGCTGCCGTTGACGCAATCATCAGTCGCGGGGAGTTCTTTACCGCCTACACTCCTTACCAACCAGAGATTTCACAAGGCACCCTTCAGGCTATCTTTGAATATCAATCCATGATCGCGAACCTGACCGGCATGGATGCCTGCAACGCATCACATTATGATGGGGCTACGGCTGCTGCAGAAGCCATCATACTGGCGTTTGCTCATTTTCGTGGCAAGCGAAACAAAATGGTGCTCTCACCCGCTGTGAATCCCGAGTATCGTGAGACTATCAGGACGTACACTCAAGGGTACGCTGATATCCGCATAATGGGTGATGAGGGTGTTGATCCACTTGAATCCGTCAACTCTCTCACAAAAAAAATTGACATGGATACCGCATTGGTATTAGTTCAATATCCTGATTTTTTTGGAAGGATAATTGACTATACGAAAATCGGAGATGCCGCCCATCAGGCAGGGGCACTTTTTGCGGTTGTCATTAATCCTACCGCACTCGGTCTTTTAAAACCGCCTTCCGAATTTGGTGCGGATATCGTGGTAGGCGAAGGCCAGCCGCTGGGTATTCCTCTTTCCATGGGGGGCCCCTACCTTGGTTTGTTCGCCACGAAGAAAGACCTTGTAAGAAAGATCTCAGGAAGGTTGGTCGGTGAAACAGTCGACCAGGATGGAAAACGCGGTTATGTTCTGACTCTTACAGCCCGTGAACAGCATATCCGCCGCGAAAAAGCCACTTCCAACATCTGTACCAATCAAGGATTGATGGCTCTCGCGTCAGCCGTGTACTTATCCCTGTTGGGTAAAGAGGGTCTACGCCAGGTCGCTACCCTATGTTATCAAAAAGCCCATTACGCAGCCAAAGAAATTGGAAAGGTGAAGGGCTTCAACGTGAAATCAGATTCGCCATTCTTCCATGAATTTTTAGTCGAATGCAGCAAACCAGTGGAAGAAATCAACGCGCACCTGCTTGAACATGGGATACTCGGTGGATTTGAACTCGGAAAAATTTTCCCATCATTGAAGAAATACCTTATGGTAGCGGTCACTGAAATGAATACGAAAGAGGATATTGATATCTTCGTCGAAGTATTGAAGGAAATATCCAATGACTGAGAAAACTGTGTACGAACTCTCTTCTTCCGGTCGAATTGGCGTGCAATTCCCGGAATGCGATGTACCTCAGACAGAACTACCCCACAATTTCGTGCGTAAAGACCTTCCTCTACCGGAACTGGCTGAAATTGATGTGATCCGCCATTACATGCATCTCTCTCATCTTAATTATTCCGTGGATAAAGGTTTCTATCCACTGGGTTCATGCACGATGAAGTACAACCCGCGAATCAATGAGGTCATGGCACGCCTCCCGGGGTTCGCATATTGTCATCCTTTACAGCCAATTGAATCACTTCAAGGCAGTCTTGTTTTAATGTATGACCTGCAGGAAATGCTGAAAGAGATCGCGGGGTTTTCTGGCGTGACACTTCAACCAGCTGCCGGCGCTCAGGGTGAATTTACAGGAGTGATGATCATCCGCGCATACCATAAATCTCGCGGAGATGTTAAACGCACCAAAATGCTCATCCCGGATTCTGCCCATGGGACAAATCCCGCCAGTTCCGCAATGATCGGGTATGAGGTTGTGGGTATTCCTACAGATGCTCGTGGCAATGTCGATCTTGAAGCGCTAAAAACCGTCTGTGACGACACGGTTGCCGGGATAATGCTGACCAATCCAAACACGCTGGGACTATTTGACGAGAATATATTGAAAGTCGTGGAAATCGTACACAAAGCCGGCGGGCTGGTATACGGTGATGGCGCGAATCTAAACGCTCTTCTCGGCATTGTCAGACCGGGTGATCTGGGTATTGATGTCATGCATTTCAACCTTCACAAAACCTTTTCCACTCCTCACGGCGGCGGGGGCCCAGGATCAGGCCCTGTTGGCGTAAGTGAATCCCTGTTGGAATACCTTCCCGGTCCGATTGTTGCCATAATTGAAGAGGGCGATGACGAAACACCTCCGCTTTATGGGTATTACCAGCCTTCGAAATCCATTGGCCGCGTAAAATCGTTCAATGGCCAATTTGGAATGATGGTTCGTGCTTATACCTATATTATGATGAACGGTGCGGAAGGACTGCGTAACATAGCCGAACTGGCAGTTCTTAATGCGAATTATCTTCTCTCCAAATTAAAGGGCGCATATCATCTTCCATATGACAGGGTGTGCATGCACGAATTTGTACTTGAAGGTGTTTTCCCGGATGTACCCGAGGTTCACGCATTGGATATAGCCAAACGGTTGATGGATTATGATTTCCATCCACCTACCAATTACTTCCCTTTGATCGTACACGAAGCATTAATGATAGAGCCCACCGAAACAGAAAGTATTCAAACTTTGGATGCCTTTGCGGAAGCGCTCCTGGCTATCGCCAGGGAAGCTCATGAAAATCCCGAGCTGCTTCTCACGGCTCCACACAAGACGCCAATTAAACGGTTGGATGAGGTAAAAGCAGCAAAAGACCTGGTTCTTTGCTGCTGGATACCGGAAAAACAATAGTAGAATTACGGGGAGGCTGGCAAAACAGCCTCCCCGAATTTTTCTCAAGGAGTTCATCATGGAACTGGATGGTATGCATATCCTTTTTCTTGTTGGGCCGGGGTTTGAGGACCTTGAATTTTGGGTGCCATTGATGCGTCTTCAGGAAGCTGGAGCGGACGTTATTGTTGCCGGTATTGCCGGTGGAGAAACTTACCGCGGAAAAAACAACCTGTCTGCCACAGCTGATATCGGGTTTGATGATGTAAACGCCGTGGAATATGATGGCTTGGTTATTCCAGGCGGTTGGGCACCTGATAAGATACGCCGATATGAGTCAGTAAAGAGATTTGTGGCTGATTTTTATCATCAAGAGAAAATAATAGGCATGATCTGCCATGCCGGGCTTGTTGGTATTAGCGCGGGCATAATCAGCGGACTGGAAGCCACCGGCAGTGATGGGATCCGCGACGATATGGTCAATGCTGGCGCCATCTGGAAAGATCTTCCCGTTCTTCGCAGCCGCAATGTTGTGTTTGGACGTGTTGTCGCGGATATTCCAGATTTTTGCCGCGAATTAGTCAGCGCTTTTGCCAGCAAGAGACAATAACAGTCAAAAGGAAATTCAACATTTGATTAAAGCGAAAGATTTTTCCACCCGCCGGAAATTTCCAGGACGGGAAGGTAATTTATTCGATGTTCTTCTGCGGAAAGCGATGGTGTTGGAAAGAATTCCAACCGCATTTTTTCTGATTATTCTTATTCTTTTTTCTCTGGCTGGCTTTGCTTCAAACGAATGGTATTGTCTCTTGATCTTTGGATTTTTCCTTTTCGACTGGATTTCGATCGCATTATTGCCGAAATTTAAAAGATCATTCGGACCTGTACATCCACAGGTATTCGCTCTGGCCATATGTCGGATGATTCCTGTTATTTTCTTTGGTCCTGAGATCTGGTTACCTCTTGAACTAATTGGGTGCGTTTTACAGATTTACGCGTTCTGGGTGGAACCATACAGAATAACAGTATCCACCGAAACCCTTGCGACCGATAAGCTTCCTGCAGGCTCACATTTTAGAATTCTTCATATCGGAGATCTGCACCTCGAACGTTTTTCAATCAGAGAAGAAAAACTCAATAAATTAATCCTGAAAATTGCCCCGGATGCCATTTTGTTTTCCGGAGATTTTCTATGTCTCTCATCAATTCGAGATAATAAATCCTGGTCGGATTTGCGCGATGTATTATCTGCGTGGAAAGCCCCTTTAGGAATTTTTGGCGTTACTGGAAGTCCAGCTGTGGATTTACCAGAGAACTTTCCAAAACTTCTGGAAAGCACACCCATAAATCTATTGGATAACGAACTTGTAGCGCTGGGAAAGGACAACCAACAAATAGACATTATCGGTTTGGGCTGTTCTCATATTCCGCATGAGGACTATGCCAAACTTCAACCACTCCTTTCTAAGGCGAACAACCCATTTCGCATTCTATTGCATCATTCGCCGGATATCGCGCCATTGCTCACAGATGGAAGAATTGACCTACAATTATCTGGTCATACTCATGGCGGGCAGGTTTGTTTACCTATTATCGGGCCTCTTTTCACCGGTTCGTTATACGGATTGAAATTCAAATCAGGAAAGTATCAGATTGGAAAACTAATGCTTTATATTGTTCGTGGACTTGGACTCGAGGGGCTTTCAGCTCCACGGGTACGTTTTCTTTGCCCACCGGAAATCGTCGTATGGGAGATTACAGGAAAATCATGAGGATAATATGAAAATTGAAGAACTAATACCCAAATCCAATATATCAATTAAACGTGTAGAAGCAACACCACTTGGCGCTATTCGCCTTTTATTCGTTTTTTCTGAAGAAGCTGAACAAGATAATTTCTCATTTAAAAAACTCGGATCAGTAGCATCGTATGCCATAGATACGCAAAATCCCAGGATTCTTGTCTCCCTAGGTGAGAAGAAAAAATCAAATCCTGACGTTTTCCGCAAAGCTGGCGCATCCTTCTCCCATTGGTGCACGTCTCACAGGGTTCCCCAAGTATTTCTTTCTGCTGACCAGCCTTCTCTGTCATCTGATCTTTCATTTCTTCGCCCACTTTTGGAAGGTATTTCAATTGGTGGTTTTGAGTTTTCTCGATACATTACTAAAAAGACCAGCGATCGAGCGGAAACGATAGTATTTATTCAAACTGAAAAGAACATACCCGACCTTTCCAGTGAGATTAATAGAGCCCGTATCATTGGCGAATCTGTTGACCTAGCCCGCGATTGGATCCGGGAACCCGCCAATAAAATAAATCCTGAGGTACTGGAGGAAAGAATCAACATAGTTTGCAGAGAATTTGGTCTATCCTGCAAGACTATAGATTTCAACCGTCTTGAGTCCATAGGCGCCGGTGGTATTACAGCTGTTGGTCGAGGTAGTTCCGTTAAACCCCGCTTAATACTGGTTGAATATAAAGGTGCAGGCTCAGACTCACCTGTTGCTCTGGTCGGCAAAGCGATCACTTTTGATACCGGAGGTTATTCGTTAAAAGGTTCGGATTTTATTCAAGGCATGAAGTATGACAAAGCTGGTGGAATATCAGTGTTCGCCACAGTACTTGCCGCTTCACGGTTGAAATTACCTGTCAATCTTGTCGCGGTTATACCGGCTGCTGAGAATATGATTTCCGGAGATGCCTATCGTCCTGATGATATCCTGACTCTTCTTAATGGTCTTACAGTCGAAATCGCTTCAACCGATGCTGAAGGTCGTTTGATATTGTTTGACGCACTTGTCTATGCGCAAAAAGAGTATCGCCCGCATACTATTCTGGATATTGCCACATTAACTGGTGGTGTAAAAGTCGCTCTCGGTTCTCTCCGCGCGGGGTTGCTTTCCAACAATACTAATCTAGCCGGGCTTCTTTTCACCGCCGGTGAAACTACTGGTGAAAAAGTATGGCAGCTTCCCCTTGATGACGAGTATTTTGAAATTATTAAGAGCGAAGATGCCGACATGAAGAATTCCGGTTCACGTGAAGCATCAACTATTGTAGGAGCTATCTTTCTCAAACAAGCCATTCAGGATGATGTTCAATGGGCACATATTGACATCGCGGCTGCCAGTGAATCAGAGACAGAAAAACCCTGGTGTGGAAAAGGACCAACAGCATTTGGGGTCCGTCTTTTGTTGGAGGCAGTTGAAAAAATTTGTATGTAAATAATAATAAAAAGCCCGATCAGTTTGGATTCTGACCGGGCTTAATTTTATTTTAGCTTGTCTTTCACCATCGGTATCACCATATCGAGAGCTTTTTTCAAACCAGCTGGATTTTTCCCCCCGGCTTGAGCCAGGTTGGGTCGCCCGCCACCACTGCCATCAATTTCTTTACTGATTGAGCGGACAATATCTCCCGCGTTGATACCCTTTTTAATTAGATCGTCTGTTACAGAAGCGATTAAGATTGGTTTCTCATCGAGAACACTACCAACTACAATTACACCACTGCCATATTTCTCCCTGAAGATGTCGGTCATGTTTCTCAGCGCGTCCGCATTTGCTGATGGCAATTCAACTGACAATAACGCAGAATTCCCAACCAGTTCAACTTTGTCCATAAGAGTTGAAAATGCGGAAGATACCATCCTTTGTCGGATTTCTTCAGCCTCTTTCTTCCCTTCTTCTAATTCTTTGATAACTGCTTGAGCTCTGTGTGGTAATTCATCCACAGAGGTATTCAAAATGGCTGCCGTTTGTTTTAAATCGCGGAATCTCTTCTGTATTAGATCGTAGGCTTTTCTTCCGGTTACAGCTTCGATTCTACGAATTCCGGCTGCGGCGCTGCTTTCGCTGGAAATTATGAAGGATCCAAGATCGCCGGTCTCCACTACATGTGTTCCACCACAAAGTTCATAAGAGAATGGCGTGTCATATCCAATTGCGATAGTCCTAACCACATCCCCATACTTTTCTCCAAATAAAGCTGTCGCGCCTTCACTAATAGCCTCATTCAGTGTTTTTGTGGTTATTTTCAGTCGATAGTTTTCCAGTATCTCTTCATTGACCATCCGTTCAATGGTTTCTAGTTGTAAATTAGTCAACGCTTCCGGATGGTTAAAGTCAAAGCGCAGTTTATCTGGCGTGACAAGTGATCCAGCCTGGCGGGCGTGTTCGCCAAGCACTTTTCTTAATTTTGAATGTAGTAAGTGAGTTGCAGTATGGTTCCGCATAATATCCCAGCGACGTTCCAGGTCAACTTCGGCTTTTATGGCATCTCCCACCTGAGGCTTACCGTATTTTACCTTGCCTATGTGTACAATAACACCGGCAGCAGGTTTGCGCATATCTGTGATCTCAATTTCCCATGGATTTTCGCCTGTCGAACGAATATTACCCGTATCAGAAACCTGTCCGCCTGATTCCACATAAAAACATGTACGGGGCAATATGACCTCAATCTCATCTCCAACCACGGCAGATGTGACCGATTCACTATTATTTACCAGAGCCAGTACTTTGCCTTCCACATCAAATGTGGAATATGGATCGTATGCAACTCCCTGCGGCCCAAGTTGCTTTTCATCCTGTAGCGATTTCAGAATTTCTCGATAAATATCGACATCATCGCCACCCATTTTTCCAAAGGCCTTACCCGCCCCTGAAGCCAATCTATGCTCATCCATGGCTTTACGAAAACCGGGTTCATCCACCTCGTAACCTTGTTCTCGCAGAATATCGCGTGTAATTTCAAGGGGAACGCCATGAGTGGCGTACAGATCAAAGGCTAGAGCGCCGTTTAATATTTTTTCATTTTTATTTTGTAATTCTGCTAAATGCTCATCCAGTACGCTCAATCCAGATTCCACTGTTCGTTGGAATCGTTCTTCTTCACGAGTCAGGTTTGTAAGAATTGTCTCTTTATTTTTCTTTAATTCTGGATACGCAATTTCATAATTTACGATTACTTTCTCTGCCACTTTGGCAAGGAATGGTTCATTTAAGCCTATCTTGGATCCAAATCTTGCCGCTCTGCGGATAATCATGCGGCAAACATAATTTCGACCAGTATTTCCCGGAACAACACCATCAGAAATAAGGAATGTGGCGGCCCGAGCATGATCGGATATTACCCTATAGGGTGTGATATTAGCCTTGCGTTGTTCATCGGTTTGGCCGGATAGGCGCTGCACTTCATCCATCATCGGTGAGAGCAGATCGGTTTTGTAATTCGAATCCACTCCCTGCATAACAGAAACGATTCGTTCCAGCCCCATTCCAGTGTCTACATGACAGGCTGGCAACGGGTCAAGTTGTTTGGCATTTACCCTGTTATATTGGATAAAAACAAGATTCCAGAGCTCCATGAATCTTCGACAATCACCATTCACAGAACACACGTGCCTGGGTTCATCTTTTTTATTACAAAATTCCGGACCAAGGTCTATATGAATTTCGCTACAGGGTCCGCAAGGACCCGTTTCGGCCATTTCCCAAAAATTTTCTTTCCTACCAAAGAAAACAACATGATCCGGTATGATCCCTGGTTGTTTACGCCAGTTTTCCGCTGCTTCTTCATCAGTGGGAATTTCGCCTTTATTATCTTTAAAACAGGTTGCCCATAATTTTGATTTATCCAGTCCCCAATTTTCGGTTAATAAATCCCATGCCCACGTGATGGCATCCGCCTTATAGTAATCACCAAACGACCAGTTTCCCAACATTTCAAAGAAAGTATGGTGAGTGTCATCCCGGCCTACGTCATCCAAATCATTATGTTTTCCTGCCACACGCATGCACTTCTGGGAGTTAGTCGCCCGGTTGTATGGTCGTTTATCTGTACCGAGGAACACATCTTTAAATTGCACCATGCCAGCATTGGTAAATAGTAGCGTCTGATCTCCCCCGGGAACCAATGATGAGGAAGGAACAAATGTGTGGCCTCTTTCAGTAAAGTAATCAATAAAAGATTGGCGAATTTCCGTGCCGGTCATCTTTTTAGGCATGCTCTTTAACCTCTAATACAGAGAATTTTTCGTTTCGCTATTATACGTGATGACGCCCTCTGTTTCAACAAATCACAGAAGGCGTCATCTTTGACCAAAAATTTTTAACGTGAAACTGATAGTTTCACCATTTTCCCCTTACCATCCAGGGTTACCCGGGCAAAGTGTGAGTGGGTTCTATTTGAACTGGTAACTGCTTTACTGATCGAGACTACCATCTTTCCGGATCTTGCCTGTGGCTTGCCTTTTAAATGTATCTCAGATGTCGGGCAAATGTGGTTTTTCCCATTACACTCCATATGCACCCGGCTGTAATGCATTTGCACATTATTTAATCCAGGTAAATAGGGTTCCACAGCTTGTTTTATTTTTGCCATTGTTTCATCACCCATACGTTTTGGTAGTTCGCTCTCGAAATCCTTCGTACACACAGGACATACTTCAGATGTCAGAACATGGCGATGAATAGTCTTAACCTGGCTGGAAGCACTTCGAACGGTGGCAAAAGGGTTCCCGTACATGACAAATGAAATGAGCGTCTTCTGATCTTCCCCATCCAGATACCCCTGGCGCTTTTGCATTTCTTTAATGAAATCAATGCGTGCCTGATAAAGGGCCTCGCCAGCAGCCATTCCTTCGTCTAAATTTTTCAGCAGGTAGTAACCCAGTAGATCAGCACCAATCAAAGGAACATTAACAGAACCATATGAAGTTGCTGTTGACCCAATTACACATGCTGAACCGGTTGCCAGGAATTTTAGAGCTATGGAATCTTCTTCACCTTTACCTGAAATATGTCCGCCGTAGCACGCCTCACTGAATACTATTCCGTTTTCGTGGGTTGATCTGTACAGGTCGTCAGGTTTTAATGCCACAGGATAATCAGGTCCCTGCGGGGTTATTGCCATATCACGTTGTCCATACCATTCAGACGAGTCAATCAAACCATGCAGATTGAAATAACTGACTGGCGCTACTACTGCTTGTACACCTGGTATAGTGTCTGCGTCAAGCGGAGGTGAGGAAAATATAGATCTGTTCTTATTGATTTGAAGAAAGACTTCTTCTGAAGATTTCTTCCAGATCTCAGCTGTGTACCCGAACATACGCACGCTTTTTAATATGGCATATCGATTAAACAAATTTTGCAAGCTGCCAAACACTGGAATCTGATTCAGGTTGAGGTTGAAATTTAACCGAGGTTTACGATTTTGCACCGTTTGCGCCAACCGGCGGATTTGTTCAAGCAGCAAACCGGCATCTGTTCCATTGCCTCCAGGTAATCGTGATACCGGCCATTCTGGCACAAAGTAATTCGAATCACGGGTCGAATATGGGCTATCTGAAAGGACTTCATCATCAAGATCATCTGTAGGGTTTGGAAGCCGATGGAAGGGGATAACCTCCGGTCCGCCCACAAGAAGCAGCGAGCCAATCATTTCGCCTTTTTTCCCCAGAACTTTATCCAGGTCTGATAGGAAGAGTTTAATCTTCCAAGGATCCATGGAATCAATCGGGGCAAGCCCTGCTTTGCCCGTGCTATCTGGGTCATCAACGTAGAAGACTCTTGCGCTCCATTCAGGCAGGCGACCAATTGAAATCGCGAGACTCTTTAATTCCTCGTCAATAACAGATAATGTCTGCCTTCCAAATTGCTTTTCAAGACCAGTTTTTATTGAGACTATTACCAGCACCGGGAACCGGTGATCAGAAGCAGTAATACCAACTTTATCCAGGTTTATCGCCACTCTTGCCAGTTCTTCTTTTACTTTTTTTACGGGAATATCAGGAATTGGTTCAGGTGATTTTGCCGAATGGATTACTGTTGAAATAGAATTTAACGCTCTTTGTGCCACATCTTGCATTCCAGAAGTATCAAATGAAATTTTTACTGGCTTAAAGAGCGAATTTAAATTGAATATATTTACTGGCTTTTCATCAATATTGGTGGGTTTAGGCTGCGTATCAGTGTTGGTGTTGGTTCTGCCCACTAATGGTCTTGCCTGAGACATATTTGTGTTCGGCTGTCTGACCGGTGGCCTGTTTTCAGGTCTAGTCTGGCTGGGTGGTTTGGTTGTTGTCCCGGCCCCCAATTGATTCCAACCCATTGCAGCCGCCACAGTGGAAGGAATAGGTATATTCAGATTGAAATCTGAAATTTCCGGCCATAATGATTTATATGGAGATTGTTTTCCCCAAATTCTTGCAGGCACCATACCACCGGCGTCTTTTGCCGCGCTGTCATGTAAAAGACTGACCGCGAGCATTTCACTCCCCAACTCCATTTGAGCTTCCGCCAGATATAAAGAAAAAAGTACGCAATCAGGCCAGCGTTGTGAATAAATACTTGATAGATTCTGCACTGTCTGCGTATCTGCTGTGGCACGGGTGATTTGGACATGTAGTATGGCGCACAAAACATTGTCTGATGCACTGCCGATCGCCTTTTGCAGATATTTTTCTGCGGTTGCTACCTGTTGATTAATAAAGGATAGCCTCGCAGCCCGTAAATTTTGTACCCACTCTGGCTGTTCAGCCGCGGAAACAACTTTTCCTCCAAGGATATAGAAATTTGATATTAAGCCCTCTCTAGAGGGATCATCATCTGGCAGGCATTTCAATAAAATTTCATATCCTTCACGAAATTCGGGATCCACCTTTAGTACATGTTGGATTATCTCTGCAGCCTGTTCTTTTTTTCCTTCAAAGATCTGGGCTTGAGCCATGAATGCTTGAATCTTCAAATCGCCTGGAAACATACCCAACCACGCAGCAGCAGCCTGACGTACGAATCTGGGTTGGGGTATTTGAATAGCTTTGTCTAGTAATTGGCAAAATTGATCTCTGCTGAGAAGTTTTTGGGTTGAAGAATAATCTGTTTGAAGGTTCATGCGAGAGTTTTTGCCTCCTGCGTAGTGTGGACAAGGTTTAATGCAACTACCGCTCCCAATTGACGCTTGATAGCAAGGTTTCCTGGGTCAATTTCAGCTGCCCGACGGAGCATGTCTTCCGCCCTTGAATAGTCTTTACTTTCTCTGTAGATTCCAGCAGCACCGATATACGCCCGAATATCACGTGGAGCGATTTGTATGGCAGTCTGATATGCTTCCAACGCTCGATCATATTCACGCTGTTCTTGATGTGTTTGCGCAAGTTCAATAATGGCATCCAGATCCAAATGAGATTGTTCAACTGCCTTCCCGAAGTGATGAATGGCCTTATCAAGTTGTCCGGATTTTCGAAGCAACTTACCTACAAAAATATTCAATTCCGGTTGGTTGGGTTGGATCTTCAGGCTTTCCAACGCTGTATGTTCGGCGTTAGTCAAGTCTCCCAATTCAGCCTGAATTTTTGCCAGCATAGCCAAGATTTCTTCGTTCCCGGGGTATTGTGATGCCAGACCTTGTAGAAGAGGTAATGCATTACGTGCTCCCTTGAAGGAGTGTACGATCTTGGCTTTCTCAATTAGAAGCTCAACTTTTGACCCAAGTGTCGAAATTGCCTGTTCAATAGTCTCATTAGCTTCGGCAGCCTTCCCCGCCACACGCTGTGTTTGTGCCAGAAACAGGTAGGCTTCCATGCTGTTTGGATTTGCCTTTAGAGCTTTTCTCGAAAAATCTATTGAATCTGCAAGGTTGCCAAGATCACGGGATATCTCTCCGCGAAGTAAAAGCGCGCGTTCAGGTCTTACGTTAAGGTCAATGGCTTTTTCAATACAATCCAAAGCGTCCTGGATTTCTCCCGCTGCGCGGTATGAAGCTGCCAGAGATAACATCACTTCAGGATTACCTGGATTAAGCTCAACTGCTTTCGAAAAAGCGTGTATTGCCTGGTGATTCTGTTTGTTTTGAATATATAGTTTTCCCAGAGCCTCCCAGTTTTCCGCCGATTCAGGAGAATGGGATAATGCTTCTTCCATTTGATGCGCGGCATTGTTAAAATCTTTTTGTTTTGCTAGTAAGTTCGACAACCAGGCTCTCCACCCGGGTTCATCATCATACTGTTGTAGTGCTTCATTGAGGAAGTCGACAGCTATTCCTGTTTCTCCGCTCAATTCCGCCAGTTTCGCGGATACCGCCAGTGAAATTGGATTTACCGGCTGCAATTCATTCATGTGCAGGCATAAGTCAAGACCAATTCGCGGGTTTTTGTCAGCATACGCAAGTCCCATTTGTAATAGTATTTGCGGAGATTCCTCAAATTGTTCTCCAAAAGATATTGCATCTTCATTTCTGCCAGCACAACGCAGAGCTTGAAGAAAAGCAGCCTGGTCTTCGCTACATGTGAAGTCTTCACCTGAAACTTTGTTTAAACCGGCTTTTCCTCCAAAAATCAGTAGGCCTCTTTTTTGCCAGCGACCGACCTCTTTGGAATTACTCTGTTTTGAAACAATATTAATTTCAGCCTCAAATCTCTCGTGCTGTTTTTGATCCAAAATTTTTATATCAGGCAGATGCTTCTGAATTCCCATTTCCTTGCGGATAATGAATTCTTCACCTGACCTGACAAGGGTTTTTGCCAGAGCCAGATGTGCGGCCGGTTCAAGGCCGTTGTTCGCGACAATCTGTGAAGCAATCTTCTCGGCCAGATCCCATCGTTCCACTGCAAGCGCAGCTTCGAGTGCTGCGACAGAAATGCCACTCAATTGAAGAGTTGTCTTTGCCTTTCTATTCTCAAGTAGGTGCTGCACAACATGGCTGTCAATATTTTCTTTGACTTCATGCATGTTGCCGGTTTTGGCCATTAACCGAATTTCAATATTCTCTTTTACAAAACTGGTTGGCGACAACCTGATAATTTTCTGAAAAAGTTCTTCAGCCTCAGTCAGATTGTTTTCATTGATTGCCAATCCTGCTTTTATGGAATGCAATTCAGCGGCGATATCACATTCAATAGATTTCGTGTCTTCAAGGCTTAATAATTGCTCTTGGTCGGCAGGGATTTCCGCCAGTGATACAGCTCTTTCCGTCAATAATAGAGATTCCGCCAATCTGGCAGCTTGCAGTCTGTATTCCAGGTTCTGCGGCTCCAGTTCAAGAGCCTGTTCCGCGTGTACCAGCGCCCCCGTTAAATTACCGATAAAATACATTATTTGTGCAAACCGGTTGTGAATTTCTGCCTTAGCAATTTCTCTATAACGACTGAACAATGAATTTGTACCTGCGGCAAGATCAGTTTTATCACCTGCATTTTCATTTCCAGAGAGGGATAGTGCTTTCTCAAGACTCTCCAGCGCGCTCTGATGACGACCCTGTTCTGCGAAAAGATCAGCCTGAATCAGCCAGTTTTCCACAGATAAAGGATCTCCCGCAATGGCCTGCTTGACAGTCTCCTGAGCCGCGGAGATATCACCCATGGATTTTTGCAGGCAAGCCTGTTCAAACAACCATTTCGGGTTGCTTGAATTTGTCATTTTTATGGCACGAGATAAATTCTCGCTGGCTCCAGAATGATCACCTAATAGGATCTGAATTTCCGCCGCACGGGTGAGATCAGCCGGATTAACATTAGGTAGTGTATTCAATTCCAATAGAGATTTTCTTACAGCCGGATGCTCCTCCACCTCCAAACCCAAGGCTGCAAGACTGATCAGACTGCTAGCATCACCATTCAGACAATCTGAGGCTCTGCGTACTGTTTTAACAGCTTCATCTTTATTGCCGATCTCCAACATAGTTTTCGCATACCAGACCAGGTTTTCTACATCATCAGGCGCCATATCAACAGCATGCTGTGCTGTTATTATTGCTTCTTGCGGCAGATTTGCTTTTATATAGGCAGGTACAAGTAAACGTTGTAGAGGCAGATTCTTAGGCTGTTCCGCCGTAGCTTCATCAAGCACAGCCAGAGCTACTTCCGGCCTGTTTAATGCCAGAGCTGTCCTGCCCAATCCTCCTTGAGCTATCCACTTTGTCTCGCTGTTCATTGCAGTTGCTTGATCAACAGCTGTTCTGAATTCGTCAAATGCTTCTTCCAAATCTCCCATAGCAAAGTAAAGAGCTCCAAGTAAAAGGTGTCCTCGTATGGACTCAGGTACTTTGCTGATTAAGTTTGTAACAATTTGTGCAGCTTCTGCCAGGTTTATATTAGGGGAGGCTTTTCCTTCAACAACCAAAGCTTCCAAACTGGTTTCAAGCTGAGCAAGACATAATTTAATTACCGCTTCTTCATCTGCGCCATTATTTCTTATAGCTGCCTTTAATGGCTCAACAGCATCCAGAAAGTTACCCGCTTCATGCAAAAGAAGGCCATGAGTTCTAGCCAGACTCACGTCTTCAGGCCATCGTTTCCGAATTGTATTTAGCAATTCTAAAGCTTCATCATTGTGCCCCAAAGTCACAAGTGCGTTGCTCAGCATACTGGCAACCTCGAGATTTTCCGGCTGTTTGCTTGCTGCAAGTCTCAAATGAGGGAGCGCTTCTGAAGGCCGCCCTGTTTCCATGCTTAATAAAGCCAATTCCAGATTTATTTCAGACGAATCGGGAAGAGAAAAAGAGGCCGAACGCAATGTCTCATATGCTTTCTGCAAATCACCGTTCTGCTTTTGGAATCTGGATAAGGCTAACCAGACTTCACTGTTGTCAGGCGCGAGTAATATAGATTTCTGCATTTGCTCTGAAGCAGTTGCATTATCACCACTTGCAGCAGCAGCCTGTCCCCAATAAGAACATGCCAAACCATTAAATGGATCTTCTTCCGCTATTGATTTACAAATATCAATGGTTTCTGAATACTTTTCGGCTTTAAATGCAGCTCTTGCCATATTGATCAGATCTTCGGGTTTCGGATCGTCTTCCAATTCAATAATTCGTTTCCACTCTTCCAATGCGTTTTGGAATTGTCCATTTGTTTCATGCAATTTCGCCAGTAACCGCCGATTTTCAGGTTTGTTCGGATTTATGGATACAGCCAGTGATAATGACTTCGCCGCTCTTTCCGGTTGGTCATTCCGATTAAATAAATCACCCAACAAGGCCAATAACCGATCGTTTGTTGGCTGAAAACGGAGGAACCATTCTGCAGCCACTCCCGCTTCTTTCAGGTAGTTTAAGTTCACCAATAAGTCAATGAATTCTTCCGGTTGCCAGTTGATTAAAAACTTTGGGCTGTAGTCCGGCCGAGCTGAAGAGATGAATTGCATGAAAGCTTCCACAGTAGGGGCGGCCAATTCTCTTGCTTTTTCCAGGTCACCAGCCGTGGCAATTTTTGCCGCTTCATAAAGATCTCTAAAAGTTTTCCCAAATTTTCCTGGCAGGCTTTTCGTACCAGTTTTCGGTTTACCTGTGGCAGCAGCTAATAATAATTCTCCCTGTAATCCAATATGAATACCATCATCCTCATCTCCTGATGGATTTACTGATTTTGGCATTCGGTTGGGAAGCACAGTCTGTAAACCAGATTGCTGCAACCTGATGCCAGTTGTGAGATAGGATAGAGTCTCTGCCGCAGAGCTTAAAAACCGATCTGCTTCAATTTCCTTACCTGCCAGTTGGAATAGAGTAGCTGCTTGTTGCAGACGAACAGCCTTTGCCGCTACTTGAGGTAAATCTAAAGAGGACAATTCTGTCGACAAGAATCCATTAAAAATATTGGATGTTGAGTTGGCGATGAGCAACCTCGCCAGTTGTTCACTTAATGCCAGTTCTCCTCGCAATGCGAAAGATTGCAGCCAATCGATTTGCCCGGGAAGCTCCATCCTAATCATCAGAGTGGAAAGGACGTTTACTCGGTCTTTTATCGAAGATGGCACCGACAAAACGGCATGACTTACCAATTCTCGGCCAATTTTTCCATGCAGGCTTAAAAGTTCACTAAAAAGCGATTCGTTATCCGGTGTTAGTCCAATTAATATTGCAATAATTGTTTTCCACCTGGCAAGTAATTCACCGTCAGTTTGAGACGCGTTCTGTTCAATCTCATCCGCGAGATTTTCCCAACCATTAATCAACTTGCGTCTTTCACGCAACGCCATTGCCGCAAAACCAGCCTGAGATAAATTTTCCGGTATTTTCCCGTTGCGGCAAATTGCTTCATAATTTTGAATAGAAGTCTGTTTAATTTTCCCATCAACACCCAGACTTAAATTTTTCAAATCCTCTGGAGCTGGCAACGATTCCAGCTGGCAGAAAATGGCCGCCGGAGTCCATTTTAAAAGTTCCGAATTCGATTCTTGTACCAGCTTTACAGATAGCAACTCGTCCTGCAAAGCTTCCCACACTAGTTCGTCCTGGCGAAGCGCCGCGATCAATTGAGAAGCGTCTTTTTCCGTAAATAATTGGTTTATTTTTGTAACCAAATCTACTGGTTGCATTTTTATCTCCGTTATCCCTGGTACGTTATGCAAGTTGGGTAAGGATCCCCATTGCGCAACCTATTGATACTATCCCAACCAGAATAAGGAAAATCCCTATTCCTGTTGTTGTTTTAACGAGATCATTCACAGCCGCAATTAATGCCGTTGCATTGCCTACCAATCCACTGACTTCCTCTGTCAATCCCTTTTGGGCTAATGCCGTAGTCTGACGGGCAATCGTTCTCAAGTCTCCGCCTGCTACTTTGGCCACAAGGACGAAAATTCCCGAAGCTATGGCAAAAATACCGATGATAAAGAGAAAAACAGCCATTGCCATAAAAATATCGGAAACAGAGAAGATCGACATAAAACATCCTCCTGAAATACATTCTCAGGAGGATGTTGCAATTTATATGCCACGGCTTCTATTTTGATTTCAATATATCAAGAGGCAAGTGGTTTACATCCAAAACCGGGTCATCACAGAAAATCATGGCTCGCTCAATATCATGACTGAGTTCGCGAATATTGCCCGGCCAGTCATACGCCATTAATGCCTGCATGGCTCGTGGGGAAATATCTGTAATATTTAATCCTTGACGGGCATTTTGCTCCCGCATAAAGAAACCCACCAATTCAGGGATATCTTCTTTCCGTTCGCGCAATGGGGGGAGATCTAGATCAACAACTTTTAATCGGTAATATAAATCTTCCCGGAACTCTCCGTCCTTCATCATTTTCACCAGATCTCGATTGGATGCGGAGATAATCTGAATATCCACTTTATTTGTTGTTGTGCCACCCACCCTACGAATTGCTTTTTCTTCCACTGCTCTTAATAATTTCGACTGGATATCAAGCGGCATCTTGGATATTTCATCAAGAAAAAGAACACCACCGTCTGCAACTTCCATAAGGCCATGTTTTCTCGTATCTGCTCCAGTGAAAGCGCCTTTTTCATAACCGAACAATTCGGATTCCAATACAGTTGGTTGAATGGCCGCGCAATTTATTGCCATAAATTGTTTATTTGAGCGAGGTCCGCATTTATGAATAAACTGCGCCAACACTTCCTTTCCAGTTCCTGTTTCTCCAGTAATTAATACAGAAACAGATGCCTGCGCCGCTCGTCGCGCGTGTTCTATCACAGTTTTCATTCGTTGGTTATTACCAACAACAAAGTCAACATGCTTTTGTTTTTCGCGCAGATATGCCAGCTCCCGCCGCATTGAGACAATTTCTTGAGCGCGTAGTATGGATTGTTCGAGTTGCGGAAATTTCACAGGTTTGGTGAGAAAATCATGCGCGCCGTTTTTCATGGCTTCAACAGCCGTTTCGATATCACCATATCCAGTAATCACAATGATCGGTGGTCTGGCTGGTAAAGAATCCACCTCATAAAGCAGATTTGGTCCATATCCATCAGGTAATTGAACATCCAGCAAGATCACATCCCCCACACCATTCATGATAAAATCGCGGGCTTCTTTTAATGTTCCAGCACTGGTTATTTCATATCCTTTACCTGATAAATAATCCCCAATATTTCTTCTGGCATTTTCTTCATCATCAACAATCAAAACATTAGTACCCATGTTACTCTCCGCTGCTTGCAGGCAAATACACGTGGAATATTGTTCCCCCGGGAAAAGATTTTACCGTGATATTGCCCTGGTGGGCAGTCACGATTCTTTTTGTTATGGCTAGACCCAATCCAGTTCCATGCGACTTCGTAGTCACAAAAGGTTCAAACATTCTTTCACGAATTTCTTCAGGGATTCCCGGTCCATTATCCGAAACGCTCACCTCAACCTGTGGCCGATTTGGCAGGGAATGGTCCTGATTAACATGGATGGCCAATGTTCCACCATTCTGGCTCATTGCGTCAATGGCATTCGAAATCAGATTTGTGAAAACCTGTTCCAAAGCACGCGGATCACCGTCAATCTTGGGTAAATCCTGTGCGGCAGAAAAGAATGGCACCACATTCACTCTTGCCAATCTCGGCCGCCATCGATCTAAGATTTTTTGAAGATATTGTGCGATATCAATCTTTTCCAACCGAATTTCCTGTGGTTTCGATAGTGCCAGAATGGATTCCATGAGATGGTCCAACCGGGTACAATCACCCAACATTCTGGTAAGAACATCCAGATTTACATCTTCTTCCGGCAAACGAGCGGAAATCAACTGTAACCCTGTCGAAATGTTATTGATAGGGTTCCTTACCTCATGCGCGAAAATGGCAGTAAACTCGCCTAGTAAAGCTCTTTGTTCCAGTTGCTGGCTGCGCAGCCGGATCTGCTCATGTTCACTGATATCCCGAATGAACATAACTATTCCCAAAAATTCCTTTTCCTTTACAACCGGAATAACCTGAATATGTGCTGGAAAGGATTGTCCATTCCTTTTATGTACAGAAACATTTCCCATATTATGGGTGGGAATTCCCTGACAACACGATTCCAGAACAGTCATCAATCTATCTGGGCCAATTATCACATTAGATACTGGTTGATTTTTGACTTCCCAGGCTGCATATTGCAGCATCCATTCTGCCGCAGGATTAATCTCAATGATTTTGAGATCTTTTGAAATGTATAATATTCCTTCCTGGCTATGTTCAAATACTGTACCCCGGATATCTGCCGTTATTTTCTGATTTTGCACTTCCTTGCGTAAATTATCAATGAGAATAAAATGCTGCAAGGCTGCCGTTAAGTGAGCCGAAAGTATTATTAACATACTTTCCAACCGCTCAGAAGGTTGCGCGTCCTGGTCGCCCACCACAAGTAAACCAAACAGGGCATTTTTCTGCCCTAAGGGAATTGTTGCCACATAACTCAAATTGGCTACAAGAGCGGCTCTTTGGACTTCACCAATCACTTTTTTCCCGGGTATCCACATTGATACAGAAGATAATTGAGCGAGATCACTGGAAGGAAGAATTTCCGGAAAAACTTCAGATTGTCTGTCGAAAGAGATTCTTATCAGCCGGGGTTGCTGGCTATCAGCTTTATAAATACAGATTTTTCTTGCCCGAGTGATCAACTTGGTTATCTGGAAACCTTTGAGCAATGACCTTTCAAGATCTGGCTCTTCTCGAATTGTCGCAAGATCCATTAACCCGGTAAATAGATCAGACTGCCAGACACCCTGATATTCAGCATGTTTGGCTTCAGGAATAAAGGTGAGCAATCCCCATGTGCGCTCCGCGTTTAAGATTGTTCCCTGTACTATGACCGGTATCGGATTCCGTTTTCGCCTTGCAAGGCTTGCAGTAAGAGGTTCACCTGAAATAAAAAATTCCTGTGAAAAATCAGGCAAAATATCAACAATCGATAAACCGGCTAATTCAATTTGAGAAAACGCCGTCAATTGTATAAATGCTGGATTGGGTTGAAAAATGTAAAGAGTCCTTAAATCTAAAACTACCGCCGCTTCATTGAAGGCATTCAAAAGATAAGAAAATTCTTGAACACCTGGAATTTTAGGGCGGATAGTTGACGAACTGACAGAGTTATTTTGACCGGTTTCGCTCATTAAATTCCGGGCGTTGGCCTCCTCAGGTGAGCGGGTAAGATACCTTCCATGGCGCGATACTTCGCCACAGTTCGTCGGGCAACCTGATACCCCTGTTTTGACAGCAATTCCGAGATTTCGGTATCGCTCAATGAACGTCCTTCTTTTTCGATGATCTCTTTTAGTACCTGCCGCACATTCAGAGAACGATCAAAAAACATTGCCAAAGGAACTATCCGACCGTTGGGCAGTTGGACGGCTTTATTCGCAACAGCCCGCGAAATGGTTGATTCATGTACACCCAACTCTGTTGATAGCTGAGCTCGCGTAACTGGTTTTAAGTATTTTTCGCCACGGCAAATGAAGTTTCTCTGCAATGAAGCAACCCGTTGCATTAAACGAGTGATTGTATGATTGCGTTGCTGCAGACATTTTACAAAAAGCGACGCTCTCTCCAGATCATTCTTCCAATCATCCTTCTTTTCCTGATTGGCTTCATGAATGGCCGATCTAAACATGGGATTCACTCGGAGAGTACCATTCAATGGCATGATGATCTCAATAACCAATGGCTTTGATGGATCATCGTTAAGGTAACTCATCATAATATCGGGACGATGATATACCTGAGGGGGTGTTTCTGTTGATTGTCTCACATCACCCCAGTGAGAACGCGCCGGAAATGGATTTAAATTATCCGTAATAAATGCAACTGTCTGATGAATTACCCGAAGGCTGACTTTAAACGCCCGCGATAGTTCCGCATACTGGTGTCGAGATAAAAGCCCCATTTCTTTCTCAATAATGGATCGAGCAAGCACGGGTACTTCACGAGATTCACTTAGGAAATCGAGCTGCACCAGCAAGGCTTCCTGCGGCGAGCATGATCCTACTCCATAGGGTTCAGCTCTCTGAATTTTGCGTTGGATTTCCTCCACCTTAGAAAGGGGCACATGAAAATATCTCGCGATTTCAACCAAATTAATAGTTAACAAGCCATCATCATCGAGGTGCGTCAGGAAATATGCGGCAATCGCCCGCTCTGATGGATCCAGTTCCGAAGCTATTTGACGTAGTACAAAGGTTGGCAAATCTTCTACCGTAGAGGAATAATTATCCTCTGGCATATCTTCGCTGGCTGCCCCACTACTAAAATTAAAATCCTCCCGTGGGGAAACAAAAACAATCGGTTCTTCAACAATATCCGATTTTGGAGAACTACACGTGGGGCAGGCCCCCCTGGCAGGCAAGAGCCGGTGACAAGTGGGACAGCGTCGTTCTTCAATCAACTCCAATGCCGGGTTTGCTGCCAATTCCGATTCGATTTTTTCACGAAGTTCATCCGTTGTCAGACTAAGAAGTGTCATAGTTTGAGCTAGATGAGCTGTGGTTAATGGTCTCAGAGATTGTTGGTGAGTTTGAAACATGGCTTCCCTTACCTTCCAATCAGTATATCTGTACTGCCTGAAGATAGCAAGTTCTGTGCCAAACAGATTCGAGTAAAATACTTTTCAATGAAAACAAGAATGCGCGAATTAACAGTTATTGGCGGAGGACTGGCAGGCTGCGAAGCGGCGTTACAGGCTGCAAAACGAGGAATAAAAGTTAGTCTATACGAAATGAGGCCTTTTGTCTTTACTCCGGCTCATAAAACACCCTATCTCGGTGAATTGGTGTGTTCAAACTCGCTCGGGTCATTGCTACCCGACCGCGCTTCTGGATTATTAATGAGTGAATTGCAGAAATTGGACTCATTTTTACTAAAGATTGCGAAAGATACATCCGTCCCTTCTGGAAGTTCTCTTTCGGTCGATCGGGAAGCTTTTTCTGCGGGGATTGAAAATGTTATTAGCAGCAACCCATTAATAACTGTAATTCGTAAAGAAGTTGAGGTTATTCCTCAAGAGACTGTTTTGATTGCCTCCGGGCCATTGACTTCCGATTCCCTGTCTTCTTCTCTTGTTAATTTTTTTGGTCAGCAAAACTTATATTTTTACGATGCAGTTTCACCAATTGTTTTCCGCGATTCCATTGATTTTTCAAAAGCTTTTTATGCGTCTCGTTTTGCCGATGAGAAAGGGCAATCTGCCGACTATATAAATTGCCCAATGAATAAAAATGAATTCGAACAATTTGTTTCAGAACTTGTATCAGCTCAAAGAACCAGACTAAAAGGATTTGAGTCAGACATCGATGATCGCATTTCCAAAGATAAGGGAGATTATTTCGAAGCCTGTCTCCCCGTCGAGATCATTGCTTCACGGGGTTATCAATCGTTGGTTTTTGGCCCCATGCGTCCTATTGGACTTAAAGATACCCGAACTAATCAACGTCCATATGCAGTTCTCCAACTTCGCCAGGAGAACAGATCTGCCACACTTTACAACCTGGTTGGTTTTCAAACCAACCTCACATACCCCGAACAAAAAAGGGTCTTCCGATTGATTCCTGGTTTGGAAAATGCGGAATTTGCCCGTTTTGGGCAGATGCATCGAAACACCTATCTAAATTCTCCTGAAATTTTGCTTCCAACTTCGCAGTCGAAAAAACGCCCTGATCTTTTTCTGGCAGGTCAACTTACTGGGATTGAAGGCTATCTTGGAAATATCGCTTCCGGTTTGGTGGCAGGTATTAATGCGGCAAATTTTCTATTGGAAAAAGAAATGTGTGTGTTCCCTTCATCTACCATGATTGGCGCACTTAATAGCTACATAACAGAAACCCACCAAAGAACATTTCAGCCGATGAAAGCCAATTTCGGTTTACTGCCAGAACTCGAAGACAGATTTGTTCCCCGCCCTGAAAGAGCCGCCAGGTACGTAAATGCGGCTGCCCGAAATATGGATCTCTATTTGCTGGAAAATTCGAAACTACTCGGTATCTCATGAAAACCACAAAGTATGGCTTTACAAAATTTCTTCAGCTAATTCTGGCGGCTTTAATTCTGTTAAGCCTCGTTGGATTTCCTCCAAAACCAAAATCTGAATTTAGTGGGTATAACGCATTTTCTTTTCTAGCGAGGCTTCAAAGTTTTGGCCCTCGCGTACCCAATTCCGAATCCCATATGCAAGCCGTGGATTACATTTGTCAGCAATTAAAGGTTTCTGGATGGAAAGTGGAAATACAATCGGGCTTTGTACATTCACTACCCTACCAGAATATTGTCGCGTATCGTTATCAAGCTCACCCTGAAATTATTCTTGCCTCTCACTATGATTCGAGATTATTAGCAGACAGAGACGTTGATCTTCGGTTAAGGAATAAACCAGTTCCTGGGGCGAACGATGGCGGGGCTAGTACGGCAGTATTGCTGGAACTTGCGCGGATTATTCCTGAAGATAAATCCGGAGATATAGGTTTTGTGTTTTTTGATATTGAGGATCAAGGAGATATTCCAGGGTATGACTGGATACTTGGCAGCCGGCAATTCGTCTTAACAAATACCTGGCAGCCTGGATTTTTAATCCTTCTCGATATGATTGGCGGTCATGATCAAACCATTCAACCTCCAGAAAATTCAGACGCCCATTTGTATAAATTGATCCAAACACAGGCTTCTGAACTTGGATATGGTGCCAACTTTTTCGACCCATCCAGATATGGAATCATAGATGATCATGTCCCATTTTTAGATGCAGGTATTCCGTCCGTTGATTTGATTGATATTATTGATCCATTCTGGCATACAAGCTCAGATGATCTTGAGAATGTTAATTATCAGAGTCTACAAAGAGTTGGTGATACGCTAGCCAAGTTCTTGTTAAGTTCATCATTAAAAAGTGCCTATTGACAGAACGTATTCTATTTTATAGAATATTTTCAGTATGGCGATTGTGTACTTGGATCAAAGAAGAGGGAACCGGTCTGTTTAACCGAACCGCAGGCCGGGGTTTTTGTTTTAAGCCTGTCGGCATCCTTGATTTGTTAAAGACACAGAGGCCAATCCATCATCCGTTCTTAGTTTCAGGAGTGTATTCCAATGAGCGATAGTGAAACCGGCAC
>CAYNJT010000041.1:0-28122 GCA_964397625.1 uncultured Leptolinea sp. | reverse complement strand
CCGGTAGCCGGTCATTAATTTCCATAGACCAGTCAGCCGATTTGTTGAAATGGCAGATTTAATATCAAAGTTTGATGAATCATGCAATAATGACATACGAGTCTCTTTGCAATACTCAATAAAACAGAACAATTTTACTGCATTGCTCCCTGACAACCCCCATGTAGATAGGACCAATGCCGAAACGCGATACGGGCTGACAGGAGAAGCTGAATTTGTTATATCGATAATGATTCTTGACTGACGACACAGTTAAAACATTCCTTGACAGGTTCAATCTCTCAAAGGTATAATCCATCAGTTATTTTTGATGTTATTTGACTTGATCAAGCAGGAGCAAGAAAATGGGTCCACTTCCAAAACGGAAACTCTCCAAAGGCCGTCGTGATCGCCGCCGCTCACAGGACGCTCTCGATAACCTGAACCTCACCCAGTGCAGTAATTGCGGTGAGATGCGACTTCCCCACACGGTTTGCCCCAAATGCGGGCACTACAAAGGCCGTGAGGTCATTGCCGTTTCCAAAGAAGAGAAGAAAACAAAGTAATTCCGGTAGTTGATAGACCGCCGGGCTGCCTTGGCAGCCCGGTTTTGGTTTAATTTGATTGCTATTCCCTGGTTTCTTCTTTGTCGGATTCTTCTATGGCTTCTATTGCCGCAGACGGATCGTAAAGGAATGGTTGAAATTGTGCCAGTAGACGTCCGGGCAGGTTGCCATGAATAATGACTCCTGAACGATCCTGCTCAAAACGTTCTACCTGTCCTAATTCATGGAATAACGAGATATACTGGCCTTGTTGATAGGGCAGGCGCACAGTTACCGGAAGGTACTGTTCAAACAGGATTTTTTCAATTAATTGATTCAATTCTGACAGCCCCTCTCCCGTTCGGGCTGAGATCAAAGCTGAGTTGGGAAGGGATTGTACCGACTCTTCTCCATACGCCCGATCCTTCAGTTGATCCATTTTGTTGAAAACTGTTACCACCGGGATATGGTCTGCTTTAATATCTTTCAAAGTCTGCTGAACAGATTCCCACTGAGCCAGTGCGTTGGGATGGGTGATATCCACAACGTGAATCAAGAGGTCGGCTTCAGATATTTCTTCCAATGTGGCTCGAAAGGCTGCAACCAATTGAGTCGGCAGCTTTTGAATGAATCCGACTGTGTCGGTCAGCAAGGCCAGGTGCCCGCCAGGCAGATTGATACGCCGCGTGGTGGGATCGAGGGTGGCGAAAAGCTGATCGGCCACATAGACATCACTGTGGGAAAGGCGGTTAAGCAGGGTGGACTTACCGGCATTTGTGTAGCCGACGAGCGCCACAATCGGAATCTGCGAGCGCTTGCGCTGCGCGCGATAACGTTCGCGATGGGCGCGAACTTTTTCCAGTTCTGTTTTCAGGCGTGAGATTTTATGGTTGATCTCGCGTCGGTCAACTTCCAATTGTGTTTCACCCGGGCCGCGCAAACCAACGCCTCCCACGCTGCCAGTACGCCCGCCGCCGCCACCTGCCTGGCGGGCCAGGTGAGTCCATGCACGGGTGAGGCGAGGCAGGCGGTATTCGTATTGCGCCAGCTCCACCTGAAGGCTTCCTTCACGCGTCTGCGCGTGTTGGGCAAAAATATCAAGGATCAGGGCGGTGCGGTCCAATAATTGGACTTTGCTGCCTAACTTTTCTTCCAGTTCGCGCTGGTGTGTGGGTGCCAATTCGTTATCAAAGATTACGACATCCGCCAACAGTTCTTCCACAAGCGCAATGATTTCGGAAATCTTGCCTGCCCCGATGAATGTTCCGGGGTGAGGCCGGTCAATACGCTGATATGTCTGACCAACCACATCCAGTCCGGCGGTATCGGCCAGTAAAGCCAACTCTTCCAGGGAGTCTTCCAGGGAAAGAATTCCAGGCTGGCCTTTGATCTCAGCAGCAACCAAAAATGCCCGCTGACGCGGCGGCCGGGTCGGTTCAGGTTGTTTTTTCGACATGTTTCAGGCTTTTTTCATCCATGCCTGAATGCGATCCAGGGCATTTTTAACATCAGACGTGGCTGTACCCAATGAAATCCGAATGAAACCTTCACCATGCTGGCCGTAAACTACACCAGGGGTAAGGCTTACACCGGTTTCTTCCAGCAGGCGGGTACAAAAAGCGGCTGAGTCAGTTATTCCCTCAGGCAGATGCGCCCAGACATAGATCGCCGCACTGGGAGATTCGACCTTGAAACCACAGGCTTGCAAGCCCTTAACCACAATATCACGTCTTTCAAGGTAGATATCGTTTCGATCCTGTATCCATTCCTGATCAGACGTTAGCGCGTGAATGCTGGCCGCGAGGATTGGGTTGAATTGTGAGCTATCCATCTGGCTTTTGTAGGTATTAAGGTATCCCACAACATCAGCGTTGCCCACAACCATGCCCACACGCCAGCCGGCCATGTTATATGTTTTGGAGAGGGAGTTGAATTCAACAGCGACTTCACGACTGCCGTCCACTTGAAGAATGGATGGGGCAACATAGCCGCCAAAGCAAATATCCACATACGGCGCGTCATGCGCTATCAGGATATGATGCTGGTGGGCAAACTTCACTACTTTTTCAAAGAAAGATAGCGGAGCTACCGCGCCTGTTGGATTGTTTGGGTAATTCAGCCAGAGAATCTTGGCTTTTTCGAGTATTCTCTCCGGTATGGCATCCAGGTCGGGCAGGAAGCCGTTTTCGGGCAGTAAAGGCATATCATATAACTCCGCGCCGGCAATACGACCGCCTTCACGATAAGCGGGATAGCAAGGATCGGGAACCAGAGAAACATCACCCGGATTTAGAATAACCTGGCTGAGGTTGAACACACCTTCTTTTGAGCCGACCAGGGCAAGCACTTCCCTGGCAGGGTCAAGTTTGACACCGAAACGTTTCAGGTAATAATCGGCGCAGGCCTGTTTGAATTGCGGTGTTCCTCCGATAGCTGAATAGCCATGCTGGTGAGGGTCGCGCGCACTTTTGACCATCACTTCAATAATCTCATCTGTCGGTGGAAGATCGGGTGAGCCCATATCCAGGCGGATGATGGACACACCTTTCTTCTTCAACTCATTAATTTTTTGGTTAAGACTGGCAAAGAAATATGGTTTGAATCCGGCGATTCGTTGCGCGGGTTGGATATAATTCATCATCGACCTTCAATTGGTTTAAATTTTTTCATAATTTTACCCTGTCGGCAATAGAATAGGAGCACCATTTGAGCTGGAATTTGCATGGAACTCACGCGCAGGAAGGCGACCTTGTGGAACTGGTTGGCCTGAGTCACAAACATTTCATAATCATGTTGAAAGCCGGTGGAGAACTTCACACACACCGTGGTGTCATGTATCACAATGATTTAATTGGTAAAGCCTGGGGCAGCCAGGTGCTTTCCCATACAGGAAGCCCTTTCTTCATGTTGCAACCCGCGTTCAATGACCTGTTGCGATCTGTGCCCCGGAGGACGCAGATCATGTACCCGAAAGAGATCGGCTACATTCTTGTCGCTCTGGGAATTGGCCCGGGACAGGTGGTGATTGAAGCCGGAACAGGATCGGGCGCGCTGACCACTGCTCTCGCCTATTCGGTGGGGACGACAGGAAAAGTGATCAGTTATGAAGCCCGGCCAGAAATGCAGGAAGTGGCAAAGAAAAATCTTGAACGTTTTGGTCTGGCAGAGCGGGTGGAGTTCAAAATTAAAAATATAGGGGATGGATTTGATGAAACCGGTGTAGACGCCCTGTTTCTCGATGTGGCCAATTCATATGATTACATGCAGCAGGTACGCGGAGCGCTGAAACCGGGAGGTTTCTTTGGCAGTATTTTACCTACGACCAATCAGGTTTCCAAATTGCTGTATGCTCTACGGCATGAAGATTTTGCCTTTACTGAAGTATTGGAGATCATGCTGCGGTTTTACAAGCCAGAACCTGACAAACTGCGTCCCACCGATCGGATGGTCGCTCACACCGGTTACCTGATATTTGCCCGGCCGGTGCTTATAGATCATTCAGTAAATTCTCCCGACTCCCTTGTCGAAGAGGGTTGGGAAGCGGATAACAATATATAGCCACCCTGGAGGAAACCATGTTTCGAAGAAACATTCCATTTCAACGGCCAATGAGGATTTTTGGCTTTTTGAATCCATTGCTTGAACGCTTGCTGGGGGAGGCTAACCAGGCGTTTGAAATGGGAGATTATCGAAGCGCTGCCGAACGATACACCCGCCTGGCGGAACGGGCGGTGATTCGCGGGAAAAGCCGGGCGGGTAACTGGATGATTAAAGCTGGTCAGGCCAATGTGCTTAGCGGTTCAAAAGATGCGGGCATGCAGCAGATCTTTAAGGGAATGGAAATGCTGCGCAATGAAGGAAGACAAAGGGATCTGGGGAAGTACGCCTGGCGAACCATTGACCTGTTCAAAAATAATGGATTGGATGCCGAAGCCCAAATGATCTCTGATCGGGTGCAGGGAAAGGCAACGGTCGGAACTGTTGATGCCCCTATGGATATGTCCGCTGCGAACCAGTCTACCTCACGTCAGCGACTGCCCTCCAAATGCCCGTCTTGTGGCGCCCCTGTACATCCTGCCACGGTGGATTGGGTGGAAAACGGTCAGGCAGCCTGCGCTTATTGCGGAAGCCTTCTTCCAGAAGGCTGACACACATAATGATCCGGAGATCATAGATGAATCCGGTGGCCATCCGAAATTTGCTGGCTGTTCAGGATTTGGAACAGGAAATACCGGAAGGAACCTGGAAAAGGGCGGCTGTTCTGGCGTTATTCGTACCGGGGATGAATGGCGATGAGATGCTTTTTACCCGGCGCACCGACAGTGTACTCGATCATAAGGGGCAGGTATCATTCCCCGGCGGGGCGGTAGAGGCCGGTGATCCATCATTGAAAGATGCAGCTTTACGTGAAGCTCGTGAAGAGATTGGGCTTGATCCGAATACTGTTGAGATACTCGGCCGTTCCAAAGATTTGTTTACCATTTCGGGATGGTGGATCACGCCTATTGTCGGCTGGTATGAAGGCGGTTCACTTTTATCCCCAAATCCCGCAGAAGTGTCCCGAATCTTTACCCTTCCGGTTGCCTGGCTGGCTGATCCGAGTCACCATGAGATTCGAACGTATACCAGGAATGGTATAGTGCGATCCAATGTTATTTTTTTCCAGGAATATGATCAGGAAATATTGTGGGGCATTACTGCCCAGTTGGTCAAAGATCTTATGGTTCGCCTAAACCTGATGCGATAAAAAATCCCCTGTCAGCAAAAATGCGACAGGGGATATCAAAGCTTTGAAAAGCGGGTTTGGGCTTAAGCAGCCTCTTCGCCCTCTTCTTCTTTCTTGCCTTTTTCGATGACTTCCGGTTCGGCGGCAACAGATTCGCCTTCGGCTGTCACTACTTCTTCTTCCTTGGTAGCGGTAACGATGACAACAACTTCATCCTTATCCGCGTGGATGTGGACTTTATCAGAGATGACAATGTCTTTAATGGTGAAGTGATCGCCGATCTTCTTTAACTGGCTGATATCCAGGGTAATCTTTTCCGGCAGATCCTGGGGCAGTGCTTCGACTTCGATGGAATCCATTTCCGAGATGATCACACCATTGTAGTCTTTAACTGCGGGAGAAACACCAACGAGAACAATGGCCACTTTCGCGCGGATTTTTTCTGTCAGAGAGACGATCTGAAAATCAACGTGTTTCATCACATTGCGGAGATAATCACGTTGTTTTTCACGCACCAGGGCGGCATGCTCTTTGCCTTCCAGGTTGATGTACACCAGACTGGAAGCGGTCAAGCCATGCATGACGCGGGAAGCCTCGCGTAGATCAAGCGTAATGGGAGTGGCTTCAAAATGATGTCCATATAATACGGCCGGGAGCTTGCCTTCGCGGCGCAGGGCTCCGACTTTTTTCCCTTTGACAGTGCGCAGGGTTGCATTAAGAACTGCTTTTTCCATCTTTTTATCCTTCGAGCGCCTCTCACCTCTTTGTGAGGTTACCTTCGCTCTTTTTTAGATTCGGCTTTCGCCGTGATTACCTTTTTAACCGCAGCCAGCGGAACAGGCCGTAAACTAATCCGAATGTTAGACCGGCAATAGCGCCAAACAGGGCAATACTTCGGGGTTCGACTACAGTTTCAACCGGGGCGTCTGTGCGACCTGTGATAAGAAAAACAGTGTGCATCTTCGCGCCGTGCACTTCGCGCGCGACCAAAATTCCTGAGCGTGATTCGTTCATCCGTACCGATTGGGCAACAGTCACACCAATGGCACCATTGATCACCGCGTCGCCAGTGGAAACCACACCGGTAAAACCCTTATCGACTGCCACCTGATTGGCATTTACATATGCTGTGACACCACGCTGAAGGCTTGCAGACTGGGTATGAACCTCTCCAAGAAAACTATCTACTGCTTCAATTGTATCGGCCTGAACTCTTGAAGCTCCGCTCTGACGCATCTGAACAACTTGCGCGTCGATAGTCTCCGCGGACAGGTTTGTCATGTTCGCTTCATGCGGCATCGTTTTCTTTTTTGCCATACTTCCACTTTCAGGTTTCATCCGCGGCTGCTTTCTCTAGTCCACTGGAAAAGACTAATCATTTTATCGCGCGGCTATTATTTATGTCAAGGAAGAACTGGCATGCGGCTAACCGTTATCAATAACCACAGGCCGTACGCGAAAACCCCGATCCCTACTATCGGTAGGACAATATCCATCATGCGGATGATTTTTCGTGAGGGTCTCAGATCCAACAGTATACTTCGCAGCCCGATGAAACTGTGAACAAGAACAAAGGTTAAGAAGCAGCCTTCCATTATCAAGACCAGGGGATTCTGATAATACATTACGACATCTTTGAAGGTCAACAATCCACCAGGCGCGACGAGGTGATTGATAATAAAGTGGATGACCAGAAACACCAGGATCAATCCGCCGGCTAGCACCTTAATGAACCAGAGAAGTGTAGTTTCATAGTTGGGCGAGGATGAACCGTTATCCATTTGTTTACGCTCCTCCCAACATGCGAACGCCAAAAAAAGCAATACCAACGATGGATAAAACTGCGACGATAAGCAGCATGGCAAACTGATACCGGCCGGCAATACCGAAGCTGGTCAGGCCTATGCGTATGCCATTTAAGCCGTGCATGATTCCGGCAGCAATGACTAATAGTTCGCCGAGGATAAAAACAGGATTCTTCATGAGAGTAACAAACCCATCATACGCCTCAGCGCCCCGGGTGAGTTGAAAGAGAACAACAAGATGTAGCGTGAGATAAAGCATCAGCCCCAAACCGGTAATCCGGTTGAGGATAAAACCCCATGAACCGGCAGCCCTTCCGCGGGGATCAAACCAGTGCATGAATTTTCTCGGTGAAGGTGTGCCTCTCATCATTTTTTCTCCCCGCCGCCAAACCATTGACGGAAGCTTTGTCTCAATAATTGCTTACGCAGGTCCATGATGCGATACCCGGGCTCGACATTGGATGGGCAGACAGCCGAACATTCGTAGGCGCTGTGACAGCGCCATACACCATTCTGGTTGTCGGCCAGATCCGCATCTGCTCCATTTACTCCTGCGGCAATTGCCTGTTGCAGGCCGGCCAGTGAGGCAGGGCCGGAATAGGACTCATCTGTCAAGGCAACCGGGCACGCCGATACACATAAACCGCATTCGATACAATCTACCAGTCGTTGATAATCTTCATGGCCTGCGGCGATTTTCTCGTAACGTAGTTTTCCCTGCGCGTTTGTTACCACATCTGGCGCCCGCATGGCTTCCAACTCCTGGAAGAATGGCCTGACATCAACGACCAGGTCCGACACCAGCCGAAAATTACACAGCGGCTCCACCTTTAGGTTCCCATTGTTATGGGTTACCGAACCGATAGGGGTGATGCAGGTGAGTTTTTCTACACCATTTACCCGCATACCACACGCTCCGCAAGTGGAGTGATGACAGGCATGCCTGAATGTCAATGAGCGGTCTTGGAACGCCCACACCCTTTCGACCGCGTCGAGAACAGTTTCATCCGGGTCTATTTCCAACGGATAGTTTTGCCAGAACGCGTGTTCATCGTCATTTCTCTGGCGGCGAATACGCAGGGTTATGTTCCAGAGAGTTGCCATCAATTCACCTGCCCTGTAAAGAAAGTGCGGTAATGATCCAGTTCAAGCGTGCCTGTCTGGCAGGGAACGGATATATTAAATTTCTGACAAACAAGATCTGCGGTTTTTTCAGCCATTTCCCGGCAGGTTGTGGCCTTTCCTCCCGTGATGGTGATAAACCCTCTCAGACCCTGGTTGGCTTCATGATCGTAACATTTAAAAGTGCGAGATAGACTGCGCTCATTCGCCCCGGTTTGGATCAAGGGTCGCGCGGATATATAGGATGCTCTGACCTTAACATCCTTGAGAGCGGGAATCATTTCCACAGCTCTTGCAACCATAGACTGCACCTGTTCTTTCTCAACGGGAATGTAATCAACCTCTTCCACTTCAAAGGACGTGGTGCCAATAACCGACATACGCCGCTGTGGAATGATAATGTCGCCATCTCCGGGCAGAGAAAGACGGGTTACCACCTTATCGGTCATTCTCTTTTCGAATGCCACCATTACACCGGGAGATGGCATAACCGGTACACTTGTGCCGGCCAATGCCGCAATTTTTCCGGCCCACGCGCCGGTTGCATTGACCACTATATCAGCATTTAGTTCTAAATTTTTCCCTGTATGGCGGTTTATTACTGTTATGCCATTAACGGCTGCCAAACCGTTAACCCGGATGCCTGTCACTTCATGGAATGGAAGGAAATGAGCGCCCCGGTTTTTCGCGCTGGCCGCAAAGGCCAACCCGAGACGCAGAGGATCGAACGAACCGTCAGGCACTTCGAAGCCGCCGCAAATACCCGGATTCAAAGCTGGTTCGATGGAAAGAATCTCTTTCTTTTCCATCCAGCGGGCCGGGATTCCGCATTTTTCTGTGCCTTCTTTAAATGTATCCCGAAAAGCCAGTTCATCTTCTGTGACCGCGAGGCAGATGCCCTGGTTAAATTCAATACATTGACGGGCTATCTTTCGTAAGATGATGTTTTCCTGAATACATTCCCTGGCCGCTTCCTGATCGTTTACGCAATATCGCGCTCCAGAATGGATTTCGCCATGTGTTCTGCCGGATGTCCCTGAACACATTTCACCCCGTTCCACCACTGTAACCGAGAAGCCTCTTAAAGTCAGGTCATGAGCCAGTGCGCAACCGGTAAAACCGGCGCCAATGATCAATGCTGTGGGTTTTCCTGTCATGTCAGTTCTCTATCCAATCGAAAGACCGGGTGACCGCCTTCTTCCAACCGGCATACAACCAATCGCGTTTGTCAGGTGGCATTGAAGGTGTCCAGGTCTTATCCACCGACCAATTGGATCGCAATTCCTCCTGCGATTTCCAGAACCCGACAGCCAAACCAGCCGCGTAGGCTGCTCCCAGTGATGTAGTCTCAGCCACCTTCGGTCGGGCGACAGGCACATTTAATATATCCGCCTGGAATTGCATGAGGATATTGTTGACGACCATACCGCCGTCCACTTTCAGGCTTTGCAGGTTAATACCCGAGTCGGATTTCATGGCATCCAGCACCTCTCGTGTCTGGTAGGCGGTGGATTCCAGGGCGGCGCGTGCCAGGTGCCCGCGGTTCACGAAGCGGGTCAATCCAACGATCACACCGCGGGCGTCGCTGCGCCAGTATGGAGCGAAAAGACCGGAAAACGCGGGCACTATGTAAGTCCCCCCGTTATCCTCCACACTGCCTGCCAGCGCCTCGATGTCACTCGATTTCTGTATAATCCCCAGGTTGTCTCGCAGCCATTGCACGAGCGCGCCTGAGATGGCTATGGACCCTTCAAGACAATAAACGGCTGGTTGATTTTCCAATTGATAGCCAAATGTTGTCAGCAACCCATTTTTACTGGGAACAGGTTGATTCCCGGTATTAAGGAGCATGAAACAACCAGTACCGTATGTGTTTTTTGCCTCGCCGGGTGAAAAACATGTTTGTCCGAAAAGGGCTGCCTGCTGGTCACCTAAAATTGACGCGATGGGCACACCTTCTAGAATCCCTCGCGCTTCGCCGAAAACGCGGGACGAATCCGTAATTTCCGGCAGCAGGGCAGCTGGCAGCCCAAATAGATTCAATAAATCCTCATCCCATTGCCGGGATTTCAAATCCATAAGTAATGTGCGTGAAGCATTGCTTCCGTCAGTGATATGCAGACCACCATTCTTTCCACCGGTCAGATTCCAGACGAGCCAGGAATCGATTGTTCCCGCCAGTGCTGTGCCATTACTAACCGCCCGCGCTACCTGAGGATCGTTTTCAATTAACCATTTAATCTTAGGTCCCGAAAAATAGGTGGCCAAAGGAAGCCCGGTTTTTTCACGCAAACGATCCTGCCCGCCTTCACGTGCCAGCGACGAACAGATATTGTCTGTGCGGGTATCCTGCCAGACTATGGCCGGATGAAGCGGCTGCCCGGAGGTTCTATCCCATATGACGGTTGTTTCCCGCTGATTGGTAATGCCAAGCGCGGCAATTTCTGATGGGTGAACGCCCGATTTCTGAAGTGTATTGAGGATGACTTCCTGGGTGCGGATCCAAATTTCCATCGGGTCATGTTCCACCCAGCCGGATTGCGGGTAGAACTGCTGGTGCTCTTTTTGATCGGCAGCCACGATTTGACCGGTATGATCGAACAAGATAAAGCGTGTGCTGCTGGTCCCCTGGTCAATGGCGGCTATGTATTCTGGCATATGCAACCTATTTGGATTGGACTATTCGCCGGTACTTCCCAATGTATTAGCGATATTGGCTCTCAGCGAATCCAGATCTGAGATGACAATGGTTCCATCTTGAACAAGATTAAGGCGAATTTGCGGCATGGTGTAATAGCGGAAACGGACAGCGTCAATGGTATTTGCAAGGCATACCAACTTACCCAGTTGACTTACGGTCAGATCGCTGATCAAACCATCTTCCGCCTGTGACATAAATGTGTTGACAAACGCCGAAGGATTTTGGCGTTTCATTTCAGCTCGAAACGCGTTGATCACATCATTTTGGCGTAGAACCCGATCCCATTCACTTCCAAGGGTACTTGCTTTGGCAGTCATGTATTTCCGAACAAGCGTGCCGTCGATTTTACGTGAACCGCGCTGCAAATCAAATTCATCGGTGACATAAGTACCGCTAATCTTGACATCGAGGGAGCCGGTCGTGTTTCCATAGTTCTCAATCGCTGCCGTATCCACGATCAGGTAGTGAGACGCAAGAATGCCAAGGTTTTCGTTGATCATCTGGGCGATTGCGTTACTCGCCAGCGAATTCGCGTCAGCATTACTCCGTTCGGCATTGTAAACAATGTCATACGCGTCGGTCAGAGTGGCGCTTGTTCTTCCATACGGCACAAGATTCGCGCCGGGTAATACCAGTTCAGGAGGTATGGCGTACACAATGATGCGTTCTCCACTGAAATCAATTTGCACGACCCTGAACCCTATCGCTCCGTCCTTTTCTGTATCCGGGTTGGTTACATCGGTCAGGATAGCCAAAAGAATATATGAGCCGGTTGTTCCGCAGACTTCTTTCAACGGGCCGGGCGTATTGGTTGGCCCGGGAGTATTTAATATTTCTGGTGAAACCAGCGGTTGAGGAGGAGGGGGTTGTAATTCGGATGTGGCTGTGACAATCCGCATGGGGGTGGGTGTTCCGGGAGTGCCATCCACGGGTGTGAGTGACATCATGGCGGCCAGGGTTGAGGGTGGAATAAACGGCTGCCGGTAGAAAAGTTGTACAATAATGATCCCAATAACGGTACCCAGAACAATCAGGATACCTATCAAGATCAAAATTACATTTCTACCTTTCATCTTCTCTGACTCCAGAAATTCACTATTCAGAATCACTCAGATTTGGATTAATTCCAGATGAGATATGAGTATTTTATACCCGTCTGGCACATCAGGGAAATTTAAAAACAGGCATCAATTCCGGAAAGATGTTTCTATGGCTTGTGAAAGATAGCCGTTTCTTTTACTCCATTTCCAAACCAGTAGGCGTTCCAACCGGTCAATTTTTCTTCCACTGTTTTCCATTCATCGTTTAATGGGCCATTCTCTGGTTTTCTACTGTTAGGAGCTCTGGAAGTTGAAGGGAGGTAATGATTGGCGTCATCTAGTATTAATATGGCGCCGCTTTTCATCAATGGAATCGAATGGAGGAGACAGGCCGGTCGAGAGATACCATCCACAAGCACGAAATCCAATGAATTTTCCGGAATGTTGCCGCCAGCCTGAACATAGTCTGACTGAAGAACAGTGTCTAAGGATAGACTTTCCGGTTTGGGGAAGAAGTGATAATCAATATTCTGGATTTCAGCTTCTTTTATATCTGCCTGTACCCGGGCGAACCATTCAGGGTTATGTTCCACACTAACCAGGTGTTTTACCAGTCCTGCAAACCAGGTTGTGCTGCGGCCAGAACCGTATTCAAGACCTGAAAAATCTGGACGCAATTCTTTTTCGAGGTAGGAAATAGCTCGCGGTGTTAACCACGGGGCCTGTGGATGTAGCGACCGAAAAATATTATCGGCCAGGCGGCCATATATATAGGCGGGTGTCCAGTGAGCAAATGAACGCATGAAAGGTCCTGTTTATGCATTAAGATAAATCTGATTTTACCGGATGTTCTTAAAATACATGGTGAATAATGTTGTACGCGGCGATACCGAAGGAAACCGCGACATTTAATGATTCCTTATAGCCGGTCATGGGGAGGTAGATTTTTTGGTCACATAATGCCAGTACGGCCGGATCAATACCACATACTTCATTCCCGACTATGATGGCTTTCGGACAGCCTGGAAGTTTATTTTTTGAGAAAATGTTAATTGCATCTATGCTGGTTTCCAGCCCAATGATCCAGGTGCCGGCTGTTTTAAGTTCTTGTACCAGGTGTATTGTGTTGGGATGATATGACCAGGAGGTGTGAACTTCTGCGGAAAGAGATGTCTTGACAAGGCGTGAATGATGCGGTGTTGGAGTGATACCGCACAGATAGGCATGCTTCACACCGGCTCCATCTGACGTGCGCAAAATGGAACCGACATTGTATGCGGATCGCAAGTTATCCAGTATGACTGATACTTCCCGATGGACTGGATTATTGGTTGTTAACAGAGGATTCCCGGTCTCTGAACGGATTTTTCGTTCCACTGGAGATTTACAGATGGGACAGACGAGATCATCCTTCAGGGGAGCCGGAAAACGCAGACGGCAATTACTCGAAGGGCATTCGTAGAACCAGATTTCTTGTCCTGTATTACCTTCACCACCAAGTGGATCATTATCCGGGTGTGTGTCTGCCGTTGCCATTTTGTACCAGTTTGTGCAGTCTGGGGACCTGTTGCAGTAGAACGCGAGCTTCGCTTCGCCAGATAAACGGTGAACCGGTACCGCCATACTCAAACGCAACGATCTCAGGTGTCCGCCAGGCCCCAATTTTTATGGATTGGATCGCTTTTTCGAAAAGGGTCCAGTCTTGATCTTGCATCTCCATATGGTCCTGGATTTCGCCATTATGAATCCCCAATCCGTTAACATGGATTTCTTTCAGGCGCCGCACGGGGAATTCTGAAAAGAATGAAAAAGGTTCTGTTTGCAGTGTTCTTGCGGTAATGGCGGCATGCGCCAGATCCAACAACATACCACAACCACTTTCTGTAACCAACCGTTGAAAGAACGTCGGCATTGCCACAGGACGCATGTAATTCTTGCCGGAAAGCGGCAGGGGGAGATTCTCAGTAATCACCCTTTCAGGGCTATAACGTTGGCAGACGGTCTTGACTTCATCGGTAATCTGGTCCAACCAGTGGTCCACCTGGACTTTATCACAAGGATTCAGATCAGGGGTGGCGACGACATGCAAGTTAATACTATTCGTCCCGGTCTTTTCCAGAAAGTCATCAACTTCCGGCCAGTCAACATTCGCCAGACGACCGTCACCCACACTCAGGTCAAAATGCACGTAGACCGGCAATAGAGATAAAGCTTTTGAAACCATATCCTGCCAGTTGGGTGTCTTAAACAGATCAAATTGAATCTGTCCTGCCTGCAGCAGGTCTGCCGCCTGTGGAGAGTAATTTACAGCCAGTTTCATAGAGCAGCGATTGTATCATCACCTGAGACTATCAGGGAGCTATCTGGTACAATTGCAGGCGGTTTTTTCGGGGAATTTCCCCATTTTTTCAGGAAAGACCGGAGGGCTTTTTGCGCACAAAGAATTCGAGTTCGCTTTTTGAGATCATTCTCGTTGCTATCATCCTGGTAGCTCACCTGTATTTCGCACTGGCTCCGGCTAACAGCCTGATGAACTGGTTCACCACGGATGACGCATTTTACTATTTCAAAACAGCGCAAAATATTGGCCTGGGAAACGACATTTCATTTGACGGAATTAGCCGAACAAATGGTTTTCACCCGCTATGGATGATCATCTGTGTACCCATTTTCCTTTTGGCGAATATCAATCTCATTCTTCCATTGCGCATAGTTGTGTTCCTCGCGGGTATGATGAACGCGGCAACGGCCGTTTTGATCTGGCGATTATTCAAAAATAATGGGGCTGCCTACGCGGGATTTCTGGCAGCCATGTTCTGGGCATTTTCCATTCAAGTGCATACCATTACGGTGACACTGGGTATGGAGTCTACAATTAATGCGCTGACTGTCACGTTGCTCATATTCCTGGTTTCAAAATTGGATCAGAAAAAAGAACAGGGAACACTGAGTTCTCGTGATTTTGTAATTATTGGTATTACTGCCATATTTACCTTTCTGAGCCGTATTGACAACGGCTTTGTAGTGGGAGCGGTTCTCTTATGGGCGTTGGGAAAACACTGGAATTCGCTGGCGACAAAGGATGAGAAACCGACTGGCGCATGGTTAAGGCGCCTTTGGATTGCCATGATGCTCGGGTTGCCAGTTGGCTTGACTCTGGCCGCTTATCTTGGATTTAACCAGTATTATTTTGGCACGAACATGCCTGTCAGCGGGCAGATCAAACGCTGGTGGGGAACTTTACCCAATACTGTTTATGGTTTCCCTGTGGATAATTTCGCCGTTTTCCTGACTCATCTGATTACTCCACAGGTCAATATTGGGCCATGGGCGCTGGCTACACAGTTGCCGCATGATATTGCCAAAATCTTTGAGACTTTGTTCAATATCAAAGAGAATCTTAAATCCGTCCATCGAATCCTCGTCCTGGTTATTAGTCTTATCCTGACTGGACTTGCAGGCTTGCTTATTAAATCAAACTGGAAACGATTCATTAAACTGGTAGACCGTTTCTATTTGATTCCATTCTTCATTGGCTGCATGGCGCAGATAACCAGTTATAAATCCACAACGTACATTGAGACACTCACCTGGTACTGGGTTAGCGAGATGGTTTTTGTGGTGCTTGCCGGCGGTTTGCTTATAGATTGCCTGGTTAATTGGCTTGAGAAAAAATCTGTCTCCAAAAAATTTTTCAAGGCTGTCGGCGCACTGATTGGCCTGTTTATGATTTATCAATTCAGTGCCTATATTATTAACCTGGCGCCTTATCAGGTCGAACCAGAATATACTGAAGCCTATCTGGGCGGGGCGCACGCGCTGGAACAATACACAGAACCCGGATCAACGATCGGAACAACCGGTGGTGGGATTGTGGCTTACTTTATTAAAGATCGCAAGATCATCAATCTGGATGGTTTGATTAACAGCTATGATTATTTCCAACGGATGCGCCGGGGAAAAACCGCGGAATACTTCGACAAAATTGGATTGGATTATGTGTATGGAAATATCTACATGATCACGCAAAGCGACCCGTACGCCCGTATGTTCTCTGACCGGGTGGAGTTGATTGGTACGGTGGAAGGCGCAAGCCTGTTCCGATATAAACCATCAAAGAAGTAACCCGAATCTCTCTTAAATAAATTTAAAAACCGCCTATTCCAATAGTTGGATTGGCGGTTTTTCTTGGATAGGGCAGGAAATTGATCAGTTTGTTGTGGGCACCTTATTCAAAGATGAAGTCCCGGGTCTGATCTTTAACCATTCGGTCAAAGGATTGGGGAGTTTTTTTCCACCGACGAGGGTGTAATACAACATATTGTATCCCGCGATTGTGTTTTCAATGGTATGGGTTTGAACGATTTTCAGGCTTTCATTTCCCATCTCTTCCCATTTGGAGGGATAAGCAAGAAGGTCGTCAATCTTCGCGGCGGCATCTGTAATGGACCCGGCATTAAAAAGGTATCCGTTTAGACCATCATGCACAAGTTCCGGCAAGGCGCGGGCGTTGGCCAGTAAAACAGGTTTCCCACAAGCCATGGCTTCCAGGGAGGCAATGGATAATAATTCAGCCTCACTGGGCATGGAAAAAATATCCACAGAATTAATCAGGGAAGGGAGGTCTTCATCAGGGACATATCCCAGAAAGTGGATCTGTGATTGCATCTTAAGATGCTGTACCATTTGTTCAAGATGTTTCTTCTGGGATCCATTTCCCGCGACAACCAGTTGAACATCATCCTTCTGGCGATAATGCAGCGCCCGAATCAAAAGGTCGATTTTTTTCTCGGAATCAACTCTACCCACGAAAAGAATGGCCGGTTTTTCCAAATCCAATCCGTATTTTTCGCGCCATTTACGACGGTCGATTGATTCGATAGGCCTAAACCGTTTGGTATCCACGCCGCATGAAATGGGATACACGGGTAGTTTAATTTTTTGCTGGCGCAAAATTTCCGCGGCTGTCCGGGAAGGCGCTGTGGCAAAATCCAGGTGATTGTAGGTGAATAACATCCACTGCCACATAATCTTGCCAAGAAGTGTAGCAAAGTGCGCCGAACCTGGAACATACGGCGCGAGATTATCAGGCACGAAATGGTTGGTCCCTACCAGCTTGATTTGTTTCTTTTTCCCTTCTTTTACAAAGGTGTTGCTTAATGGGTAGTGATCATGGATATGGATGACATCCGGCTGGAATTGTTCGAGAATCTGCCTGACCTTCCGTCCGGCAAAAAATGTCATGGCTGCTTCTGAATGAATACGGGAAAGGTCAATCGATTTCATCTCAAGAATATCAACTCCATTGCGCTGATATTCTTTTTCAATACCACTGGTTGATGGAATAACAACAAGAACTTTATTACCCAGTGCTGCCATCCCTTCGGCAAGGTTGATCATAAAAATTGCCTGACCATTACGCGAGGGAAAATATGTGCAGCCTGTAATCAGAATCCGCATAAAACCATCCTAAAAATGGAATATTGTTTTCTTCAGTTATTCGTCAGGTGTTTCTTCAAATGTTCCGCTGATCTTTAATGACCGGCGAATATAATACACCATAACACAAAGAAAAATAATGGACGCGCCTAATAAGACGTATTCAATTCCTTTTGAGAGGGATGAGAGAATTCTTGTCCCATGATAACCAATCAAAACCAACGCCCCTGTCCAGATCATCTCGCCTAATAACAAGGTAGGCAACCATTTCTTCATTGGAACTTTTGCTAAACCGGCCGCCAGCAACGAAGGGATCATGAAACCGGACGAGAGTTTGGCAAAGAAAAGGATTTTTGGAGCATGCCTATGCATCTCATCCTGTAAATGAGACATTTGGCGGGGTTTGATTCCCAACCAACGTTGGTAGGGAAGCAGCCATTCCATTTTTCCCGCATACCCGAGGCGATACCATACCATATCAGCCGTCAGATTACCGAAAGCGGCTGAAGCAAGGACCAGGCCGGTTTTCAATACGCCTGAGGCGGCTGCCGCGGCACCTAGAAGAGTGACGATAGGGCCTTCGATTGCTACCAACAGGGCGATTATGACATAGTTCCACGAACCAATCTGGGTAACAACCCCAACCTGGAGATTTTGCCAGAACGTTCGAATTATATCTACCATGGCGTTCATTGTCTTCTCGCTACCGTCCTTATTAATTACTTACGTGTCGCGATGATTTTCGGTGCAAGTAGATGATGAATACACGCGGACTCTCACCTGATTCGCTCTATCCGGTGTCGTTAATAATCATAAACCGAAATTCATGTAATTACAAGCTACGTGCAAGTTTTATGCTCATTAGAGAATCTTAATGTTTTTGAAAAGTAATCCGTTACAAGAAAATACCTGCAACAAAGAATAGCCTGCTAATTTATAACCAGCCCTGTAATCTGTATGTCAGAATACCAATATATTCTTTTAGGGCAGTAGTTGATAAACCCAGGGAGCTTGAATTAGGAATCAAGTTAATCATAAAACTCTCAAAATTGGGATTCAGTACTCTTTGCCAGCCATCTTCGGTCACCGTGAAATCCGTGGGAGAAGGAATAACTTCCAACCCCTGCCGGGTAAAGAGGCCGACAGAACGCGGCATGTGCATAGCGGAAGTGACAAGTAAAATTCGGGTGATACCTCGTTCCTTCAAAATTTCTGCTGAATATAAAGCGTCTTCCCGGGTGTTCTGTGATTTCGGTTGCAGGATCATAGCAGAATCTGGAACACCCAACTTCAACATAATCTGCCGCATATCGGCAGCAGGCGATTTTTCCACCGACTCCATCCAATCAATATTTCCTCCACTGAGAATGATTAGTGGAGCTGCTCCTTTCTTGTAAAGATCGGCTGCGTGGATTATTCGGTCGCCAGCGCTATTGACTTCAACTGCCTGCCGGGGAGGGAGATCAGATTCGGTGCCTCCACCAAGAACGACTATCGCTTCCGCTGATTCAACGCTGGTACCAGGGAGGTACTGCCATTCAAGGGAGCGGGCCAGCATATAAGAAAACCACCGATTTCCACCAATGAAAAGAACCAGCATCGCGGCAAGGAAGGCTAACCGGGACAACCGGATACGCTTGCTAAAAATGAGGCCAATCGCCATCAATACGGCACAGATGCCTACTGGATAAACAAAGAGGGGAAGGAACTTGGAAAGAAAGATGAACATACGGATGATTGTAATCGATGATAAAGACGGATGATATAATCCAACGTTTCCTGAAAAATGAGAAATTGATACTCATGACTCCTACAGAATTTTCACGTAAGTGGCAGGTATTAATATCCGTTTCCTTCGGTGTTTTTCTCGCCACAATCGATAGCAGCATTGTCAATATTTCTCTGCCTACACTGGAAAGAGATCTTCATACAAGTTTTACATCAGTCCAATGGGTTGTATTGGTTTATCTGCTAACTATTACCGTATTGTTACCTGGCATTGGTCGTTTGGCGGATATTATCGGTAAAAAAGTTCTTTACCTGGCCGGGTTTGGGATTTTCATTCTGGGCTCATTGTTGTGTGGATTGTCACAGCAGGTGGAGTGGTTGATCACGTTTCGCGTGCTCCAGGCTCTGGGTGCCGCTTTCCTCATGGCGCTTGGACCAGCCCTGTTGGCGGAGGGATTCCCACCGACAGAACGGGGCAGGGCGTTGGGTATAAACGGTCTGGCAGTTTCCATGGGTATCATCCTTGGGCCTACACTTGGCGGGATTATTCTGGAAAATCTCGGCTGGCACTGGATTTTCTTTGTGAACATCCCTGTGGGGTTGATCGCCATTCCGATCGCCATTTATTCGTTACCCACATCCACACGGAAAACAGGCGAACGCTTTGATTTTTTAGGTGCAGGATCGCTGCTCGTGTGTCTTTCTGCCCTATTATTTGCACTCACTTATTCTCAGGACAATGGTTTTCTTTCCATACCATCGCTGCTTTTGTTCGCATTTTTTTCGATCTTTCTTTGGTTGTTTATTCGCGTTGAACAAACGGTCACGCAACCAATGATTGATTTAAGTCTGTTTAAAAATACGCAATTCAGCGTGAATTTGATTACTGGATTTATGACATTCGTTGCCAGCGCCGGGACGGTATTCTTGATCCCGTTTTACCTTCAAAATGTTCTGCGATATAACCCTGAATTCTCTGGTATATTGATGGCAGTTTTTCCCATCATGCTGGGGGTAACTGGGCCGGTTTCTGGATGGCTTTCTGATAGATTTGGGTTTCGTCTATTGACGGTCATCGGATTAGCAACACTGGCATTGAGCTATTTTAATCTGTCCAATTTATCCACGGAGACATCGTGGCAAAATTTTGTTCTCTTGTATTTGCCTGTTGGACTGGGTATGGGCCTGTTTCAGAGTCCTAACAATTCCGCGGTTTTGGGTACGGCATCGGTTGAACGGTTGGGTGTTGTCTCAGGTTTATTGGCCATTACCCGAACACTCGGACAAACCAGTGGGATTGCGATAATGGGAACATTGTGGACCACCCTGGTAATTAAATTCGCCGGAGGTTTGCCAACCGGGGCGACTTCGGCTCCCATAGAATACCAGGTAAATAGCCTGAAATACATATTTATCACCCTGGGTTGTCTGCTGGCTGCCGGGACACTGATCAGCCTTATCGCGTGGAGACAGGAACGAAAAAAGGACCCATTGTTACTTCAAAACAACCTGAAGAAATAAAAAACGGGAAGAGTTGCTGCCTCTTCCCGTTTTGAAGAATCACTACCAGTTTTATCCTATCTTGGGTTCGATCAGACCATAGGTGCCATCACGTCTGCGGTATAAAACATTGATATGGCTTGTATTCGCGTTGTAGAAAATAAAGAAATTTTCATGCCCGAGTAATGCCATTTGTTCGACGGCTTCGGCTTCATCCATCGGGATCAATGTGAATTCTTTTCGCCTGACAATGATTGGTTGTTCAGATACTTCTTCTTCAATGGGTTCTGCCGGAATGACAGCGGATGCGGGAGTGCCATCGCCGCGGCCGCGAACCCGTTTGCCTTTATAGCGTTCAATCTGGCGCTGCATCTTTTCAAGGGTCGCATCCATTGCCGTGAAAATATCATCAGCTCGTTCTTCAGCACGAAGGATATACCCTTTGCCTCGAACAGTGATCTGAGCCACATTGCGATCGCTGACACTACGGGTGTTTTTCAGGTGGGACAGATCAATACGGACTTCATCAATTGCTGGAAGCAACCGATCAAACTTGGCGACTTTTTTGTTTATGTAGTCGCTTATTCGTTCTGTTACTTCCATGTTCTTCGCTGAAATCTCGACCTTGAAATCCATAAAAGCCTCCTTGACAGCTTAATTAATGAAATCCACCCGGTTCAACCTGGAGTTGTTTTCAGCGGCGCTCTGGCCAGGGTGATCGCATGAACTTCCCTGGCACCTGCTTTCCGAAGTGCTCTTGCACATTCTGAAATGGTTGATCCTGTAGTGGATACATCATCTATTATTATGACAGATTTTGCCTTAATGAACATAGAATTTGCGTAAAAAGCGCCTGAAACATTTTCCCTGCGTTCTTGCGCAGAAAGATCGATCTGGCTTCGGGTATCAACTATACGTTCCACTAAATTTCCGAGGTAAGGTTTTCCAATCATGGCCGCAAAGGGCCGCGCCAATTCCTCTGCCTGGTTATAACCGCGGCTGCGAAGACGTTTCTTGCTGAGAGGAACAGCCGTTACCAAATCGATATCCAGGTTCATGGTTTGATAGGTCTTTACCAAATAGGGAGCTAATACTTCGCCGAGGCCAATATCATTGTTGTATTTCAGGCGGTGCAAAGCCTCACGTACCGGGCCTGAAAAAAGCGCGTGAGATCGAAGGGAATCGAACGCCGGCGGAATTGAACGGCAATCATTGCAAATCTCATCGGTGGAACCTGGTTCACCGCAAACAGGGCAAACAGGTTCTGGCAAGGTTTGGACCGAACTGGAACAATTCTCACACCAGCGGGTGCCCATGGTCTGGCATCCCGGGCATTGAGGAGGAAAAATCCAATCAATGCCTCTCCACAAACCTGAACGCAAGTGAAAAGAAAACTGCTGCCATCGAAGGGCAGCAGTCAAGTTCTTGTCCATTTGAATTACCTGAACATCGAACCCAGAGCGGAATGCATCAACCGAAAGGCTGCCGGTGTCAGCAAAACAATCATCAGCGAAGGGAAGATCAGCAAACCCATAGGGATCAGCATTTTAATAGGGACTTTGTGAGCTTCTTCTTCTGCCAGTTGCCGGCGCCGAATGCGCATTTGGTCTGATTGGATGCGCAGGACTTTTGCCAGACTCACACCAAGTTGTTCACTCTGGATAACCGCCGCGACAAAACTGGTCATTTCTGGGATTCCGATCCGATCCGCCATGGCTTTCAAAGCTTCGCGCCGGAGTTTACCGAGTTGAATTTCTCGAATCGCGCGCGCAAAGGATAGACTCAATTCAGTTTCCCATTTTTCCGCGACTTTCGACATGGCCGCGTCAAACCCAAGGCCGGCTTCAACGCAGATAGTCAACAAATCCAACGCGTCTGGCATTGCACGTCGAATGTGATGTTGACGGCGATTGATGCTTGAACTGAGCAGCAGCTGTGGAACGAAGAATCCAAGAATGGAAAAACCCAGAACGATCAATATGACCACACCCAGCGGCCAGCTTACTTTTGCCACGGAGAAAACCAGGAATAACATACCGCCAAAGAACACAAAAGAGATGAATTGGAGCGCCATCATCATGGTGGGATCAAGCTTGCCAGGGCTGCCGGCCAGTTCGAGCTTCTTGGCTGTATTTTGGAGAGCGTTCTGGGGTGTGAAGCGGATGGCAAGTTCACCGAGCTTTCGGGCGATCGGGTAGATGACCCGTTCCGAAAACGGCAAGGAAAGCTCGATTTTCTCCAGGTTCACCACTTCACCGGTGGTAGTCATTTCTTCCAGACGTTCCTGCAAAATACGGTTATTCTGGAATGATGGATTGCGCAGGCCGATGATCACGAGAACGACCGCCACGATCACTACCACAACCAACAGGACGATAAAACCGATGAGTATATCAGACATAATTCAAATCCATTCTGCCGTTTTAGACCTCAATATCACCGAGTTTGTTCATGGCAAAATAACCTGAAATGATCAAAATCGCGCCAAGAATGAGGGATATGTACCCGCAGGGCAGGTTCTCTGGCTTAAAAAATTCCATCATATAAGGGCGGTTTACCAGGTATAAGATGCCAATCACAAAGACCGGCATCATTGCAAGGAAACGGCCAGAATACATCACCTGAGCTGTAAGAACGCGGATCTCGCCTTTGATGCGCACACGTTCACGGATGGTATAACTTATTGTGTCCATGATCTCTGCCAGATTGCCACCGACTTCACGCTGCACGTTTATGGCTGTGATCACCAGGTCAAGGTCATCGCTGGGAATACGCCTGAGCAGGTTGTCCAGAGATTTTTCCATGGTAACGCCCAGTTGCATTTCCTGAACGACACGTCGAAATTCATCACTGATGGGAGGCGGCAATTCCCGGCTGACGGCTTCCATAGCCTGCATGGTTGAAAAACCAGCGCGCAAGCCGTTGACCATCAGATTCAACATATCCGGCAATTGTTCATTAAACTTAATAAGGCGTCTGGATTGCTGGCTGTTGAGGTACATCCGGGGAAGAAATGAACCGCCTATGGCGCCGAGGATGCCGGCAAAAATATTTTGTCCGGAGAAGAACCAGAGAACTATGCCACCCCCAAACGCGGCGATTATGATCACCGCAATAAATTCGCCTGGCTTAAGTTTTAGATCCGCCCTCGCAAGGCTCTTTGAGATCCTGTCACCAATGGAAGAACCTTCCATCCTGCGGTTCAACCAATCTGTTAATGGTTTGGAAGCTTCCTTGCGGATAATCTCTTCTTCTTCAGGTGATTCGACCAGGCGCCCCAGACGTTCATCGACCAGGTCCCGGTCGCTGCGGATGGAAACCACGATGCCAATGATCAACAGAAGCATCGCAACGCTTCCACCCAAAATGAAGATGAACATTAAATTCATGGGGTTACCCTGTTATGAGAGGAGAAAGCTGGCAGATATTTTGCCAATGATCATCTCCGTCCAATACCAAACAGTGAAGTGGGCAGGTTAATACCCGACGCGCGGATTTTGTCCATAAACTTGGGAACCAGACCGCTTGGGCGGAGCATACCGATAATCTGTCCATTTTCGATACCAGCCTGTTCAAAAGTGAACAGGTCTGTGGTGGTGATCACGTCGCCTTCCATACCAAGAACTTCAGTCATGTAGGTAATCTTGCGGGTACCGTCACGCAGACGATCCTGGTGGATGATCAGATCTATAGCGGATGAAACCTGTTCGCGAATGGCGCGAACGGGAAGGTCCATACCGGCCATCAAAACCATTGTTTCCAGACGAGAGAGGGTATCCCGCGGACTGTTGGAGTGCAGTGTGGTCATGGAACCTTCATGACCGGTGTTCATGGCTTGAAGCATGTCCAGCGCGGCTTCATCGCGGATTTCGCCGACGATTATACGGTCAGGACGCATACGAAGGGCATTAACCACCAGTTGACGGATGGTAATCTCCCCTTTGCCTTCAATGTTCATGGGGCGGGATTCCATGGTAACCACATGTTCCTGCTGGAGCTGAAGCTCTGCCGCGTTCTCAATGGTGATGATTCGTTCATCGCCTGGAATATAACTGGAGAGAACATTCAAAAGTGTGGTTTTACCCGAACCGGTGCCGCCTGAAATAACAATATTCAAACGAGCTTCAACGCATGCTTTCAAAAATTGCATGGCTTCGGGAGTGACTGAGCCATACCCAATTAATTGTTCAACGGTGATGGGACGTTTGGAAAATTTACGAATGGTCAAAACAGGTCCCACCAGCGAGATTGGGGGGATTACCGCGTTGACACGAGAACCATCGGGCAGACGGGCGTCAACATACGGGCTGGATTCGTCAATTCTACGGCCTAATGGAGACACGATACGGTCAATGATGCGCAGAACATGTTCATTGCTTTCAAATGCCACATTGGCTTTAATGATCTTTCCACGCTTTTCAACATATACATGGCTAGCCCCGTTGACCATGATTTCGGTAATGGCTTCGTCGTCTAGCAAGGGGTCTAATGGACCAAATCCCAGAAGATCAGCACATATCGATTCGTATAGGCGCAATTTCTCCGGCCGGGATATGGTCATGTGTTCTTCGAGGAGCATGTCGTCAATCACCCGCTCAATCTGCTGGCGGAGTTGTTCTTTACGAGACATATCCGTGGTTGGTTCAAGTGTGGCCAGGAGTTTGTTTTGAACCCGATTTTTAAATTCTGTCAGACCTTCCATGTTGACCAGAGATGGGGTCATGGCAGGTCGAGGCTGGGTTGCCATAGGCATCTGCGCAGAACGTATAATGTCGCTGCCCGAGCTGTTGTTTCCGCCTGATTGATTGGGGGGAGTTGTCCCGCTATCCCCGGCGTTGAATCGTTTCAATAAAGCCATTACTTACCTCCAAAACCTTCCCACCCTGTTATTTTAAACCTGCCTGGGTAAAGGCGTTATCATCCTGTTTGATGATCTTGTCCTTTACCATGGATGCCAGTTTTTGAATGCTCATGCTCACCGGATGAGTACGATTTTCAATAAAAATAGGAACACCTTTATTAATCGAACGGATCACATATGCCTCATCCATAGGTATCGTCAAATTTACAGCCTGGTTTAGCCGATTGCCTACTTTTGCCGGGTCAATGTGCAGGTTGCGGTCATAACGGTTTAGCACAAATATGATCCGGTCTCGTTCGATTCCACTCATGTCTGCCAGATTCAAGAATTGGCTGCAGTTCTTGATGGAAGCAATATCGGGAGTTGTGATCAGAATAATCACATCAGAAGTTGAAAGCGCTGATTGCACAACATCAGACAGATAGGATGATGTGTCAATGATGATGTATTGAAACGATTGGCGCATTAATGTCAACAATTTGACAAGTTGGTCTCCCGTTACCCTATCCACCAAATCGGGGCTGGGGGGAGGCGCCAGAATTTTGAAGGGTACTGTCTTTGGTTGGACCAACGACGCGGCCACAGTCTCAGGATCAAGATCGTCAGCGCGAACCGAAAGGTCAATAATTGAATTCTTGGGCTGCTCGTTCAAGAAAACAGGAACATCACCGTAAAGAAGACTGGCATCAACCAGAGCGACATTGGCATTCTCACCCTGCAAGGCGGAAGCCAGGTTTGTGGCGATGGTTGTACACCCCGTACCACCTTTGGGGCTGTATGTCACGATGATTTTGCCCAGAACCATGGGGATGCTGCTGTAAGGTAGAGGGCCGGTTCTGCCGGCTGTTGATGTGTAAACTTGAACGGCTTTATTCTTTTCTTCCTGGGCCATGGCACCTGCACGGTGGATGGCCGCGGTTAGTTCATCGATCATCGGCGGTTTGGATATAAAATCACGCGCGCCGGCCAGCATTGCTTTGCGGTAATAGCCGGGATCATCTTGAACCGAAAGGATGATGATCTGGGAGTAGGGTGTCTTTTTTCGGATGGCCTCCGTAGCTTCAATGCCGTTCATATCTGGCATATTGATATCCATCAAAACGACATCTGGTTTTAATTGCTCGCATTGAGCAATGGCTTCCATACCAGATTGTGCACCGCCCAGAACTTCAATGGATGTATCAAATTGCAGGAGACGGCGAACCGTCTCTCTGGTTTCGGCTATATCATCTACGATCAGCACCCGTATTTTTTCCTGCCCGGGCATAAGCTCTCCTAAATACTGGTTTTTCCTTCAGTCTTGTTTGATCATTCTACCGTGGTACAGCTGTAGGAGCAGGGCTCGAACCTCTGGAATTGAAGTTAAGGTCATCTTTTCGCGGTTCTAATCCAAACGCTGTTTTAGGTGGATTGGGAATGTTGTACGTCTGGAAAAGATACTGCAAGGTGACAGCTTCAACAGCCGCCGGATCAAGATCGCCGGCTGCGCGCAATGCCAGACTCAACTGGGTATTGCTCAGCATCAAGTAGTTCAATGTGATGGCGTCCTGCGGGCGAACTATAAGCGTTATCATGTCAGGGGCGGGAACAGCCGTCGCTTCGCCGCCCGCGGCCTGCGGACCGGGGGTGGGTTCAACACCGCTGGTCTTTGCAAGTTCACTTGTCGGGAATGATCCCACCCGAAGGATGATGGCATCCTGAATAACCATCTGGCTGACCAGGCGCGGCCGCTGGTTTTCTGAAGGCACCAGGTATATTGGTTGATTCAGGGTGGCATCCAGGTCAACACGGCCCTGTGCACCAGCGCCCGATGTTGTGGTAACAGTAAGCGATCCGGGATCGCCCTCAGAAGCGCCGCGGGGTGGAACCGCATTACCGGTTAAATTCGGTAATCGAGACTGGTAGTTTTGGTCAATATCTACCACCATCATGGAGGCTATTATGTTCACATGGTCGCCAACTACAGGCGCGAAGGAAACGGCTGTCAGTTTTGTGATCGGGATGGATACGGCCACATACCCCTTGGGAATCTGGAAAGCGGCGTATGACCCGACCTGACCAGTGACAAGCATTCCTTCTGTTATGGGAATGCGGGCTTCGAGGTCATATTTGGCCTGCTTATTCACTACGGCTTTTGGATCCGTGAAGAAGGTTCCAGCAACCAGGTCTTTTTCCGGATAGGCAAGGGTTGTGATCACGCTATCAGTGATTACCGAACCACGGGGAATGCGCTGAGTGGTAATGACTATACTTGTCATCTTCACGCTGGGCGGCTGCGGAGCAGCGGCTCCAGGTTGCGGCGTGGTTGGTAAAAATGACGTCCCTCGGAACAGAAAATACAATACTGCGAGTACTGCGATTATTACAAGGGCGATCACTATAAAAATCAGCCCCCGATTTCTTCCTCCACTGGCCATGTAGTCCTCCTACAACCTTTTTTTGTGCGGTCAATTCTCCCACCGTAAAGAATTATAGTATAAAAAAGGCAGATGCATTTAATATAATTTGGGAAGCCAGGTTTGATAATAAATTCTGTATGAAAAAGAAAAGCCCTGCAACGTAGGGCTTTTCTCTCCGTATATCTTTATAGATACAACGATTTACTAATTTGACGTCGAAATTAGATAGCCTGCACGACGTTCGAGAAGATCTTGCCAATGGCAGGACCGAGCAGGG
>CAYNJT010000040.1:0-28159 GCA_964397625.1 uncultured Leptolinea sp. | reverse complement strand
TTGGCCGCCTGCACCTCGATGGTGTGAAAGAGGGTCGAGGAATCAAAAAACCACCATATTGGTGGTTTCATGAAGGTGCCCCCAAGGGGACTCGAACCCCTGTTTTGGCCTTGAGAGGGCCGCGTCCTGGGCCGCTAGACGATGGGGGCGGGGACGAAAAATATACCATGCCGTTGGCTGGTTGTCAAAGGATTGGGCGCGGGCTATAATCTCCTGCATGCCCCAAGGCATCCCCATTTCAAAAAGGATTTTTGACCTTCTCCTCACCATCCCCGGTGTTATTTTGATCTCACCGCTGCTGGTGCTGCTTGCCATACTGGTGCGAATCAAATTGGGAAGCCCCATCCTCTTCCGGCAGGTTCGCCCGGGCTATAAAGGCCGGCTTTTCACCCTCAACAAATTCCGCAGCATGACCGACAAACGCGCACCGGATGGCAGCCTCCTGCCGGACAAGGAGCGGTTGACGCCCTTCGGCCGCTTTTTGCGCTCTTCCAGTCTGGATGAGTTACCCGAGTTGATCAATGTGCTGCGCGGAGAGATGAGCCTGGTGGGCCCGCGGCCACTGCTCACTGCCTACCTTGACCGCTACACTCCCGAGCAGGCGCGCCGGCATGACGTTCTTCCGGGCATCACCGGCTGGGCGCAGGTAAACGGGCGCAACGCCCTCACCTGGGAGGACAAATTCCGGATGGATGTCTGGTACGTGGACAATTGGTCCGTCGGCCTGGATACCAAAATACTCGCGCTCACCTTTTTAAAGGTTTTCAAACGCGAAGGAATCAACCAGCCAGGTTCTGCTACCGCCGAAGAATTTAAAGGGACAGGCCGTTCTTAACCGGTTACCGTGAAGGGATTGAGCCAGCCTTTCATCAATTTTTCATTGGTTGCTTCAATAAGGCGCTGTTTGCCAACACCAAGAAACGCTTCATTAATATCCGTGACCTTCACCCCGACGGGGATGATCTTCCCCCCCTGACCCTGCAAGACTTCCGGCATGGCCGCGGCCAACGCGCCGGCGATATCCATGCTGATGGTGGCTGCCCAGCGGTTTTTAAGCTCGTCTCCCGGGTAACTGGTGCCCAGGAAGATCAAATTCTGGGAAACCAGCGATTGAAGCAGTTCCGGAGACTGGGCTTCTTTTGAAAAATACAGGCTTTCCAGACCAGCCGGAAGGATGTTGGAGACGGCGGTCTGCCATTCCACCGCTGACGCGCCCATACCGGCAGATTCTGTGAGTGGATAGGCGGCAAAAGGCGGGGTGGACGTGCCGCAGCGGCCGCAGAAATGACGTCCGCCGCTCATAAAGGCATTCGCCTGCACGTTCACTTCACCCCCGTCGCTTGGGATCAAACCGGCCGCCCGCCAGTTGGGCGCGGCCAGCACGGCCGTGTACCCGGCCATAAAGGAAAGAAATTCTGGATGCACGCGCAGAACGGTCAGGGTTGGGCCGGTTTGAAGATCAGCCGTGCTGACCACAATCACCTGTGTCTTTGGATTGGCTGCCAGAATGTCCACCAAATTATCGGGAATGGTAAGGAAGATGGCAGCCACCCGGTTGGGTCCCAGGCTGCCTGTGGGCGCCTGACCGAGCGTTTCCACCATCAGGCCTGCCGCGGATACTGCCGGTTGAATGGCATCGGTGACCGCTTTCACCTCCTCCGGCAAAATGCCCGGCGGCGCGATTAATGTGACCCGCGCGGCTTCCGGGGTTGCGGTTGGGGGTATCGGGGTGGGAACGGCGGTGGCAGTGGGGGTAGCAGTGGGATTGAAAGAAGGCAGGTTTAAACCGCTGCACCCGGAAAGGGAACTGATAAAAAAAGATCCGCTAAGAATAATGGCTGATAAACGCTTCATTGAAGTCCAATCCGGTGCCGGGAGATAATTTATAAATTGACTCAAGGCGGCTATATTATAATAGCGGCATGATCGATCTGACCATCCCGGGCACAGGAAATGTCCAAATCCTTCACCTGATCATGGACGTGAACGGTACGCTGGCTGTGGATGGTGTGCTGCTGGAAGGCATACCACGGGCGATCGCCTCGCTGGCCAACCGCCTCCAGATCCACCTGATAACTGCCGATACCCACGGAGGGCAGGATCAAATCGATCAAATACTGGGCTTCAAAGCCGTACGCCTGCAGCCCGGTGATGAAGCCCGCCAGAAAGCCGACTACATCCGCGCGTTGGGCGGCCAAGCATGTGCTGCCATCGGGCAGGGCGCAAATGATGCTCAGATGCTGGCTGAAGCGTTTCTTGGAATTGCCATTTTTTCACCCGAAGGGTTGTGTGTGGATACCATGAAATCCGCCCGCATCGTTATGCCCGATATCTTCTCAGCTTTCAGCCTGTTGGAAAAGCCGCAACGAATCGTGGCAACTCTACGCAAATGACCCTCCCCACCAGCGAATCCCTCCCAAATGATGATTCCACATCCCTCCCGCCAGCCCGCCGGCGCAGGCAGCGCCGTTTGCTGGCCCCGGATACCTCGGATGAACAGACCAGCCTGCTGGAAGAACTGGTCACCCGGTTAACTCCCTCCGCCGATTTCCTGATCTATTCCTTTTTATGCGGCCTTATCACCGGTATTGCCGCGCTGGCCAATTCGCCGGCGCTTTTTCTGCTGGCCGCCCTTATCGCGCCATTCTTATCTCCGGTCATTGGTCTTTCGCTGGCATCCATCATCGGTTCACGTAATTTCTTCCTGCGGGCATTGATCGCCTCCCTCATCGGTGCCATACTGGTTTTCACCGGGGGCTTGCTGGCCGGTACTATCGCCCTGCAAGTGTCCATTGTCCCCATTCAACATGCCTATCTGCACGCCCATTTTTCCTGGTATGACGTTTTTCTGCTCATCGTGGGGACAGGTCTTACCACATTGTTTGTCGTGCGTAAGAACCAGAGTCCAAAGTACCTGATTACCAATGTCGCCCTTGCCTATGAGCTTTATCTTCCACTGGGTGTGGCCGGTTTCGGGGTACTGACAGGCACCAAAGGGCTCCTGCCGGATGGGCTGCTGGTTTTCGGTGTGTATCTGGCTACTTCCGCGCTGATCGGTGTGATCGTTCTAGCCTTAACTGGCCTACGACCTATGATCCACCTGGGTTACACCCTGGGGACAACCGCCGCCCTGGTGGCCATGTGTGCGCTGGTAGCCTTCAGCGGAGTGGAAACGGCGCGTCATTTCCAGGTCGCGCTGCCCACACTCGCGCCCACACCAACCCCGGTGCCAACCGCCACACATACACCCACGCGAACAAAAGTTCCCCCAACCCCGTCTCCCACGTTATCACCCACGCCCGCGCCTACCGACACGCCCACCATCACCTTCACCCCCACGAGCACCCCCATTCGCGCGTGGATGTCTGCCGAAACAGGCGGCGGGGCGTACATTCGCAAGACACCGGGCTTCGAGGGAAGCCTGGTTAAGAGTTTCCTGAACGGAAGCCGGCTGGACATCTTACCCGAAGCCACAGAAGTTGACGGAAGGATATGGCTGCATGTAATCAGCCCTGACGGGTATGAGGGCTGGGTGTTACAATCCGCTCTGATCACGGCAACAGCTATACCGACAGACACACCCGAACCATCAAACACTCCCTGACGGTAATTATTTTAAAATTTAGGAGCAAGACTTTATGACGATCCATTTCGGCACTGACGGCTGGCGTGCGGTTATCTCCGACACCTTCACTTTTGCCAATCTTCGACAGGTAACCCAGGCTATCGCAGACGCCATCGCGTCAGACGCCTGGAACAATGGCACGGTGGTGCATGTCACCCCTGATCCCAAAAAACTTGTGGTTGGATTCGACACTCGTTTCCTGAGCGACCGTTTCGCCGCGGAAGTGGCCCGTGTGCTGGCTGCCAATGGTTTTACGGTTTACCTGACCAACGCTGACGCCCCCACTCCTGCCATCTCGTATGCCGTGCGCAATTTAAACGCCATGGGCGGTGTAATGATCACTGCCTCACACAACGCGCCACGCTACAACGGTGTGAAATTGAAATCCGCCTACGGCGGATCCGCACTGCCTGAACAGTGCCGCCGGGTTGAAGTCTATCTGAACGATAACGAAAACCAGGGTAGAGGACCAAACCTGATGGATTTTGACAAGGCGATTGACGCCAAATTGATCCAGCGATTCAACCCTATCCCGACCTACAACGACCACCTGCGCACATTGATCGATTTTGACAAAATCGCCAGTAACCCGCAGCGTATCGTGGTCGATTCGATGTACGGTGCCGGTCGAGGCATCATCAAAGGCATCCTGCAGGGTACCGGCTGTGAAGTCACCGAAATCCGCGGCGAGATGAATCCCGGATTTGGCGGCGTCCACCCTGAACCCATTGGCAAATTTTTGGGACCGCTGGCGGGCGCTATCGGCACGCACCTGGGAAACTTCGGTCTGGCCACAGATGGTGATGCCGACCGAATCGGCGCGATGGACGAACGCGGCAATTTTGTCGATCCCCACAAGATTATGGCGTTATCGCTGCAATACCTTCACGAAAAGCGCGGTTGGACCGGGTCCGTCGTCCGCACCGTATCCACCACCCGCATGATCGATAGGTTGGCCAACCAGTATGGGATCAAAGTTCATGAAACACCGGTGGGGTTCAATCACATCGCGGATATCATGATGCAGGAAGAAGTGCTCATCGGGGGGGAGGAATCCGGCGGTATTTCCTTCAAGGGGCACATTCCCGAGGGTGACGGCATTCTCATGGGGCTCCTGCTCCTTGAAATCGTGTCTGATTCCGGTGTCACGCTGTATGAACTGGTCGAAGACCTGTTAAAAAAGGTGGGGCCGGCGTTCTACGAACGCACTGACCTGCGCCTTAAACGGCCGGTTGCCAAAGCCCAGATGACCTCCCAATTAATCAATGATGCTCCGGCTAAAATCGGCGGGGAATCGGTCAAGGAAGTCGCCGCGCTGGATGGCGTGAAATACATCATGGCGGATGACTCCTGGCTGCTCATCAGACCTTCCGGCACGGAGCCGGTGCTTCGCGTGTATGCCGAAGGCCGCTCACTTGAAATGGTAAAAGCCCTGCTTGATTTCGGCGAACAGATTGCTGCCGGCGTCTGCTAGAAAGTACCAGACATAACAAGAAAAAGATCGGGATTGATGTCAGTCATCCCGATCTTTGTTTAACTCTTCAATGCAGGCTGAATTGACTACGATGAGCGTAATTTTCGGGATGCGAAGATCACGAGACCCAAAACCACTGTCAATCCCGCCAATCCCGGCAAACCAACCCCATCCATAATACCGGTTTCCGGCAACGCGCCAGCACCGTCTGCTTCGGCAGTCAACCGGGCAAGTGCTGCCTGGGTTTGTAACGCGGCCAGCGTGGCTGTTCGCGCATCCATCCCTCCACCCTGACCTTGAGGCTCCGCGGTCACTTCTTCCACCGGCGCGATGCTTAGTTCTTCCAATTCTGGTGTTGGCGTGGCTGGAGCCAACTGGGTGAATGTGGGCGCGATGGTGGCGGTGGCCTGCTCCGCCTGTGCCGCGGCCATGGCCAGGCTTTCCGAGAGTTGTGTGGCAGCCAGGGCTGTCGCAGTATTGGCGGCAAAAATTTGAATATTCTGGGCTTCCCGTTTTTCACGTGATTGCGGCAACACATAAAATATTACAAAGGCCAATGCGGCCAATGTTAAGGCAAAGATAACCGCGATCAGCCCGAAGGAGATGAAAAACGTCCGGTTGCTGGGTTTGGGATCCTGACCGCCGGAGAGATCGTCACCTTCGTATTCGTCGAAATCTTGATATTGGTTCTGATTTTCAGGGTATGACATATTTTCAACTCCTGGTATCCGGGTGGGCAATCCCTAGATAATCAATTCCAGATTTGCCAGCGGTACCGTGATTTTTTCACCATTTTGTTTGCGCAGCTCCGCAGCCGGCGCGCGCAGCCCATTGGGAAGATTTGTCAGTCCTTGAATCAGTCCAAGAATCGTGCCAACTTCACCGGCATAGGGTGGTAGTTTGACATGCACGTTCTGCCCAACGGCGAATTCATCCACTTCAGGGGGTTGCAATGCCTGGTTCTGCGAAGGGAACAGAACTTCAGGGCGTTCGCCGGATACAGGATCCCATTGCCGCGCGTGGACTGCCGCATCATGTTTCTCAAGGTCATGAAATATGGCGAACGCTGCCGGGTTCATGGGTATTTTTCCAAAACCCTCTATCAGCATAACCGGAAAGCTTAAATTGTCAATCAGAGGCAGCAGTTCCGGGTTAATGCTGGAAAGGATCAGACCGCGCAATTCCATTTCTGCTGCCAGCCTGATCACCTCACCGGAAGCACAGAAACCACCCACAGCCACCGATCCCTTCGCGCTTGCCTCCAGTTGCCGGGTGGTCAGTTCCTGGTCGGCCGTGTCGCACAAGACAACCACACTACCCTCGTCTGTCTTATTATTGCCCCATACCCCTTGAACAAGGGCTCCGCCCGATTCGATGATCACACCCAAATCACCCTGCAGATCCTTAACAAAGCCTGGCAGCCCGGCTTTGATCATCACAGATTCTCCCCGGGTTTCCATAATCACCACACCGGCATTAATCTCTGTGATCTGGCAATCCACCGGTACCCGTACAACTCTCGAGAAGGTACCCCCGGTTTCCGCCAAAATATCCCCTTTTGCCAGGCGTTCTCCCTTTTTCCTTTGGATTAACTCTTCTGCTGTTTGTGTGTCTACTTTCAAAATGGAACGTACGTCCAAAAAGAAATGGCCCGTGGAGTTCGGCACTTCGGCTATCGTATCGTTTGCCGAAACCCGCTGTCCTGGTGAGACCATCACCCGGCCGGGTGCAGGCAGCAGCCGCGTGCGGCGAATATTTGTTTGCTTAAGGTAATGGATCACAGATGCTTGCATCAGGTAAGACACTCCTTAAGGGAATCCTTCCATTTTTTCATAAGGTCGCGATTCATCCCCTCATCTGATGGATGGCGGATGGGCCGGCTGCGGGCGTCAACGATGACGCCGAGTTCTCCGCCAACCACCTTGAGATTTCGCAATCCTTGAAAACCATCCAGGTGCTTGAGTGCTTTAATGGACAGGCGCGCGGATTTATTCAACCCGAGCGGCAGGCGGACAATTTCGCCTTTACGGACTTCAAAACTTTTTTCAAGTCCGTCTTCTTCCTGCAACTTAATACGTAGGATGACCTCTCCCACTCTTGCCCGGGCGATTGGACATAATACAGTCCCAAGGTTGGTCAAAACACCGGTTTCCAAAACCTGGACCACCAATGGAGGGCTTATTGGCGCGCAAGCGCCCAGCGCGGAAAGAACACCGAACCGGTCACATAAAATTGTGGTCGCTCCGGCAGGTTGAAGACCATCCAGCACCATCAGCAGAGTTTGTTGAAGCGTTGGAGCCTGGGCCAGCACGGCACCGCTGACCAATATTGGTTCAAATCCCTGTAAAAAGGCATTTGGCAGGCCAAAATATGACCGCTTCATTTCTGCCAGAATGACTCTGGCAGCAGCCTGTTCGATTTCCAGAGTTTCCTCATCCATCGGCAAACCTGCCGGGAAAAGTGATTTTTGCCACAGGTAATCGCGCACATTCCCCTGGGGAATATCGATTGACAGCCAGGGAAGGATGGCCTCCACCCCCAACCGGGTGAGAGTTTCCGCCGCAGCGTGGCCAATGCCCAATCCACGAAACACATTCGTCTTAATGTCACCCGCGATTGCCGTGATGAAATGCGAAGCCGCTGATCCAACATTAATGCCCAGCACCGTCTTTTCCGAAGATTGTTGCAGGCTTTGAAAACGGACCACCCGCCCTTCCGCGCTGGCGCTGGGAAGAATTGAAACACCGCTGATCCGTTCAAGGTCGCCAAAACCGTTCAATCGTTTGGCGCGAATGTGATTAAGGACCTGGATCAATGTCTCTTCCGCCGCTCCCGTGTCTACACTTTCCGCGAAGGGCAGCACATTGGATGCCTGATAGACAGATGTAAGGTTCTCCAGCATCTCTTTAATCCGGTCTTTGAGCATGGCATTTCCGGCAAAAATTACTTCCGGCCGTTTCTCTGGATTGCATGCCTGAAGAGCCAGCCGTAATTGATCAGCCATGCGCAGAACGGCGCGCGTCGCTCCCCGATTTGTTCCGCCTGCCATCAAAACAAGATCGGGATTTGAATCCAGAAAAGCGTTCAGCCGCTGTTCGGGTTTCCGTTTATCTCCAAGCGTGAAACGATCGACCACCCGGGCGTAACTTCCCCCAACCAGTGTTTCCACCTGAGCCAGAGAATACTCGTCGAGCAATCCGATGGTGACAATCCGAACTTCCACTCCGGCCGAGCTGCTTATTACCAGGTTGTCCACTCCCGCACCTTCAGGCGAGGCAGGGATGATCAGATGATGGTTCGAGTCCAGTAAGGTTTTACCGGTGATTTCCTCCACCTGATGAACAGCCGCGATGACACCTTCCTGGACATCACCTATGGGAGGCAGGTGCGTACTGGGCACGTTCCCCGCTGATAGCATGCGGTAGGATGAACCAACAAGATCGAACAGAATAGCACGAGTGTTGACCGATCCAATGTCAACAGCCAGAACGGACTCAATGTCACCAGGTTCTGTTGTCATGGCTCAACGCACCCAAGTTTGTATGACCTGAACAATAAAACCCAATCGTTCAGCCAGCACAGCCATAGTCGCCGAGATAACTCCGGCGAACAAGGCGCCGAGCGTGATGGCAATGAAGAATTTACCCAGACCGGCGAGGAATTTTGTGGCTTTTGGTCGATCAACTGGTTTACCCGGTCTCCGGATGCCGCCAAATTGGAAATAAGCCAGGGTGGAAATCGTGCCGATCAACATAAAGAGGGCATCCACAATTTGTCCCGATTGGGTGTTAGCTTCAGGAGAAAAGAGCATGACTGCCGCTTTTGCCTGTGTAAAAACCGTACCCAGGATCGCGCCGCCGATGATGACACCGGCTGCCGCCCCAACCATCACACCGGTAGCCACATTCCCCACTTTGGAAAGCCTTGGAATAGCTTTGAATAACAGCAGAAATGCCAGAATGAGTGGGACGATTGCTTCTATTTGCGAATATCCAAAAGAGGGGTATAGAAACGGAATGACCAGCCGGGGATAGATCACCTGGAAAATAACCACAGTCGCCGCGTAACCGGCTGCCACACCGATAAAAAGGTATGAGATCACTCTGAATGGTGGATACTTTTCACCAATCAGGTAAGAGATAATGACACCGGCGGTCAGGATGAATGCCGTGGTTGTCCAGATGGATTCAGCCGACATGCCAGTCCTCCGAAGTTGATGTGGAGCGGCGGCTGAAAAGGCCGCGGAATAATCCAAATAAACCTCCCAGCAACACCAATCCGGCAGCCAGAAGCATTCCGGCCTGGTAGGCGGCGGTCACAGCCGTGGACCTTGGAGGAAATTCCATGATGCGATCGTACATAGCTCCTTCAATCCGTCCTCCGATCAGACCGCTCAACTGGTCAGAATCGAGGTACGGACGCATGAGAGGCGCTGATTGCGCGGAAACCACCATTAGCAGAGGGATACCCGTAATTTTGCCGTGCAACTGTTCGATCCAGGCCCTGCCAATTTCCGTATTCTCGGTGATCACGAGAATCCCCGCGTAATCCTGAATTTTATTTACTGCCTGTGCGGCTGGATACGTCCAGGCATAGTGTGAGTTTTCCAGTAGCGGCATTGCCTGCCTTGGACCACGGATAAAGTCTTGCAAGCCGGTGGTTCCACCCGGCAAATAACCCAAATAAGCGATCTTTTCGGGTTGGTACATCATCGGCCCGGATCGCACAGAGGAGATCAAGTCATGCGCCAGGGCTGGCCCAGTGGGAATTGTTGACAGGATGGTGAAGTTCATCTTTTTCATCATCAGACTGTCAAGGACACCCGTTGAAGCCGCCTTCAGTTCGCTGGAAAAGGCGGGCTCATAATCGGTGATGATCAGGAAGGATGCGTTATCTGGCAGATCCACGATCGCTTTTCGCATTGCCACAACCCCCGGCGAGAAAAGCGCCTGCTGGCCGGTTATGGTGAAGCCGGTGACAAGAGGAATGAGCATCACCAGCAACAACAGAATTCCGATAATTGACCGAAATATCCGTCCATTCTTTTTCCCGGAAGATGACGAAGCCGGTGGTTGAATTTCTCCCACCAGCATGTTCTTCAACACATTAATGCTGGCTTTCTGTGATTCACTTAATTCCAACCGGCCGGAATATTCCACCGGACGGCTGTACTGCGGCTGCAATATTCCTTCGGGGATCAGTTGATCCAGGCTGTCAGGTTCGGTCGCTTCTTCCGCAATAACATTGCCGCCTGGTGTAAAAGGTTCAAATGGAACGGCTTTATTAACTACTGGAGTCTCTTCAGACTCAGGAGGCATATACAGGGCAGGTTCTTCCTGCGACTGTGGGTTTGCCGATCCGATGGAGTCAAACTGGTCTTTGGTCGCCTCCAATGGCGGGATGACTCCAGCATCCTGCGTCGCGGCTGGTGGTTGCCAGGGAAAATCGTCAGGGTTTTCTACCGGTTGCTGCGATGGTACCCCGGATTGCGGTTCGCTCGCCAGGTTGGGTGTGTTGGTGGAAATATCCGTTATTTCCTCACCCGGCAAAAACACATCCGGTTCATGGAATGGGCGGATAAGATTCTCAGGCGAGGGTTGAGCTTCCTGCTGGAATGTCTGTTCAGGTGTCTGACCGTCAGAAGTGGATTCGGATAACTCATCCAGTGGCCGGGTGGTGGCTTTTTCCGGCGGTTCGATATCAGCCGGTTCCAACTTGCGGGCTGCCGCTGCCATGGCCAACAGTTCATCCTGAGAGTAGTAGGTGGTTGATTGAAGGGTCTGGCGATCTGATTCCGGCAATACATCGTGCAGGCGCGTCATCCAGTCACTGGTTGGTTCCGGCGGTTCTTTCGGTTTGGGCGGTTCGAGTTTTTGAAGTTCTTTCAACCAGTCTGGGATGTCACCCGGGGTGACATCTTCCCCGAAAGGACGCTCTTCCGCCTCACCAAATTCTCCCAGTGGTGGATTCTTAGACTTTTCAGTCTGGCTTTTATCTCGAATCTTTTTCAACCACTCCGGCATTTCACCGGCAGGTTCCTTCGGCAATGGCGTCAGGCAGCTTTCACAAACCTCTGCTTCCGGAGAATTGGCTCTACCACATTTAGGGCAAATGATCTCGTTCATAGATCAGCTTTTATACGGGCGGTCGATTCCAAGAATAATCCGCAATCCAGCGGTAATCGTCCCCAGAGCAAGACCGATCAAAATACCCCGACCGCCGGCATCGGGCAGACGCTGCAACACTCCAAGAGCACTTTTGATCAGCGGGATATCCAGACCGGTGGTGAAGACACCGCTGTTCAATAGCAAAAACAGGATGGTGGAAATTCCAAACACAACAGTCATCCAGCCGCGGTTGGCGCGATATAACCGGAACGCGCTGACTACCAATCCAATGGCCAGAGCGCCCAACAATCCAGCCTCCACCGGGAAAAGAATGTGGGTAACCACATTCTGGTAATCTGTATTACCTGGGCCGCCTAGAACCAGTCCAATCAGGAATGTCAATAAAAAGCCAAAGATCACCAGAATGCTATAGCGATCCGCCATTTTCTTCTGGCGGATCTTCAACCAGTGGGCTGAAAGTAAAGACGCGATAGCCACAAGCATGGCCACACCGGAAATCGACACTGCCCAGTTTATGATCAAACGGCTGACGTTCTGTACAGGCGCTACTGGAAGGAAATAGGCCAATAATACAATCAAACCGCATAGTATGGCAACCAGGGTGGTCAGAGGCGTCTTCATAATATTGGCATTCCCAAACTGATTAAAGCCGCGCCAAGAATAATGGCTACTATCAACAACCAGCGCAACGCGTCTTCTGCCAACAGGCTGGCCGCGTATGTACTGCCGGCTTTAAGGTAAGCCGGAGCCGCGAAAATCTCTTCACCGATCAAAACATCCACCGGACTGGCGAAAGCGATTGCCTGCCCGGCCGGTGAATCGGAGGCTGCGAGAATTTGAATAGATTCATCTTCAGCGGCATCCAAAATAAGACGCATTTCCGCGCCCAGCATTCCTCCGGCAACAAGCATTGAAGTCTGTTCCTGATGCAGCGCGGGCAATAAACCGGCCGCGTAAGATAAGGCTGTCACACCGGCCAAACGTCCGCGGCGCGCGTCCAGGCGTTCTGTGGCAAATCCAGCAGATGGCACGGAATCCAGAGTATCTATTGCCAGCAGGGTGGATGTGCCATCACCGGCTGAAACAGCAACCGGCCGGTCACTTCCGATTGACCGTGAAGCGATTTCTTTTAACAATGCCGTGATGGTAATGGTGATGGCTGCGTGAGAATCAAAGAAATTCCCCCGACCGAAGGTGACATGGATACGGCGGCCGTCTTCCACGGCCATGCCTACCGCCCAGGCAAGGCGTTCCATGGCAGTCATTCGTCTCAATGGCAGGCGTGAACGTTTATCCTGCAGTGTAAATACCAGCATGAAGGCTGTGGTGAGAACGATGACCATCAGGCCGATTAAGCCCTCAAATCCAGCCATGAGACCTCTTCCCAGTATCTTCCAATCCCTGTACAGTGTCATCCTGTCCTTCAAACTGTGCCGCGAGAGACTGAAGCCAGGCCGGCAGTCGATTCTCAGGGAAAAACCAGCCGGCAGAATAAACAAGTTGTGACAGGAATAAGCCAAAAGGCAGGAGTTCATCCGGTAGTATCGTAGCACGGCGTGTGTTGTTGGATTGGGCAGGGTTGTTGGGCGATTCCATAATGGAGCATCGTCTGTGATTCAGATGAGAAAAGTATAGCATAGACTACTTCCTTTCCTCTTCAGATGGTTTAGATAACCATAATGGCAAACCCTTGTAGGTTTCCAGATACCTGGAATATTGCCCGGCCATTTCAGCGGCATCCTTCCAGAATGTTGATATCTGGGATACATATTGCAGGTTTGCCCTGCCCCATTGTTGAATATTTTTCTCCGGCAAATCAAAAGAAAGCTGGATCATCCCGGGAAAAGAAAGCGCCGGACTTCGGAAAGCATATGGCAAATCAGCGTAATACAGCATCATCTGACGCACATTCTCGGCTGCCTGACGGGTGATCTGGTGATCCATGTGGTTGCCCAGTCCCAGTGGACAGACCCATATGGATGATTCAGTCAAGCGTTTTTGCAACCGTGATGTGATTTTCCTAACGAGATAAGACTCTTCTGGTCTTATCCCCTGCAGTAATTCCTCATTAGACGTGATCACCGGCTTACCGCTCTCAGGCAATACCCGGTAGACGCAGTCCAGATATCCAAAATGAACCTGCCTTGCTCCAACAATCTTGCAGGCAGTGGCATCCTCTCTCTTGCGGAATTCATACGGGTGATCACCGGATTGCCAGCGTGTGTGCAGCGACCGGACGAATTCAGTAAAGCACTCGGGATCTTCTTCCTGGTCAGAGAAAATTGTCCAGATTTCGACATCGATTCCATTCCCGGACAGGAAACTGATCAGACCACCGCAGGAAAAAACCGCATCATCAAGATGCGGAGACAGGAAAATCCACCGGGTTGCCCGGTCTGTAGGTAGTGTTAAGTTCATCATGATACAATTTGTTGCATGGATAATGCCATTCGGGCTACCTCCGGAAAGCAAATCCGCCTTACCAGCCTGTCCAATTGTGCCGGTTGAGCATCCAAGCTAAACGCGAGAGCGTTGACGCAGGTTCTGCGCCCGGTGAAGGAAACATTCGGCGATATGTCCTTCCCTGACCTGTTGGTCGGGTTGGATTCGCCGGATGATGCGGCAGTCTGGAAGTTGGATGAAACCCGCGATCTGGTCGTTACCACTGACTTCTTTACTCCGGTGGTGGATGACCCATACGATTACGGGGCGATAGCGGTTGCCAACAGCCTGTCGGATATTTACGCCATGGGCGGCAAACCCTTCCTGGCGTTAAACGTAGCCGCCCTGCCGCCCGACCTGCCGGAAGAAATCTCCCGCGAGATCATTCGCGGAGGCGCGGAAAAAGCCCGCGAAGCTGGCACGGTAATCGCCGGCGGACACACTGTGCAGGATAAGGAACCTAAATTCGGGCTGGTTGCCCTGGGTTTCGTGCCGCATGGGCGCAGTTTCACCAAGGCGGGTGCCCGGCCGGGAGACAGATTGTTTCTCTCGAAACCGCTTGGCTTTGGAGTGACCACCACCGCCTTAAAACGTGAAAAAGCCGAAACGCAGGATGTCGCCGAAGCTGTGGGCTGGATGAAACGTCTTAACCGCGACGCATCGCGCATGGCCAGGGAATTAAACCTGACAGCCGCCACAGATGTGACCGGCTATAGCCTGATGGGTCACGCCATTGAAATGAGTAGAGCCAGCCTGGTTCGTATGCGTTTCTTCCTTAAAAAGATACCCTTCATATCCTGCGCGGAAAAGTATGCCGCCATGGGCACGTTTCCCGGCGGCGCGGCGGATAACCGGCTCTTCTTTGGCGACCAGGTTCACTTTTCTGCAGGCATTGATGAGCCGCATCAAATGCTGCTGTTCGATCCACAAACCAGCGGCGGCCTCCTCTTGAGCGTACCCGAGAAATCTACGTCAGAATTAACACTTCGCGCCAAACAACTTGACCTTCCTATTTGGGAGATCGGCCAGGTGGAAGAAGGCAGCGGCATAGTAGTGGAGTAATGGAAATTCCAGCCAACATTCAGGGTATTCTGGATAATCTGCCGCTCAAACCCGGCTGTTACATCTACAAGAACGCCGAAGGCACGGTGATCTATGTGGGTAAAGCCGTTGTGCTGCGCAACCGGGTGCGCAGCTATTTCCAGAACGAAAACCGGCTGGATTTCAAAACCCGCCAGCTTGTAAAACATATTGCCAACATCGAATGGATCGTGGTCGGCTCTGAATTGGAAGCATTGATCCTGGAGATGAACCTGATCAAACGCTACCGTCCGCAATACAACATCAGGCTGAAGGACGACAAACGTTATCCATATATCAAGGTTCACTGGGCGGACGCTTTCCCCAAAGTGACCATCACCCGCCAGATGGTTCAGGATGGCTCGCGCTATTTCGGTCCTTACACCAGTGTGTGGGCCGTCCACCAGACCCTCGATCTGCTGCGGCGAATTTTCCCATTTTTAAGTTGTGACCGCGAGATTACCGGACAGGATAAACGCGCCTGTCTGTATTACGACATAAAACTATGCACGGCCCCCTGCATTGGCGCCATTGATCAAAAAGCCTACCGCCAGATGCTGGACGACCTGTGTGATTTTCTTCAGGGACGTACCGACCCCATTGTCAACCGGCTTCGCAAAGATATGGCGGCGGCATCAAAAGAGATGCGTTATGAGCAGGCGGCTGCCATCCGCGATCAGATACAGGCGATTGAGAAAGTTGTAGAAAAGCAGAAAGTCATCTCCTCTGACCAGGTGGATAGCGACGTGATTGCCATGGCGCGGGCAGACGGTGAAGCCTGTGTACAGATCTTCTTCATCCGCAGCGGCAAACTCATCGGCCGGGAATATTTCATTCTCGAAGGTACTGAAGAAGCCAAAGACAGCGAGGTTGTTTCCCAATTTCTCAAACAGTTCTATGTTGATGCCGCTACCGTCCCATCGCAGGTGTTATTGCCGGAAGAGATCGAAGAGCACCGCATTATTGAGGAATGGCTGAACACCAGGCGCGGCGGCGAGAAAGTACGCATTAATGTTCCGGCCGCCGGTCAGGGAAAGGATCTGGTTGAATTGGCCGCCAGCAATGCTGTTGAAACCCTGACCGCTCTGCGCAATCAGTGGCAGGCGGATACCAATAAACAGACAGAAGCCCTGACCGAACTTCAGCAGGCTTTCCAGTTAAACGAACCGCCCAACCGCATTGAGTGTTTTGACATTTCCAACACTCAAGGCACCAACTCGGTGGCCAGTATGGTCGTTTTTGAACAGGGCGTACCCAACAAGAAGATGTACCGTCGCTTCAATATTCAGACAGTTTCGGGCCCTGATGATTTTGCCAGCATGGAAGAAGCCTTGACACGTCGTTTCAAGCGCTGGCTGGCCGCACGGGAAAACACGGATGTTGGCAAGAAACATGATGAATCATTCTCCCGGCTGCCCGACCTGTTGATCGTTGACGGCGGCAAGGGACAGCTAAGCCGCGCCGTGCAGGTGCTGGATAACCTGGGACTGACCGGCATGTTCGGTCTGGCCGGACTGGCGAAGCAGGAAGAGGAATTATTCCTTCCCGGAAAATCCGACCCGCTTATTCTGCCGCGGCATTCCCAGGGTCTGTATTTGGTGCAGCGTGTGCGCGATGAAGCCCACCGGTTTGCCATCACCGCGCATCGTGCCCGCCGCACCAGGGAAGGCCTGGCTTCCCGGTTGGACAGGGTTAAAGGCATCGGCCCGACCAGACGCAAAGCTCTGCTAAAACAATTTGGATCGATAGAAAATATTTTAGCCGCCAGCGATGAGCAGTTGGCTGCCGTCACCGGGATTACGTCCGATGTGATCGCCGCGTTGCGTTCGTCTCTTGACTGAGAGGGATTCAGGGGGGATTCAATCCGATTCCCCATTGGGGTGTGACATTCTGCACAGTTTCACGACTACATAAATAGCAGCATGCATGCACATCCACGTCTTATAAGGAATCACTATGGCAAATACATCAATACTATCTACTGGCAGCATTGACATCCCTCCGGTCCTCCATTGGATCATCCGGTTGTTTCTACCGTCTTCACCATCCGGTGACCTTACTCCACAGGAAGAAGAAAACCTGGTTCAGCAAGCCATAAAGGAACCGAAAGCGTTTGACGACCTGTACCGCCGGTATGTCAACCGAATCTACGCGTATCATCTTGTGCGCACCGGCAGCCGTGAAGAGGCGGAAGACTTGACCTCGCAAACTTTTCTGGCCGCGATCGAAGGTCTGCGCGGATACCGGCGTCAGGGAAGTTTTCCGGTCTGGTTGTTCAGCATTGCCCGGCGCAAACTGGCTGATCACTATCGTGAGAAATCGCCTCTTCCACTGGATTTATCAGAAGCTGCCGTCTTTGGGCTGGAAGAAGCGGTGGATCACCGCTTACGGCTGCAACAGGTAAGTGCAGCGCTTCAATCCATTGAACCTGATCGTGTTGAAGCCCTGAGTCTGCGCGTATTCGGACAAATGAATACCAGCGAAATCTCCCGGCTGCTGTCGCGCAGCGAAGGCGCGGTACGCAACCTGGTCTATCGGGCTTTACAAGACCTGCGTACAAAGCTGGTCGTTGAAACAGAAATGGAGGAGAAATGATCACTCCTGAGACAAATCATGCGGCCGATGAACTGGAACGTGTACTTTCCGGTCTTCCGGCTGATCTTTCTGAAGAAGAAAAAGAACTGGCGGAGGGGCTTATGCGTCTGGCCCACTCAAGCTCTCCTGACCCTCATTTTGTTAACGAATTATCCCGTCAATTGCAGGATAGTCACCCAGCCCGCTATGTCCATCAACAGACTGGCCGCAAGCTCTGGCTGGCCGCCGCGGGACTGGTGGCTGTCATCCTGGTTTCATTGTTTGGAATCCCTTTCCTGCGGCCTGCACCACCACAGGTGGCTGTGAATCCAACCCCTGTTAATACGCTAGCCGTATCTTCCTCACCGATAACAGCAATACCCACCGAATTGCCGGTTTTACCGCTTCTCGGGCCATCCAGCGTGCAGGCCAGCGCGAACCTGAGCGAGCAATTTCCCAATGCCCAGTGGACTTTACAGGCGGAACTGCCAAAAGAACCTGTTTCTGCGCAGGTATTCAAAATCATTGAGTCAACACAACCCACCGCGGAAAGCGTGCGTGAGATGGCCAATCGTTTTGGCATGGCCGGACATATCTACTCGCGCCTATCCGGCCAGACTGATTTCACATCCTTCCTGGTGATCGACGGTCATTCCCAGCTTGAAGTGTACGGTATCGATCATTCTTTTAACTACATTCCTGATGTGAGTAAAGGGAGCAGCGGTCACGGGGCACCATTGCCTTATGAAACCATGTCTCAAAAGGCCACTGATTTCCTTAAAAATAGAGGTTTATTGGATTTTGATTATTATGTTTCACCGGGTATCCTGTTCACCGACCAGGTCTTGATCAACCGGCAACTGGACAAGGGCTATCCGTTACTATCCACCGATCCAACCTCCCCCGAATTTACGGTCAATGTGGACAGTGATGGAGAAATCCGACAAGTCCTGGGACATATTAATAATCTTAAGTCTATTGGAACCTATCCTCTGCGTTCTGCCAGCGCCGCCTGGGACACACTGATTAATGGCAAAGTCGGCGGGCGGTTCGGCTACCAGGTATCCCACCTCTACCCACCTCAGCAGGTTTCCACGTGGATAAAGCAATACACGATCGGTCAAAAAGTGGAAACCTACGGAGTCCCCCAGGCGACTAACCCAGTTGACGGCAGCCAGCCAGTGATAATGATGGATAACTTGATCCTGGAAGGCAATCTACCAGCCATCTCTGAAGAAAATCAACAAATCATGCGTGTGGTTGGCACGATGACTTCAGATACTACGCTGAAAGTGGAGCAGGTGGAACCTTCCAATGTGTCACCTGAAAATCTGGGTTTTATCGGTTTGTTGGTTAAGTCTGGTGAAGGATTCACGATCAAAACATCAGACGGCCGATCTCTTCAGGTAGCTAATCCTCCAGAGGGACTACCTGACAATGAACCAGCTTCAATTTCAGGATATATCCTGCCGGACGGCCGTGTTGACTGGCAAAATATTTACGCCGGTCCCTCTGTCTGCGCATCTTTTTCCAGCGGGTTCAGCTACACGGATGCAGGCGTCAATGGAGGAGGCGGTGGTGGAGGCGGCGGGGGCGGCGGCGGCGGCGGCGAAGGAGACATGTGCAGTAAATACCCCAATCTGCACGGCAATGTCACCACCGGCGGTTTTGACAACCTCGCGCCCGGCGCTCCCCTGGATGGCGATTTTCAGGTCCGCACACCGTACAAAGCGGGTGACAGACTCGAGGGCGTGACCGCTGAGGTTATTGGTAACATGCTGGTTAAAGCCAACGGAACGCGCGTTCCCCAGTATATGCTCAATTTCTACAATGCTGCCGGTGAGCGGGAATGGTCTGCCAACCTGCAGGGAACAAACCTTTCCGGATTGGAATCTCAGATGCATATGATGATCCGTGTCTGGGGAACGTATCAGGTTGAGAGAAAACAACCGGTAATCAACGTTGATCGCTGGGAACGAGTGGATCCCGCGGAAAAACTCTCTCTCTGGCAGGGCAGCGTTGAAGCACGGAGCGTGAACAATAAGAATGCCTATGTCCTCACCACAAAAGATGGGCAGAAGTATATATTGAAAAGCTCCATGAGTCTGCCGCCGCAAGCTTTCAAAGAACCCATCAACACTCCGGAAGGTGTGATCACCGTCGAGGGTGTGCTGCTCGCGGAAAAGATCAACGGATACCCCGTGATCCGCGATGTAATGATGGACAACACCCGCCCGGCTGGGAACACAGACATCATGTCGTTACAAATGGCCGAGATCGGCCCCGCGGAAGGCGTTACCGACATGATCAGCGGCCCGGTAAATGTCACGAAGGTGCGCCTGGTTTACCTCTCCATGGGGTTCGCCGCCGGCCACCTGCCGGAAGATCATCCATCCCGTCTCCTGCAGCCGCTCTGGGAATTTTCAGGCACGCTGGAGGATGGCCGCAAGGTCAGCCTGTTTGTGCAGGCAGTGGACGAGAAATATTTGAAATAATATAATTATTTCACGTTTGGAACTGGGAAGTGGATAATGCCGTTTCCCAGTTCTTTTTTTGTATAATAGTCTGCGCGATAATTGGGTTCTTTGGAAAGAAAATTTTTGATAAATTGATGGATACCGTGAATCCGTGTTATAATCTGCGGTCGCGCCGTTCGTCAGCATGCAACGGTGACGTGGAAATGGCATTTTCTTGGAAGGATTAAGTACAATGAGCGACCTTTTAAAAGCCGTTGAGGCTCCTGTAAACCCGAATATCCCCGAATTGCGAGCCGGCGACACTGTTTCGGTGCATGTCAAAATTAAAGAAGGCAACCGCGAACGTATCCAGGAATTCAAGGGCACCATCCTGTACGTCAAGAACAACGGGACAAACTCTTCTTTCACGGTTCGCCGTATGGCCAGCAACGGCATCGGTGTTGAACGGTCATTCCTTGTGCGCTCCCCGCGCATTGACCGCGTGGTTGTGGAACGCCATAACGTTGTCCGCCGCGCCCGCCTTTACTTCCTGCGCGGCCGCACGGGCAAATCCGCGCGTCTTAAACAGAAGTTCTCTTAATTTTTTTACTCGCCCATGAATACTTCCGGGTGCAGCCTACGCCGAGGTTGCACCCCTTTTGCTAATAAGAGTATGAAGAGACATCTATGAGCAGACCAAAGATTGGCGTTACCATCAGCAGCGATGAGATTCGCGACCGCACGAAAGAATTAAACCTGAAAGAGGCGTATTTCACCTCCATTCAACGCGCCGGAGGTGAACCGGTGGCCTTCCCCATGAGCACGCCTGTCGAACAACTCCCCGGGGTCATCTCCACCCTGAAGGGTATCGTCCTCACCGGCGGCGGGGATATTGACCCGGTACTATTTGACGGGCAGCCGCATCCAAAAGTGTATGGTATTGACGCGGTGCGCGACCAAATTGAGATCGAACTGGCCAGATATTGCGCGGACCACAAGATCCCGCTGTTTGGCATTTGCCGCGGCCTGCAGGTGATCAACGTGGCACTGGGGGGAACGCTCTACACAGACATCGCCGATCAGCTTCCCGGCGCGTTGAAACACCCCTGCTACCCCGATTACGCGCGTGATTACCTGGCCCATTCCGTGATGATCAAGGTGAGCACCCACCTGACAGCAATAACCGGCCAGAGTCAGATGAAGGTCAACAGCATGCACCACCAGGGCATCAAAGACCTGGCACCGGATTTGACCCTTTCCGCCATGGCACCCGACGGACTGGTGGAAGGCGTGGAGTTGATGTTCCACCCGTTCTACCTGGGTGTGCAATGGCACCCGGAATGCCTGCCCAATTCTCCTTCTGACCAGGCGCTTTTCTCCGCTTTTATCCGGGCAGCCAATCCGGAGGAATAATCTTGGCCGGGCGAACCAGGATCGGCATATTCGATTCAGGCGTGGGGGGATTATCCGTCCTGCGGGCGCTGTTGGCGCTTTCGGAAAACGAAGACATCCTGTTTCTGGCAGACCAGGCGCATGTGCCCTATGGGCGCAGACCGCTGGAGGAAGTTCAGGCTTTCTCCTTCGAAGTGACCCGCTGGCTGCTCGATCAGGGGTGCAACGAGATCATTGTGGCCTGTAACACGGCCTCGGCTGCCGCGCTGCGTGAACTGCGCGAAGCGTTTCCGCAAATTCCATTTGTCGGCATGGAACCGGCCGTCAAACCAGCCGCTGAGCAAACCCATACCGGACTGGTCGGTGTGATTGCCACCCCGGCCACCTTTCAGGGCGCGTTATATGCCTCGGTGATCGAACGATTCGCAAGCCATGTCACCGTGCTGGAAGACACCTGCCCCGGGCTGGTGGAAGAGATTGAGGCCGGACATCTTAATGGTGATGAAACTCGTCGAATTCTGGAGAAAGCTCTGCGCCCCATGCTGGAAAAAGGCATCGATACAGTCGTGCTTGGTTGCACACATTTTCCTCTGGTCATTCCGCTGATTAAGGAAATCACAGGGCCGCAGGTAAGAGTGATCGATCCGGCTCCGGCAGTCGCCCGTCAAGCCATGCGAGTTCTTCCATCCACTCCGGCTGTTGGGGGTGGGTCGAGGGAGATCCACGCTTTCACTACGGGTGAGACAGATCATTTCCGCTCACTGGTCAACCTGTTCATCTCCGCGGATGTCACCATCCATTCGGCCGCCTGGGATAAAGAAAACCACCTCATTCCTTTTTGCCCGTAAATCCATACAGGCAGTTTATTTCCAGGGCGTGCCTCTGGTATACTGTTTAGCAAGAAAGGAAAGCCCTATGACCCGCATTGATATGGATATAGATCCGATCACTCTCATCACTACGGATGCCATCGGGCAGCCCGGACAACGCACCTTCTACCTTCAAGCCTGTCAGGATGACAAAGTAATCAGTTTGCTGGTTGAGAAAGTTCAAATCCAATCCCTGGCCATTGGTCTGCAAGAATATCTGGACGAGGTGGCAGAAAAATACCCCAACTTGCCCGCGGCAAGCGCGGATTACGATGAGTCCAAAATGCATATCATCCCGCCTGTCGATCCACTTTTCCGCATTGGCGAACTGGGACTGGCGTACTCACCGGATCGCGATCGCATCATACTGGTAGCCCGCGAAATACTGGGCGACGAACTGGACCAGGAAGAAGCCAGTGTGGTGCGTATGTGGTGCACCCGCAGCCAGATCATGGCGTTATGCGCCTGGGGGCTTGAGGTGACCAGCCGTGGACGTCCGATTTGCCCGCAATGCGGCGAACCGATGGATCCGGAAGGGCATTTCTGTCCGAAAAAGAACGGACACAAGCACTAAATGGGATGCCAGAATCCCCTTATCTAAATGACATCCTGGAAACCCTGCGTTCCGCGCCTTGTACCCTGGCCGGACAATTTATTAACGGTTCCAACTATACGTTCTACATCACCCTGATCGCCGATACAGGTGAAATGCAGGCTGTGTATAAGCCTGTGCGCGGCGAGACCCCCCTTTGGGATTTCCCCGCTGGCAGTCTGGCACGCCGCGAGGTTGCAGCTTATCTCCTGAGTGAAGTATTGGGTTGGCATATTGTGCCGCCTACTGTCTTTCGTAAGAAAAAGCTTCCCTTCGGACCCGGTTCGGTACAGCAATACATCGACCACAATCCGGAAAAACACTACTTCAATTTTTCACCGGCAGAAAAAGAGCGGCTGTGTGTGGTGGCGCTGTTTGACTGCCTGATCAACAACGCCGACCGTAAAGGCAGTCATATCCTTCTTTCAACAGATAAACGGCTGTTTTGTATTGACCATGGGGTGTGTTTTCACCCGGAAGACAAGCTGCGTACCGTCATCTGGGATTTCGCCGGGCAACCCATACCGTCCGAATTGCTGGCCGATCTCGAAATGCTGGTCTCAGGTTTGTCCACTCAAAATCCAGACTATGATGAACTGCGCCTTTACTTACGCAAAGGTGAGATCAGGGCGCTGACAGCCCGGGCGCAGCGCCTGCAAAAATTCGGCGTTTTTCCCCAAATAGATAAAACCCGCCGCCAAATCCCCTGGCCGCCTGTATAATTTCGGACATTACATAAAAGGACTCATGACATGAACACGCTCTCGATCATTTTCGTTGGATTTGGCAATGTCGGACAGGCCCTTGCCCGTCTGCTGAAACGCAAACAACGTATCCTTGAAGAAGAATATGGTTTTCAGTGCCGTATTGTCGGTGTGGCTACCGGACGACATGGTATGGCGTTGGACCGGGCCGGTCTGCCGATGGAACAGGTGATTGGCGCGTTAAGCTCCGGTGGATCGATCGATCTCTTCCACAACGGCCCGGCCATTAAGGACACCTTCGATTTCATTCGCATGAGCGGTGCTGACGTTCTCTTTGAGAATAGCCCGGTCAATCATAAAACCGGGCAACCGGCTGCCGATCATTTGCGTGCGGCACTGGAATCAGGAATGCACGCCATTACAGCCAACAAAGGCCCGGTGGTGCATTATTACCGTGAATTGACTGATCTCGCAAAAAAACAGGGTAAACGATTCCTGTTTGAGTCGGCCGTAATGGATGGCGCGCCGATTTTTTCGCTTTTCCGAGGCCCTCTTCCGGCCATTGAGCTGAAGGGATTCACCGGCATTCTGAATTCCTGCACCAACCTGTTAATCGGCCTGATGGAGGAAGAGAAAACCTTCGACGAAGCCGTCAGCTACGCGCAATCTATTGGCATCGCCGAGACCGATCCATCCGCGGATATCGACGGCTGGGACGCGTCCATCAAGGTCGCCGCCCTTTCCACTGTGGTCATGGGCGTTCCCCTCAAGCCCGACCAGGTGAATCGCGAAGGTATTCGCGGGATCACCCCGCAGATGATCCTCGATGCCCGCGCCGCCGGAGAACGCTGGAAACTGGTGTGCACAGCCCACCGTACATCTGACGGCATCACCGCCAGTGTTAAACCCGAACGGGTGCGGCCGACATCTCCTCTCTTTTCAATTAACGGTACCAGTTCTTTCGTCCAGTTTGAAACTGACGTCCTCCCCGGCCTGGGTATCGTCGAGGGCAATCCCAGCCCGGATACCACCGCCTACGGCCTGCTGGCTGACCTGATTAACGCGGTGCGCGGATCATGAGCGAAACCTATTATGTTGCCGGGGTGGATCAACCCACGGGAACAGATCCCGCGGTGTTGCTACATGCCGTGTGCGCGGCAGCCGGGATTAAGCCTGCCCGTTTGGACGAAGTCCACCTGTACAGTGACTCGGCCTCCGCCCTGTTCAAACGCCGCCTGGATACACCGCAGGGCACAATCATCCAATGGCCGAATATCCCCTTCCTGCCGGTAAGCGGCCTGTTTTCCGCCTGCCGGGCGTTGGAAAGCGGCGAAATTTCCACCTGTGTGGTTGCCGAGCAGACCGCGCAGGTCAACCGCGTCGTCCTGCTGGCAGGACCCGCGGCGATCGGCCGGATGAACCTTGCCCCTCTGGCTCATCTTTCCGTCCGATTCACATACCCCGGGGGAATCCCCGATATCTCCACGGCAACCACGCGGGCGCTGGCGGCCATCCCTTCAAAGGAAATCGAACCCGAAAACGGAGGAGAACCAGCGCCGCAGCCTGCCCTCCCGACAAAACCCTGGCTTGCTGTGCATTCATCCGAAAAACCACGGGCAGTTAACTGGCCGGTTGACCGGTTGATACACGGGCTGACCATGCTATCCAGCCTTGACCTGCTTATCAAAGCCCTGGTCTCTACGAAAACCGAACCCGGCGTTTGGATCAGCGTGAACCAGGCCGATCCAGCCGCCGTAATGCTGGTGCTGCCGCTATGAAGGAGGCTCGTGTGTTCCTCGGAGTCGGCACGAACCTGGGCGACCGGAAAGCCAATCTTTCCTCCGCTCAAACTGCTGTGTCTGAATTTGTTATTATCCTCAAGACCTCCCGTGTATACGAAACGGCTCCCTGGGGATTGCAAGACCAGCCGGATTTCCTGAACCAGGTCTGGGAGTGCCTGACAACCCTTACACCGCTGGATCTATTGCGGCATTTGAAAGACGTTGAGACAAAACTGGGGCGCAAACCATCCGTGCGCTACGGCCCGCGCCTGATCGATATTGACATCCTCCTGTATTCCAATCTGATGTTCAAATCAGCAGAGCTGGTCATCCCTCACCCGCGCATCAGTGAGCGCGCGTTTGTGCTGGCGCCGCTGGCTGATCTCGAACCTGATCTGATCATCCCCGGCATGCAGCACACGGTGGCGGAACTGCTTGGCCGGCAGGGCACGCGGGGAGTTAAAGCCATAAAACCATGAAACCTCGACTGGATTTCGGACGCCGTACCTATGTGATGGGGATCATCAACGTCACTCCCGACAGCTTTTCGGGAGACGGGCTGGCGCATACCGGCGATCCAGTGGCTGCCGCAGTGGACCAGGCGCACTTATTTGTGAAAACCGGCGCGCATATCCTTGACGTGGGCGGCGAAAGCACCCGTCCTGGAGCGGAACCGGTATCAGCTGTGGAAGAAGCCCAGCGGGTGCTGCCAGTGATCGAAGCTCTGGCAAAGGCGGATCTGCCAGCGCTTATCTCGGTGGATACCTACCGTGCCAGCACCGCTCAAGCCGCGTTGGAGGCTGGCGCCGACTGGGTTAATGATGTGTGGGGATTGCGGGCCGATCCGAATCTGGCGGCTGTCTGCGCGGGAGCGGATGTGCCCGTGGTGCTGATGCATAACCGCAGCAAGGCCGGCCGTGCCGTGCTTGGCCGCTATGTTGATGTGGAATACACCGACCTGTTGACGGATGTTAAACGCGAATTGCTGGAAAGCGTGGAACTCGCCCATACCGCAGGTATTCGAGACGAAAACATCATCCTCGATCCTGGCATCGGTTTCGGCAAGACCGTCGAACAGAACCTTGAATTACTCAACCGGCTGGATGAGATCAAAGCGTTGGGCTTCCCGCTTTTGCTGGGACCGTCCAGAAAATCTTTCATCGGGTACACACTGGACCTGCCGCCGGAGGAGCGCCTTGAAGGCACCGCCGCGGCTGTCGCGGTGGGTATCACCCGCGGCGCGGATATCATCCGTGTGCATGATGTGGCCTTCATGGCGCGGGTGGCGCGCATGGCGGATGCCATCACCCGGGGATCTTGAGCATGCTGGCAAGTCTGATCATCGCTGTCTACACTACCCTGCTGTTAAGCGTTTATGGCGTCGGATTTCTTGCTCTGGCTGCCCGACTTTTCAGTGTTCCATTAGACAGGCCGCCTCTTTTCCTTCACGCGGCGCTGGCCGGTCTGGTTCCCCTGGTCTGGCTGACTTCTCTCTGGTCCATTTTCCTGCCGGTAAATCAGATAACGTCATATGTACTGCTGGCCGGTGGTCTTCTACTGGTTTCCTGGATCATCCTGAAACACCGGGATTGGACGGCGGCCTGGAGGAATTCCTTTCGGCACCTCCATCCTTTGGTGTGGGTCACCGGCGGGCTGGCCCTGTTGACCGCGCTGGTTTTATCCACCCTGAAACCCGGCAATTCTGATACCGGGCTGTACCATGCTCAGGCTATCCACTGGATCGAACTATTCCCGGTTGTGCCCGGCCTGGGGAATTACCATTCCCGCCTGGCCTATAACTCGAACTGGTTCCCGCTCCAGGCTGGCTTCAGCTTCGCTTTCCTTAAATTGCGCTCGTTCCACCTGATGGGCGCCGTCTTGACCGGTTTGAGTCTGGCTTACTTTACCGGAGGCCTGCAGGGTCTTTCCCATGGCAGTCGGCGTCTAAGTGATTGGACGCGGCTGATCTTTCTTCCCCTGACCTATTACATATTGGCCTCCGAAATCTCTTCCCCGGGAACCGACCTGCCGGTCACCCTTTTAACCTGGATCATCCTGTGCCTGTGGCTGGAAGAACGGGAAAACCCGGTCGACGGCGGTGATTGCCGCACTTTGTTGTTGATCTGCCTGCCGGTGCTGCTGGTCTCCATTAAACTGTCGGCGTTCCCGCTTCTGCTGGTCACCGCGTGGATTCTTTTTCTCCGCCTTCGCGCGACCGGAGGTTGGCGCTGGCTGGCTGCCGCCGCAGGCCTTTCCCTGCTGTTTTTATCGCCATGGCTGGTGCGTAACGTGATTGTCTCAGGGTATATTGCTTACCCGCAGACGGCGGTTGACCTGTTCAATGTGCCCTGGAAGATCCCCCTGAATAATGTACGCGACGAAGCGGATTGGATCACCAGTTGGGCGCGCTTCCCCTTCTGGGACAAGGACATCATTCTGGCCATGCCCATCTGGCAGTGGGCGCCCATGTGGTTTGATGACCTGACGAAGAACCGTCAGGCGCTTCTGTTGGTGGTTGCTGCGGCGCCATTGGGTTTCGGTCTGGCCGCCCTGGTCAGCCGGGTTTTTTTCCGCCGGCGGATGAAGGACTGGTTCCAACCATTCACCCTGACCTGGCCGTTGTGGGTGGTGACCTACGCCGGACTCGCTTTCTGGATCTTCAGTGTGCCGGGCATCCGTTTTGGCATCGGGCTGTTGACCTCCGCGCTGGTGTTGAGCGCGCTGTGCGGCACTGGCCTGTTCCGTGGTTTGTTGACGCGCTTCAGCCGCATCGGCGTATACGCTGCCGCGCTGCTGGTATGCCTGTATGTGAGTTCAGTGCTGGCCGCTTCGGCGGATGTCAAAACGCTGGGATCGCGACTCTTGTTGCCGGCAAATTATGTCAACCTGCCGACTGAACCTTGCGAGTTCGGCAATTTCAGTACAGCCTGTGCCACGCAATACCTGCAATGCGGGTACAGTCCCTTTCCCTGCGCTCCACAGGGGCACCCTGATGTGTATATGCGCGGGTCAAGCCTGAGGGATGGGTTCGAGGTGAGGTAG
>CAYNJT010000039.1:22552-28286 GCA_964397625.1 uncultured Leptolinea sp. | reverse complement strand
ATCTCCGGGATCATGTTTTTCCCGAATGGTTTCTTGAAATGAATACGGATTGCTCTTCGTTTTCTGGCTAGAAGGGTTTCAAAATCTCCCAGGGCTTGCGCGGATTCCAGCACACTGAATGGAATTTTCCAATCAGGTATGTCAGCATCCGACTGAGATTCGGCAGTGATCTCAATAAACACACCGATATTCGCCCCGCCTTTATGCAGCTGCCCGGTGGAGTGCTGGAACCGGGGGCCATACCCTAGCGTTGTGGTTGTCGCGGTCTTGTTTGTTATTTCACTTCTGAAACGGGTTAATTCATTCAGAGTCTGATTATTTCGCGGTACATAGGCATTAACCCCAACATAGTCGCCGATCTGTACTTTCTTCAGGAATATCCGGATGACTTCTGCAAGGTCACCCGCTTTCGCCAGGGTTTCTCCATCATCAGCATATACGGCTGCGATATCATTTTCCCAGACCGGTTTTCTGGTTTGTAATTTTCCATCCTTTACATAGGCATCGATGAGTTGTTTGGTTCGTACCTTGCTTTCCTGCACGTCTGGTTGGTCAAAAGGATTTACGCCTAGCAGGCAGCAGGCGGCTGCCGTGGCAACTTCCCACTGCACGAATGCGCCACCCAGATCATACACAGATTCCCAGTTGAGGATTAGTAATGGGTGGCCCGCACGACGTATCTTGGCTGCGCGGCGGTCCATCTTTCCGTTCAACCGTAAATATACAAAAACCCGATCGGTGGAATAGAAATCCAGCTTGGGCTCATTGTCCACAGGTACAATGCCTTTGCCATTTTTCCCTGAACTCTCTGCGATCAATTGTTCCACCCAAGGGCCAAATGCTGCAAGTTCAGGGTCAGCCAATAGTGTGACCTTGTCTTTTCCCTTGAGAGCTCCAGCGCCAATGAACGATCCCAGCATAATACCCGGATTGCGTTCGAAGGAGGATTTCGAAGAACAAAGGAAATTCATCTCGCGGGCAGATTCCAACAGTTTATTTGTATCTTGCCCCATCAATACAGATGGAGCCAGGCCGAACATGGTCAAAGCGGAATACCTGCCGCCCACTTCGGGATCACTCAGAAGAATCCTGCGGAAACCGCGGTCTTCCGCAACCTTTCCTAAACTTGTGTTGGGGTCTGTAATTGCCACAAAATGCCTGCCGGCCTTTCGGCCCAGGTTTTTTTGAGCTTTTTCCCAGAAGAAATCCATGAAGGCATTGCTTTCACTTGTGGAGCCTGATTTTGATCCCACAATAAAGAGTGTCTTTTTCAGTGATGCCCAATGCGCTGCCGCCAACACCTGGTCAGGATTAGTCATATCCAGAATCCGCAACTCAAGTCCATTTTCCCGGGAGCCCAGGATCAAAGCCATGGTTTCCACGCCGAGTGACGATCCACCCATCCCAAGCAGAAGCACTCGAGACATCCCCTCTGCTTTACATTCTTCCAGGAGAGGTGTTACTTCTTCCACCAGTGCGGCGCCTTTCTCAGGCGCTGATAACCAACCCAATCGCTTGATGATTTCCTTCTGGCCTTCGGGATCGGTTGTCCACAGTGTGGCATCTTTTTCGGCCATTCGGGCTACGAAATTCTTATCCTTTAGAGTCGCGATGGCAGCCTGCATTGGACCAGCCAGAGTACCCATGGTTTTGCGGAATTCTTTGGAGCGTTTATCAATGGTTTTTAACAAATCCTTATAAGAATTGATGAAGGACTTTACTCCTTCGTCTTCCAATTGCCGGGAGACTTCTGACAGATCAATTCCAATCATTGCCAGATCTTCCAGTACCTTTCGGGCTTCCGCCTGTCCGGATGCAGCGCCTTTACCAATCTTCCCATGGTCTTTGAACGCTTTTACAGTTGCCGGGGGCATGGTGTTAACCGTGTTTTTCCCGATCAATTCTTCAACGTACAAAACATCACTGTATGCCGGGTTTTTCATGCTGGTCGAAGCCCATAGGGCGCGTTGAATCTGACCACCCTTTTCAGCAAGTTTCTTGAACCGTTCAGACGTGAAGGTCGATTCAAATACTTCGTACACAGTCTTACAGGTGGATACTGCCGCTTTACCCATCAACCCTGAAGCCGTCTTTGAATTGGCTCCCCCACCATCAACCATTTCTTTGAGGCGCGCGTCCACCTTTGTATCAATACGTGAAACGAAGAATGAAGCCACAGAAGCAACGTGATTGATCGCTTTTTTGGCCTTTACACGTTTCTCCAGACCTTTCATGTAGGCATCTGTCACAGCAATATAACGCTCAAGAGAGAATATCAATGTGACATTTACATTGATACCTTCCGCAATTGCCGCGGTAATGGCGGGCAGCCCCTGCAATGTGGCTGGAATTTTGATCATCACGTTTGGACGATCCAATAATTGCCAGAGCCATTTCGCCTGTTCTATTGTCTTTCTTGTACTGCGTGCCAGTTTTGGGCTGACTTCAAGACTGACGTAACCGTCTGCGCCATTTGTCTGATCATAAATGGGTCTGAAAAGGTCTGCCGCGTTACGAATATCTTCAATGGCTAACTGAAAGAAAATCGATTCTGGATCGCTCCCTGCCAGAGCCATAGGTTGAATTGTCTCATCATAAATACGTGAACCACCAATGGCATTATTGAATATGGTCGGGTTTGATGTAACTCCGGTCACATCACCGTCCGCGATTAATTTAGCGAGTCCGCCGTCCTTTAATTGGCGTCTGTCGATATTATCCAACCAGGGGGATTGCCCGGCATCAACCAATTGCTGCAAACTTGATTTGCTCATTTAAACATCCTTCTTTCTATCAATTCCACCTTTTCAATCCGGCGGTGATACCTTTCCTGTGAAGAAAACTTCGCAGAAAGAAATGTTGTAACCAGTTCTCTGGCCGTCTCCATACCAATAACCCGGGCTCCCAGGCAAAGCACATTCAAATTATCGTGTTCCACACCCTGATGCGCTGAATAGACATCATGGCAGACACACGCTCGCACCCCTTTGTATTTGTTGGCTGTGAATGTGATCCCCACCCCCGAACCGCATATTAAGACGGCACGATCGGCTTGCCCGGACTGTATAGTCCGGGCAACCGGTTCGGTTATATCTGGATAATCAATTGGATCAGTTGAAACCGCTCCCAGTTCTATGACGGAATGCCCCAGATCCTTAATGATCTGAATGAGAAAAGCTTTGTAGGGGAAACCGGCATGATCACAGGAGACAGCTACATTCATTTCTTATCCCAGTAGTTTTTTCGCTTCGTCCACAACGTGATCCACGGAGAAACCAAATTTCTCCATGACAACTTTTCCTGGCGCAGAAGCCCCGAAATGATCAATTCCTATCACGGTGCCTTTTTCACCGGTCCATTTTTCCCAGCCGAATGTTGAACCCGCTTCTACCGCGATGCGTTTCGTGATTTTTGCTGGCAAAACTGATTCGCGGTATTCTGCGCTCTGTTCTTTGAACAACTCCCATGACGGGAATGACACCACGCGAACAGACTTACCTTCTGCGGCTAATTTCTGTCCGGCTTCCAGGATAAGGCTAACCTCAGATCCGGAGGCCATCAAAATAAGTTCAGGATTCTTTCCTCCCAAATCGGTGAGAACATAAGCACCTTTCTGGACGCCGGCCGCTGGCGCGATGGTTTTGCGGTCAAGTGTAGGGAGATTTTGGCGGCTAAGTGCCAGAACAGATGGCCTTTTATCGTTTTGCAAGGCCACTCGCCAGGCTTCGGCGGTCTCATTGGCATCCGCCGGGCGGATCACCAGCAAATTGGGAATGACGCGCAACGAAGCGATGGTTTCTACTGGCTGGTGAGTGGGGCCATCTTCACCGAGACCGATGCTGTCATGGGTGAACACCCAGACCGCGGGAAGATGAGATAACGCGCCAACGCGCACCGCGCCGCGGCAATAATCAGCAAAGACCAGGAATGTGGCACCATAGGGGCGGATGCCGCCATGGGCAGACATTCCATTTACTATGGCCGCCATGCCGTGTTCACGTACGCCAAAATGGAAGTTTTTACCTTCCCGGTGATCCGGCTGGAAGGCCACACTGCTTGAAATCCAGGTATTATTACTGGGTGCCAGGTCAGCCGATCCACCTATTAATTCAGGTATAGCGGCAGATAACGCGTTGATCACTTTACCAGAGGCCACGCGGCTGCCCAGCCCTTTGGCGTCAGCTTCAAACACGGGAAGGGCTTTTTCCCAATCTTTGGGGAGTTCACCGCTGATGCGCCGCTTTAGTTCTTCTGCTTCTTTTGGAAAGGCAGTTTTGTACTCTTCAAAGCGCTTGTTCCATTCCGCTTCCATTTTCTTTCCGCGGGAAACACATTTCTTAAACTCTTTGGCCGCGTCTTCCGGAATATAGAATGATTCTTTTGGCCAGCCTAGTTTTTCTTTCGCGGCAGCCAGTTCTTCTTCACCCGCCGGTTCACCATGCGCTTTGGCTGTACCCTGTTTGGTAGGCAATCCGAAGCCGATGATGGTTTTACAAATGATCAATGTCGGGCGTGAATCCTTCTTCGCCTTCTTAATGGCTTTATCAATCTTGGCAACATCGTTTCCATCATCCACGCGAAGTACCTGCCAACCGTACGCCTCAAAGCGCTTGCCGCGGTCTTCCGTGAAGGCCAGGTTTGTCGAGCCGTCGATCGTGATTCCATTATCGTCGTAGAAGCAGATGATCTTGCCTAATTTTTGGTGCCCGGCAAAGCTGGCCGCTTCAGAAGCAACACCTTCCATCAGGTCGCCGTCTCCGGCGATAATGTATGTAGTGTGATTAATAATTTCATGGCCAGGCTTGTTATACAGGGCAGCCAAATGGGCTTCAGCCACGGCCATGCCGATCCCATTCCCCAATCCCTGCCCCAACGGGCCGGTTGTCGTTTCAACACCAGGAGTTAATCCCACTTCGGGGTGCCCGGGAGTCAAAGAACCCCATTGGCGGAATTGTTTCAACTGTTCCATCGGCAGATTATAGCCGGTAAGATGTAACATACTGTACAGAAGCATGGACCCGTGCCCGCCGGAAAGTACGAACCGGTCACGGTCAAACCATTTTGGATTCTTTGGGTTGTGGCGTAAGTGTTTGGTCCAAATAGTATAGGCGATGGCAGCGGCTCCCATAGGTAAACCCGGGTGACCGGAATTGGCTTTTTGCACGCCATCGGCTGATAAAAACCGAATGGTATTGATTGCGCGTTCCTGAATAGGTGTGTTCGTCATGCTAACCTCGATTTTTTTAATAAATTTATGTAATTTTACCATGTGGAGGAATAGAAAAAATCCCATCCCTGAATGAAGTACCTATTAAAAAAATGCCCGGGATAATCCGGGCTGTTCCTAGAAGAGGAAGTGATTTATCGTTTCCCGCCCTCCCACACCATGAAGGGCATGTTTACTACAATACCCGATTTGTTTAAAGAAATTTCTGAGTTCTTTTCCAGATCCATAATATCTCTTTCAGATGTTACCAAACGAGGTTTTGTCTTATCACTCCAGGATACAAAGATAATCTGCCGTAAAGGAGTATATGCCTCACTGCCGGGTGGACTGGCAAAAACATCTTCCTGAAAACCCAAAGAACCTTTCCCGCGTATTCCATTTTGGAAAAAATATACAGGAGATGTTAAATCGACCGAAATCTTTGCCAGAGAGGGAACAACTATTACCGGTGATTTCATCATGTTGGTTAGCTTTTCACCAACTGCCGGATCGGACACCTCTGTATGG
>CAYNJT010000039.1:0-22452 GCA_964397625.1 uncultured Leptolinea sp. | reverse complement strand
ACACTACTGAAAGCCATGGCTCCGGCTGCAAGTATGGGAATAAGCAACCCAAACGCGGCAACCGGAATAAGCACTACATTATAAAAAAATGCCCAGAAGAGATTTTGTTTTATGGTGCGCAGCGTTAAACGGGAGAGCTGGATCGCCCGAACAACTCCATTAAGCTCTCCGCTGATCAGCACTATAGGTGCGGAGGCAATGGCTACATCAGTTCCGGTTCCTATGGCGATACCCACATCTGATTGGGCCAGCGCCGGAGCATCGTTCACTCCATCTCCAACCATGGCAACCCGTAAGCCCTGTCCCTGTAATTTCTTTATCTCGGCGGCTTTATCTCCCGGTAACACGTCGGCCAGGACTGTATCCACACCAACCTGGCGGGCAACCGCGTCTGCTGTTTGTAGGTTATCTCCAGTGATCATGGCAACCTTCAAACCCATGGAATGCATTGCTTTGATTGCCGCTATAGAACCTTCCTTTATTGTATCTGCCACGCCTATAAGCCCTGCCAATCTACCATCCACGGCAACCAGCATGACTGTCTTACCTTCAGATTGCAATCGGGTAATCTCATTTCGAACAGATTCTGTGTTAACCTTGCGTTCCGTCATCATGCGTTGATTACCTACCAGAACCACGCGGCCGTCCACCAATCCATCTATCCCCCGACCAGTTACCGATAAAAAGGTCTCAGGAGGTGTCAGGATGATCTCATAATTTCCAGCCTCTGCTACGATGGCTTCACCCAATGGGTGCTCGCTATTCTTTTCCAGTGATGCGGCCAGCCGTAGTAATTCAATACGGTCTATGGTACCTAAAGGAAGGACATCTGTGACAGAAGGCTGCCCGCGTGTGATAGTGCCCGTCTTATCAAGCACAACCATATTGACCGATCCGGCACGTTCCAGAGCTTCAGACGATTTAATTAATACTCCCATGGCGGCACCTTTACCGGTACCCACCATGATGGCTGTGGGAGTCGCCAGTCCCATGGCACAGGGGCAGGCGATTACCAACACCGCCACCATGTTGATTAACGCGCGGGTAAAGGGAGTAATATCAGCATTAACCGGTAGTGGTGGACCAAACAGCATCCACCCTGTAAAAGTAATTAGAGCCAGAACAATCACAATCGGAACAAACACAGCTGAAACACGGTCTGCCAGCTTTTGGATGGGAGCTTTACTTCCCTGTGCTTCATCCACCAGGCGGATGATTTGTGCCAGCGCGGTGTCTTTACCGATTTTTGTGGCTTCAAATTTCAGGGATCCCAGCTTGTTAATCGTACCCCCAATCACTCCCGCTCCGGACAATTTTTCCACCGGCAGTGATTCGCCCGTCAACATGGATTCATCCACCGAGGAGTGTCCATCAATAACCACGCCATCCACAGGTATCTTTTCACCCGGTTTAACAAGAACCAGATCGCCGATGCGCACTTCATCAATTTCTACATCCATTTCCCGGTTATCTCGAATGATGTGCGCGGTTTTTGGACGCAGTCCCATCAGCTTTTTGATGGCTTCACTGGTGCGACCTTTTGCGCGGGCTTCCAGAAACTTGCCCAACTTGATTAGTGTGATGATCACTGCCGCGGTTTCAAAATAAACATGTCCTTTTAAAAATCCAAATGCTACCGGTAAAGAATAGAGGAACGCCGTTGATGAACCGAGTGCGACCAGTACATCCATGTTGGCTGAGCCATTTCGCAGGGATTTATACGCGCCCACATAGTATTGCCAGCCAACATAAAATTGAACCGGCACAGCCAGGGCAAGCATAATAAGTTTGAACCATGTGGAATGGGTGACTTCCATCGGGAGGAATCCCAGGTCTCCCGCCATGGAGATGGAAAACAATGGAAGAGAAAACATCAGACCGATGATCAACAGATTTTTTTGCTGCTTGATCTCGCGCTCGCGTGCCTCGCCTTCCACATCCTTTAATTCATCACCACTTTCAAAAACCCGGAATCCAGCATCTGCTATGACTTTACGGATCTCATTCTGGCTTATGACTGTCGGGATGTATTTCACCCTCACTGTCTCTGTTGAGACATTAATCAGCGTTTCCATAATGCCGCTCAATCCAGATAACTTTTTCTCCAACCGGTTGGCATCGTTTGCGTCGCTCAATCCCTGAACAGCCAGTATGGCTTCGCCACTGGCTATACCATAGCCAGCGCGTTCAATACGACCTACTAATTTTGAAATAGTGGCCACAGACGGGTCATATTCAATGGTTGCTCGTTCATTCGATAAATTGACAACAGAACTCTGAACGCCTGGTTCTTTTTTCAAATTGCGTTCAATGGTTGCTACACAGTTGGCGCATGTCATCCCGGTAACAGGCAGGATGACTTGTTGATTCGTAGTCATTCTACTCTCTATGATTTAACCGGATAATTGATTTCTTTCAAAAGAGATTTGATGCTTTCTTCGCTGGCAGGAGAGTCGAATTCAATTCGGATGGTTTTTGCAGCAACGTCACCTTCCACATTCTGAACACCTTCCAGTTCTAAAAGTTCAGATTTAATAGTATGGACACAATGCCCGCAGCTGATTGCAGGAATGGAATAATTTGCAGTAGTCATAGTTTCTCCTTAGATCAATACAAATAAAAATGGTTCTATTTAGGTTGATTTGTCCTGTCAAAGACTTCCCGTATCTCTTTTAAAACCCTTTCGCGTTCAACAGGATCATCACCACGGATGGCTGTGATAACGCATGAATTCAAGTGGTCTTCAAGTATTCCAGAACTGATCTTGCTCAGCGCAGCCTGGACTGCCTGAATCTGCCGAATTACATCGATGCAATATGCACCTTCATCCACCATCCGCTCAATGCCGCGGATATGGCCTTCTACATTTTTTAGTCGTAAGGTTGTCTCTTTATTCATCTTCCTCCTTCTACCCCCCCCATATGGGTGGGGTACTAATATTGTAGAACAACTTTCATTTTTGTCAATAAGGATTGATAAATGCATTTCGTGTTATTGATTGAATGACGTATTCATTTGATTTATACTCAATAAGAATATGTTTTTAAACTGGTAAGTATCTGTTAATTTCTGGGGTTGCCATGGAGAAAACGACAACAATCGCATACCTGCTCTCCAATTTAAGTGACCTTCCCGCCATGCCTGACGTGGCGCAAAAAGTTCTGGCTCTTATCCGCAACCCGAAAACGAATATGGCAGAAATTGGTGAAATCCTTTCACTGGACCAGTCGTTGGCCATGCTGGTTCTACGCTGGGCTAATTCCGCTTATTACGGACTTCGGCATCCTGTGGTCACAGTAAGTCAGGCAGTCGTTGTCCTGGGACAGCAGGCGGTTCGTAATGTAATTCTGGCATCTACCGTGGCCAGCATGATGGATAGACCATTATCTGGCTATGGATTGGATAAAGGAGATCTCTGGCAGCATTCCATCGCGGTTGCCGGCGCAGCCAGGGAAATATCCAAAAACAAGGGAAGTGAACTTTCTGAAGAAGCCTATACTGCCGGACTTCTTGCCGATATTGGGAAACTGGCTTTTGAATATCTTCTACGCGATGTCGATCTTTCCGCGCCCCAGTGGCAGGGAAAATCCTTCTCTGACTTGGAGGAGCAATTCTTTGGAATCGATCACTCGGTTCTTGGCGCAGAACTGGCGCGCCGGTGGAATCTACCACCCCGTCTTCTTGATGCGATCGAACACCATCATGACCCCGAAAATTCAGGTGAAGGCCGCGCTTTAACGTATGCTGTTCATCTCGCCGATTACGCCGTGATGATGATGGGTATAGGGATTGGCCGGGATGGGCTCCAATACAATCTTGATCCGGCAGCCATAGAATTTTATAAATTCTCTGAAAGTACCTTAGACCAGTTAACGGAAGCCATCCCGGAATTTATTGAATCAACCAACTCCATGCTTCGGGCTGTTCCTCTAAAAAATGGCTGAACACGAAAATGTGTATAAGAATGAAACCGAGCAGTATCACGCCCTGGTTTCATATGAAGACTTTACCAACAATCTGACCCAGGCCATTCGAAAATTCATCCCTCCAAATAAAAAAATACTTGAAAGCGGCGCTGGTACCGGTCGGATTACCAACATCCTTCTTCCAGCCTGCAATGAACTGGCCTGTTTTGATCTATCGCACGCCATGCTTGACAGGGCCCGCCATAATATTTTCTACGATTCATGGGAATTTTCCGGCATGGCAGTAGCAGATCACCGGCAAATTCCAGTGAAAAGCGGTCTGTTTGACTGGGTGGTCAGCGGTTGGAGCGTTTGTTACCTGGTAAGCTGGCAACCTGAACAGTGGCGCCGCGAGGTTTGCTCAGCTCTACGGGAATTTTTGCGTGTTTTAAAACCTGACGGAAAGGTCATGATTATTGAAACTCTGGGTACGGGTAAAACAACACCAGAACCTCCACCGCACCTGATTGAGTACCTCGATTACTTATCCGATATCGGCTTTCAGCGTGAGTGTATCCGGACGGATTACCGTTTCCCGGATATGGAAACCGCGCGCGCTCTTACACAGTTCTTTTTCGGTTCTGAAATGCTGGCCAGCTTAGAAAATGCCCCACAACCTCTGCTACCAGAGTGCACCGGTATCTGGACATGTTCTTGTGAAATCCTTAAGAAAACTGTTCCTGGTTAAAATCAATCACCTCATATTTGTTGCCGCATAATTCTATAAAACGCGTCAGGTCGTCGACAGAAATTACCAGTGTGGCAGTGTTTACATTAGGGTGAAAACCGGCTGTGTCTGCCTCAAATATGGACTTATCCAGAACCACTTTAACATCATGTCCGCTGTCATAGACCAACCCAAAAGGACTCACCGCGCCCGGTGTGACACCAAGGTATTGAAAAAGTCGTTCATTTGAAGCGAAGCTCAACCGTCCGCCCCGGAAATAACGGGCCAAACCTGTGAGATTGACTTCCGTCTCTACTCGAAGAACAACCAGATAATGTTTCTTCCCAGGCTTGTCCCGAAGAAACAGGTTCTTGCAGTGAGCGCCTGGGTGCAGGTCACTATATTGTTCCGCTTCTTTAACTGTCGTCACCGGGGGATGTTCAAAGCGTTCATAGGAAATATGCATCGCATCCAGAGTCTGCAATATTCTTCCTTCAGTGGGAGAAATGGGCATGGTCACTATCCAATTGTGAGAATGATGATACCGGCAATGGTCATGGCCATTCCAATGGCAGATTTAACGCTGAACGCCTCACCACCCAGCCAGAGTCCCATTAACGCGCCAAATAATGGAGACGTAAAGGCGATTGGCATCACCTTGCCCAGGGGTGCGCCCTTAATGGCAAGGTAATAGCATAACATCCCAATCGATCCCGCCACTACTCCACCGCCAATAATCATATAGAACAGGGCTTTTGTCCCTGCCGTTGGGATCTGTTTCCATTCCGGGAAACTGACAGCCCCCAGGATGATCAGGGCAATGGCAGTGCGAATCGTGATTCCTACCTGGGGAGAAAGGTTGCCCATATGCAAACCTTTCTTTTCGAAATATCCGCCAACGCCCCAGGCAATGGCTGTCAAAAGCGCAAACAATTGGGGTTTCATGATTCGCCTCCGTATGCAAGTTTTAATCCAATTCTAAAACTCGTGCCTATTTTTGGGGGAAACTACTTGAAATTCACCCGCAAAGTGGGTACAATGTGTATATAAGTGGTACAAAGTGGGTCAAAGTGGGATGCCGGAATTACCGGCATTCTCCCTTAAAAAGGCAAGGTAGAACTCATGTTCCTGGGACAGTACGAACACACCATCGACGACAAAGGACGGCTCACCATACCGGCGAGATACCGTGAATTGTTGGTCGAAGGTGCCTTTGTCACCGAAGGATTTGACCAGAACTTGATGGTGCTTACCTCCACCGCCTTCCTGACGATCTCTGACCGGGTCAACCGGATGAGTATGACCGATCCCACCGCCCGCGATCTGCGGCGTATGATGTTCGGACGCGCTAATCAGGCCGAAATAGATAAAGCCGGAAGGATGCTCCTTCCCGGGTATTTACGTGAACGCGCCCAGTTAAAAACCGATGTCGTGGTGGTCGGGATGGGAGATTATTTCGAAATTTGGTCCGCTGAAATATGGCAGGTTCAAAATCAACCTATTCCTGACTCAGAGGCCAATTCGAGACGTTTCGCAGCTTTAGATTTATCGGTGCGTTGAAATGCCCGCACACTCTGAAGGCGCTGAGACTCCGCACCAACCAGTACTTTACCAACCTTCTATAGATGCTCTTCAACCTCACGATGGCGGTCGTTATGTTGATGCAACCGTAGGAGCAGGAGGACATGCCTTTGGAATATTGGAACTTTCCGCGCCTTCCGGCGAACTTCTCGGTCTTGACCGGGATGAGAACGCGCTTGAAATAGCCGGCCGGAAGCTGGAGAAGTTTCAGAGCCGCGTCTATCTGCGGCATGCCTCTTATGTGCGTATGAAAACCGAGGCGGGTAACCTGGGGTGGCATGTTGTGGATGGGATCTTGATGGACCTGGGACTCTCTTCCATGCAATTGGACACCCCGGAACGAGGTTTTTCATTTCGCACCGACAATCCATTGGATATGCGTTTTGACCCGACAAGCGGGTTAAGCGCGGCAGACCTGGTTAACACATACCGCGAAGATGAAATTTCCCGAATTCTCTGGGAATTTGGTGAAGAACCGAAGTCACGGCAAATCGCCGCGGCTATTATGCGACAACGACCTATTTTTACTACCGGCGAGTTAGCCGCACTGGTAGCCAGGGTCTATGGCCCCCATCGTGGAGAGCATCATCCGGCTACCCGGACATTTCAGGCTATCCGAATCGCGGTCAATGACGAGTTGGGCGGATTACAAACCACTCTGCCGATCGCGATCAGTCTGCTGAAACCCGGAGGCCGTCTGGCAATCATCACGTTCCACTCATTGGAAGACCGCATGGTGAAGCAGTACTTCCAGCGTGAAAGCCGTGATTGCCTGTGCCCGCCAGCGCAGCCAATTTGCACATGTGGGCATAAGGCCATCCTGAGGATGGTTTCCAGGAAACCCATAAATCCCACGGACGGTGAAATAAAAGAAAATCCCCGTTCCAGAAGCGCCAGACTGAGGATTGCGGAAAAGTTATAACTGGCACACCCTTTGCAAAGCAATCTGTATTTAAACTGTAACCAGAGAGACGAAAACATGACAGCGATTACTCAAAAACTCGAACAGGCATACAGACAGGCTCCTTGGAGAACTCAGGTTCAATGGAGCGGAATGTTCCTATTGACATTAATCAGTTTTGTCTTGATTGCTGGACTTTATCTAAGCATATCGGCTCAGGCAGCGACTGCCGGATTGGACATCCAGGACTTGCAAGTTCAAAAAGATGAAACCACCCGACGCATGGCAGATCTGCGCAATCAACTGGCATACCTGACATCCGATGAAGTAATGGCGAAACGCGCCAAAGAACTGGGATACAGGTTGAATCGGATTGATGAACCGACCTATTTGATTATTCCACGTTATTCCGGCCGCAATCTGGCAAATTTAGCGCCTCCTCCCGGCCTGGACATGATCCCCTCTCCAGTTCTTAAACCCTCGTATACCCAGTCCCTGTGGGAATGGCTATTTCAGGGAGTGTTGAGCTACACTGATCCATCACTGGGAGTAAATCCTTGAATCATTCGTCCTTCTTCCGCCTGAAGATCATGGGTATCCTGTTCTCAATTGTGGGCGGCCTGATCATCCTTCAGGTTATCCGTATCCAGAACAGCGATGCCGCACAATCATTAAGCGCTGATGCTGTTAAAAATTACGATTACGAAGAACGAAAGATCTTTCCCGAACGCGGCAGCATTTATGACCGCTGGGGGCGTCTCTTAGCCGGGAACAAAGAAGTCTATGAGGTAGGTGTTGATCTGCGTTATGTGAAGAACCCTGAGACTATCGCCAGCATGGCGCATGAAGTTCTCGGTGCAGACTACGATACCGTCTATAACAATATCCGCAATGGGTACGTGCCAGGCGAGTTGGAATACATTGTTCTCGCGGATTTTGTCCCACTTGATAAGATCACAGCGATCAGTGAAACAAAAGAGAATTACAAACGGTTGACTCCTCTGAACAAGGGCGACCGTTTGCCCAGTCTCGAAGGTGTCCTCTGGACACCTCACCTTCAGCGAAGTTATCCTGAGAACGCTCTGGCCTCCAATATCATCGGCTTTTATTCCTACCGCGACCGTGATCAGGGTCGGGGTTATTTTGGGGTTGAAGAGAAATACAATGACCTGCTATCAGGTTCACCCATTATTGTGAAAGTACCGCACAATCCATATAAAGTTCGTGAGATCCCAACAGTTGATCCTGGCGCCAGTCTCGTCTTAACGATTGATAAAGATATTCAGGCAAAGATGGAATCCATCGCCGCCAACGCCATGAAACGAAACGGCGCGACCTCTGTAACAATAATTGTGGAAAATCCAAAGAATGGGGAAATTGTGGCAATGGCCACCACTCCCAATTTGAACCTGAATGAATACTGGAAATACGGCGAGATATTCCCCAACCCCACCCCATACAATCGTGGAGTTGGTCAGACGTATGAACCGGGTTCAGTCTTTAAAGTTCTCACCATGGCCGCGGCAATTGATGCCGGTGTGGTTACCCCGGATACACCCTTCCTGGACACAGGTGAAGTAGAAATCGGTGGTTATACCATCTATAACTGGGACCGTAACGCCTGGGGGCCGCAGACCATGACCACATGTATGCAGCATTCGTTGAACGTCTGCCTCACATGGGTTGCCCAGCAGCTTGGCCCAACTCGTTTCTACCAGTATATGCAGGCTTTTGGCATTGGACGCAAGACAAATATTGACCTGGCCGGTGAAGTGAATTTTCCGCTCGCTCTTCCCGGAGATGGCAACTGGTATCCCATCAATCTTGGCACCAATTCCTTTGGACAGGGTGTCGCGACTACTCCGTTGCAAATGATCACGGCTGTTTCGGCGCTTGCCAATGACGGGAAAATGATGGCTCCGCACATCCTGCAATCGGTTGTGGAAAATGGAAGACAGTACAATAACACCCCGCAGGTACTGGGAAATCCAATTTCAGCCAAATCAGCGCGAACCATTACACAAATGCTGGCAGTCTCTTTGGAAGAAGAAGCCTCTGATGCGCTGGTGGAAGGCTACCGTGTAGCCGGAAAAACCGGTACCGCCGAAATTCCAGGTCCCAACGGTTATGTGAGTAACTTAACAAATGCATCATTTGTTGGCTGGGGACCGGCCGATGATCCCAAATTTGTAGTATATATATGGCTGGAAAAACCAAAGAGTTCAGTCTGGGGTTCCATCGTAGCCGCCCCGGTATTCAGCCAGGTTGTTCAATCTTTAGTAGTTTCCATGAATATCCCTCCGGATACAATTCGGCAGGGATTGGTTCAGAAATAGGTGAAATGCTTACTTTCACGGATGTATTTGACGCGTTGACTGGCAAAAAGATAGATGCCTCCCATCTGTTAATCTCAGATGCGGTTATAGATTCGCGTCAGGTTATTCCAGCTTCGCTGTTCATTGCCATACCCGGAGAACGCGTTGATGGTCATGATTATTTGACCAGCGCATTTGAAAAAGGCGCAACAATCGCCCTTGTTGAAAAAGATACATCAGAACAATTCAGAACGCTCGATCTCAGAAAACCCCTGGACTTGATCCCTCCATTGCCGGAGCCTCCTTTTTGTCTGCGCGTTGAAAACTCGCTGGAAGCCCTTCAGAAGATAGCCGCGTACTGGCGGCATCAACTTGACGTGAGAGTTGTTGGCATCACGGGGTCGGTAGGGAAAAGCACCACCAAGGAACTGGTCGCGGAGCTGCTTTCAACCCGTTTCAGTGTCATTAAGAATCAGGGAAATTACAATAATGAAATCGGCCTGCCCCTGACGATGCTGCGCATGACGCGCGCAACTCAGGTGGCTGTGCTTGAAATGGGATTTTACGTTCCGGGAGAGATCAAATTCCTTTGCGACCTGTCTTTTCCTGAAATCGGCATCGTCACAAACGTTGGCACGGTACACGCGGAACGTGCCGGTTCACAGGAAAACATCGCCCGCGGAAAAGCGGAACTGGTTGAAAACTTGCCCGCCAATGGCACCGCGATTTTGAACTATGATGATCCCTGGGTTCGTTGGATGTCCGGGCGTTCCAATGCTCCGGTGTTATCCTATGGGTTGAAATCTCCTGTCGATCTGTTAGCCTCCAATGTGGTTGGACGCGGATTAATGGGGATTGAATTTGATCTGCAATATAAAAACGAAACCCGCCGTATTCAAGTTCCACTTTTAGGTAAACATTCCGTTAATACCGCCCTTCGCGCGGCTGCTGCCGGATTCGCATTGAACATGACATTCGATGAAGTCGCGACCGCGTTGCAGTCCAGCACATCTCAATTACGGCTCACCGGAATACATACCCGTCAGGGCGCGCTCATTTTGGATGACACTTATAACGCGTCGCCTGAATCAACTGTCGCGGCGCTTGATCTGCTTTCCGAGATTCCCGGCCGTCATATCGCGGTGCTTGGTGATATGTTGGAATTAGGACCCTATGAGGAAACCGGACACCGGCTGGTGGGCGAAAAGGCTGCGACGGCAGCCAACCGACTAATAACCGTAGGTGATAGGGCTCGTGTTATAGCAGAAGCGGCGCGTAAAGCAGGTATGTCCGCGTCTGTTATTGATTGTGTGGACAACGCCAAGTCCGCCATACCTTTCCTGCAATCCAACCTTACAGAGAACGATGTTGTGTTGATCAAAGGCTCTCATGGCATGAGGATGGATCGAATTGTTGCAGAAATTGAGGCAAGTCTATGACAGACACATCGCTATCCTTGACTTTATCCGGCTTGAGCTTCTTGATGACGGTGATCTGGGGCGGACCATTGATCCGCATCCTCCATTATTTCCGCATCGGCAAGCTCATCCGTTTTGAAGGTCCGAACAGTCATATTACCAAAATGGGTACACCCACCATGGGCGGCTGGATGGTCATCATCCCGGTTGTGTTGGTAACGATATTGATGAACGCGGCAATCATTTTTGGATTAAAAATTTTCTCCAGCATTGTTTGGATCCCTCTGGCCGTTTTGTTGGGTTACGGTTTCCTGGGCGCCATAGATGATTGGCAGGGGATCCGCGGGGAGAGAATTGGCCAGGGAATGCGTGCCCGCACCAAACTAATCTTGCAGATCCTGTTTGCAATTCCGGTCGCTTTCCTTTTGAGAGATGTTATTCATGTTCCGCAGATGTTCTGGCCGGGTGTTTATGACGCGTTTGACCTTGGAGTTTGGTATATCCCCATCGCTGTCTTTATCATTGTTGCCTGCTCTAACGCCGTCAACTTTACTGATGGTCTGGATGGACTGGCAGGATTAATTTCCGCAACAGCGTTTGCCGCTTATGGCGGTATTGCCATATTACAGGGGCAGGATTTTATCGGCAGGTTCTGTTTCACCATGGTTGGCGCGCTGTTTGGTTTTCTATGGTTCAACGTTCATCCTGCAGAATTATTCATGGGCGATTCCGGAAGCCTTTCCATCGGCGCCACACTCGGTGTGATCGCGTTGATGACAGGCCAGTGGTTATTAATCCCTTTGGTCGCCGTCATCCCGGTTAGCGAAGCTGCCAGTGTGGTTCTCCAGATCCTCTACTTTCGTTTCACAAAAGGAAAACGCCTGTTTAAAATGGCACCTTTACACCACCATTTTGAACTTTGCGGATGGAGCGAAACACAGGTCGTCCAGCGATTCTGGCTGGTATCTCTGATGGCCGCGATGGCCGGTGTAGCCATCGCGATGGTGTGAAAAATATGAAAAATTGGCAGAAGGAACGAGTACTGATTATAGGCGCAGCCCGTCAAGGGCTGGCGTTGTCACGTTATCTTTCCTCTCAAAAATGTCAGGTGATCTTGAATGATAATCGGCCTGCCGAACAGATGAAAAAGGTTGTCGACTCTCTGGCAGACACATCTGTAAAGTTCCTTTTTGGCAGCCACCCGTTGGAAGCTCTTGAAGGAATTACTCTTGTCTGTATTTCGGGCGGTGTTTCACCTGATCTCCCACTGGTGCAGGAAGCCGTGCGCCGCAATATCCCGGTTTCCAACGACGCCCAGGTTTTCATGGAATTGGTGCCGTGCAAAACAATTGGCATAACAGGATCGGCCGGTAAAACCACCACAACAACTCTGGTGGGGAGGATCTGTCGGGCTGGAGCCCTCCCTGATCAAAAAATTTGGGTTGGCGGAAATATAGGGACTCCCCTGATTACCTTCATTGATCAAATCAAACCGCAGGATCTCGTTGTTTTGGAACTTTCAAGTTTTCAGCTCGAGCTGATGACCATCTCACCTAATATAAGCGCCATTTTGAACATTACTCCTAATCACCTTGACCGGCATGGGAACATGGATGCTTATAAAGCAGCCAAACAACGTATCCTGGATTTTCAAAAAACCGATGACGTGGCCATTCTCTGCCGTGATGACGCAGGTTCTTTTGATCTGATCTCAAGCGTAAAAGGGGCTCTCTACACCTTCGGATGGAATATGCCTATCGACCGCCATCCGGGGACATTTATGAACGGAGCTGATCTTGTCTTCTTTGACGGGAAACAGGAAACTGTCTTATTATCCCGGGATGATATTTCTCTGCGTGGAGATCATAATGTACTGAATGTTCTGGCCGCCTGCGCCATCACTTCGGCTGCCGGGTTTGATCGTTCTGCCATGCAGGCGGGTATTAAGGGATTTGCCGGTGTGGATCACCGCCTCGAGTATGTCGGCACAATTAATGGAGCTGCCTGGTATAACGATTCTATTGCCACCGCTCCAGAAAGAACCATGGCGGCCATCCGTTCTTTCACAGAACCGTTGGTTCTATTGATCGGTGGTCGTGATAAGAAATTGCCCTGGGAAGACCTTGCCGAATTAATCCGGCAGCGTGTTGATCATGTGGTTGTTTTCGGTGAAGCTGCGCCCAAAATTCTTGACGCTCTGAGTAAAGTTCAAGGCGAGCCTGCGGCTTTTACCATTGATCTTGCCTCCGGGCTTAACGAAGCTGTTCAGAAGGCATACAAACGCAGTGAGCCGGATGATGTGGTGCTACTCTCTCCCGGCGGAACCAGTTACGACGAATTCGAAGATTTTGAGGAGCGTGGCGAGTGTTTCAGGAATCTGGTGAAAAACCTACAATAATTGCCCAGACAACAGACCTTGCAGAGAAAACCCAACGCTGGCTGCGCATCGGGATTGATATTCCCCTGGTTTTAGCTATCATCACACTGGTGATGTTTGGCCTTCTCATGGTCTATTCATCCAGTTGGAAATTTTCCATACAACTTGGGCAACCGGCAGCATACATGTTCATCCGTCAGATCGTCTGGGTAATCCTGGGGACATTTATGGCCGTGTTGATGAGCCGTATCGACTACCACCGGTATAGCAAGTTGATGCTTCCCGCCATGGTTGTAACCTATGGTTTGCTCCTCACCGTACTTATCCTCCGGGATACCCGCCTCGGTGCTGACCGTACCATTTTATTCGGTTCAGTCCAACCATCTGAGCTGGCAAAGGTAATGACTGTTTTGTACCTCAGTTTCTGGTTGAACAATCACAAACCAGTATTGAATAACTTTTCACTGGGGATCATCCCCATGTTAATCCTGATCGGACTAAATACAGGTCTGGTGTTGCTACAGCCGGATATCAGCGCCGCCGCGACGATCATCGTCCTTGGTGGAATTCTCTTCTACCTGGCTGGCGGTGATATGCAAAAAATCGTCTTTGTGATCCTTGGTGTGGTATTTTTTGGCGCCCTTGTTGTTCTGGTAAGCATTACAGGGCGAACCCGCATGCTGGACTATATTAATGGGTTGCAGAACCCTGTGATGGCCTCATATCATGTACAACGTTCTCTTGAAGCAGTAGTAAAAGGTGGACTTTTTGGCGTCGGAATTGGCCGCGCGACAACAAAATTTACCGGCCTTCCTGTTGCGCCAACCGATTCAATCTTCGCCGTGATCATGGAAGAAACCGGTTTACTCGGCGCGTTATTTGTCATCGGTCTGTATGTTCTGATCCTGTGGCGTGGTTTGTATATCGCCAATCGAGCTCCGGATCCATTAGGCCGGTTGTTGGCCGCCGGATTGACCATCTGGATTTTCATGGAAGCCATGATCAACATGGGCGTTATGGTCAATCTGCTGCCCTTTGCGGGTAACGCGCTTCCTCTTATTAGCGCAGGCGGCTCCAGCCTGACTACCACTCTTATGAGTTTTGGGATCATCTTAAATGTGGCACGGACGAATAATGGTGTAATTCCGGAAAGGAGACCTACCAGTGCGGTTGTTAATTTGCGCGGGAGGGACCGGGGGGGGAGTGTATCCCGCTCTGGCCGTTTTACAATCCCAAGGCAGTGAGACAGATGCGATTCTCTGGGTTGGTGGAGAAGGTGGAATGGAAGCAGAAATTATTGAACGTCTAAATATTCCCTTCACTACCATTCCGGCTGCCGGCATTCATGGTGTCGGTTTTCGCAACCTGCCATCGAATATCATCCGCCTGTTGCGCGGAGTATTCGCGTCTATGAAAATTTTGTCTGATTTCAAACCGGATGTTCTTCTCTTTACCGGCGGTTTTGTGGCTGTCCCTATGGCAGTTGCCGGTATAAGATTCCCGTCGCTATTGTACACACCAGATATCGAACCCGGATTGGCGATTAAAGCAATTGCCCGTTTTTCCGACTGCATTGCCCTTACAGCAGATGAATCGAAGACTTATTTCGGGTTCCACAAGAACCTGATTGTCAGCGGGTATCCTACCCGTCCCGGATTGGCTTCCATGTCTCGCGAAGATAGTCGACAGCATTTCATGTTACACGATAATAAACCGGTATTGCTTGTTTTTGGTGGCAGTAAAGGCGCTCAGACCATTAACCAGGCTATTTTGGGAATACTACCCAATCTGCTGGATCACTGCCAGGTATTGCACATAACCGGAAAAGCAAATCTGGATGCCGCTCTTCAGGCGAAAGCATGTCTGTCAGAAAATTCAAGCGAGTATCACCCCTACCCATACCTGCATGATGATATGGGCGCGGCTTTCTCGGCGGCTGACCTGGCCGTCTGCCGCGCTGGCGCATCCACCCTTGGCGAATTGCCACTCTTCAGATTGCCTGCCATACTCATCCCCTACCCATACGCCTGGCGATACCAGAAGGTAAATGCGGAATTCCTCGTCAAGAATGGCGGGGCTGTATTACTTAAGGATGAAGATATGGAGCAACATCTTCTAAAAACCATCCTTGACCTGTTCCAATCCGGGAATCGCCTGGCAGATATGCGTAAGCAGTTGGCCGCTCTAGCTAGGCCGCAAGCCGCGCAAACCATTGCTGAAGCGCTCCGCGATCTGGTCTCAACTCGGAAAGGCTTAAAGGCGTGATCAGTCTACAGGTTATTTTTTGGCTGCTTGTTATCATTTTTGCCATAATCGGCGCTGTGCGCGGGTGGGCCAGTGAGGTTCTGGTTACCTTCTCCAGCGTCCTGGGGATATTCATATTGTTTATTCTGGAAAATTTCGCGGGGTTTGCGAAAGAAAGCACGCTTTTTACCGATCCGGTGTCAAATTTTTGGTTGAAGGCGGTTATTTTTACGGGTCTGGTCTTTTTTGGGTATCAGGCGCCCAATCTTCCCGCGCTTTCCGGACATGCCAGGTTTATGTATAAATCGACCGTTGATCATCTCGCCGGATTGCTTATGGGTGCTTTAAACGGATTCTTCATCTTTGGCAGCCTGTGGTTTTTCCTTGACGCTGCGGGTTACCCATTCTCCATTATCGCCGCGCCAGAGGCAGGCACAGAAATTGGCGATGCCGCCATCAATTTGGTTGCCTACCTGCCGCCGCATTGGCTTGTTTCACCGAATATCTATTTTTCCGCGGCGTTGGCGCTCGCGTTGGTTCTGGTGGTGCTCCTGTGAACCAACGCGCGCATTTTATTGGAATCGGCGGGACAGGTCTTTCTGCTATTGCCCGTTTGCTGATTGAAAGGGGTTGGCAAATCAGCGGCTCTGATCGCTCTGCATCTCCCTACCTCAAGGAATTGGAGGAGTTGGGTGTTCATATCACCATTGGTCATTCTGCTGAAAATATTAAAGATGTCGATTATGTGATCCGGTCTTCTGCCATTCCGGATGACAATTTGGAAGTAGTCTCTGCCCGAGAAAAGGGGCTGATCGTCCAAAAACGAGTCGACTTTTTACCAACTGTTATTGGTGATCAGGCCTGTATCGCAGTTGCCGGTACGCATGGCAAGACAACCACAACCGCCATGATTGCCTGGATACTGCAACAGGCGGGAATGGATCCATCCTTCATAATCGGCAGCGTTTCTAAAAATCTGGGAACCAACGCGCATGCCGGTAAGGGTGATTATTTTGTCATTGAAGCAGATGAATATGATTCCATGTTCCTGGGCTTAAATCCGCTGATTGCAGTGGTGACCAACGTGGAACATGACCACCCGGATTGTTACCCGACTCCTCAGGTCTACTTCCAGGCGTTCCAGAATTTCATCGGTAAATTGAAGCCTCGAGGAATGGTGATTCTTTGCGCGGATAATCCGGGAGCCATGTCAATCCGTGAAAGACTGTCCCCCAACCTGCCAGTTTTTACCTATTCAGCGTATCTTTTACAGTCTGATAAACCCAATAGCTCTCAGCAAAACGCGGATTACCTCTTAACAGAATCGAGCGACCACACTACGCTATTATGCTCACAGGAAGCATTACACGTTCGCCAACCATTGTTATCAATGAAGGTAGGAGTTCCCGGAACGCACAACCTTCAAAATGGGATGGCAGCCGCGATTGCAGCTCTTAACGCGGGAGTTGAGCCAAAAAAAATTCAAATGGCTCTGGAATCGTTCAGTGGAACCGGCCGCCGCTTTGATGTGGTCGGTGAGATCAATGGGATCACTCTGGTTGATGACTACGCGCATCATCCCACGGAAATCCGCGCAACCATTCAGGCAGCCCGGGCTGCCTACCCTGGCCGCCGCCTTTGGGCTGTCTGGCAGCCGCATACGTACAGCCGAACTCAAACATTGCTTGGAGACTATATCCTCGGTATTTCCAGGGCGGATTGTATTGTTGTAACTGAAGTCTTCGCCGCCCGTGAAGAACCCACTGGCTTTTCATCCGCTCAGATCATTTCTGCCATTCAAGATAAACCAGCGTTTTTCGCGTCAACATTGGAAAACGCGGTCGATCACCTTCGGCAGAACCTTATTGCCGGCGATGTGGTACTTGTCCTCTCCGCGGGTGATGCCATAAAGATCAACCAGGCTCTACTCCACTCCCCTCAAATTGGGAAGAACGGGAAAAAAGCATAATGTCTACACCTGAAATCACCCCTGCAGTTATGGCGACTCTTCGTGAGAAATTTGGAGAAAGTCTTCAAGAAAATGTCGTTCTATCCAATTACACTACCGCTCACGTCGGTGGTCCGGCTGATGGATTAATAGTGGCCACATCCAGTAAAGAATTGGAAGACATCTTCACAACCCTCTGGAAATTGAACTGTCCGGTATACCTGTTGGGAAGCGGTGCCAATGTTCTGGTAAGCGACGCGGGTTTCCGTGGGATTGTGGTGATCAATCACGCCCGGAATGTGAAGATCGATGTACACCACGCCATCCCATCAGTGTGGGCGGAAAGCGGTGCCAACCTGGGCGGGATTGCCCGTCAGGCGGCACTGCGTAATTTAAGCGGCCTTGAATGGGCTACCACCGTTCCGGGAACGGTGGGTGGCGCTGTTTTTGGTAACGCTGGCGCGTTTGGTTCAAATACAGCAGCGTCTTTGAAAGTGGCTGAAATCTTGCACCCTATCTATGGAAAACAGGAATGGCCGGTTGAAAAACTGGAATATGGCTATCGCTCAAGCTGGTTAAAACGGAACCCCGGGCAGGTTGTCATCCTCGCGGCTCGTTTTGAACTCTCTGTTGACAATCCCGAAGCCATCCAGGCCAGAATGTCAGATTTCTCTGCCCGCCGGCGGGCTTCACAACCACAGGGCGCCAGCATGGGCTCGATGTTCAAGAATCCCGAGGGCGACCATTCCGCCCGATTGATCGAAGCTGCCGGATTGAAAGGCACCCGCGTTGGAGGCGCGCATATCAGCGAGAAACACGCCAATTTCTTTATCAATGACAATAATGCAACGGCTTCAGACCTGTTTTCGTTGATCCAAATCGCGAAAACCAGGGTGCATGAAGTCTTTGGCGTTTCACTGGAATTGGAAGTTGAGCTGGTTGGAGATTTCTCTCTTAGCGGCAAAACATCAGGAAACAGGAAATCGAAATAATGAAAAATAAGATTCGTATTGGTGTAATTTTCGGGGGTCGTTCGGGTGAACACGCGGTATCTCTCATGTCTGCCCGTTCCGTACTCTCTGTGATGAATCCTGAAAAATACACCATCACTCAGATCGGCATAACCAAAACCGGTGAATGGTTCACCGGTGAAGATGTGCTTACCGCCCTCGAAAAAGAGGATGTTTCTGCATTGAGCCGAGCGTTAATCCAGCCCGTTCCCGGATTGGCTTTGCTATACCGATTAAAGGAAACAGCTGCCGGATGTGTAATGGAAAAAGCCGCCGAACTGGACGTCCTTTTTCCTGTTTTGCATGGCACATTCGGTGAAGATGGTACCCTGCAGGGGCTCCTGGAAATGGCGGAATTCGCCTATGTTGGCGCCGGTGTGCTTGGTTCTTCCGTTGGCATGGACAAAGGGCTTTTCAAGGACGTGATGAAAGCCCATAACATTCCTACCGTTGAGTCAATACTGGTATCACGCCGTGAAATTGAGAAGGACATGGACACCGTCCTCCTTCGGGCGGAAAAAGTCTCCGCCTACCCCATCTTCGTGAAGCCTGCCAACCTTGGTTCATCTGTCGGGATTTCCAAATGCCGCAGCCGCGCAGACCTGATGGAAGGTTTGCTGGACGCCGCGCGTTATGACCGCCGTGTTTTAATCGAACGCGGATTGAATAACCCACGCGAGATCGAGATCAGTGTGCTGGGCAACCAGGACGCTGTAGCTTCCGTGGCCGGCGAAATCATTCCCGAAGCAGACTTCTATTCGTATTCCGCCAAGTACCTGGATGATCGTTCGCATCCCTGCATCCCGGCTGACCTGCCCGAAGAGGTTTCCACAGCCATGCGGGATATCGCCGTGAAAGCCTACAAAGCCATTGATTGCGCCGGAATGGCTCGTGTTGACTTTTTGGTCGATCGTGAAACCGGCAATTTCTACCTGAACGAATTGAATACCCTGCCCGGTTTTACCCGTATTTCGATGTACCCTAAATTGTGGGAAGCCACCGGGTTGCCTTATGCGCAATTAATCGATCGGCTCATTGAGTTGGCTTTTGAGCGCAAAGCTGAACGCGATCACACCGTACATACCTTCGAAGGGTGACCAGGAATATATGACCGGTATCAGCGACATTTTCAACCCCAGGCCAAAACCCGCTTCTGTGAAGCAGGCTGTTCCACGCGAATACCGCAAGGTGCGTGTAAGCCTCCTTGACGCGCTTTTTGGCAAATCAGCATCAGCTGTTAAACCACAGACGCCGCAATACCCTGTGGTGAAACCCGTGCCGGGGATAAGAACGCCAGCCGCACACTCCGCGGATCCGCGGTTGGATAATTTGTCGCGTTTGTTCGGTATCAAGCCAGATAAGACACCGCTCGAAAACCTTCAGGACCAGATTAAGAAAGAAAAACCGCACGGCGAAAACGTTTTCAGTCGTCTGTTCCGCAAAATTCACGTTTTCCAGCCCAAAGAAGTCAAAGTCATGCCATCACGGGTAGTGCTCAAGCAAAGCCATACTGCCCGCGGTGTAGTAATCCCCACCCACGTGGTTCCCAGCACGGTACGGCCGATTAATTCGCCATTGTCTCGCACATCATTCCTTGGAAAACTCAACCTGAAACGCCGATCGGCCTCTCAGGCTGTGGTGACCACCTTCATCAAACCCACACCTTCGGAAGAAGTCACCGCAGAACCCAAACCAAAACCGACCAATTTTAAAGAATGGTTGATTGCCTTCCGTGCCAATGTGAGAACAATCCGCCTCCCCGGCTTTAATAAAACCCCTGCCCCCAGGGTTACACCGGTTATTTCTCGCTATATGGCCACAGGTATGCCAGCCCGTCAACAGCCTCAGACACGCGTTCGCCGGCAGCTGTACCTCTCGTTGGGCGCCAGCGGCGCTGAGATCCGCGTTCCGGCATTGCCAATCTTTAACCCGAGCTGGCGCATCGTTTCCAGCATCATGGCGGCCGCCTGTGCCGCTGCCATGGCCTATATGATCTATGCCCCTCAATTTTTGGTGACCAGTGTGGAAGTGAAAGGCCTCAATCGCCTTGCTCCTGAACGCATTCAACCCATTATGGACCTTGCCAACCGGCCGGTGGTTTTCCTTGACGCGGATGCCATCAAATATCGGGTTTCGCAGGTGTTACCGGAATTGAAGGACATTCGCGTTTCCGTCGATCTTCCCGCCACAATTTCGATCACTCTCGGCGAACGTAAACCCGCTCTTGCCTGGGAATACAATGACACAGTAAGCTGGATCGACACCGATGGTATTCTTATTCCGGTACAGGGTGATGGCGGTGAATTATTGACCATCCACGCGGATATTGCCCCACCGGTATATGACATCAGTGACCGCAAAGAGATCACTAAAGCGCGGGCGGCTGCCGGAGTTCAATTCAAACCGCGAGCCAAACAGAATAATCAGGAAGAAGAAACAAAAAAGGAACCCTCCTTCCCTGGGATGCAACAGGTGGAACCCGCTGTTCTATCCACCGCCATTCAACTTAGCACCATGATGCCGATCGGCGCTCAGTTGATCTACAGCCACAAATATGGTTTCGGCTGGAATGATCAGCTCCAAAACCTGACTGTGTATATTGGACAGGATCTTTCCGATCTGGACATCAAAATGAACGAATATTCCGCCATAATGATCGCGCTGCAAAAAGATGGCATTAAACCGGGAATGATCAGCCTGGAGCACGTGCACGCGCCATTTTATCGATTGGAGAGGCAATAAATCATGGATGAGCCTATTGTAGTGGGTATCGACATCGGAACAACAAAAGTCTGCACGCTGGTGGCACGCGTGGAAGGCGAGCGGTCGCTGCGCATTCTGGGCGTGGGTATCGAGCCATCACAGGGTATTCGCAAAGGAACCATTGTTGACCTTTCCAGCGCAACCCAGGCCATTTCCCGGTCGATTGAGAAAGCTCAACGCACCTCCGGTCTTGAGATCACTTCGGCGTTGGTGAGCCTGGCGGGTTCGAACATCGAGTCAAGCAACACCAAAGGCGTGGTAGGGATTTCCGGCCGGGTCATTGAAATGGCAGATGTCAACCGCGCGTTGGAACAGGCGCAAGCAGTCTCGATCCCTCACAATCGCGAGGTTATCCACATCATTCAACGTGGTTTCTCTATTGACGGCCAGGAAGGCATCCGGCTGCCGGTGGGATTGCACGGGTATCGTCTGGAAGTGGAAGCCCATGTCATTACCGCGTCCACGGCAGCAGTGGAAAACCTGCGGAAATGCGTCGAAGCCTCAAAGGTGGGTGTTTCGCAGTTCGTGCTCAACCCGTTGGCTTCCGGCGAAGTTGTACTGACCGATACCGAGCGTGAAATGGGCGTGGTGGTGTGCGATATTGGCGGCGGCACCAGTGATATGGCCATTTACATCAACGGCGATGTGTGGCACACCATGGTGATGCAGGTTGGCGGCAATCACATCACTTCAGATATCGCCCATGGAATGAGCCTGTCGCTTTCTCAGGCGGAAGAAGTGAAAAAGCTGTACGGTTGCGCAAATATGGATGAAGTAGCAGAAAGCGATGTGTTTACCGTACGGAAGTTTGGTGAAGACCGCTCGAGCACCGTCAGACGCAAGGAACTGGCGGAGATCATTAACGCCCGTGTGGAAGAAATTTTTGAGCTGTTGTTGCAGGAGATTAAACGCTCCGGTTATGACGGTCTACTCCCCGCAGGCATGGTGCTGACTGGCGGAAGCAGCCTGCTGCCTGGAATTCGCACGGTGGCCAGCAATGTGCTGGGTATCCCTGTGCGGATTGCCGGCCCTGAAAATCTGCTTGGGTTGACCGATCAGTTGCATTCGCCATCCTTTTCAACAAGTGTCGGCCTGTTGAACTGGTCAGTTTTGATGAATGATGCCAGTTCGGTGGCGCGCAAAGGAGGAATCAATGTCAATTTACCCAAAATGGACCTGGAAGCCATAAAAGTTTTCTTTACCAGGTTGTTACCCTAGTCAAACATTTGTCCCACATTGAGGAGTGTGGCGCAAATTTGAATC
>CAYNJT010000038.1:26563-29608 GCA_964397625.1 uncultured Leptolinea sp. | reverse complement strand
CATTTGCCCTTCCCCTTGACTTGTACTATAATTCACAAAATTCAATTTCCTTCGGGGCAGGGTGCGAGGCATAACAACCTCAATTCCCGATCGGTGGTGATAACCCACGAGCGCAACACATCGCGCGCATGACCTGGTGAAATTCCAGGGTCGACGGTACAGTCCGGATGCAAGAAGGAAGCACTGGCAATACCACCAAACCGTATTCCGCCAGTCCCGCCCCGAAAACCATTCTGTTTTTCGGGTTTTTTGTTTAATGGCCGCCACGTACAAATCTCCAAAGCACACCAGCACTCCGCACCGTCTGCCTCGACTGCGCCGGTGGTTCCTGCCGCTCTCGCTGCTCGGCGGGCTGCTGTTCTGGCAGCTTATCGTCAGCGCAGCCGGCCTGCCCGCCTTCATTCTGCCGTCGCCGCTGGAAGTGGCCGCGCGCTTCTGGGGCATGCTGCGCGACGGCCGTCTGCTGCTGCACACCGGCGTGACGCTGGTCGAAGTGCTGCTCGGCCTGCTGGCCGGGGGCGGCGCCGCCACGCTCATCGGCTACGCGCTGGCCAAAAGCCCATCCGCCGAAAAGCTGCTCTCCCCCTACCTGATCGCCAGCCAGGCCATCCCAGTGGCGGCCATCGCGCCGCTGCTGGTCATCTGGTTCGGGCCGGGCACGGGATCCAAGGTGCTCATTTGCGGGCTGACCGTCTTCTTCCCGGTGCTCATCAACACCATCGTCGGTCTGCGCGCCGTGCCTGAAAATCTGCGCGACGTAATGCGCTCCCTGCGCGCCACTCCCCGCCAAACCCTGCTGCTGTTGGAAATCCCCGCCGCCCTGCCGGTGTTCTTTGCCGGCCTGCGCGTGGGGGCCACGCTTTCGGTAATCGGCGCGGTGGTCGGTGAACTGGTGGGCGCGGATAAAGGCCTGGGTTTCCTTATAAACCTTGGGCGCGGTCAGTATGACACGGCGCTGGTCTTTGTGGCCGTCGGCGGGCTGGTCACTCTGGCGTTGCTGCTCTACGGCTCTGTGCTGCTGCTCGAGAAACGTCACCTGGCCTGGCAGAATGAACCCGAAAACGAAAATCCTACTCTTTAATGGGGCTTTTATGAAAACCAAATCCGTATTACTTGCCATTTTGTTGATCTCACTGCTTACCGGCTGCGCCACCGCGCAACCGACCGCCGGCGCGTTGACGCCGGTCAAGCTGCCGGTGGGCTATGTTCCCAACATCCAGTTCGCGCCGCTGTATGTGGCCATTGACAAGGGCTACTTCAAGAACGAAGGCCTGGACGTCAGCCTGGATTACAACATGGAGACCGACTCCGTGGCGCTGCTGGGCGCCGGGCAGCTGCAGTTTGCCATTGTCTCCGGCGAGCAGGTGCTGCTCGGGCGCGGTAAGGGATTGCCAGTGGTCTATACGGCCGCCTGGTATAACAACTTCCCGGTCGGTCTGGTCGTTGACCCGGAGAAGAAAGTCAGCAAACCGGCCGATCTGCGGGGTCTTAATATCGGTCTTCCCGGCACGTACGGCGCCAACTACATCGGCCTGCGCGCGCTGCTGGCCGCCGGCGGGTTGAGTGAGGCGGACGTCAAATTAAATTCCATCGGCTACACGCAGGTCGAGAGCTTTGTCACAGACCGCGTCGAAGCCGCCGCCATCTACGTGACCAATGAGCCGGTTGTTCTGGACAGCCAGAAGGTTCCCTACACCCTCCTGCGCGTCTCAGATTACACCAGCCTGGTGGCCAACGGTCTGGCGACCAACGAGACCACCCTGAAGGAGCACCCCGATCAGGTGCGCGGGATGATCAAGGCGCTGCTACACGGTATCACTGACGTCTCGGCCAACCCGGAGGAAGCCTACGAGATCAGCAAGAAATATGTGGAGAATCTCGGCAAGGTGGACGAGGCCGTGCAAAAAGCCGTGCTCGCGAAATCCATTGAATACTGGCAGAGCCTGACTCCCGGGGCCACCAAGCCCGAAGCCTGGGAAAACATGCAGACCCTGCTGCTCGACATGGGCATGCTGGATAAAGCCATCGACCTGACCAAAGCCTATACCAATGATTACCTGCCGGAAACCAAACCGTAAACTAAATGTCACCTGAAATTCTGCTGCGCATCAAAGACCTGACAGTCACCTTTCCCAACGCCAACGGCGGGCTGGAAGCGCTCGAGTCCATCAACCTGGACGTGCCCGAGTGCCGCTTTCTGGCCGTGCTGGGACCCTCCGGCAGCGGCAAGTCCACCCTGTTGCGCGCCATTGCCGGGTTGATCCAACCTACCGCTGGCAGCGTGTTGTTCAACACACCGGAGGGCAATGCGCCGCGCATCGGGCTGATGTTCCAGCAGGCCAACCTGATGCCCTGGCGCACGGTAATCGAGAACATCACCCTGCCGCTGGAGCTGCAGGGCGCGCATATCGGAGTGGCCCGCGACCGCGCGCGGGAATTCATCGAGCTAGTCGGGCTGGACGGCTTCGAGAACAGTCTGCCGCGCAATCTGTCCGGCGGAATGGCCCAGCGTGTGGCACTGGCCCGCGCGCTGATCATGGAGCCGGACATGCTGCTGCTGGACGAACCCTTCGGCGCGCTGGACGCATTGACCCGTGAGCACATGGGCGCGGAGCTGCTGCGCATCTGGCAGGCGCGCGAAACCACGGTGATCCTGGTCACGCATTCCATATCCGAGGCAGTATTGCTTTCCGATCGGGTGGTGGTGTTGTCAGCCCGCCCCGGCCGGATTCTGCGTGATGTGGATGTCCCCTTCCCACGCCCGCGCACGGATGATATCCGCTATTCGCCGGAGTTCGCCGCCTTCGCCCGCGATCTACGCGCGAGCATTACGGAGCAATAAATTCATTATTCCTGTACAATAATTGAAACCACCCCCGGCCGGCCTGCAATGGATATCCCTCATTCGGCTGGCTGCAAACCTCCTCCCTCAGTCACTTCCAGGTGATGGGAGGAGGTTTTTTCCCCTCGCGCTATCCGATCGTAGAACCTGTCGAGGCGATAGAGCCATTTTTGCCATGAAAGGCACCTTCCCCCATCTTCGCC
>CAYNJT010000038.1:22448-26463 GCA_964397625.1 uncultured Leptolinea sp. | reverse complement strand
TGGGGGTTATTTCTCTTGCAGCGCATGCAAGATTGCCAGCAGTACCGAATCCGTCTCTTGCAACACTTCGTGGTTCCAGAAGCGTATTACGCGGTAACCTCGAGACTCAATAAATACTGTTCTTTCAAGGTCATAATCCTCCTGATCAGCATGTTGGCTGCCGTCCACTTCAATGACCAGCTTCTGGCGCGGGGCACAGAAATCCACCACATAAGGTCCTATGGCATGCTGACGGCGAAAATGGACATCTTCTAATCGGTGCGCCCGCAACAAGAACCAGAGTCTGGTTTCTGCATCCGTCATATTCTGTTTGAGTTCTCTGGCCATGGTTATTGTTTTTGGTGTGGTGTTTCGTGAACGCACAGTCGAAGACCCCCTCCTGCCTCCCCCAAATCCCCAAAAAGCGGAGATTTGGGGGAGGAAAGAACTGGCTGAAATATTACAATATTTCAGAAGAAAAAATCGAAAAGATCATTTTCTTAATTATGAAGTATTTTCCTGATATACAAAAGTTTAAAGAAAGGCACCTTACCCCATCTTCGCCTTCCAAGATGGGGTAAGGCCGGCCTGGGGGGTCATTTCAACGCGTACGTGACACCCACTTCTGCCTTGACGGAGATCATCCCCAGGCTGACAGGATCCTCATCACTTCCACCAGAGGAGGATACGGACGCCGGAGCAACATTCTGTATCACGTTCTGCGTCCACTGGTTGGAATTGCGTGAAGAACCATACCACCAGCCGTTGTAATACGACCAGGAATTCTCAGTGATGTTCACCACGCAACCGGTCTCCGCGCCTGCCGCTCCGGCCAGGGCTCTGGCTTTTTCGCCAGCCGCCCGCATGGCCAGTTCGCGCGCCTGATCGCGGTACTTGCGCAATTCTGTGGTGTAAAAGCTGACATCATTCACCTGGTTGGCGCCGGCTGCCAGCGCGGCCGCCAGTACTGATCCGGCCTTGCTGACATCCCGCACGGTCACAGCCAGGCTATTGTGTATGCGATAACCCTTGATGTACAGAGCATCAAAATCCTCGTAGATCGGTTCGATGCGGTATTGGTCGGTGGCTATGTCTTTGGCTTCCACACCCTGGCCTTGTACAGCCGCGATCACACGCTGCATGGCACGGGAATTGTCGCGCTGCGCCCCTTCAACCGTCGTGCTGTTGGATTGCACACCCAGTTGCAGCAGGGCGCGGTCGGGAGCCGCGTTAATCATCGCCGTACCGCTGACATGGATCGCACGGTTCGCATCGCAGGCCGGCTTCGCGCCCGGTGTGGTGGGGGTCGGGTCGGCTGCCGCGACAATGCCGGTGGGCAGCGCGAATTCGACCAGGAATAACACCCCTATCGCAACAGTTGCCAACACAGAAATCTTTCTCATGGGAAACTCCTTTTGCGGTTTTTCCCGAGAATACCCTTCTGCGCGGTCAATTCGATGTCAAAAGGCGGTCAATTCTCCGGCAATATCGGCAAGGCAAATCCGACCATCGCGCCTGCATCCGGCGTGTTTTCGGCAAACACCCGGCCGCCCTGCGCCTGCACCAGCGCGCGGACAATAGACAAACCCAATCCGGAGCCGCCACCCTGCCGGCTGCGAGAAACATCTCCGCGGTAGAAGCGGTCAAAGATGCGCGGCAGGTGTCCGGGAGAGATACCGGGGCCAGAGTCAATCACCCGGCAATTGACCTCTTTCCCGGTTGTTTTAATCTCCACCCGCACGGCACTTTCCGGCGGGCTGAAACGCAAGGCATTGTCCAGCAGGTTGTCTATTACCTGGGAAAGCCGGTCCACGTCACCCAGAACACGGGAATGACCTACCGGATTCACAACCAGCGTCACTCCGTGTGAAACAGCCAGCGGGGCAAACCGGTCGCATCGCTCCCTTGCCAGATCGGTCAGATCCACAGGATTGAGATCCAATTTCAGCACGCCGGCATCCGCCCGGGTAAGCACCAGCAGGTTGTTAACCAGGCGGATCAGCCGGTCAGTTTCTTTTTCCATTGATTCCAGTAACGCGCCACGCCCTTTCAGGTCATCCAGCGCGCCGTCTTCAAGCGTTTCGACAGTGCCTTTGATGACGGTCAGCGGGGTGCGCAGTTCATGCGCCACATCGGCCACAAAGGCGTTCTGCGCCTCATCTGACCGCTTTAAGGTATACACCATGCGGTTGAATGACTTTGCGAGCCGGTCCATTTCGCGGATGCCGCTGTTCTCCGGTACTCCTACTTCCAATTGGCCGCGGCTGACCGCTTCCGCACCGTCAATAAAAGCTGTGACTGGACGGGTAATCCGCCGGGCAAGCCATGTGCCAGCCAGAAACGCCAGCGCGATCGCCGCCAGAAGCGCGCCGGCAATCTGGGTAAGGAAGGAAGCCGGCAATCCACCCGCCGGCAAGGGTTCGGCGATATACACCAGCCCCTGGATAAGACCATCCAGCCCGTAAATGGGAGCGGCGGAATACAGCACCCGTCGTTGCGCGCTGGTGACTTCACGCACCTGTATTGCAGGCGTTCCCTGTAACGCGGAAACGATTTCCGGGCGGGCCCGTAATTCCTGAGGGGAAACCAGTGAACTCTCCTCCGCGGCAGGCATCCGCACAGGCATGTTCCCTGTCGCTTCCGGCAGGCCGATCACCACCGCGCCCTGTCCGCTCAACACGCGGGTATGTATTCCCGGCAAGACGTTGGATACCTGCGAATAAGTCTCCGCCGGGTAAGCCGGCAGAGATTGCCCCTGCAGCAAAGAAGCCGTCAACTCCGCCTGGGCCAGCAGATTTTGCCGCTGGGTTTCCAGATACAAGCTGCCCGCCGCCTGCCAGAACAGGACTCCAGCCAGACCCATCCCGAGCAGGATGACCGCCAAACCATTAATAATCAGGTGCTTCTGCAAACTGCGGCTCATCTCACGCTTTCATCCGGTAACCGATACCCCGCACCGCTTCCAGGTAATCTGTAGCCGGGCCGGCGGCGCGCAATTTGGCTCGCAGTCGTTTCACCGTGCTGTCCACCGCGCGGGCATCGCCAGCGAAGTCATACCCCCAGGCTTGTTCGAGCAGGCGTTCACGGGTGAGTACCCGTCCGGAGTTTTGCAGCAGGAGCATCAGCACTTCGAATTCCAGGCGGGTCAGTTCCAACGGCTGACCGCTTACCGCCGCGCGGCGGCTTTCCACGTCAACTATTAATCCCGCGGGGCCATATAAAAAGGCTGGCTCCATCCCACTGGCTGAACCGCGCCGCAACACGGCTTTGATGCGCGCCATCAATTCACGAACGCTGAAAGGTTTGCACACATAATCATCCGCGCCCAACTCCAGTCCGACCACCCGGTCAACTTCTTCCCCCCGGGCGGTGATCATGATGATCGGTACCGCGCTGGTTTTACGCAATTCGCGGCACACATCCAGCCCATCCATCTCAGGGATCATCACATCCAGCAGGATCAGGTCAGGCTTTGCCGTAAGCGCCAACTGCAACGCCGCGTGCCCATCTGCCGCCGTCAAAACGGTGTAACCGGATTTTCGCAGGTTGTAAGCCAGCAGGTCTGTGACGGCCTGTTCATCATCCACGATCAGGATGGTGGTTTGCATACGCCAAGCATAGCATGGATTTGTGGCAGTCGTGTGTCAGACCGACTCGTCACAATCATCCACGGGATCAGTGAACAGAACGCGCAGCATCTCATCGCGGTGCTCCAGAAAATCCCGCGCCACTCGGTAGTGGTCGGTATCTTCATAACGGGTCTCGCGGATGCCATCTTCCGTGAAAGCATAGATACGCGCGCCCGGATATGCCATCAGAATGGGTGAGTGGGTGGCGATGATGAACTGCGATTCTTTCTTGACGAGATGATTGATCAAGGCCAGTGCCGAAAGCTGTCGTGATGGAGAAAGCGCGGCTTCCGGTTCATCCAAAAGGTACAGGCCGTTGCCCCGAAACTTGTGGGTGAGCAGTGCCAGAAACGCTTCGCCGTGCGACTGAGCGTGCAGCGACTTCCCCCCGTAACTGCCCTCATAAC
>CAYNJT010000038.1:20780-22348 GCA_964397625.1 uncultured Leptolinea sp. | reverse complement strand
TCGCGCCGCAGGGTCAGGTCAATGAGATAGGGTCTGGGTGTAAGCAGATTACCGGCTCGCAATTCCGGCCTCCCGGTAAATCAGGGTTTCTCTTCGGCAAGTATACCGGTTTTATGAAGGAGAAAGGAGCTTTTCTGGGGGTAGAATAAGCACATACAGGTTTCAGGAAAGGGATTGCTTTGAATAGTATCTGTGTGTTTTGCGGTTCAAGTCCCGGGCAGGGTCCTGAGTATATGCAGGCCGCCCGGCAGCTCGGCATGGCGTTGGCGGAACGGCATTTGACCCTGGTGTACGGGGGCGGGAATGTGGGACTTATGGGTCAGGTGGCGCGTGCCTGTCTTGACGGCGGCGGCAAGGTTATCGGGGTGATCACCCGCCAACTGGTCAACATGGAAGTGGCTCTCACCAGCCTGGAAAACCTGTATGTGGTTGAAACCATGCACGAGCGCAAGGCCAGAATGGCCGAACTGGCAGATGGATTTGTCGCCCTGCCCGGCGGGCTGGGGACGATCGAAGAATTCTTTGAAGTGCTCACCTGGTCGCAGCTCGGGATTCACAAGAAACCTTGTGGTTTGTTGAACACCGCCCATTATTACGACAACCTGCTAACCTTCCTGGACAGCGCCGTTGAAAAACAGTTTATCGGCGACGTTCCCCGCCAGATGGTTCTGGTGGATGATACCCCTGAACGGTTGCTGGATCGATTTGAAACTTATCAGGCGCCGCATGTGGATAAAGGCGCCTGGGCAAAGCACCTCATGGAACAGACGGGAGGAAATTGATCCATGGCCAGGGTAAAAATTACTGTCCTGGAGACTTCGTTTAATAAGGATTACGTTGACGTGTACGTTGAAAAAGAACGCCGCAAAACGCTGGGTCCCTGTGAAGTCTTCAAAGTAGGCCAGGAATTCATCACCGACGCGGTGATTGGTATGCCGCCTGGATTTTGCGCCTGGGCGTGGGATGATATCTACAAGGTGGTCTCGGCATATTACGCGGACGGGCATTTTGGCATGTGGACGGAAGGCGGGGAAACGATCATCGCCTGCTGCACTGATGGCACCCGGCCGGTATATTTCAAGATAGACAAACTAAAAGAATGATCAACGGAAAAAACATGAGACTCGAATTGAAGAATTGCGTTGTACGCTCTTATCAAATTGATGACGCCGAATCACTGGCCTTCAACGCCAATAACCGCGCCATCTGGAAAAACCTGCGAGATGGTTTTCCGCATCCGTATTCAGTTGAAAATGGCCGCGCTTTCATTGAACACTCGCTCTCCATGAACCCTGAAACAAATTTCGCCATTTGTGTTGATAATAAAGCCGTGGGTGGAATTGGCTTTGTATTGCATTCAGATATCGAGCGAATTTCTGCCGAGATTGGTTACTGGCTGGGTGAACCCTACTGGGGTAGAGGCATTGTCACCGAAGCGGTCGTCGCTGTGCGCGACTATGCCATCAAAACACATGACCTGCAGCGTATCTTTGCCGTACCTTTCGCGCATAACAAAGCCTCAGCTCGCGTATTGGAAAAGGCGGGATTTATATTGGAAGGGCGTATGC
>CAYNJT010000038.1:0-20680 GCA_964397625.1 uncultured Leptolinea sp. | reverse complement strand
AAAGCCTCAGCTCGCGTATTGGAAAAGGCGGGATTTATATTGGAAGGGCGTATGCATAAAAGCGCCCTGAAAGATGGGCAGATCATCGACCAGTTCTTGTACGCTTACACCATATAACTTTCTATTTCCAGGGATTGATCAACCTTACACCGCTGGCGATGAAATCCGATTCGTTACGTGTGGCCAGGATCAGGTTATGACGCAATGCGCTTGCCGCGATCAGTGAATCCATCAGGCTCATTGGTGTACCGCCAAACTCCATCCGAGCGGATAACGATCCCCAGGTCAACATGGTCTCTGTGTCAATGGAGATAATTCCCTGTGAGAAGCGTGGGATTAGCTTTTCATTCAGCCAGGTAACCAACCCGGTCTTGCGGGGAGATTCAACCAGTTTCTCAACTCCCCGTTGAATTTCACCCAGGGTGATTACACTGATATGAAGTTCGTTTTCGGAAATTGAATCGATCCACTGGATGACTTTTTCATCGGGATTTTTTCTGGTAAATTCGGAGAGAACGCATGTGTCCATCAGGTATGTCATAATTCGATACCAATATCACGCGGAGCACTTTTGTCCCTTGAAGTATCCAGGGTGGTACCTGCCAATGGTGATTTTAGTAGAAAATGGGATAGCGGTACTTTGTTGCGGGTGAGTAGTTCATATTCTTCATAAGGCAACACGGCTACAGCCCTCTTGCCGCGCCGAGTGACGATCTGCACGCCATTGGCTATCGCCCGATCGACTAGCTTACTAAATTTACTTTTTGCGTCTTGTAATTGCCAGATATTATTCATAAAACCATCTTTCTGACCAGTCAGACTAGTTATATGAATTATACCCCGAAATGATCAAGATGTCCAAAGGAGAAAATGTATGTATTAATCAACTTGAACCCAACCCTGCTTCGTTGTACTATGTTCTTAAGATAACGGTCAGACAATCCGGTTCTCAACATGTTGGCAGCCGTCTTTTTCCAACTGTAGGGAAAGGTTTGAATTATGGGATTCAGGTTTTTGATCCTTACACTGACCAAAGCAGCCATCATCTTGTCAATAACCGGGTGCAGCTCCATTGCCCGCCAACTTGAAAATCTCGATCAAGTTTCCATCACCAGATTGTTGACACAGGAAGTCGCTACAACACAAACCCCGGCGCCCGCTCTGGCAGCCAATCCGGCTCCCTCCGACGTCATCCCGGTGACGGGGTTTACCGGCGGAAGCATAGAGATGCGCACTCCTGATCTTCTTGACGGCTCCAAAGGCGACTGCGTTAACTTTTTCTTCTTTACCGTTAATCCTTCCCGAACGATCAGCGGCAGCGGGAATGTGGACTGCCACTTTGAATCACTCGCGCCGGCCGGTCTGGTTCACGCGGTGATGCAGCACACTGTCAAAGTATCCGGCGCCATCCGCAAGGAAAGCACAGGCAGCGACCGCCTGTTGGTGCAATTAACATTTAATGGCCGTCTTTTGCACTATTTCACTGACACACCGCCAGGTGCCTTGATCCCTTACACACAGACGCACCCGTTTGTTATTGAAGAAAGCGGCCCGGTCAATCTAAATTTTGACTGCGTGGACGGAGCCAAAGTCTACGACACGCGCTCCAACCCGCTTGCCGGCAGGGATTTCGCGCCAAATGAAAATCGGCGCCTGTTCATTCTACATCTGGAATAACCGATCGATTTCAAGTTAAATAACACCCTTTTTAAATTGGGTGTCGTACAAATGGGTGTAGAGACCGTCGAGTTTCAGCAATTCCCTGTGAGTGCCGCGTTCCACGACCTGCCCACGATCGATTACCAGAATCTGATCGGCAGCAAGAATTGTGCTCAGGCGGTGCGCGATCACAATACTCGTGCGCCGGGCCATTATCGTTTTCATGGCTTCCTGAATCAGTGCTTCTGATTCGCTGTCCAGACTACTGGTAGCTTCATCAAGCACCAGAATGCGTGGATCCTTCAAAAGCACACGCGCCAGAGCGAGACGCTGTTTTTCGCCGCCGCTCAACCGGTAACCCCGCTCCCCCACGATTGTGTCGTATCCATCCGGCAGGTTGACGATGAACTCATGGATGTTGGCCGTTCGACAGGCTGTTTCCAATTCCGTCTGTGAAGCGTTAAGCCTGGCGTACTGCAGATTGGTCCGAATAGTATCATGAAACAGGTGCGTTTCCTGCGTGACCATACCAATCTGGTTGGATAGCGAATCAAGGGAAAGATCGCGCAGGTCATGCCCATCCAGCAAAATACGCCCTTCCGATGGGTCATACAGGCGGGGAATCAGGTAAGTCAATGTGGTCTTGCCAGCCCCGCTGGGACCTACCAGCGCCACAAGCTGCCCGGGTTCAACCGTAAAGCTGACATGCTCCAGGGCATTCCCTCGCGCCTGATGATGGGTCGGTGGTTCCTCATCAGCGGCGGGGACGGTGCCAGAAAGCACGGCGGTCACCGCCTCAACGCTACCGTACCGGCGGACATCGCTCAGCACGTATTCGTCGCCCGCTTCATATTTAAAGGTAACATCTTCAAAATCAATGCGCCCGTCCGCTCTCTCCAGGATTATCGGTTCCTGCGCTTCGCGAATATCCACGGGCAGATCAATGACTTCGAAAACGCGTTCAAAACTGACGATGGAGGTGGCAAATTCGACCGGCGCGTTGGATAGACCTTGCAGCGCGCCATACAGCATACCGAGGTAAGTGCCAAAGGCTACAATGGTACCGATGGTGAATGTGCCAATGATTACAAAATAACCACCCAGCCCGTAAACCAGCGCCGTTCCCACAGCGCTGAGCAGCATCATCACTGATATGAACATGGAACCGGTTGTCGAACGTTTGACACCCAGGTCGGCAACCTTTCTGGCCCGGTCCCTCAACCGATTGATTTCCTCCTGGCGCCGGCCGAACAGTTTAATTAGTAACGCGCCGCCGATGTTCAATGTTTCCATCATCATGGCGTTCATTTGCGCGTTGGCTTCCATCTGCTGGTGCGCAATGTCCCGCAAACGGTCAGCCATCTTGTTGGACGCCAGAATGAACAACGGCATGACAATCACACTGATGATGGTCAGCCGCCATTCGAGCGAGAACATAATGAATAATACGATGACCGCCTGTACCAGGTTGGTGATGATATTAACGAACGTGTTGCTGATGGCATTTTGCGCGCCGACTACATCGTTGTTCAGGCGGCTCATCAATTCGCCGACCTTTGTGTTGGTGAAGAAGCGCAATGACATACGCTGGAGGCCGGCGAATAAAGCCACCCGCAGATCGTAAATCACGCCTTCGCCAACCGCGGCATTCATCTTGCGCTGTAGAACACTGAACAAACCCCCAAGTATGGGGATGAAGAGTAAAGCCAATGCCAGCCAGATCAGCCGGTTGATGTCGCGCGCGGGAATAGTGCGATCGATCAGGTCGCGCATGATCAAAGGGGCAATCATGGTCAGACCGGTATTCGCCAGGATGACCAGCAACATTCCGGCGATGTGCCAACCATACGGACGGGCGTAGGCCAGAACACGCTTCAACAAAGGCCAGGTAACTTTTGGTTTTTCCGTTGTCTCTCGGGTAAATCGGCCCAATCCCATTCCATGATATGACACAGTGATATCTCCTGACGCTTGTATTTTCCGAAAAACGGATTAGACTAAAAATTAAGGATGGCAATTTTATGGTAATCATAATCCATCCTGACTGACCGGATAGGAAACCGGTCAGAAACCAACCGGTGGATTTCAACACCGAACATTCACAATTCTGTTGATCACCCTTTCCACCTACCTGCGAATTCCGCCGGATAATAGAAAGGAGAAAGCCATGATCAAACTGGAATTGACACTGGATGACCTGAATCTTCTGGAAGAACTGCTTGATACCGCGATCTCCGAAATCCGTCAGGAGATCATGCAAACCGATAACCGGGAATACCGCAAGATGCTGCAAGCCCGGGAAGGCGAACTGAAAAAGATTCACCTGACATTATCTTCACGCATTCCGGAGAAGAAAATCCCCACGGCTGTTTGATACTGAGACATAAAAATTCTCCTGATAACACAATACCGGTATCTGTCTCGGCGGTTGATGGCTGAAAACCTCAGAAGAATATTTGAATAGGCGTTTAATCCGCCGGAGATTTCTTCTTCTAAAAACGATTGATTAAACGTGACGCGGGTTGTTGCGGCTTGCGGATATTTTCCGCTACAATTACGGGTAACCGTTTCTCCAGGCGATTATCCGATTTTCATCTCACATAAGAAGGGTCCTTTACCTTGGATAAGGTTGTACTTCCCGCCCAACCCGCGCCCCAAATGAGGGCTATTCGCTTCATTAAGTATCTGCTTTTCAGCGCGTCGATCATCCCCTGCCTGCTGGCCGGCGCCATGGCTCATGAATCCACCCGCTTCAATTCCGATTGGCTGGTGCTGGCGACCTTCGCCATCTTCATCGCCCAGGTGGGTGGAGATTACCTGTACTACTATTTCACCCATTACCACACAGATCAGCGCGACGCTCACACGAAGATATTTGCGGGTTGGAAACCCTTGTTTACTGATACCCTCCTCAAACCGGAGCATACGATTTTTGCCGGGTTTGCCTGTCTGGCAGTTGCTTTTTTCATCGGTGTGTATTTTTATATTCAATTAGGCAATACCGTAATCTGGCTGGCCGCATTGGGCGGGGCGGTGGCTATCTTCTTCACTCCCCTCATGCTGCGCGGATGGAAAGAGCCGGTGATCTTTGTGACCTTCGGCCCGTTGGTCTTGCTGGGAATGTACTACGTGCTCACCCGGCAGATTTCAATCACACCGGTTCTGGCTTCATTGCCGGGTGCCTTTCTGGTCACTCTTGTGGCTTATCTCAAGAGCGCCCGATTTGACATTCAAGAATCCCAAAGCGGACGTGTCGTATTGAATGTAAACGTGAACACCATTCGCTGGCTGGCCGGTTTGGCCTACGCCGCGTTGATTGTTCTGGTTATCGCCCGCGTTCTGCCTCTGTGGTCGTTAACAGCCCTGTTAACGGTACCCTTTGCCTACCTGTTAACCCGTAAGATTGCCCGCGAACAGCAGGTTAGCGACTACCTGTGGGCAACCGTGTACGCCCTGATTGTTTATGTTGCCACGGGCGGATTGATCGCTCTGGGATTCTTTATTAAATAATCTTTTCATAAAACTAAACATGGAGGATAAAGTATGAAAGAATGGCTGGTGACCTGGTTTAAAGCTGCCCGGGCGCCGTTTCTGGTGGTCAGTTTGCTTCCGGCTTTGCTGGGCGGCATTGTCGCGGCTGCCCGCGGACCAATATCGATGGGTATACTCATTGCCTCGGTGTTGGGGGTGGTGATGGCGCATTCCGCCGCCGATTTTATTGACGACTATTTTGATTACAAAAAGGGGAACCTCGGCAACAAGACCGAGCAATTCCATGACAGTCCATTGATCGACCAGAAAGTAACCCTCAACCAGGTTCTGGTAGCCATCATCATCTGTCTGGCGATCTCACTGGCGACCGGCCTCTATGTGTTCATCCAGGTGGGGTTGCCCATTGTGTGGATGGTTCTCGTGGGCACGTTCATTGTGTTCTTTTACACCTCGCCGCCGGTGATGCTCAACTACCGGGGACTGGGTGAAACCGCCATATTTCTGGCCTTTGGACCGATGATCGTCATCGGTGTGTATGTGGCCCTGGTAGGCAAGTTTGACTGGGAGCCGCTGATCATTTCATTGGTGCCGGGTGTGTTCACCATGGGGGTCGTGCTGGTGAGCAACACATTTGACTGCCACGATGATATTAAGTCGGGCAAACGGACTTTTGCCGTGCGGTTTGGTCAGGCAGCCGCCGTGCGTTTGATGACTGTCAGTTCAGTGATCGCCTACATGGGTATCATCGCGGGGGTCATCCTGGGGATCATCCCGGCATGGACATTAATCGTTCTGATCACCATTCCCCTAGCGTATGACTCGGTCAAATTTACTGCCGGGTTTAAAGACGAAACCCGGTATAAAGCGGCAATGACAAAGGCCATTGCCCTGTCTTCGGTTGCCTGTATTCTTCTGCTTGTGGCCTACGCAATTGTTCTTTTATCGTAGGTTTGTTTGATCCGTCAATTCTGGAATCAATCACTTCAGGATCTATTTCCCTTTATAAGAGCCCGGTCAACTCAACTGGGTCGGCCGGGCTTATGGTGTGTCCAACAAAATCATTTTTGACTATATTGTGGAATGGCCATATGTCGTAATAGGTTGATCGCACATCATTGTAAGCAAGAAAAATTTCCTATTGAATAGAAAAATTCCGGTCGTGGTCAACCGATCCTACAAGAACTTATCCCAACATCTCTTCAAGAATCTCCACACTGTCCTTGATACAACCATTACACCGGGTGGCGAAAACACCTTTGGCTGAAGCTTCGGCGCGAGCAGCCGGATCGTTCATATCAAATCCGAGGATATCGTTGCAACGCACAGCGCCTGTGCGTTCTTTAAATCGCCGAATAAACTCTTGATCAAGGGCATAGACTTTTTCTTTGGCGACTTTATTGGCTTCACCATCCATACTGGAGACCCCATATTTCATCCCTAACACCAAAACCGCTCCGCTAATCGCGCCGCACACCTCACCCTGACGGCCGATGCCGCCGCCCAGGCCGAGCGCCATCTTTTGCGCGATAACCTCATCGATTCCCAACTCTTCACTGAAGACACTGGCCACACACTGGGCGCAACCGAATCCGCTCGTATGCCGGGCGATGGCTTTTTCAACTCGGGTCATTTGAACACTCTCCTCTGATAAATATGTGCGTCAGGAGGTAATTGTATCCAATTTTTCCGGTACAATGCGAAACGATATGGAGACAATACCTGCTCACACCCCCCGGCTCAACATCCCCGCGTTTTTTGCCGGATTTAATTCCCCGATAACCCTTGAAGATTGCGGGCAATTGTGCGCTCCCCATAATCCGACAGGCAAACCATTTTGTTGTGATATCTGCCAGGCGGTTCCGGTTGCGTACAGGCAGGAATGGGAATTTTTATCCGCACATACAGACCTGTGGCACGAATGGCGCGGCGATGAATGTAAATGCGAACCAGTTAACCCGCAGGAAATGCGCGCCGAGACCCCGGAACACCTGGTGCTGCTGGCCTGCCAGGGGCCGCAATTCTGCCGGCGTGAATTTCGGGCGTCAAGCTGCCGGCAATTCCCTTTCTTCCCTTACGTCACATCAACCTACCGGTTCATTGGATTGGCATATTACTGGGATTTCGAACCCGTGTGCTGGGTCATGAGCCACCTTGATCGGGTGACTGATGTGTATCGCCGGGAGTTCATCACTACTTATGATGAAATCTTCAATATCTGGCCGGATGAATTTGAAAGCTACGCGGCCATGTCAGAAGAGATACGGGATTTCTTTTCTGATCATAAACGGCGTTTCCCTTTGCTTCATCGCAATGGCCGCTCTTACCTGGTCAGTCCAACCAGTGAAAAATTACAGCCTGTCCCCGCTTCCAGCCTCAAAAAGCACGGTTTTTATTCCGCGCAAGAAATTGACTGATAAACCATCCGTGGTTTTGTGTATCGCTGTGTATATAATAACGTTAACCTATAGCCAACCTCTGAATTATTAAGGAGATGTCATCATGAAAAACCGGTGGGTATTTGGGATTTTGATCTTTAGTCTGGTGGCTTCTTCCTTAAGTTGTGGAATATCGGTTGACCTGGGCTCCCCATTCGCCAGCAAAACTCCGATTCCGCCGACCCATACAGCAACAGTCCCGCCTCCTACCGCGACTGCCATTCCACCGACTTCAACAGCTACAGCAACCGCACTTCCCAGTCCCACAGTAGAGATAGCTCAGGAACCCTTGCCGGCTGTCGAAGAACAGCCAACCGATGAGCCAGTGATTGAACCCACTCCAACCCTGCCGCCCCAGCTTCTGAAAATAAGCCCGGAGAATAGCGTTAACCTGACACTCCAAAGGGTTCAACAAATGGGGCAGGGTTCATTACAGAAGATTGTCTTTTCACCAGATGGCAAGACCGTCCTGTTCGCATATTCCAACAGCCTGATTATGCTCAATACTAGCGATTTCAGCTTGATCTGGAAGCTGGATCCCGGGCGTTATATATCAGACATCGTTTTCACCAAAGATGGAAGCCACCTGATTTCGTGTTCACCAGGTGGGCTGGTAGAAATGCGTGATATCGCTACTGGCAGCTCTCTGGGATCGATCATTCCCCAGCAAGAAGGGGTGCGTTCCTTGTCACTCTCAGCGCACGGTGAATATTTCGCTGTCTTGGATTACAGCGGAACCACCACCATCTGGGATGTGGCTACCGGTAAAAAAGTTCAGGATAATAACGGAAAATCAAGTCCCGGCGGCATAAACAATATTCTCCTGTCTCCGGGCGGTGGAACATTATTAATCGATGGAATTGATTCAAAGGTCAACAAACAGGTTCAGCAGTGGGATGTGACCACAGGAAATTACAAAATTGGTCTGTTGGGTGTCATTCATGAGATGGTGAATTGGAAATTCTCACCTGAAGCCAAACGAATATTTGGCATCAACACCCGCAGACTGACAGCCGCCCCTGCCAACACATTAACTGCCTGGAACGCATTAAATGGCACCATCATCAAACGCTACCCGCAGATCGGTATCATCACAGATTACAAAATATCCTCCGACGGCGCGACCATCCTGGCGGCCACCACTGACGGCCAGCTTCACCTTCTTGATACTGAGGCTGGAACAATAAAAGGGAGATTCACAGGTTTGAACGGCGCTGTTGCCGGGATGGAATTCACACCGGATAATCAGGGGGTGATCGCTGTCACCACCAGCGGCAAGCTGGCCTTGTTGGACGTGGTCAAATTATCTGTAGTAAACCAAATCGATTTCGTTTTCCCGTTATCTCGAACCCAGATCTCCCTCTCTTCCGGAGGGGCAATGGGAGCGTTCCTCTCAGCAGACCGAAAAATCCTTGGTATTGTGGATCTGGTTCAAATAAAAAACGTAAATTCCTTTGGACCGGAGGATTATCCGTTGTCCATTCCGACCATTTCCTTATCCGGGAAACTGGCGGCTGCCATCGATGAGAAAAATCGCGCAACCATCTGGGAAATTTCCAGCGGCAAGAAAATCCAATCCATTGAAGTCAAAACCCGTCAACCGGTTACGAAAATGAAATTCACACCAGATGACAAAATGCTGACCACACTCAGCAGCGGCCAAACCATATTCTGGGATGTGATTAGCGGCAGAAAATTGAAGGAGACAACCGGCCAGAATGATTTTGCCTTCTCTCCGGTTGAAAAAACCATCGTTACAGACAGCATTGATAACAAATTGTATTTCTATAATGTTGATACCGGCAAACTGTTCAACACCACGGTCGCTGAGATCGTTCATAGCATATCCTTTTCACCCGATGGGCAATATCTGGCGATTGGCGCGCGGAAAAATCAGCCTGTGGAACGCGGTTTGGTTAATATGGTCTATCAGATCAATGCAACCTCTAAAGAACGGCTGCCAGTTGAAATGCTGGAAATCCCCGGAACGTTGAGCAGCACGGCGTACTCTCCGGATATGCGTGTGCTGGCTGCCACTGATTCACAGGGTAATGTCTTCTTGTGGGATCTCCAAAATGGTCAGAAGATCGGGTACTTTGAAGGAATCGTTTCGTATCCAAGCACAGTGACGTTTAATGATGACGGAACCATTTTGTTCGTTTGCGGTGGAGATTCAACAATTTACAGAATAACCACCACAATGTCCAATAATGCCTCCCAACCACAGGCTGAGTCCTCAGCGGAGAGCTCTGCCGTCCCAGAACTCTCCAAACAGCCGTACACCCACTCCAAAGGTTCCGTAACCGTAAATCTCCCCCTGAACTGGAAACTGGAAGAGCAGAGCCCGCTCTCATTCACATCTATTGCTCCAGATGCAAGGGGAGTTATCGCCTTTCTGGCAGTCAATACCCTGAATCCATTAACCGATGAAGGATTTTTGAACTTCATCGATGGATTCGAAAATTTATTCAGCCTGGATTTTGAAGGGTATAAGGAAAATAATCGCGGTGTGGAACCCGCGAAAGGAAGTGGATTCGTTTCCAAAACTATCTTTTTAACTGGCAAGGAATATATTTTTGAATCATATTACACAAGAGAAGGCTCGATAATTCACATCATGAACTTTATGACTAACAAACCCTATGTGGAGCTTTACCTTCCGCTTTACCAGGGTGTGTTTGCCAGTCTTAAAGTAAATAAAGAGGTTGTCAGCCAACAGACCCCCTATAGTGATCTGAGGAAGATAACGGATGCGGGTGGCAAATTTACTTACTCAGTTCCCACAGGCTGGGGGAAAGATGTCAAAAGCTTCACTCAACCTGTGACCTATACCTCACCTGAAGGCACAGGGGAAGTTCATCTTGAAGTAATTCCACTTCCAACCGGGGATGATACCCAGAAATTTATCGCCCTGCAGACTATCCTTGAACAGCAGGACGCGTCCGCTGCCATTGTCAACCGGTTGAAGGGTGAAAACCAGACCTGGCAAATTATTTACAAGATGCCGGGTGTGGACCGTAACGGAATAATTATGGGTATGACCCTGGATGGAAATTTGCAGATTCTGAATATCCAATATCCAGCCGAATTTGACAGACAATATTTGCCACTGGCAAAAAAGATCATCGCCAGCATGAAGAAAACGGAATAAGCGTACAATTTGGTGCTGGTCAAATCAATAATAAAGAGGATGGGATACCCATTGATCCCATTCTCTTTTTTTACCTGCCTTTTTAATAGTTTGCATTGGCCGATGGAAAGGCTACAATATTTATCAGTGGTGGAATGACGGCTCCCGGTTTGGGAACCGGTGAAAGAGGTGGACTCTATGAATAAAAAAATGCGTGTAATTCTGATTTCGCTTTTCCTGATCGTTTCGCTTATACCCGGTGTCAGCTTGCCGGTGTATGCCTCTGGCATGCCACAACAATCACAGGCAGCTCCCCTGCCTTCAGAGAATAATTCCAGTCAGAAAAATGGATTTGGAATGACCCCTCTTAAAGAATGGAAGGAGACTCCCTACACACCTCAGGGAGATGATCTGCCGGTAAGACCAGGCGATATTGAAAACCTGGCTGTCACCAGCGGATTGACCAAAGACCAAACCGCCTTTCTTATGAAGAATGGATTTGTGGTCATTCATTCCGGAGAGGCGCAGTTCGCCGATATTCGCGACCAGGTGGCTGAAAAATATGGCCAACCGTATTTTTTAACCACCGACGCGGCCTACCATGCTCTGCATATCAACTTTGACGCCTTACTGAAAAAATTGGAAAAAGAGGTGTTGAAAAAAGAGGCTGCTGCCATTGTCTCTGCCACGCTGAACAAGTTAATCAGCGAAACCCCCGGCGTGCAGGGTACCAGTCTGCAATCAGATATGCAACTGGCGCAGGGCTACCTGGCAGTAATGCTCAGTCTGTTGGATGAGAACGCGAAAATCCCCGATTCATTAAAAGGCCGCGTCCAGCCGCAGATTGAACAGATCATGGCCGCCGCCGGGCGGGATAAATCTTCCCTGATCCCAAATTTTGAGGATGATTACGGCGCGTACAAACCGGTCGGGCACTATGCCGGCAGCGCCGATCTGGAAAGTTATTTTCGGGGGATGACCTGGGCGGGCCGCGCGGCGTTGAAATTCAAGGATATTGAAAATCCCGGATTTAAACCAACCCGGGCGCCATTGATCATCTCACTGGTTATGCGGTCAGATGAAAAAACCTGGCAGAGATATTCAAAAATGATGAAGACATTAGGTTTCATCATCGGTCCTACGGATGACAGCGGCCCGGTTGAAACCCTGGCGCTGATGGATTCAGTCTATGGGAAAAATGCGACGCTGAAAGACCTGGCAGATGATCAAGCCTGGCAGAAATTTCTTTCCCGGGTTGATGAATTACCCGGCCCACAGATAAATTCAACATTTGCCAACACCACAAAAGCGTTAAAAGCCGAACGCAGTTGGCGATTGATGGGTCAACGCTTTACGCTCGACGCCCTGATGTTCCAGAACCTGATCTTTGATAAAGTGGGGTCTTACGCCAATAAACGTGAATTCCCCTCCGGACTGGATGTCATGGCAGTTATGGGGTCGGATGCCGCACTGGATGCCCAGAAAGCGGCCGGCCAGGACAAATATGAAAACTATTTGAGCCAGATTGAAAAATTAGAGAAGCTGGTTAAGTCTCAAAAACAGTCAGATTGGCTGGAAACGTTTTATTCCGGTTGGTTATACGCATTCATACCGCAAGTTTCACTTAAGGGCGGCAGCTATCCTTCCTACATGCGCACATACAGCTGGCAAAACAAGGAACTAAACAGCGCTCTGGGCAGTTGGGCGGAGCTTAAGCATGATACCGCCCTGTATACCAAGATGGCCGAATTTATGGGAGGCGGCGGGCCGCCGTCTGCGCCGCCACCTCCGGGATATGTCGAAACCAACCCGAATGTGTTCTACCGGTTGGCCTTTATCGCCGGTTCATTAAGGGAAGGCCTTGAACTGCTGGGGTATGTACCAACTGAACAGGAAGACTTCCCGGAACCCGGGGCCGACATGCCTTACGACAACCTTTTGCGGGGAATGGGAAACCTGGCAGAACAATTATCCAACCTTGGAGATATTGCCGTTAAAGAATTACGCGGTGAACCACTAACTGAAGAAGAACGATACACGATAATCAGACCTCTGGGCGCGATTGAAGACCATGTTGATTTTGGCAGGCGAACCGGGCAGAATCTGGAATACCCACCGGTGCCGGTTGTTGCTACGGTTTCCGGCGCTCAAAATGAGGTACTGGAAGTTGGTGTTGGCAAAGTGGACCGGATCTATGTGGTTGTTCCCATCAATGGCAGGCTGCAGGTTGCCCAGGGTGGTGTGTTCACATACTATGAATTCAAGCAACCGCGTTCCAACCGTCTTACAGATGATGAGTGGCGCAAGAAGCTCGAGAAAAGCGCGCCTGAATTATTACCGTATACTGCCAATTATCTAAAAAAAGATGGGAAACCGGTGGATGTTCTGGCGATGCGCATAGGGGATATTTATAAAATATCTGAGGCTGGCGCCAGCCCGCCGTTGAATGTGCGCAGCAAACCCTCAAAATCAGCCCCGGTGCTGTACAAGCTTGGCCTGGAAACCTATTTTGAAATCCTGGATGGACCGCAAAAAGCGGATAACATCACCTGGTGGAAGATCAAAGTGTTTTATACCCTTGAAGATCGCATCGGCTGGGTGGCCGAAAATCAGCTCTGGTACGACCGGGCTCATGGTCAATGAGTTGTGATAACCGGTCAAGCGCGTAGATATTCACAGTTTCAAAAATACGATTTTTTTATATAATTTAATCCTGAACGGGTAATTCACGTTTTCACCAAAGCCGCAACCTGAATTCTCGTTCATTCAAGTTGCGATTCCCGAAAATTTGATCACCATCAACACAGGCTTGAGAACAGCCGTAGGGAGCCACCCATGCGGGATGTGAAAGATATTTATCTGACACGATTAATGCGCCGATTTTTCATCAGTCGCGCTATGGGTCTTATTGGAATTCCCTGCCTGGGTGGATTGTTATGGTTCATCATAAACGTCCTGATTCCCGGTTTGGATAATCGGAAATTGCCTTATTCTTCAATGCTGACGGTTCAAATCGTCTCAGCCACCATTTGGATAAGCGTGATGATTACACTTATCATCAGTTGGATGACGATCAAACGCCGTGCCGGCTTTCGGATGAATTATTCCTGCCGATGGGATTTGCCGGATTACATGTTTTATCCATCCACGGTCAAATGGCTGCTTGAATTCCTGAAGAAATTAATAGTCTCCCATGCCTTTCATAAGTTATTGTATTCAGGCGTTGATTGGGCATTTTTTCGGAAATTGGAATTACATTCCGGAAGACTCGAATTGCACATTCCACAAAGCCGGAATGTAAACTCGTATCTGTTGAATCTAATCACAATTATGGGAGTGGGAAATGGATGACCTGTACACAAGCCTTGTGGTGATTGGTGTGACCGGATTAGTTGTTGTGGCAATTTTCTTTTTCTCCAATCGAGCGGGAAAAGAAAAATCAAAAAGCTTACAGGAACTGGCTGCCCGGCATGGCTGGCAGTACACCCCTATTTCGGGGAAACTGACGTGGGGGACAAAAATAACCGGGAGGAATTGGGAGCTGATCTCCCGGTCCGAATCCGTCGGGCAACCCAGCGATTCCGGCTCGTCCAACATTCAAAGCGATACTGTCTGGTCGTGTAAATGGATTATGCCTCAGAGCCTTACTCTGTATATTGGCCCAAGATATTCAACCGGAACATTTAGCGGATTGTTCCTCCCTCCTGAACTGAACGGGTTGAAGGAAGTTGATGCCGGTCTGGATGAACTCGTCAAACGGTATATCTTGATGGGTAAAGATGACAATTCTTTTGATTTTCTGCGAATTTCCACCATACCCCGCCAGTTGCAGGCATGGCCTGATAAACAGCGGCCTCTAATCAAGATTACTCCTGCGGGGATGGAAATTTCCATCAAAGGTTACCGGTTAGACAAACCGGAAGAATTGGAAAAGATCATTTTACTGGGAGAATCAATCGCTTCAGCTCTTGGGCAATAAGTGTTTTTTTGAGGAGGAGAAATGAAACAAAAAAATAGAGTGGTCATCATTATTTGCGCGGTGGTTCTGCTTTTCACGCTCTCCTGCTCTTTCACGGGTGGGATTGGGACATCCGGTTCAGGGGAAAAGCATCTGGGTGAAGAATATCGCAGTGAAAACGGGGGATTTTCCATCCGTAAAGCCAAAGATTACGATTTTCGCGATGTGATCGGTATAGTCAATATGATCGCTCCTGGAGGGAATGACAAGGTTGGACCGGGAATTCTGGTTATGGGTGGATTGACCATCAAAGGCACAACGAATGATAGTCTGATCGAAAAAGTAGGTGAAGAAAGCGGGACAATAACAACATCCAACAAGAAGGCGGTCAAGGTATCTGGTATTGATGGAATCTCCGCCGATCTGAGTGGAACATATGAAAATCAAAAGGTTAAGGGCAAAATCGTGGTTGCCATGGTAACGGATGAACAACAATTTACCATGATGGGATTTTCCCCGGAAGATAAATGGAAAGACGTTTCACCTGTTTATGATGCTGTACTGGGAACGGTAAAATTTTTCGAACCCAAACCGGCAGAAGACATCATACCTGGAATTGTTCCAACCGACGAAACGGCCGCAGAACCGGAAACGCCTGCTGAGCCAACGATTGAAACAGAATCAAAACCAGAGCCGGCTTACGAAATTCCCACGGCCAGACCCGGTGAACTACGTCAATGGGCTATATCTGCCAAAGCGAGCTCTCAATATGGGAATCTTGACTGGGCGGCTTCACAGGCAACAGGCAAACCAGATGTATACGATTGCGGCGACAATCCCAAAGCCTGGGCTTCGTACAACAGTGACACAGTTGAGTGGATCGAGTTGACCTATGAGAAAGCTGTAACGCCGACAGAAATCAATATTTATCAAAGCTACAATCCATCTCAAATCATTCAAGTACAGATGACTTCAACGGACGGTAGTAAATATATCGCGTGGAGTGGGTATCCAGAAGAAGTGGAGAACTGCCCGGATTTGATGACCATCACTATTGACCTGACTAAAAAGATAAAAGTAAACAAACTTCGTATCACCGTGGATCAACGCGTAAATGGGTGGGGGTGGAATGAAATTGACGCGGTGGAATTGGTCGGATTATCTGATGAAACGGGTTCGACCTCACCGAAAGTAAACCCAACTCCAAAAAGCAAAGCCACAGTTGGTGCCGCGAAACCAGCCCCGACCAACTACACTGGTTGGATGGCGGGAAAGAATTATCAGGGTTATGTTTCGATTGCAATTAACAAGACCACCGTTAATGAGATTGACGGGCTTATTGGACTCAAGGGCAGGAAGAGCACGGAAAACTATAAGCCCCGTCCCGATCACAAAGACACCTACATCTACGAATTCCCCGATGGCATGAAGGCATATGTTGGAGTGCTAACCGATGGGAAAGTCTACAAAAAGCTGATTTCACCGGCAGATGCCTTTCCCAAGGACTTTAAACTGACAACGGTGACAAAAGAGAATTACAAAATTCTGGATGATCAATTCAAGAAGAATAAATCCATACCCTATGCGGATATGGCGAATCTGCTTAAATCCCCCGGTTTTATCCGTGAATCGTACATCTCCGAAGGGAAATATAAGGTTATGTATGAGTGGTATGCGCCGAATGGAGATCGCATGAGTGGATTTTTCATCGATGGATATTTAACCGGCATGGCAGGTCTGGCATTCATTCCAAAGGAGAAATAATGATTAAACAGACGATCACGGAGGGGGGAACCGTGATCGTCTGTAATGCATGGTCCGATAAACCGGCACAGGGTGTTATTCAAGGCTGTTGAAAATGCTGGTGAATAACTCCTGTAACTTTGCCTGGATGGAATTCTGTGATTTTTTTGTTATGGATTACCGTTGCGCGATTTGTGCTGCCGAAGGCTAACCAGGACAAGGTATAAAAAACAGCTCCATTATTGCAAAGGAGCTGTCCAAGTCTCTTATTTTTATAATTAGAACCGGTCGATGACCTTTACTCCAGTGCCTTGGAAACTATCCATCTCAGTCAGGGCTGTGGCAGCCTCATCCAGGGTTATCGTCTGGCCGATCAATTTGGCCGGATCAACCTTGCCGGAAAGGATCAGGTCAAACAACTGAGGGTAGCGGTGCGCTTGAATACCGTGGCTGCCATAAATTTCCAGTTCACGCGCGATTACCTTATCCATGGGGATTTGCGGATGATTCTGCCCGCCCAGCATCAGACCCACCTGAATGTGCTTTCCGCGTTTTCGCAGATTGGCGATGGAATTGAAGCAGGTGGTAGGGTTTCCCAGCGCGTCAATAGAAACATGGGCTCCACCGTGGGTAACATCCATCACGGCATCTACCACATTGGCCGTGGTTTTTGAATTTATGACAGCATTGGCCCCCAGGGAGCGGGCCAGAGACAATTTGTCGTCAGCGATATCAATCGCCACAACGTTTGCGCCGGCAGCAGAGGCGATCATGATGGCAGAAAGGCCCACTCCGCCGCAGCCGTGCACAGACACCCATTGCCCGGCCGCCACCTTGCCCTGCTCGATGACCGCCCGAAAAGAGGTGACAAAGCGGCATCCAAGGCTGGCCGCGGTGATGAAATCCATAGATTCGGGCAGCCGCACCAGGTTGCCATCCGCGCGGTCAATGGCCACATATTCCGCGAATGAACCCCAGTGGGTAAAACCCGGTTGGAACTGATGGTCGCATACCTGCTGGTTGCCAGACTGGCATTGCGGGCAGGTTCCACACGCGCAGACAAACGGCAGGGTGACCCGATCACCTGGTTTCCAGTTGCGCACATTCTTGCCGATTGCAATCACCTCTCCTGCCAGCTCATGCCCCGGTACATGCGGCAAAACCACATCGGTGTCATGCCCCATCCAGGCATGCCAGTCACTGCGGCATAAGCCTGTCGCTCTGACTTTTATCACCACCCCGTTTTCCGCGGGGGAGGGATCTGGCACATTCTGAACTTGAATCGGTTGTCCAAATTTTTCAATCACAGCAGCGCGCATCATTCATCTCCCTGGAAATTAGTAATTATTTGCGGAAAATCTGATACGAATGGAGCAGTATCAGTTAAAATATTTAGCACCCGCTAATTTTAGTGCAAAAGACAGAAAACCATTGATATTGGGATTTCCAACACATGAAATACAAGCTGGCAATATTTGATTTCGACGGTACTCTGGCCGATAGTTTCCCATTTATTCTGAGCATCATCGATCACCTGGCTGACAAGTATCATCTTGCGCGCATCAATCCAGAGGATATTTGCGAATTGAGAAAGATGCATACCCGTGACCTTATGCGCCAGTTCAATGTGCCCATGTGGAAATTGCCATTGATGGGGCGAAATGTCAGCTCATTGATGATGAAAAATAGCGGACAAATCCAATTGTTTGAGGGTATTGACGCTGTCTTGCGGGACCTGGCAGATCTGGGGATCATTTTAGTTCTGGTAAGTTCCAATTCCCTCGATGTAATCCAACAGGTACTTGGCAGTGAAATCGCTTCTCTGTTTTCACATTTCGAATGCGGCAGCTCAATATTTGGAAAAAAGGGACGATTTAAAAAGGTTCTGAAGAAATTCGATATGCAGCCTTCAGATGTGATCAGTATAGGGGATGAAATTAGAGACCTGGAAGCGTCGCGGAAAATGAATATACCGTTTGGCGCCGTTTCCTGGGGTTACACAGACCCCACTGCATTCGAATCGTTGAATCCCAATTACGTGTTCCAATCTGTCAACGATATAAAAACGATTCTGGCAGGGATTTAGTTGGACAGACTCTCCACTCGATTCCGCCCCCGTTTTTTCGCGAGATATAAAGCCTGATCTGCTCTGGCCAGCAATTCTTTCAGGTTGGATATGTTTTCATTTTTGCTGGCCACTCCCAGACTGGCTTCCAGGTACTCCTCGTAACTTACGCTGGGAATCTTGATTTTGTGGAATTCCTCCAGAAGGCGGTTGGCTGCCGTTTTTGCTTCGGATAAATCTGTTTCCGGCAGGATAATGCAAAATTCATCTCCGCCGTAACGACCTGCCGTGTCGATCTTTCTGATGAATGCGTTTAGTGCTTTGCCGACATCGGCAAGGACGGTGTCACCCGCAAGATGTCCACAGGTATCGTTTATCTGTTTGAATTTATCAATATCCAGCATGATGATGGAAATGGGAGTGTCATAGCGGTTGGAACGTTCAAATTCGTGCTCGGCTACCTGCAACAGGCTGCGCCTGTTTTTTATACCTGTGAGCGAATCATTAATCGCGCTGTCTGACATTTTCTGGAACATTCGGGCATTATCAATGGCAATTCCGGCCAGGTCGGCAAAAGCCTGCAGGCGTTCGCATTCTTCCAGCGAATTGAAGACATCCGCCACATCTGAATCGAGGTTGAGAAAACCAATTACCTCATGTTTTACTTTTATAGGCGCTCCCATGTAACTCAACACACTCGGGTTGGTAAAGTAATCCACCTTGCGGGTATCTGATATGAACATGGGTTTGCCCGTCTCAACCATTAACCTTAAATTGGGTACCTGGTTGACTTCAAATCTTACCGCCTTGATCCATTCAATTTCTTCCTGACTGAGGTACCCGTGGAAAATCTCAACATGGGCAATGCCGTTTTCAATAAGGGCGATATTCGCCATATTGCAGGGCAAAAACTCAAACACGCTTGAGAGAATTCGTTCCAGAACTTCTTTCAGGTCGAGCGTGCTGTTAACCACCATGGACACATCCCGCAATGCTTCGGCAAACTGCCGGCGTTCGATCTCAACTTTCTGCGCCAGTTTTCGGGAGGAAATATCACGGATGGTAATGATCCATCCAGAAAACCTCGGAGTTCCATTGGAAACCGGTCGTCCATCTATTTCATAAGCCCGAGAGGTACCAATATTGGTTTCGTAAAGGAATCCATTTTTTGTTTTCAAGCGGATGAGCAACCCCGGAATCTCAACGATTCCCTCTGTAAAACTGCTTCCAATCCAGTTTTCTTCGGGGTATTTTAAAAACTGGCGCGCGTTGGTATTGATGTCAACAAGTTCATAATTATCATTGAGGACAATTATGGCATCGGTCAGACTGTCAAAAAGCATGTCGCGAGCCACAGGAGCGATTTCCAGCAATCGCAGCCGACTCAATCCAAAGAACAATAACGATCCTGTGAGGAAGAATCCAAACGGCGTTAAATCAAGGTATTTAATGGAGGGAATGCGAAGAATATAAAGGATATTGGCAACCCAGGGTGGGATTGTGGCAATAAAGAACAATAACGCCTGGTTGCGGTAAATGGTAGAGTGTGAATTTTTTATTTTTATAAACAGCAATACAGACATGGTCAGGCAAACTAAATAGATGTAACCAATTCCCAACCAGTAAAGCGGTCCGCGATTGTACACCAGAGTATTGAAAACGGCATCCGGCGGGGTTACCATATCGGACCATATCAAATAATGAAATTCATTGGTGGCAGCCAGACTGACCACAATTAGAGGGATGACCCATAACAGAATCACCCGGCGGCCGCGTAGTATCTTTTCAAATCGTATACCGAAATAGTAAACCACAAACAAGAGGATGTAAGGTAAACCAAAATACACGCCAAAATAACTGAATTTGGCGAAAAGTATTTTTAAATCAATGTTTTGAACCGCGCTCTCAAAACCAACGAAAAAAATCCATTCGGCAAACAATCCAAGCGCGAAACCAAGAATAATACTATCCCGATTGCTCCAACGGGTTAATAATAAGGCAGACAACACCAGGGAAAGTGTCGCGGTTGCTAGAAGCGCTACGGCATACGGATTAAAATTCCAGACAATCAACGTTTTGTTATTCCCCTGGATGATAGCGGATTTTCCATACAGATTATATCCTGCCTATGGGATTTGATTAAAGATACGGGGGGAAGATTACTTATACTATACAGTGCATTCTTAGCAGATAAATTT
>CAYNJT010000037.1:0-31742 GCA_964397625.1 uncultured Leptolinea sp. | reverse complement strand
AAACTCACGAATAACTACACGGATTATCCAACCAAAGCTCTGATTAAGATCACTCCCCACAGCCCAATAACCGCAATAATAGTCTCGGTTGTGTATTGACAGAACGAGATAAACAAGCCAACGTAGGAGTGAAGCAGCAGGTATGGGGTAAGACAGGGCGATGCGGCAACCGCATAGTTGATCTGCCTTTTTTTTATCGCACGATACAGGAGAACTAGCCCGATGGGGAGGGAAACAGGCCAAAGGCTGGCATTTCCTCCCCAATCAAGCACTTTATTAAATTCCAATGGCCAAAAGCCGTACAGTAGAAAAGAAAATATTAGTGTAATGGCTAATGGGAATGAGATTCTAACAACTTCTTTAATCCCGCCCTTACGGAAACCTTCGATCAACCAGTAAACCACGACACCAATGCCTACCTGCGGTTTAATAAAGATAAAGAACAAACCGATCTGTGGTGGCAAAATAAAACCCCACAATACCATCCAATCAATATTCCCGTCCATGACAAGTTGAATAACAGGAGGAGATAATAGAATTGTAATAATACCCAATGGTCTGGCACCAAATTTCCAGGCGACGTAGCCAACAGAAACCAGGCATGCCACCGCAAGAATCCCTCTCCCTAAAGCTTCTGGTAGTAATGCCAGAGGAATCAATGGAATCAGCAACCAGGGAGCGTTCGTAAACAGATCGCTCGCATAAGGTGAGTATCCTGATAGGGCTGCCAGAGTAACCGGTCTATAAACTCGATGCCAGTCAACTGCATAAGGGGAAAAAATACAGAATAATGCAACCAGGCAAATCAGAATAGCACTGACAATTGCGATTTTGTACCGGTTATTAAAATCTTGGTGCATAAAAATCCGAAGGCCTTCACGCATATGTCTATAATTATACAAGTAGCAGATTGATTCATACTCTTCCTGGCGAATGGGAATTATTTAGATAATGATCTTTCACTTTTCAATATCAAATTTAAAGAAAAACTTTTAGTTTGGTTGATGGAAGTTCCTGTTTCCAGTTATTTGGATGCCGTGGTTATGAGATCGAGGAAGCAACTACGACCATCGCGGATATGTTCAGTGCCATCAATCTTTTCCGAATAGCCCGCATGGGCTTTGGATGCGCTGATGTCAGGGAGCCGGGTTGTGATTTTGTCATAGTTGATGTGGCTGAAGATGAAACCCTGAGTTTTGGCGGAGATATATGGTATGAGCCGGAACATGGTGATGAGGTGAGACTCTTCCATGATCAATTCACTCTACCGGTAGACGAACCGATGCCTGCCTATCATATGTTGGAAGGCTCCAGCGGTTATGGAACATTCCAACTAAGAGTATTGATTGAGGAGGTGGAAGAATCGACATGGAATTGCACTAATAAAAAAAGTGGTGTCAGACTCCCGGCATCACTTTTTTTCACCTGTGATTTTCAGTATGAAAGATTATACTGGTTGTGAAGTAGTCTGATAAATAAAGGATAAACATGGAAAAAAGCTCAAAAGTCGCATTAATCCATTGCAGTTCATATGAGATAAAAGAAGTCCGTAAAGCAATTGATACCGGGTTGGAATATCTGGGCGGGGTGGGAGAATTTTCCAAACAGGGCGAAAAGATATTAATTAAACCCAACCTTCTGGTAGGTGAACCACCAGAGAAGTGTGTCAATCCGCATCCTTTCATTTTTCGGGCTTTAATTGAACAGCTCAAAGAAACCGGCGCGACTATTTCCTATGGGGATTCTCCCGCAGTAGGCCCGACGCTACTCGCGGCAAGGCAATCAGGCTTGCTGGCGGTTGCTGAAGACCTGGGAGTGGAACTGGCGGATTTTAGGACACCGAAGTCAGTCAATTTCCCGGAGGGGAACTTGATTAAACAGTTTTCAATTGCCAAAAGTGTTCTCGAAGCCGATGGAATCATCAGTCTTTGCAAGATGAAAAGCCACGCATTAACCAGGATCACCGGCGCTGTAAAAAATCAATTTGGTTGTGTGCCGGGTGTCCAGAAAACTGAATTCCACGCCACTCTTCCCAATCCATCCCTATTTTCACAGATGCTCGTGGATTTAAATCTTTTCCTTAAACCGCGTCTTTATATCATGGATGGAGTTGTTTCCATGGAGGGTAACGGTCCGCGCAATGGAACTCCTCGGCCAATGAACGTGATCCTTCTCTCAACTGATCCTGTCGCGCTTGACACAGTCTTTTGCCAGTTGATAAACCTGGATGAAACGTTGGTGGAAACGATCACCTATGGCAATCGGTTGGGGTTGGGTAGTTCACAGGTTGAAATTGCAGGTGAATTAATTGAATCACATCGCGCGATTGATTATGTAGTTAATCGTGATCGGGTAGTGTCTAAATACAACCAGGGATCATTTTTTTCCATGTTCACTCGACGCTATGTTTCTCCGCGGCCGGTGATCGACGCCACGCTTTGCATCAGATGCGGAAGGTGTGAAGACATTTGTCCGGCGCAGCCAAAAGCCTTAAGCTGGAAAAATGGTCCGAAATCACCACCTGTGTATGATTATGTGCATTGCATTCGCTGCTATTGCTGCCAGGAAACCTGCCCGCATCAAGCTATATCAGTCAATACGCCCCTTTTGGGAAGTTTAATTAAACGATAAAACAAAAAGAGGATTCCAGTCGCCAATGAATGGAATCCTCTTTGATCAGAAAGCTTATAAATATCTGGTTATTCTTTTACCCAACCCAGGCTGACCCGGCCACGTTCCTGTTCGATACCCAAAATTTCCACATTAATAATATCCCCTACTTTTAAAACGGTACCGAAGGGGATCTGTGATTTATGCAATAATCCATCGTGTTTGACGCCGATATCCACAAATGCGCCAAAATCAACGACATTGCGTACGGTTCCCATCAAAGTCATGCCTGTTATCAGGTCTTCGATCTTGAGCACATCTGTGCGCAGAATGGGTGCGGGGGCGTCTGTGCGTGGATCACGACCGGGCCGGACAAGCTGCTCGAGAATATCCTGTAATGTGGGGACACCGCAGCCCAACTCAGCTGCCAGGGTATTAATCGGGGTGGATTGGACCAACGAGTCCAATTTTGTTTTGCGTTCCTCAAGAGTGGAGGAAGCATTTAAGCCGGCGCGAGTTAGCACGGCTTCGGCAATGGCATAGGATTCAGGATGAATGGCAGAGCTGTCAAGTGGGTTCTTTCCTTCACGAATCCGCAGAAAGCCGGCAGACTGCTCAAAGGCTTTTGGACCAAGACCGGGAATCTTGTGAAATTCTTCACGCGATTGGAACGCGCCATTGGTATCGCGGTATGCCACAATACTTGTCGCGAGCTTGGGTCCCACACCGGCTACATGGGTGAGCAAGGCTGCCGAGGCGGTATTGACATCAACTCCAACATTGTTAACCACTGATTCCACCACGCCATCAAGAGAATGGCTCAACGCGGTCTGGTCAACATCATGCTGGTATAGGCCGACGCCGATGGATTTCGGATCGATCTTCACCAGTTCTGCCAGTGGATCTTGGGCGCGGCGAGCGATGGATACGGCGCCCCGGATGGATACGTCCAGGTCAGGGAATTCCTGGCGGGCCAGGGGCGAAGCGGAATAAACTGAAGCGCCAGCTTCATTAACGATCAAGTATTTCACCGAGGGTGTTCCACGGGTCAGGTCAGCGACCAGCTTTTCCGTTTCACGGGAAGCCGTACCATTCCCAATGGTGATGAGTGTGACGTGATGTCGGTTGACCATTTCTTCAAGGGTAGCCAGAGAACCTTCCCAATCGTTCTTTGGCTGATGAGGGTAAATGGTGCCAGTATCCAGCAGCTTTCCGGTTGGATCAACCACAGCGACTTTACAACCGGTGCGAACGCCGGGGTCAATTCCAAGCACCGTCTGGTTGGTTAGCGGAGGAAGGGACAGGAGGGCGCGCAAATTTGTGGCAAACACATTAATGGCATGACCATCGGCTTTTTCACTTAATTCGCGGCGCACATCCCGCTCAATAGAGGGTAGCAGAAGGCGTTCGGCCGCATCCATAATGGCCAGGGTGAGTTGATCAGAAAACGGGGAAAACAGGTCTTCCTGGAATTCATCATAAATGGATGAACGCCAGTCGCGTTCTTCTACCAGGACGCGAACTTTGAGCACACCTTCTTTCTCGCCGCGGTTGATGGCCAGAATCTGATGCGGCTGGAGGCGGTCAACGCGGCATTCAAAGGCGTAATAAGACTCATAAACCCGCTTTTCATCGGGAGCGTCTTCAATCTTTTCTGCGGTAACACGAGCCATCTTCATTGCTTTTTCACGTGTGCTCTGACGGACATTCGCGTTATCACTGATGGTTTCGGCAACAATATCACGCGCGCCCTGCAGGGCTTCATCAACCGTGGTTACCTGTTCATTGAGATACGTTTCGGAAACGATCTCTTCGATTGGTCTGTCTGTTAATAATTGGCTTAGAATGATATCGGCCAATCCCTGCAATCCTTTTTCGCGGGCAACCATAGCGCGGGTGCGGCGTTTGGGTTTGTACGGCGCATAAAGGTCTTCAAGCGCGGTCAAAGTTACCGCCGCTTCGATGCTTGCTTTTAATTCATCGGTGAGCTTTCCCTGTTCTTCAATGGATTTCAAAATGGCTGTTCGACGCTCATCAATGGCACGCAGGCGGGCGACTTCATCGGCAACGATACGCACCTGTTCATCATCAAGCGTACCGGTCATCTCTTTTCGATAGCGGGCTATAAATGGGACGGTATTGCCCTCATCTAATAGGCTGATCGTGGCAGCAACCTGAGAAGGTTTGACTTTTAACTGTGAAGCAATGATTTCTGAGTAGGTCATGGTTGTCATCATTCTTAATTAGAGATATAGGCGCAAAATTTTACCATGCGCTTTACTCAGAATGTCAATTTGAGTGAAAGAATAAATCCTATATAAAGGATATTTGTTTTTCTATATCACTTAACGAGAGGTCAATAATCCGAATAACTTCTACAATTTGCTCCGGCGAAATGATTAAAGGCGGCGCCAGAAGGATCATATCACCCATTACACCATCCACCGAGCCGGTGCAGGGGTAGGTGACCAACCCATTTTTTAGCGCGGCTTTTTCAAACAGAGATGAGAGTTTTAATTTTGCAGGGAAAGTCTCTTTTGTAACGCGATCTTTTACAAATTCAAAACCAACCATCAATCCTTTTCCGCGCACATCACCCAATATTGAGTGGTTATCCATCAATTTACGCAGTCCGTCCTGAAGTTCTTTTCCTCGTTCAGCAGCATTCTGAACAAGATTCTGCTGTTCAATGATGCCGATCACAGTAATTGCGGCCGTGCACGATACTGCGTTGGCATTCAGCGTGTGCCCGGCCTTGAACGCCGAGTGGTTTTGCTGCAAAACCGACCAGATCGAATCACGGGCAATGATCGCAGAAAAAGGCGAATACCCTCCCGAGATGCCTTTTGCCGAAGTGATAATGTCCGGCGTGGTATCCCAGTGTTCGATCCCCCACAACTTTCCTGTTCGTCCCCAACCAGTCATCACTTCATCTGCGATGAAAAGAACGTCATATCGGGTGCAGATCTCACGGATTTTTTGGAAGTATCCATCTGGAGCTGGGACGCAACCCAATGCCGCGCCCACCACCGGTTCTGCGATAAAGGCAGCTACTGTTTCAGGACCTTCCTGACGTATCAGACTTTCAAGCGCGCGCGCGCAAAGAAGATTACATGACGGGTAGGTCTGCTCGTAACTGCACCGATAGCAGAACGCCGGGAAGATGTGAGGAGAATCCACATACATTGGCTGATAAATACTTCTTCTCCCGGTGATCCCAGAAACACCGGCCGCGGAAATGGTATTACCATGAAAACCACGCCAGCGGCCGATAATCTGATACTTAGAGCTTTTCCCGCTTTCAACAAAATATTGTCGGGCCAGACGGATGGCATCATCATTGGCATCTGAACCTGTACAGGCGAACCAGGTGCGGCAGTTATCTTTTAATTCTCCCGGTGCCAGCTTTACCAGAATATCTCCCAGATCAAGCTGCGGCTGATTGGTGAACGCATGCGCTGGTATGAGAGAGAATTTCTCCGCCTGTTCGGACATGGCACGCTGAACATCGCGATTGCCATGCCCGATTGAGGTTACAACGGAAGAGCCTCCAGACCCATCAATAAACTTTTTTCCTGAAGTGTCGTATAGATAAATTCCATCCGCGCGTTCGATGGTTGGAAAATCCCGATCCCAACTACGGTGCACAACATGGATATTTGGACGGCTCATAGTCTCTCCGGAAAATGAAGATTCAAACACCTCCGTACATTATACAGACTAATGAAGATTTGTTTGCTACAGTACGATCACACAGCAAGCGCGTGCTGAGGAAGACTGTTCAACAGGGGGTTATTCTCCGCGACACGTAGAGCATATTCGACAATCATTCCGGGGATATCCACGCCAGTCAGCGGCACAGTGGAATGGAACTCCATGGTATGGTTTACCTCATTTACAAGAAAACCGCGGTCAGGATCTTCCAACAGGTCGATCGCGATAGCACCGCCACCCACCGCGCGGGCTGCTGCCTGGCTGATGCGGTGGATCTCCGGTGTGACCGGGCATATCTCCGCCTGACCCCCGCGGGCTGTATTGGTGATCCAATGGGAAGAATTTCTATAGATCGCGCAGACGGTATCATCACCAATCACAAAAGAGCGGATGTCGCGTCCCGGTTTTTTGATGAATTCCTGCATATAGAAAACGGAATGTTGAAAGGAACCGAGCTGTTCTTTATGTTCAAGGATGGCTTCGGCTGCGTCTCGGTCGTTGACCTTGGCCAGTAGCCGACCCCAGGAACCCACCACAGGTTTCATTACGATGGGAAAGCCGATCTGTTCCATGGTTTCCAATGCGGCTTCCGGTGTGAACGCCACCCACACTTTGGGTTGGGCGATTCCTGCGTTATTCAGGGCAACCGATGTAGTCAACTTGTCACCGCAGGTAGCGGCAACATTATACATATTGACGGTTGGAATACCCCAGGAATTCAACACCTGAGTCAGGTAAAGTCCGTTTTTATAAGATAGGCAACGTTCTATAACAACATCATATTGCTGCCATTTGCCTGGGTCGGATAAGAGAAGAACAGCCTGGCGGTCATCAATCTTTTCGTATGAAATGTTTCGTTTTTCCAGCGCTTCAAAGATCCAGCGTTCTTCGACGCGTACTCGGGAATATAAGACAGCTACTTTCATGGTATTTCTCCTTGATTTCAAGACAACCGTTCAAGAATGGCACGAGTTATTGTGAATGTACGGGTTTCAGGATCTATCTTCCCGCTTTGAATGGGAAGGTCATGTCGCAGAGCAAGGTTGACAGCATTTTCAATTCGATCGGCTTCCACTTCCATCGACCAAACATAACGGAACAACAATGCCGCACTGAGGATGGCAGCAATGGGATTGGCGATGCCTTTCCCGGCAATATCCGGCGCGGAACCATGAACCGGTTCTGCCACGGCAATACCATTTCCCAGGTTTATAGATGGCGCCAGTCCCATCCCTCCAGCCCAGTAAGCCGCTTCGTCGGAAAGGATATCGCCGAATAGATTGGTGGTGACCAGCACATCCAGCTTTTCAGGTTCACTTATGATCTTCATGGCGGCAGTGTCCACCAGAATTTCATCCACCTGGAAGCTGTGTTTTGCCTGGTCAATTTGAGCCGCGACTTCACGCACACAATCCCTGAACAGACCATCTGTGATCGGCAAAATGTTGGCTTTATGGATGATGGATAAGCGGGATCGTTTGCCAGATTGGGTGAGTTCGACAGCCTTTTGCCCAATTCGACGGGAGGCATCACGGGTGATGACCCGTTCAGCAACGGCGGTATCCCCATCCAAATGCTCTCGACCGGAATACAATCCTTCCGTGTTTTCACGTACAATGATCATATCCACATCTGGTCGGGGAGATAGCGCCGGGAGACTACGAATAGGGCGGATATTAGAGTAAAGATCCAACTCTTGCCGCAGAGTGATGATTGCGCTACGGTACCCTTCTACCTTCCGTGCGGGTGATGACACAGCCCCAAACAATGCCGCTCCACATTCTCGTATGGTGGATAGTGTGGAAGCCGGCACGGAAATACCATGTTTCTGGAAACATTCCCAGCCGGCTTCTGCGGAGAAAAGCTCCAAATCAGGCAAGACGGCTTTCATGACTTGCACGGCAGCAGGTACGACTTCTTTGCCGATACCATCGCCTTCGATAACACATAACCTCGGCATCTTATTGCTCTCCCGGGAACCGGCCATTTTGCCGGACATATTCCACAACACCGCCGGCTGAAATGATTTGCTGGGCAAATTCCGGCATGTTTGGAAGTCTAAAAATCTGATCGTGCAGGATCAATTCACCATTCCGCAAATCAAGAGAGACACTATCACCATCTTTAACTGCAGCAATTACCTGAGGAGCTTCAAAAAGCGGTATACCAAGGTTGATCGCGTTACGGTAGAAGATACGGGCAAAACTCAACGCGATGATGGCACCGACTTTTCTACGACGCAGCGCTTCCACCGCGTATTCACGAGAAGAACCGCATCCAAAATTCTCCAATGCGACAATGATGTCTCCTGGTTGGGCATTCTTCGCGAAATCGGGACGAGCTTCAATAAAAGCAGCGTCTGCCACATCGGCATCCGGACGCATGTACGGCGCGTAACGGCCGGGTACGATTTGATCGGTATCAACATCTGCACCAAATTTCCAAATTATTGCCATGGCTGCCTCCTATAATTCCCGTGGATCGGTGATCTGGCCGCGCAAGGCTGTTGCCGCAGCCACAGCCGGTGAAGCCAGGTAAATTTGTGACGTCGGAGCGCCCATGCGCCCTTTGAAATTACGATTGGCTGTGGAAAGGCAAACGTCGCCGTCTCCTAGCGTCCCGTTGTGGCGTCCCATACACATCCCACAACCAGGAGAAGTAACCAATGCGCCAGCTTCAATCAGAGCGGTAAGGCTGCCATCGTTGGCGGCTTTGGCCATTTCGCGGCTTGAGGCTGGTGTGACGATCATGCGTACATCCGGGGAGATGTGTTTACCCCGCAGTATGGAAGCTGCCTCAACCATATCTTCGTGCCGCCCATTGGTGCAGGTTCCCAGGAACACCACATCAACATGTGTGCCGGAAACTGTGGAAACATCCTGAACGTGATCCACGGCGTGCGGAATGGAAACCTGCGGAACCAGTTCATCCAGATTTATCTCAACGGTGCGGGAATATTCCGCCGTCGGATCGACATTCAGCCAATCCGGACGAATGTATTTCTCCGGCAGGTTGCCCGTAGGGGGAATGATACCGGCTTTGGCGCCCATTTCAACAGCAAGGCTGGCCAGAGTCTGACGGCCCGGAAGGGGCATCCAATCAATTCCGTGGTATTCAACCGCCATGTAGTTGGCGCCGGAAATGGTAAGGATTCGCCCCAATTTCAACGCCATATCCTTGATATCCACCATGGGCGGCAGGTGCCCGCGGAAAATGGCGCGAATGGTCTCGGGGACACGCAACCAGGTTTTACCGGTCGCCCAGATAAGAGCGACATCGGTGGAACCCATCCCTGTGCCAAATGCGCCTACAGCTCCATAGCTTGTTGAGTGAGAATCAGCGCCAATTGCTACTGCTCCGGGAAAAGCGATACCTTCTTCCACGAGAACTTGATGACAGATTCCTCGGCCTACATCAAACAACCGGATATTTTTTTCCCGGGCGAAACGGCGCACCACATTTTGCAGGTCCGCCGTGCCTACAGTTGAAGCTGGAGAGACATGGTCAAAAACAAAAACCAGCCTTTCAGGGTACTTGATGGTGTTAGTTCCCAGTTCTTCCCTCATTATTTTTATGATTGAGGGTGTCAGGGAATCGTGACTCATCACCACATCGGGTTCGATGACAACAAAATCTCCAGGTTTTACCAGCCGGCCGGCTTTTCTCGATAATATTTGTTCAGACAATGTTTGTCCCATGATGGAATCCTCTTGTTTTCGATGATCAGGCTGTTTCAAAAACGGCATCGGTTTCAGGCTGTTCATCCGCCTGTGGATGGCGGGTGGCATGTAGCAGGCTGTCCACTTCATCCAGGGTCAAAGGATGCAGATCTGCCAGAGCTTTGACTTCCTCTGTGATCTGTTTGATTTCAGTGTCAGTCAATTCAAGCCCCAGTTGTTCGGCGCGATATTTAATGGCGTTCCAGCCGGTCAAACGGTGGGCGATATGGATGTAACGGGTCAGCCCAAAATCTTCAGGTTTTAGTACTTCGTATGTAGATGGATTGTTCAAGACAGCTTTGGTATGAATGCCCGCTTTATGTGTAAACGCGGAAAATCCGGTTATGTAGTTGTTAAAAGGAATATCCACATTCACCAGTTGCGCGACAGTCTGGTCAAGATGCATCAGCAAGGGCAACTGGTATTTGGTCACATAACCGGGATTTACGGAGTACACCCGGGCAACCAAACCTCCCAGCGAGGTAATCCCGTTGCGCTCGCCAATCCCCAGGATGGTTGTGTCAATATGCGTTGCACCGGCTTCCAGGGCTGCAAAGGCGTTGGCGATGGCGCAGCCGGTGTCATTGTGACCATGGAACTCAATATCCGCTTTGATGCGTTTGCGAAGTTTTGATACCAGGTCGTAGATTTGTCGTGGATTTCCGATGCCAACTGTGTCCGCGATACCAACACGGTGCACACCGATCTTATCAACGGCTTCATAGACTTTAAAGAGATCTTCAGGTTCTGAACGCAGGGTATCTTCGGTGCTGAAACGCATTTCCACATTCTGGGTTTTCAAATAGTCAAATACTGTGGAAGCCAGGTCAATAATCTCGTTGATGCTTTTCCCATGGCTGAAATCACGCAATTTCGATGAAGTACCGATGACCACATCCACACCTTTGACGCCGGTATCAACCGCCATCTTGACATCTTCCAAATTGCAGCGTGTGTGGGTAAGGGTTTTTGTTTTCAAGCCCAATCGGGCGATGGCCGCGCAATCCCGCTCACTTTGGGGAGACGCGCAAGGTGTGGTTAACTCAATATATTCCGCCCCAAATGCATCCAACAGCGTGGCGATTCGTATCTTTTGTTCCGTGGTGAAAAATGCGTTGATAAACTGCTCACCTTCCCGCAATGTCGAATCAATGATTGAAAATTTTTCCAGACTCATTTCTCTCTCCTTCTTTGATTGATGAAATAAAGAGCGGATTTACCTTATTTCTGGTAAATCCGCTCCCGAACCGGTACTTTGGTACGCAACGAATTACCAGATATGTCCTGGCTTCTTACCCTTGGCGAGCTGCTTGGCGTTGGTTAATTCGGTGGAAAATAAAACTTGTTTCGTCATGAATTTATCTCCTGATCTGTGGTTCAGAAACCCTGGATTCTCTCAAGGGAATCTTTAATGACTTGAATTCCGGTCAAATATTCCTGCAAAATAATATGCTCAGTGGCGGTGTGGTCAAGGTTGGAATCACCGGCACTGTAAGCAATCATCGGACAATTCCAGGTCGGGCCGACCAGATTCATATCAGAGGTGCCGGTTTTCAATTTGAAACCGGGTGTTCCGCCGGCGGCGCGGATGGATGCCAGGAAGGCTTTCACCAGCGGTGTGTTTTTCCCGGCTAGAAATGCCGGCATAAAATCCTGTGTGGATGTTTTTACATTACTACCGGTCTTTTCTGCGCAGGCAGAAAGCAGACTGTCTAGAAACGATAAATCGATAAATTGGGGAAGGCGGATGTTGATATCCAGAAGTGCACTGTCTTCAAATCCATCCGAGAAGGATCGCATCCGGCGAATGGATGGAGATAATTGATCGAATACTCTTGTCCGGTTTGTATTGAATTCAAGTGCGGCGGATTGTAGATTGTGCCAAAATTCAAAGGCACGATCACACGCGCTGGTTATCCCGGAGGCCGTGTGCGAGGCAGCCTGGGTGATGGTTGCCTGTGTCCAGAAGCTGCCTTTGTATCCGAGAGTGATGGACTGCCAACCGCTGGGTTCGCCAATGACCACCATTTCAGGGGGGGTGTAGTTCTTGCAGAGAAAATGAGCTCCGCGTGAATCGCCCTCTTCGCCAACCGCGCCGATCACCGTAATACGCCATTCAGGTGAAATGGCTGACGCGGCAGCAGCGCAAACAAAAGAGGCCAGTGGACCTTTAGCGTCCACTGCGCCTCTGCCAAATAAAACACCATTTTCCTCTCGTACGGTGATTTTCCCGGGAACAGTATCGATATGCCCTAATAAAAGAATTTCACGGGAACCGGAACCGATGGTTCCAACAGCGTTCCCAACGGCATCGATATGGGCCTGATAACCGGATTTCTGCATCGCTTCAACAAGGAAATTAACAGCGCCGACTTCATGTCCGGTTGGGCTGAATTGCTGCAACAATCCTGTTAACAGGCTGATAGGTTCCATTATTATTCGCAACCTTCAATACCTGAGAAGAGAACTTTTTGAACAGCAGAAACCACGGTTTCCAGTTCAGATTTGGTGACCACGAGGGGAGGGAGGAAACGCATGACGGTTAATCCGGCTGGCAGGGCCATAACACCGTTCTCCATCAGCTTCTGGAGATAGGGGGTGACTTTCTGTTTGATCTCAATACCAACCATCAGGCCTTTCCCGCGCACTTCGCGGATCAAAGGAGATTGGATCGAGGTAAGCTGATCTTTAAACCAGGCGCCAAGTTCAGCAGCATGCTCCGGGAGTTGATTCTGTTGAATGAAATCGATGGCAGCAAGCGACGCCGTACAGGCGAGCGGATTTCCGCCAAACGTTGATCCATGAACCTGGGGTTGCAGATCACCCAACCTTGAGGAAAGTAATGTGGCTCCCATGGGAATACCCCCGGCGATGGATTTTGCTACGCAAAGAATATCCGGTTCCAATCCATCATGTTGGAAAGCAAACATTTTTCCGGTTCTCCCAAACCCAGTTTGAACTTCATCCAGAATAAGCAGGCAGCCATTTTTTCTACATAAAGCCTGCGCGCCCTGCAAGAATTCGGTCTTTCCTGGATTCACTCCACCTTCACCCTGAACGACTTCCAGAAGAACGGCTGCCGTATTATCGGAGACTGCCTGTTCAAGGGCAGCCAAATCATTGTAGGGTATGTGTTTGTAGCCTGGGACAAGCGGTTCAAAAGGCGCGCGGTATTTCTTCTCCCAGGTGGCGGATAAGGCGCCAAAGGTGCGCCCATGAAATCCACGCATGGCGGCGATGATCTCAGTACGGCCGGTCAACAGGCGGGCGAATTTAATGCCGGCTTCAACGGCTTCCGTTCCGGAGTTGCTGAGAAATACACGAGACATCCCGGTCAGGTTGCACAGTTTCTCTTCCAGTAAAGCGCGTTTGTCGTTATAGAACATTTCCGGACAACTAATCAAGGTTTGCGCCTGGTTGTAGATGGCCTGCGCGATGACAGGATTGGCATGGCCGATATTTGCCGCGCCCTGACCACCGACGCAATCGATGTATTCTCTGCCATCGGCATCGTACAAACGAGCTCCCTTGCCCCGAACGATCACTACCGGGCGTTTACTATACACTCCGGATGTAAAATTTGATTCAATTTCCTGAACTGAACCTGTCTCAATTGTGGGAATGGCATATTCGATCTGCATGGTTTTCTCCAGGATTAAGAAATTACAGTTCCTGCGCCGGAAAGGGCGTTTTTCAATGGGTGTTCCACTCTTCCATCAGCAAAGATGACTTTTGAGACGCCCAAGTCAAGGGCTTCACTCGCTCCCAGCACTTTCTTTTTCATGCGGCCTTCGGCAAGAGTAAGTGCCTGTTCAAGGCCATTGCGGGGAATGTGGGGGATGACCGTACTCTCGTCAGGAAATTCGCGCATTAAACCTGGAACATTTGTCAAAATGATCAATTCATCGGCTTTGACGGCACCGGCAACCATGGCTGCCGCGCGATCGGCATCCACGTTGAGGGCAATTCCATCGGGTGACATGGCCAGAGGGGATATTACTGGTGTAAGACCAGATTGAACAAGCATGGTTAGGAAATCACCATTGACTGTCTCAATCTTGCCAGTGTAATCATCCCGCAGCATACGCTGCCGGCCATTCTCAACAATGCGGATGGCGTCTTTACGTTTGGCAACCATCACGCGGGCGTCCAACCCGGAAAGGCCAATGGCATTTACACCACCTTTTTGCAGGCGTTCAACCAGAAGGGTGTTGATTCGCCCATTGGTCACCATGGCAAAAATTTCAAGTGTGTTACGGTCTGTATACCGGCTGGTAAATCCGGATTGATTGGTCACGAAACGCGGGGGAAAACCCAATTTCTCTGAAATCTCATTTGTCTCAGCCGAGCCGCCGTGAACCACAATAACCGGCTTGTTCTGCGCAACAAGCTCCGCGATATCATTGCATACCGCATCCAGCCCAACACCCTGAGAACCGCCAATTTTTACAACTAGCATGATGTTTTCTTTCACTCCGATGAATTAGATAGGGTGCAGTCCGCAAAAACCCAGCCCGGCTGTTTCTTCAAAACCACTGATAATATTCATAGCCTGCACGGCTGAGCCGGCAGCGCCTTTCATCAGGTTATCAATAGCGGCCATGGAAACCAGGTGCCCGGATTCAGGATCGAGGTCGAAACCGACATCCACGAAGTTGGTACCGGCAAGGATCTTGGGTTCAGGCACACGGTAGATACCGCGTTTATCTTTTACCAGGCGCACAAACGGTTCATTCTCTGCCCAGTCACGATAGGCTTTCCATAGGTCTTTTTCAGTCACTCCCGGTTTGACAAACGCGTGCGAAGTGGCCAGCGCGCCGCGGACAAGATCGACAGAGGTCATGGTAAGGTGTACATTAGGCAATCCCAATTCCTGCATAACTTCAGCTGTATGACGATGCCCATAAGGAGCGAAAGTACGGATGACGCTGCTTCTTTCGGGGTGATGGGACCCTGCGTTGGGAGATTGGCCACCTTCGGAAGAACCGACCTTGATCTCAACGAAAATAGGCTGGTTGGTGTCGATAAATCCGTATTTAACACCGACATATAACGACATAATGGACGCGGTCGCGTTACAGCCAACACCGCTAATATATGCGGAGGTTTTCATCGCGTCACGATGAAGTTCTGGCAGACCGTAGATAAATTTATTTACCCATTGGGCTGCCAGGTGATCACTTTCATAGAATTTTTTATAGAGGGATAGATCCTGCAGGCGAAAATCCGCGGAAAGATCAACGATTTTGGGCGCCAGTTGGGCATATTGGTCTATATTTTTCTGGGCTTCACCATGCGGCAACGCCAGGAATAGAACATCACAGGGTTCCAAAACCTGCCGTGAGGTAAATTTGAGTTTGGTCTGTTTACGCAAATTCGGGTGCTGCTGGTATACATACTCGCCCAAGTGGCTCTCGGAAGTAGCCTGGTGGACTTCCACGTCGGGATGATTGAGTAATAGACGGAGCAGTTCTCCGCCGGCGTAGCCGGAACCACCTATTATGGATACTTTCATTTCATGCACCTACCGTATGCAAAGGATAAGTCGCTATGTTTAGCGATAAATGTGATTCGAATGGATTAATTTTCACGGCATTAGGTTTTCCACCGCGGGCTACATTTAGTGTGTAATCAATGATTACACCGGCAATATCAATTCCGGTTACAGGCGCAAGGGTATGAAATTCCATGGTGTGGTTGACTTCGTTGACCAATAGTCCATTATTTTCATCTTCGAGGACGTCCACAGCCAGAACACCGCCGCCCACGGCTCTGGCAGCTGCCTGGCAAATTTCGTGAAGTTCAGGTGTCACCGGACAGATTTCACCCTGGCCGCCACGTGCGGTATTGGTGATCCAGTGGGGTGATGTGCGGTATATGGCACAAATTGTCTGGTCGCCGACAACCATTGCGCGAATGTCGCGGCCGGGTTTCTTTACATACTCTTGAATATAGAACACAGAATGTTGGAAAGATCCCAGAGTGTCTTTATGCTCTAAAACGGCTTCCGCGGCATCACGATCATTGATCTTGGAGAGCAGGCGTCCCCAGGAACCGACTACCGGTTTTAAGACCACAGGGTATCCCATCTCTTCAATTGCTTCAAGAGCGGCTTCCGGAGTAAAAGCAACTTTTACTTTCGGTTGGGGAATACCGGCTTTGGCCAATGCACTGGTGGTGGCCAGTTTATCACCGCAGACCTGTGCCACTGAGGCCATATTGACTGTGGGGATTCCCCAGGAATTCAACACCGATGTGGCGTACAAACCACGAGTGAATGATAATGAGCGTTCCAATATGGCGTCATATTTAAGCCACTCACCAGGATTTGACACATCCATTTGAATATTGCCGTCCTCGATTCGATCAAAGTCAATTCCACGTTTTTCCAGATTGGTCAGAAGCCATTTCTCTTCGACCCGGATACGGGATAATAAAACCCCAATTTTCTTTGACTTTGATAACTTTATCGATGACATGATTACTCTCCCCAGTCTTCCTGTTCCATAGGCGCAAGTTCCAGCGTAAGCGGTTCAAGACTGACCAATTCGAGGTCAACACCGCAGTCGGAGCATACAATGATCTCGCCCTCCATCACATCAATGAGGGTCAATTCGGCATCACATTCGGGGCAATTCGCAATAATTTCTGTGGGCATTTCAAATCTCCTGTCTGGCAATGGGTATAAAAAAATCCCTCCGGGTTCGGAGGGATTTTGGCTTGACTACTTACGATTGGCTTATTTTTTCACCTTAACCAAAAAATTCCTCTCTCCCGAGGGGTTTAACATTTGGCTTCGCTTCTTCAGCGGGGTGAAAATGAAGGATTTATTAAACATATTAGCGTGTAGTATACTCAAAAAAAGGAATTAGTCAATAGTATTGGGAGACTAATTTTGAAAATTTTCCTTCTTTTTTCATACTGGAAAGGGGAATGGTTTAAAATTGAATTGCTACTGGAATTAGTGGATCAATTTGAAAACACAAATTTAAATCACATATTTTTAAACGTTATTCATAAAGAGTGTACGGCTTGAATTGAAAAAATGAAACTACAATTCTTTAAATTAGTTCACATTTTAGATATCGAAATGAAGTCGAATGGAAAATATTATCCGGTTACAAAATGAAGAAGCGTTTAAAATTTTAGGTGAACCAACCCGACTTGAAATACTTCAAAGGTTAATCTCTTATCCAGCAACGATCACTCAATTGGGACAGGAATTGAAACACCACCCAGCACAAATACGATATCACATATCAAGGCTGGAAAATATTGGTCTGGTTGAACTGGGATTTACTAAGACGATCAAGAACTATACTGAGAAATATTATCAGGCAACTACAAAGGCAGTATTTTTAAACAGAGCCATATTTTCCTGGCCTTCTGCAAAGGGACAGGTTGTCATTCTAGGAGGAGATGGTCCCGCCCTGGACTTATTGATCTCCGAAACCAACAAAAAGATTGGGGAAAATGTCTTTTGCGCCATTCCCATGGGCAGCCTTGATAGTCTGATATATCTACGTGAACAATACTGCCATATTGCCGGCTGCCATCTATATGATCTGGGATCAGGAGATTTCAATTTTTCTTATATTCGCCATCTATTCACATTGAAAAATATGGTGGTGGTGACATTTGGGAATCGCGATCAGGGTTTTTTGTTCAAAAAAGCGAGATCTGGTGAAATTAATAACATCGAAGACATCGTCGAGAAAAAACTAAGATTTGTGAATCGAAAAATTGGGTCAGCTACACGGATGAGATTTGACCAAATTCTTGACGAACATAATATACCAGCCGAAAAAATCAACGGGTATGACCATGACGTGCAAACCCACAACGAAGTTGGCGATCAAATACAACAAGGGAAAGCTGATGTCGGGCTGGGATTATCATCTGTTGCCCGACAAAAAGGCCTGGATTTTTCTTATCTATTCACAGAGCGCTATGACCTGGTAATGACTCGGGACATGTTTGAATCACCGCACATCCAATTGCTTGTCGGCTTGATGCAAGATAAGGATTTGAAGAAAAAGATGGAAGGTTTTGGCGGTTATGACCTAACCAATGCCGGGAATGTTGTTTATATCTGAATTTACTATTTTGAGGATTGCATGAGATCCTTCAATTCATCGATCGGGAAGAGCTTGGGCTTATAGCTAAATTCGATGATTGAATCCCCCGCCGGAATTTTGACAGATTTGAACGTTCCAAGCAGTATTTCAAGATTTGCAGGCTTGCCATTGACTGAAACAGTCCAAAAAGGATCCCAGTTATCAATAAAACTGAGGTACCCGGGTTGATCAGATTGAATTTCAACGATCAAAGTCTCTCCGTCATATTTCTTTACTTCATAGGAACCAGAGAATTTATCCGAATCCTGAAGAAAATCTTTGGCGGTTAGATGGTCTATCATTTTAGAAAAGTACAATTTTTGTGTGCCCTGTCCCTGTGCCAATAGACGGTCACGAAAGCGAGCCTCAAAAAGATGGTCATTATAAAAATTCACATATCTGGCGTAGTACCAGTCAGGTGACGGGCCAACAGAAAACCGGGGGGTAATCGATATGGTCGTTTTCGCCAATGTCCGAGAAAAATTGAACGATTGTGGAATTATGTTTTCCGCGATATTCAGCCGTCCGGGGGGATTCGTTTCCGGGATGATATCGATCAGCCATTGAAATGCCCCTATTGGCCACAGATCAATAATTACCAAACTAAAAAACAAAGCGGGTAGAATGCGGAAGACTTTCTGGGTGAACCAACCAATTCTTATGGCGAGTAAAACAAGAGTAATAAATGTTACAGCAATTACTAAGGAAATTGAGTACCACCCAATCTTTGAGTCCACTAAATAAAAACTGATTCCCCATTGTGGTGTGGGAGCGAACGTATGCGCGTATACAGAAAGGGAAATCAGGATGGCTGAAATAATTGACCATTTTAACCAGATATTTACCTGAAGATTGGTTTTCCCATTATCCACAAAAGATTTTAAACGAATCCCCAATGAATCAATACTGGCTGAGATGACAAACGCGAATAACGGAAGGAGCATAATCGTGAATCGCCCCCAGTACCTGAACCCGTAGAAAAATGGGAAGTAGTTCCATAAAAAATTGAATAAAGGGGACTCTCGGTTAAAAGAAATGGATACTACCAACGCGATCATAAATCCCATGAAGATCTTTATTTTAGGAGAAAAGTACCATTCATCTGATTCAATACTTCCAGAATGCTTTCTCAACGATTTTCGCGAGAAAAAATAATACAAAACCAACGCGAGGGGCAGAATACCTATGTAATACCAGCCCTCCGGTGAAGCGATGGGAGGATAAACCAGCGAACCCAGATGATCGATCCAGGAAAACTTGTGCTCGGTTGAATAAAAGAAATCCCGCGTTCCCCTGCGATATGTCTGCATTAAAAGCAGATAGACATTCATGAAATAAGGGATCAATACTATAAAAGGAGCCAGAAAAGAGACGAGCGGGCGGATCAGATCAGATAACTTAATTGTTAGTTTTGAAAAGCCGATCGTTGTTCTGACTTGGTTAATTCCAATAAATAGGATAAATGGAGCCAGAATAAAAATAGAATAGTACTGGTAATAAAGATAACCTGCCGTAATGAAAGAAAAGACGGAGAATGAAAATCCGAAATAGAAGAGAAAAGTTCGTTTTTTTGATGGGTCCCTTATTATGGTTGTGAAAAAGTAGAGCAACCAGGGAAGCCATGCTATGGATTCAACGGCTTTGGTGAAGCGAATAATTTCTGTGGGCTGGTAGCTCACACTGATAATCAGGGCTGATAATAGTGCGGCATTTTTATTCCAATTGAACTCACGCAGCCATGTGTACAATCCCACGCAAAAAATGGAAATCCCAAATACTGTGACCCAGCAATGATCAAGCAGACCATAACTGCCTTTCCACCAATAATACAAAGCGGAAAGAATATTCAGAGGGTACAAGGCGCCAATTTGTGGAGAGGCCAGGTAGGGAAAACCAGCTGCCTCCGATGGCGACCAAAGTGGAATCCGAAAATGGGACAAAAAATCGATCAGGTAAACTTTGTAAAAATAAGAAAAGGGTACGAAATCATTCCCAACGCCGTACTGGTGGCCGTCGAAGACCCATAATCGCGGTGTCATGTAAATAAATGGGAAAAGAAAACAAATTTGAATGGCATAATTTGATTTTAAAAAATTGACTGGTTTTAAAAAAAGAGCCTTCCATCCAATAGACTTTTTTTTCTTAGAAATATTAAGGATTAGAACTTCGAATCCAACAAGAAGTATCAATAAGAATAAATATTGCAGCCTTTGTAGATAAGCTGAATACTTTAGAGTTACTTCTATTGGGGGGAAAAGAAAAATAAACAACCAAATTAAAGTAATAACAAATACGATGCTATTGTATTTATTTAACTTTTTAAAGAGCGTGTTTCGAAAACTAACAATACTTTTTATTGATAAAGACAAAATCAAGGTTAAAAGAGAGAAAAATATTAGAACAAGAATAATCATCCAGCGTTGTGTCGAGATTCCGAGAAAGACGCCGACATTTTTTTCACCAGGAATGGCAAAGGTTAATAAAGCCGCAGCAATTCCCTCCAAAGAAAAGAGAATGCAATAAGAGCTGTAAAGCCAGTCGGTACTACTATTGAAGCGATTTTTGTTTGATTCCATTACTGATCGATGATTATTGATTTCTTCTAGCTTGAGATTGAGCCAGCTGGAAAAGTAGATTTCTCTCTAATGAATCAGGTAACTTTTCCAATGCGGCAACACCTTTGGAGATGAATCCATCAGCAATCTTGTAAGAGTCCTCTATTACCGAACTCGAATTAATACTATTTATTAGATTGGTGATTTCATCTTCATCTTTCAGGCAACCATTATCTAAAATTTTTTTCACAATTGGATGTTTTGGAAATTTCTCAAAAAATAGCTCTGAAGGAAGAGTGATTAATCCGTGGCGCAAATCTCCCCCTTTGGGTTTTCCCATAACAGATTCGTCACCGGTGAAATCAAGAATATCGTCCGCGATCTGAAAGGCCATGCCAATTTCACGGCCGAAATCTGATAGTGCCTGAAGGATTTCAGCATCGATCCTGGTGGATCCATTTTTCTCATCATTACTTTCAACAACCTGACTGACGATACCGCCAGCTTTTGCAGAGGTTTCAAATAATGAAGCAGTTTTCGCGTAGATACGTTTGTAGTATTCATCAAGACCAGGCTTACACCGTTTTGAAAACATCTGGCTGATCTCACCATTAACGATAATTCGCAAAGTTTCAGAGAATAATTGCATAATATCGTTAGATTTGGTTTCAGAGGCTAACTTGGCAGCAGAAGCGAATAGAAAATCACCTGTCAGAACAGTGGCGCCGGCTGACCATTGTGAATTTAGTGTGGGCGAGCCGCGACGTAACAGTGAGCCATCGATCAGGTCGTCATGCACAAGTGTAGCGGTATGAAGTAATTCAATCGAAGCGGCCATCGTAATCAATTTCTTGTGATCGGCATTTAGGCATTTACCGGCAAGAATAGTAATTGTGGGGCGAACGCGTTTCCCACCGGAGGATAAAAGTAAATTTAACGCGGTTCCCAGGTCTTCGTGAAAACTATCCACCTGATTCCGAATAAGGACTTCCATTTCTTGAATATCAGGTTTTATATAATTGAAAACGGACATCACATTGTTTGGTTCAAATTGGTCCATTTAAAAATCCTGAAGGCATTACGTGTGGTTATTTCTTCTACTTCAATGGATGTAATATCCCATACACGGGAAATTTCGTCAACAATATGGGTGGTATATGCAGGTTCGTTTCGTTTACCTCTAAAAGGAACAGGAGATAAAAAAGGTGAATCAGTTTCAACTACTATTTTTTCCCTATCAATTTCTCGTAGTAATTCTCTTTTCTCAATCGAATTCCTATAAGTGATGGGACCGGCAATACCAAGACAGAAACCAAGTTCACAGAAGCAATGAGCCAATTCACGCGAAGAACTGAAGGCATGCATAATTCCCACTGGATTGTCTGAAGAGGTAGTTCCCCTTTTTTTTGCCATCCACTTTTTCAAAATTCGGACCACCTCGTCATCCGCTTCCCGGTTATGAATAAGCACCGGCAAATTCAATTCTTCTGCCAGTTCCAATTGAGCTTCAAATGCAATGATCTGTTGTGATAGCTCAACATCCTGATGGTACTTATCCAGTCCAATTTCGCCGATCGCCACGATTTTATCGTTTCCAGCCAGATCTCGAAGTAAGTCAATATCTTTTTGTCGAAAATCCATGGCTTCATTGGGATGAATTCCTACAGCTCCATAAAGGATTGGATTATTCTGGCATATGGGCACGATCTCACGGCTTGTTGTTAGATCAGTTGCCGGTATGACAATTGGGCCAACACCGGCAGCTTTTGCCCGGTTGAGAACTTCTTCCAAATCCTGGTGGAAAATGTCAAAGTTCAAATGACAATGCGTATCGACAATCACAACGACCTACGAAAGACCGGCTATTTTCAATCCGTCCTGCAAAATTGCTTGAACTTTGTCTTTATGAGTAGTTTCTGTGTACACCCGCATAATTGGTTCTGTACCGGAGAATCGGATCAACATCCATCCGCCGTCTTCCAGGATGAACTTATACCCATCGGTCGTATCCAGTCTGACAACTCCCAATCCGCCTATTGACTTGGGTTTTGCTTCTAATATTTTTGATTCACGGGATTTCCTGTCGCCGGAAAAACTACGATCCACACGGTCATAATAATGAGGCCCAACAATGGAATATAACTCGTCAATCAATTCAGTCGGCTTCTTACCAGTCTTGACCATCAGATCAAGGAAGTAAAGGCCAGCCAGAATGCCGTCACGCTCAGGGACATTCCCGCGGAAAGCAAATCCGCCTGATTCCTCGCCACCAATCATAGCATCTGTTTCCGTCATTTTTGGAGCGACATACTTGAAACCAACGCCAGTCTCGTAAACTGGGACATTGTATTTTTTGCCAAGTTTATCCAACATGCATGTTGTGGATAATGTACGTACAATGGCTCCGCGCTCACCTCGTATTTCAAGCAGGTAATACGCCAAGAGCGCGTAGACCTGAAGTTGGTTGACGAAATTTCCCTGTTCATCGCCAATTCCCACGCGGTCCGCGTCACCGTCTGTGATCACCAACACATCGGATTTTGTATCGATTGTCTTTTGCAAACCAACATTAATGTTTGGCGGGATAGGTTCGGGACGCTTCATTTCGGGGAAGGATGGATTTCGAGAATTATGAATCTCGGTAATTTGTGTCTTCCCGCCACTTAAGATATGAGTAAACCAGCCGGCGCCATTCCCCCACATGGCATCTACAATGATCTTTAATCCGGCTTGTTTGATTGGTTCAACATCAATCAAATCCCTTAAATGTTCGAGATACTCAGGAGCCGGATCAAATTTTACAATAACTCCTTTTTCAAATGCTTCTTCTGAAGGCATTCGCTTCACATCTGCCATTGAATCCGGTATGTTTTTTTCAATTTGGACCAATCCCTGAGGATCAATGGCGCCGCCGGTATAGTTCCTAACTTTAAAACCATTATCTGAGGGAGGATTATGAGAGGCAGTAATATTGATCGCGCCGGCTGCTTTGCGGTGAACAACTGCGTACGCAATAACCGGTGTGGGGGTGGCTCCGTCTGTAAGATAGACATTAAGACCGTTTCCGGCTAGTACTTCTGAAGCCGCAAGAGCGAAATTTTCTGATCCAAAACGTTTATCATGACCAACTATGAACCATTTCCCCTTATTGCCAGTAGCGATCATATAACTGGCAAAACCCTGCGCACACCTCCGTACATTATCAAATGTGTAATCTTCAGCTATGACACCACGCCAACCATCTGTACCAAAATGAATTTGGAAAGTCATTTTGACCTCTTCTATCTAAGAATTATATTAAGAAGATTATATCAGTCAGGGAGCCTGTACGAAAGCTGGCAGGCATTTTTCTCATGCTATAATTTTTTTCTGGTGGAATATGATTAATCGCACATATTTTGATTATGCAGCCACTACACCGGTTGATGATGGTGTTCTGGCCGCCATGTTGCCTTACTTTTCAAATAATTTTGGAAATCCATCCTCGGTTCATACTACAGGACAACGGGCAGAATCTGTTTTGGAAAAAGCCCGAGAAGAGTGTGGACAATATCTGAACATCTCACCTAAAGGTGTTATTTTTACCTCGGGGGGTACTGAAAGCGACAACCTCGCGCTGCGCGGTATCGCTTTTTGGCGGCGTAAATCAGCAGGATTCGACGAAATCATTATTTCTGCGGTAGAACACCATGCTGTTTCCCATACAGCTCGTCAACTAGCAGATGAGTTTGGTTTCAAGATAATCACTCTTCCTGTAGATCGTAACGGTATGGTTAATCCAGCAGATGTTAAAAAACGAATCTCCTCAAGAACAGCTATTGTCTCAATAATTTATGGGAATAATGAAATTGGTACCATTAATCCCATAAAAGAAATAGGCGAGATTTGCCTGGAAAATGGGATTCCTTTTCATAGTGATGCGGTTCAAGCCGGCGCCCATTTGAAAATGGATATGGTTGAAGATAATCTGAATTTACTATCCATTGGGGCACATAAAATGTATGGACCTAAAGGAATAGGAATACTTGGGATAAAAGCGTTGGATGGAATTAGCCCTACCCAAACCGGCGGCGGGCAGGAATTCAATTTACGGGCGGGAACGCAGAATATCCCATTGATCGTAGGTCTGACAGAAGCCTTCAAAAATGCGCAGAATGGATTTCAGTCTCGGAATGAACGATTAACTGGTTTACGGGACAGATTAATAGCCAGTGTTCTTGATACGATTAAGGGTTCACATTTGACCGGGCATCCAATCCATAGATTACCCAATCACGCCAGTTTTGTATTTGATGAAGTTGATGGAAATAAATTGGTGATGTATCTCGACGCCAGGGGATTTGCCTGTTCATCCGGTTCAGCCTGCAAGGTTGGATCCCCGTTCCCTTCAGAAGTCTTAATCGCCATGGGTTTTGATGAGCAGTTATCACTTGGATCACTTCGGGTTACTATGGGCAAAGATACAACAGAAGAGATGGTTGATTCCCTGATTGAAGCTATACATGAATCGGTAGAAAAAATCAGAAAATGATCAATCCTGAATCCCAAAAAGTGGTAATAGCAATGAGTGGTGGGGTGGATAGCTCGGTGGCTGCTTTGTTATTGAAACAGCAGGGTTATGATGTTATTGGAATGATGCTGCGGCTTTGGACAGAACCTGAAAAAGAATGTCAGAATGCCTGTTGCACTCCTGAATCCATGGAAGCTGCCAGAAAAGTGGCTGCCATGTTGAATATCCCGTTTTATGTGATCGATTGCCGCGAATTTTTCTACAATGAAATCGTACTTGATTTCATTGAGGGGTATAGAACCGGAATCACGCCCAATCCCTGTGTGCGGTGTAATAGAATCGTTCGATGGGGATTTCTGTTGGATGAAGCAAACAATTTAGGAGCGGATTTCCTGGCCACAGGGCACTATGCCCGTTTGGAAGAGGGGCGAAATGGCAGGGTCCTGCTAAAAAAAGGTCTGGATGCTGCCAAGGATCAATCATATGTGCTATCTGGCCTTAACCAACAGCAACTATCAAAGACAATGCTGCCATTGGGAACCATGAAAAAGACAGAAGTCCGGGATATTGCCCGTGATAACCGTATCTTAACCGCGGAGAAACCTGATTCTCAAGACCTGTGCTTTCTGGCAGGGGAAGATTATCGAAAATTCCTGCGACGAAACGCGACCAATATTTTTGTCAGGGGACCAATAAAAGATACATCAGGAAAAATTCTTGGTGAGCATACCGGATTGGCAGATTACACCATCGGCCAGAGAAAAGGACTGGGAGCTATTCAGGAACCGTATTATGTTGTTCGCAAAGAAATCGAATCCAACACACTTGTAATTGGAAAAGAAAATGATCTGGGTTCAGATACTTTTGTCATGAAGGATGTGAATTGGATTATCGATATTTCTAATGGAATACCTTTAGAAGCGGAGGTAAAAATACGATACAAGGCGGCTCCAATGCCTGCGGTGATTTCGACACGCGGTGATGGGGCAATTTGTGTACAATTTAACAGGAAACTCCGCGATATTACACCCGGGCAACTGGCTGTTCTCTACAAAGGCGATTATTGTCTGGGAAGTGGGTTGATAAAACAGGTATTTTCATCATGACACTTCCAGCATTTCTTTTCGGATTTCTTGTAGCAACTTTTATGGGAGCTGCTTTTCATGTATGGAAAGGCGGTAGTTTTTCCATGCTGCTTATTGATCTTGTGGTAAGTTGGCTGGGTTTTTGGCTCGGACATTTTGCCGGGGTATCCGCCGGTTTGGCTATTGGCACACTCGGTCCTCTACGGCTTGGTTCGGCGATTATGGGAGCAATTATCTTTCTTTCATTGGGTTATTGGTTATTTCAAGAAGAACAACCCGTTAAATAAAAAAAACCTCCCCGGTAGAGGAGGTTTTGTGGAAAATACACTTAGATAAGTTTTACGTGTACAGCCTGCAGGCCTTTCGGGCTTTTTTCAATTGAGAATTCAACCTTCTGGCCTTCTTCAAGGTTCTTGAAGCCCTCGGCGTCAATCGCCGAGTAGTGGACAAACACATCAGGTGCCCCGTTACGCTGGATAAAGCCGTAACCCTTGCTTGTGTTGAACCACTTTACTGTGCCGGTTTCACTATCGCTCATTGGAATACACTCCTGAAACTAAAAACGGATGATGGATTGGCTTCGGTGTCTGAATTTAAAGCCAAGGATGCGGCAGGCTTAAAACAAAAACCCCGGCCTGCCGTTCGGTTTAACAGACCGGTTCCCTCGTCTTCGATGCAAGTACACACGCGCCATACTTTAAATATTCTATGAAATTGGAATCGTTCTGTCAATAGCCACTTTTTTAAGAATGAACCATTAAATAAACATACAGCGTGTCACCGACTCTTTGAAGACTTGTCGTGCTGACGTTTTCAATATCATCAAAAATCGTATGCCAGTTTGGATCAATAATATCAATTAAATCGACAGATGGCACACCTGCTTCTAAAAATGGGACATGGTCATCGATTATGCTGTAGGTAGATGGATCAAGAAAATGATCACCATATCCAAATTGCATTGCCGTGGATTGGATTTGTTGATAGATAAATTGGTCTGAATTCGATGGAGGTTGGATAGTTTGATTGTAGCCTCCCACCATATCCAGCAAGATGAAAAGCTCAGGACGAAGACTCTCCTGCGGGCGGAATTCTCTACTACCAAGTATCCAATCCCAGCCCGGGATATCACCCTGATCTTCGATATCAAAAAAAACCAGGCCAATATTCTCGGATTGCTTTGTGGTCAGTATTCGCGACAACTCCAGGAGGACAACGGTACTTGACCCGCCATCATTGGCTCCAGGAACCGGTAAACTTCGCCTATCGGTATCTGGATCATGATCTGCATACATTCTGGAATCATAATGTGATGCCAGAAGAATTTTAGGACGACCTTCCCCTCTCGTTGCCAGAATGTTGATATAGGGATGACTTCCAACAACTCCTGGAATCTGTTGCACACTCCAGTTGTTCTGGTCCAACTGATGGGTAATAAAATCTACCGCCAGCGAATGGCTTTCCGTATTGGGAACTCTTGCACCCAATCCTTGCAACCTGACAAGAAGTGAAAAAGCCCGCTGCCCATCGAATACAGTATGCTTTACAGGTATGAACGTAAAACAAAAGAATAAGACAAGGCAAGATGATATAAGACTGAATCTCTCGAAAATCCTGGTCGTATGGCTCATGCTGTTTTTATTGAATCCATGTTTTCGAGCAGGAAATCGTGCATAGCGCGGGAGGCCGCCTGAATATGCCGGGCCGCTCTCTCTTGACGGATGACAAACCGGTTTTCTAATTCGGGAAGAATTCCAAAGCTGGCTTTTACCGGTTGAAATCTCTCAGCAGGAGTCTCAACAATATAACGATGCAAAGCACCGATCATGGTCGCAGGAGGAAAGATGATCATGTTTCGGCCGGTAATGAAATTGGCCGCATTTATTCCGGCCAACAAACCGGATGCGATATTACCCAGATAGCCTTCGATACCAGTGATCTGTCCGGCAAGAAACAGATCTGCGCGTTGCTTTGTTTGTGATGTGGGGAGAAGAAGAGAAGGAGAGGAAATGAATGTGTTTCGATGCATCTGCCCAAAGCGAGAAAATTCCGCACCTGCCAAACCCGGAACCATACGAAAAACCCGTTTTTGGGAAGGTATTGTGAGGTTAGTTTGAAATCCCACCATATTGTACAGTGAGCCGGAATGGTTATCCTGGCGGAGCTGTAACACCGCGTAAGGCCGTTGTCCGGTTCGGTTATCCATCAAACCGATTGGGCGCATCGGACCAAAGCAAAGCGATTGATGCCCCCGGGAGGCGATCACTTCAACAGGCAGGCAGCCTTCAAAGAACTTGCCTTTCCCGGCCGCCACACCGGTGTGAATTTCATTTTCGAAATCCTGCAATGGAGTGCGTTCTGCCGATATCAGGGCATCGACAAAACGGTCATATTCCTCCTTTGTAAACGGACAATTTATGTAATCAGAGGAATTCCCTTTTTCCACTTCAAAGCGAGAAGCATAAAAAGTAACCGAAAAATCAATGCTTTCTTTATGGATTATTGGAGCAACGGCATCATAGAAAAAGAGATTATCCTTCCCGAAGAAACGAATTAAAGCGTCTGAAAGATCGGGAGAGGTGAGCGGTCCCGTAGCTATGATTGTCGGTGAATTCGGAATGTCCCTGACTTCCTGGCGAATCACATGAATTCTGGGATGATTTTGAATGACCTGTTCGACACCACGAGAAAAGGCTTCCCGGTCAACCGCAAGGGAGCTCCCGGACGGCACACAGGTATCCTGGGCAATTCGCACCAGTAGAGAGTTTAATCTGGTCAATTCACTGAACAGTAAACCCGTAGCTCTATCCGGCAAGAGGGAGCCCATAGAATTGGAGCAGACCAATTCGGCCAGCCGTGAAGAGATATGTGCCGGTGAAGGAGCTTTCGGGCGCATTTCGTATAGCAGTACATCGATGCCTCGTTCAGCCGCCTGAAAAGCCGCTTCGCATCCCGCCAATCCACCTCCGATTATGATCAATTCTGACATATGTTGAGTTGCCCTGGAGTTGATTTTACTTGAAAATGTATGGCACAGAACTTGCACATATAACTCGTAAGGGATATACTGATCGGAAGGTTAGGGATGCTATGTTTCAAACACACCAACAATCTCTTCGACCATTAACGACGGCGCACCTTGCCCAGACTATGACTCTTTTGAGTCTAACAGCGGATGAACTCAGGGAACAAATTGAATCGGAATTGGCGTCAAATCCAGCGCTGGAATTGCTGGAAGAACGCCGCTGCCCGACCTGTCACCGATTGCTTCCTCCCAGGGGTGCCTGTCCCACTTGTAGTTCTCCAAAATCAGAAGAAATCGAAGAACCGATAGTATTTGTTTCACCCAGAGAAGATTTTAACTTTAGCGGTGGAATGACCAGTGAGGATATGCCTGAGGATAATTATTCCTCAACCGTTGAAGATCTTCCCACATTTGTTTTGCGGCAGATCGCATCTGAGTTGGATAATTCGGAACGAACCATAGCTGCATACTTTCTAACACACCTGGATGACGATGGATTATTGACAATCCCGCTGATAGAAATCGCGCGCTATTTTCATGTGCCTCTTTCCAAAGTGGAAGAGATACAGAAAAAAATCCAGAGGGCCGAACCCTATGGTGTGGGCTCTAGCTCACCGCAAGAAGCTTTACTGGCACAACTTGATCTCCTCGAAGAAAACCGTGAAATACCTTCTCTGGCGCGCTCGATCATCGAAAAGGAAATGAGCCTTCTTTCGCGTCATCAATACGCTGAACTTGCCAGAGCGTTCAAGGTCAGTTTGCGTACCATTCATCAAACTGTCGCTTTTATCACTGAAAACCTTAATCCATTTCCGGCCAGATCGCACTGGGGTGATGTCCGGCAGTCCACAGAAATGCCACCGCAGGTTTACCATCGTCCGGATATTTTGATGAGTTTTCTAAATGATGATCCATTAAAACCACTGGTGATAGAAATAATCATGCCTTTGAATGGCACGTTAAGAGTGAATCCGATGTTCAGATCTGCGATCCATGAAGCCGATCAGGACAAGAAAGACGATTGGAAAAATGATCTCGAACGGGCTTCGTTGTTTGTAAAATGTCTGCAGCAAAGAAACCATACAATCACAAGATTGATGCATCGGGTGGCTGCATTACAACGTAATTTTATCTGTAAGGGTGAGAAATATCTAAAGCCTGTAACCCGAGCCCAGTTATCCACCGAATTAGGTGTGCATGAATCTACAATTTCACGCGCCGTTGCCAACAAAGCCGTCCAACTACCCAACGGACGGATCATCCCTCTGGCGATGTTCTTTGACCGATCATTGAATGTGAGGCAGGTTTTAAAGGAAATTATCGAGAAAGAAGGTCATTCGCTCAGCGACACTGAGATTTCTGAGTTATTATCCGAACAGGGTTACCAGGTCGCACGGAGAACTGTGGCCAAGTATCGAGCGATGGAAGGAATTTTGCCCGCACACCTAAGGAGACCAGCACCCGGCGTGGGATGAGTGATGCCAATTTCAACAATCCGCTAAATCCTGCAATTAGTCGTCTACGAATTCCAGGCGTTCAAGAGTTTTCCCATTTATTGAATGCCTTCAATGAAGCGGCGATAGTTTTGGATTTAAGGACTTTATATATATATCAATCGAACCCTGCCTTTATCCAGCTTACGGCTTTTTCTCAAATAGAATTGGCCGGATTATCTGTGGTTGATATTCTCCCTGATTTCTCACAGGAATATTTCATATCGGGAGAGCCACTTTCAGCCAGCCTGACACGCCGGAAGAGAAACCCGATACCGGTGATCGTTCAGGGTACGATTTTAAACGCAGAGAGAACCTGGGGATTATTGACTTTTATTCCCGAAGCAAAACACGCCGAATCACAGGGTGCCTGGCAATCCGACCTTTTCTCGGGATTAATGGATCTGGCTACCATCCGTGAAGAACCGGATCTGGAAAAGTCGTTGTTAAAAGGTTTTGGGATAACGAAGCTGATCACACGGGCAAAGAAGATTTGTATCTATAAAGCTGACAGCCAGCAACCTCGCCTTATACGTATCTCTTTCGACAAACAATCCGAGATTTTCCCTGAAATTTTGCCGTCAAGTGACCTTGTTCAGCTAGCCTCTGCTTCCATGTGGATTCCTGGTAGGAAAGTGGTCGCTGAAGTGCAGCGAGCAGCGCTGGTTGCCAATCTCAGTTATGTGGCGACAATTCCCCTGGGACAGAAGAATGCCCTGTTTGGCCTGCTTGTTGTGGGAGATCAGGAAGGCCAGCCGCCTGAAAGGCTGGAAAATATTCTCTATGTTCTTTCCGCCCACCTGACGGCGGCATTGCAGCATTTTATTCTGATCGATAATTTGCGCAAGGAAGTGCAAAACCAGAAACTGACAGCGGATATTCGCAGAACAGTTTTTGAACACAGCCAGGAAGGC
>CAYNJT010000036.1:25251-31846 GCA_964397625.1 uncultured Leptolinea sp. | reverse complement strand
TATGAAGAAACTGCAGGCCAACTACATCCAGTCCTGGATCGACATGGGCACCATGGATGGACCCAAGGGCAAGATCCTGGCTGGTATCTGGGGTCGTGTGAATGGCAAAAGCGCTGTCTGGTATCCCAAGAAAGCCTTTGACGAAGCCGGTTACAAAGTACCGAAGACCTGGGACGAATTGATGAAACTGACCGACCAGATCAAGGCTGATGGCGATACCCCCTGGTGCGTTGGTATTGAATCCGGCGCTGCCACTGGTTGGGCCATGACCGACTGGATCGAAGAATTCATGCTGCGCACCACCAGCCTCGAGAACTATGACAAATGGGTGAAAGGCGAACTGAAATTCTCCTCCCCCGAAGTCAAGAATGCCGTTCAGAAGGTTTCCGACCTGTGGTTCACCGACGGTAATGTGTACGGCGGCCGCAAAGCCATCGCAACCACCGCCTTCGGTGACGCCCCCAAACCCATGTTCGAGAATCCTCCGAAGTGCTGGCTGCACAAGCAGGGCAACTTCATCACCACCTTCTTCCCCAAGGAAGCCAAAGCCGGTGTGGATTATGACTTCTTCTATCTGCCGGGAATCGACCCGAAATATGGCAGCCCCGTCCTTGTAGCCGGTGACATTTATGCCATGTTCAATGATCGCCCCGAAGTCCGCGCCGTCATGGAATACTTCTCAACTGGCGCCTCCGTGGAAGGCTGGGTGAAAGCCGGTGGAGCCATCTCCCCGCATAAAGATTCCAAACTGGAATGGTACACCAATGATGTGGACCGCGGCATTGCCAAGATGATCCAGGAAGCCACTTCTGTGCGCTTCGACGGCTCCGACCTGATGCCGGGTGCTGTGGGCGCTGGTTCCTTCTGGAAACAGATGACCTCCTATGTCAGCGGCAGCATCGATCTGGATACCGCCCTCAAGGATATTGACGCCTCCTGGCCGAAATAATCCGCGCGGGTTGAAGTAACCTTTTTCCCCGGGGGCAGGGATGAGAATCTCTGCCCCCAACATCGATTTTTCGTCTATTTAAGTAAAAATACCTTAAATTTCCGGCGGTTCTGAATTTGCTATACTGTCTTTATCTTTTATTCTCTTCTTTCGCCGCCGTTCCCAAACTCTCCGCAGACAATTTGATCTTACGTGTATCAGGAGGCAGGTATGCAAAACACCGATAAGACCAAAACTGACCAGGAAGGATTATTTACCTGGATTGGCGCCAACCTTGGACGTATCCTGGTTTCCCTGATCGTCCCTGTTTTAACTTTTGTCATCCTCTGGCAGGGCTATATTTTTCTCAGGGATTCAGACGCCCCCAAGCTGGTGATTGTCCTGGTTGCCATTGTCTGGGGAGTGGGAGGTGTAGCCCTGCTCTTCTACGTGTCCAACTGGCTGGTGGAGAAACTGCCCGGAATGTGGGTGCATCGCATCCAACCCTTCGTGTTTGTTGGCCCAGGTCTGGCGCTGCTCACCTGGTTCCTGGCCCTGCCGGTCGTGCGCACCTTTTACCTTTCCCTGTTTGACGAAACCAGTACTAAATTCATAGGCCTTGATAACTACATCTTCGCCTTCACCGACCGAATCATGCTCGAAGCCTTCCGCAATAACCTTTTATGGATGGTCGTAGGCACTACGGTTTGTGTTACGTTGGGGTTGTTGATCGCCGTTCTGGCAGATCGTTCCAAATATGAATCTGTTTACAAAGCCATCATCTTTCTGCCTATGGCCATTTCTTTTGTCGGCTCGGGTGTCATCTGGAAATTTGTGTATGCCTACAAAGGAGAAGGGGTTGGCATCCAGGAAATTGGATTGTTGAACGCCATTGTTGTCGCCCTGGGCGGGCAGTCACAGGCCTGGTTGAGCACTCCACCCTGGAACAACTTTTTACTTATCGTGATCATGGTCTGGATGCAGACCGGTTACGCCATGGTTTTGCTATCGTCAGCCATCAAAGGAATTCCCTCCGAACTTCTGGAAGCCGCCCGTGTGGATGGCGCGTCTGAAATTCAGGCCTTTTTCAAGATTACCATTCCCTACATCCAGGGAACGTTGATCACCGTGACCACCACCATTCTAATCTTCAGTCTCAAATTGTTTGATATTGTACGCGTAATGACCGGCGGGAACAATGGCACCAACGTGATCGCCAATGAATTCTATATTCAAAGGTTTACCTACAACAGTCCGGGCAGGGCTTCCGCCATTGCTATCGTTCTATTGATCGCGGTCATTCCGGTGATGATCTACAACCTGCGGCAATTCCGGGAAAGGAAGGCGTTCTGATGGCTGCCAAAATCGCAAGCAAGTCCGCGCAACAGCGCACATCCAGTGTTATTGTCAATGGCATCCTTATACTCATCTGCCTGCTGTGGACCATCCCGACCATCGGGGTATTGGTCACCTCTTTCCGCGACAGCCGGGATATTTTTACCACAGGCTGGTGGACGGTTTTGCCTCATATGGGCATGGTGGAATCCGGGGAAATCAAACTGGACGCCAATGTGGATGTGAATGGACCGATAGAAATAGACGGCGTTTCGCATACCTTCCAGGAATGGCGTGAAGGTGTGACAATGCCCGACGGCCGCAAGATCACCTGGTTTGGAAACAAACGCACCCGCACATTGAAAGTTACGGAAGAGAAGTGGCAATGGTTTGGGTCCAACATGACCCTGGATAATTACAAGAACGTCCTGACCGGTCAGGATATCAGTTATAAAGACGCGGAAGGCAGAACGATCATCCGCAAGGGCAGCAACTTCAGCGGCGCCTTCCTGAATTCCATCGCGGTGGCTGTGCCATCCACCATCATCCCTATACTCATCGCCGCGTTTGCCGCCTACGGCTTCGCCTGGATCAACTTCCCCGGCCGCAAGTTTTTCTTTACCGTGGTGGTGGCCCTGCTGGTCGTGCCGCTGCAACTGGCCCTGGTGCCTATCCTACAAGACTATACGCAGCTCGGACTGAACGGCACATACATGGCCATGTGGCTGGCGCATACCGGTTTCGGACTTCCTCTGGCCATTTACCTGATGTTCAACTACATTTCCACCCTGCCGCGCGATATTCTCGAATCCGCCTTCATTGACGGCGCTTCCAATTTCACCATTTTCACCCAGTTGATCTTCCCCCTGTCGGTGCCCGCGTTGGCTTCCTTTGCCATCTTCCAATTCCTGTGGGTCTGGAACGATTACCTGGTGGCACTCGTTTTCCTGGGCGACAAAAACCGCGTGGTCACCAGCGCGCTGGCGGCCATGGTAGGCGAAAAGGGCGCTGACTGGCACCTGTTGACCTCCGGCGCGTTCATCAGCATGATCCTCCCGCTGATTATCTTCTTCGCCCTGCAGCGTTACTTCGTTCGCGGCTTAATGGCCGGTTCTGTAAAGGGATAATTTCCCGGCAATGCCTGAACCTTCTTCCTTGCCTTTGGATGCGGCCGGACGGACTTTCGCCCGGCTGTATCCCCGCCTCGAAAAAAACTTCAAAAAACAGATCCAGTCCTCTCCCGAAGACTGGGAAGCATTCTCCCGCCAGTTAACGGCCAATTTTGAACCCCTGTTCAATACTCTCGTTCAGGTTTACGGCTCCCAGTATGATTTTTACTATCATCTCGAATCATTGCTGGAAACACTTGCCGGGTCCTGGTTTGACCGCTCTGCTGCTTTGAAAAAGCTCGATAGGCAGCGGCAGGATAACCCCCTTTGGTTCAAGTCCAATCGGCAGATCGGTGGTGTTTGCTATGTTGATCTTTTTGCCGGCACCCTGGAGAATTTGCGAACCCATATCGATTATTTCAAGGAATTGGGTATCACCTATCTGCACCTGATGCCGCTGTTTCGCAGTCCGGCTGGTGAAAATGACGGCGGGTACGCCATAAGCAGTTATCGCGAGATTGATCCGCGCATCGGGAGTATGGAAGGGCTCAAAGAGCTCGCGGAGGAATTGCGCGGCAACGGCATCAGTCTGGTGTTGGATTTTGTGTTCAATCACACCTCCGATGAACACGAATGGGCCATAAAAGCCCGCCAGGGCGACCCGATCTATCAGAACTACTACTATATATTCCCCGATCGGACAATGCCGGATGATTATGAGCGCACCCTGCGGGAGATCTTCCCTGATGAACACCCCGGCGCGTTCACCTGGTTCCCTGATATCCAACGCTGGGTTTGGACCACCTTCCACTCCTACCAATGGGACTTAAATTATTCCAATCCAGAGGTTTTCATTGCCATGGCAAAGGAAATGCTCTCGCTGGCCAACGCCGGTGTTGAGATTCTACGGCTTGACGCGGTGGCCTTTATCTGGAAAAAAATGGGGACATCCTGTGAAAACCTGCCGGAAGCCCACCTGCTTATTCAGGCATTCAACGCGTGCGCGCGTATTGCCGCGCCGGCGCTGCTCTTCAAATCGGAGGCTATCGTTCACCCGGATGAAGTCGCCCGCTACATCAAACCGGAAGAGTGTCAGCTCTCGTATAATCCCCTATTAATGGCCCTGCTCTGGGAGAGTCTGGCCACCCGCAAAGTCGCGCTGCTGCAGGAATCAATGCGCTATCGCTTCTCTATTGATGAAGGCTGCGCCTGGGTGAATTATGTGCGCTGTCATGACGACATCGGCTGGACGTTCTCGGATGAAGACGCCGCCCGTCTGTGGATGAACGGTTATGACCACAGGCGATTCCTGAATGAATTTTATACCGGCCGATTCAAAGGCTCCTTCGCCCGCGGATTGCCCTTTCAGGAAAACCCAAAGACCGGCGATTGCCGTATTTCCGGCACCTGTGCCTCACTGGCCGGCCTGGAAGAAGCCCTGGTCAGCAAATCCAAAGCGGATGTGGAGCTGGCCATCGCCCGCATACTGCTAATCCATTCGGTGATCATGACCATTGGCGGCATCCCCCTGCTCTACCTGGGTGATGAATTGGCCACCCTGAACGACTATTCCTATCGGGATGATCCGCATAAAGTGCAGGACAGCCGCTGGGTGCACCGCCCGAAATTTGACTGGAAAGCCGCCGCCTCAAGGGAAGATGGGAAAACACCGGCATCCCGTGTGTATGCCGGATTGAAGAAGATCATCGCCGTGCGCAGGGCAAATACCGCGTTTGGCGGCCGGGAGACGGATTTCTTTGATACCGGGAATCCATCGGTTTTCGGATTCGCGCGCGCGGATGGAACCCAGCGTATTATTGTGCTCGCCAATTTCAGCGAAAAAGAGCAATCCGTGCCGGCCAACCTGCTGCGGTTGTACGGCCTTGGGTATCACTACTACGATCTGCTCTCTGAGAATGTGTTTCCCCCGGCCGATTTTGTGATGAAACCCTATCAATTTGTCTGCCTGCAGGCGGAATAAATAATTCCAAATCGAAATCAACCATGGTTTGGTTAACGCAGGCGGTCATCCTCTTTGCCTCGGGCGCGCCGCCATGTCCCGCCCGCTTCTACCGCCATTTTGCCTAACACCATCCCACGCGAGCCATATTAACCTTGCTCCGGTAGAAGCAACCGGCGAAATAATTCGTCTTTCTTCACATGTGTAATCCCGGTTGCTTCTACCCTACCCATGTCGATTTTATTCAATTTTGGTAGGGTAGAAGCAGGCGGCAATCATCTTTGCCTCATATCTCTAACCCTGCTACGCCTGCTTCTACCGCCATTTTGCCTAACACCATCCCACGCGAACCATATTAACTATGCTCCGGTAGAAGCAACCGGAGAAATATTTCGTCTTTCTTTACATGTGTCAATCCGGTTGCTTCTACCCTACACAATATTTTGGAAAATGTATAATTTCTTTCAATGGAAAAACCTGTTCGCAAACACATGCGGCTTCGGGATTTTGATTATTCAACTCCTACCGCCTATTTTGTCACCATATGTTCCCATGAACGACGGTTACTTTTTGGATCGATTTCCAATCAAAACCTGATTTTGAATGAATTTGGAAAGGTGGTTGAAATCACCTGGAGGAATTTAAACCATTTCTTTTCAATTGATTTGGATGAATTTGTGGTCATGCCAAATCATTTCCATGGAATTGTGATCCTCAAAGATAATTTCAAGGATCCAAATCACTCAAAGAATTCCTCCCTGATTTCCATAATTCAAATTTTCAAATCCCAATCAACAAAACGCATTCATTCTCTTGGCAATACGCAACAAATCTGGCAGAGAAGTTATCACGACATCATCATCAGGGACAATGACCATCTCAATGCCACCCGAGAATACATAAGGAATAATCCAATAAATTGGGAATTGGATTCGGAACATAAAAAATCTTCGGTAGGGTAGAAGCAGGCGGTCATTCTCTTTGTCTCGGGCGCGCCGCCATGTCCCGCCTGCTTCTACCGCAAATTTGCCCATCGATAATCCACGCGAATCACATTAACCCATGCACCGGTAGAAGCAACCGGGGAATAGGCCCTTTCCTTTATTCAAAAAACACCCGGTTGCTTCTACCCTACCCATGTCGATTTTATTCAATTTTGGTAGGGTAGAAGCAGGCGGCGATCATCTTTGCCTCATATCTCTTACCCTGCCCCGCCTGCTTCTACCGCAAATTTGCCCATCGATAATCCACGCGAATCACATT
>CAYNJT010000036.1:23716-25151 GCA_964397625.1 uncultured Leptolinea sp. | reverse complement strand
CCCATCGATAATCCACGCGAATCACATTAACCCATGCACCGGTAGAAGCAACCGGGGAATAGGACCTTTCCTTTATTCAAAAACCACCCGGTTGCTTCTACCCTACCCATGTCGATTTTATTCAATTTCGGTAGGGTAGAAGCAGGCGGCAATTATATTCGCCTTGAACACATTGCCACGCCCCGCCTGCTTCTACCGCAAATTTGCCCATCGATAATCCACGCGAATCACATTAACCCATGCACCGGTAGAAGCAACCGGAGAAATATTTCGTCTTTCTTCACATGTGTAATCCCGGTTGCTTCTACCCTACAGAAGGATCTTTGTTTTTCTTCCCCGCCATCTTTGGTATGATTAATTTACCTTCCATTATTCGTATACCAAACAGGAGACATCCCATGAAAATCGCCGTGACCGGCGCCCAGGGTTTGCTGGGTGAAGAATGTGTTCGCACGTTGGGAGCGGAACATTCCATGCTGCCCATGCCCTCCCACCGCGAACTTGACCTGGCGGATTTCAACGCCACGCGCGACTGGCTGCTTGCCGCCCGGCCCGAGGTGATCATTCACACCGCCGCCAACCGAGACCCGGATTCCTGCGAACGCGACCATGACCTGGCCTGGACGTCCAACGTGCTGGTGACCTGGAACGTGGTCAACGCCGCCCGCGAGTTGAACGCCGTTCTGGTGTATGCCAGTACTGACAGCGTCTTCCCCGGCGACCGCGACGAACCCTATCATGAATTTGACCCGAAGGGTCCTCCTCCAAATTTCTACGGCCAGACTAAATTAGCGGCAGAAAATCTCGTGTTGCAGTACATCCCCAAACACTTCAACCTGCGGCTGCCGCTGCTCTTTGGACGTACGGGCGGGTTGATACGCAATAACCTGTTGAAGGTACGGCATGCCGCCCTTTCCGGGCAAAAGACTGTCGCGGCCGGCGACACATTCTCTTCCGCCTGTTCCGTTCGGGATATCGCCCGGTCGCTGGCAGTTATGCTAAAAACTCCCTTCTACGGAACCTACCATTTCGCCAATCCTGGGGAAGTGTCTCGTTCCGGGTATTTGCAAACCTTTTTAAAAGCCATCGGTATGGACCCCGATTGGATCACGGTAAGCTCCATGCGCGAGATGAAACGGCCGGCCAAACGCAGCCAGCACATCTTTCTGACCAGCCGGTTATTGCAACCGGTTTTCGGTATCACCCTGCAGCCTTTTGAAGACGCGCTGACCGAAACTGTCGCCGATATGAAAGCGGACGGCATTCTTTAGCCTCATTTTGATCTTCACTGAAAATACCACCAGAGACATCGTGCGAAAATACATCCCTTTCCTGATCGTTCTGCTCGCGCTGGCCGCCCGCCTAATTCCCGGCCCGCGCGTTGTGGATGACGCCTACATTACCTTCCGGTACGCGCGCAACCTCATCGAGGGGC
>CAYNJT010000036.1:13797-23616 GCA_964397625.1 uncultured Leptolinea sp. | reverse complement strand
GTTGTGGATGACGCCTACATTACCTTCCGGTACGCGCGCAACCTCATCGAGGGGCAGGGACTGGTGTACAACCCGGGTGAACGGGTGTTGGGAACAACCACCCCTCTGTTCAGCCTGATTATGGCCGGCTTCGGTTTAATCAGTGGAGCGAATACAAACTACCCGTGGATGGCGCTGTTGGTTTCGGCAGTTGCCGACAGCCTCACCTGTCTATTACTTCTCCGACTGGGAAGGAACGCAGGCTTCGATAAAGCGGGGCTGGCCGCCGCTCTGATCTGGGCGGTGCACCCATATGCCGTCACATTTGCTATTGGCGGCATGGAGACAAGCCTGTTTGTTTTCCTGCTGATTGCCGGCGGCACGGCACATGTGGAAAAGCGCCGCGTTCCGGCCGCGTTGTGCGCCTCGCTGGCCTTGATCACCCGGCCTGACGCGGCGATTCTGGTGGTTTTGCTTGCCTTGGACCGTCTTTGGGGCATCTTCCGCCGCAATGAAGCCTGGCCTGTTATTGCAGAATGGGCGGCGCTGATCTTTCCCGCGGCCGCCTGGTACGGTTTCGCGTGGGTGTATTATGGCTCACCCCTGCCCCATTCCATCACGGCAAAAATGGCCGCCTACCGTTTGGACGAGAATGCCTCGTTTATCCGCCTGCTGCAGCACTACACCCACCCGTTCATGGGCGGCCGTCTGACCGGCGCGGTCGGAGCGGCCGTCGGGTTGTTCCTCTTCCCCATTCTTACGGTTCTGGGCGCCAGGCCGTTCCTGCAAAAACATCCCGCTGCCTGGCCGCTGGTCATCTACCCGTGGGTTTACCTGGCGGCTTTTTCCATCCCCAATCCGCTGATTTTCCGCTGGTACCTTACTCCTCCACTGCCCATGTACATCCTCATCGTGCTGGCGGGCCTGGAACGGCTGATCCGTGAGTTGCCATTTGTGGCGAGATACCCCATCCGTCAAACCTGGACTATCGTCATCCTGATATTTGCCTTGCCGTTGATCAGTGTGTGCAGTGAGTGGGTACTCGTACCCGATCACGGCAACCAGACCCCCTGCCCCGATATGGCCTGGACGAAACTGGAGGACCTTTACGCGCAAGCCGCGGATGTTGTTTTGCGTGACAGTCAGCCCGGCGACGTGCTGGCTGCCGGGGATGTGGGTGTGCTGGGGTGGAAGACTCGCGCCCCCATCCTCGACCTGGTGGGGTTGAATTCGCCGGTGACCGGGGCGTATTATCCCCTGCCGGCGGAGGACTATGTTATCAACTACGCTGTTCCATCCGATCTGATCATGGATGAGCGCCCGGCGTATGTGGTCATTCTGGAAGTGTACGGGCGCAAGACCCTGCTGCAGGATGAACGCTTTATCGGAGCGTATCGGCTTGTGGAAAAGATCCCCACCGATTTCTATGGATCAGACGGCCTTCTGGTGTACGAGATCAGGCGGTAATCATGAATGAAACAATCAGAGCCATCCTCTTCGATTCGGGGCGGGTATTGAACCAGTCCGCCACAGGGCACTGGTTTATCCCGCCCAACTTTTTCAAGATAATTAACAGCACGGTGTATCAACGTGTCACGGATATTAAGAAGGAGGCGGCATTCGCGCAGGCCGCTGAAATTCTGGCCGATTACCCGCTGATTAAAACAAAGGAAGAGGAATACAACCTCTTCGTTGAATACTACCGCGTTCTGTTTTCCTGCATGCGTTCCCTAAAAGCCGGTGAAGAGCAGATCACGCAGGCCGCGCATGACCTTGTCTACAATCCAGAAAAATATACCTTCTTCCCGGAAGCACTGGAGGTCATCCCGGAACTGAGCAGGACCTATAAACTGGGTATTGTTTCAGATGCCTGGCCTTCGCTGGAAGATGTCTATACTCACGCCGGGCTGCGCGGGTATTTTTCCACATTTATACTTTCCTCCGTGATTGGCGTGAGAAAACCCGACCTGCGCATGTTCGAAGCCGCGTTGAACGACCTGGGATTAACTCCGCTAGAAGTGGTGTTCGTGGATGACCTGCGCCGCAATTGTGACGGCGCCCGCCGGATGGGGATGCGCACAATCCTTTTGTGCCGGGATGGGGCTGAGTATTATTTCCACCGGCTCACGTGCCGTTCACACCGGGTAATCCGCAGCCTGAAAGAGCTTCCGGCGTTGTTAACTGCCTGGCAAGCGAAAAGCGATTAAATTCTGCGGATTTCACAGGTCATTTTATACCCTCCGTGGCATTTAAACGCGTCCTGGGGCTTCCTGTGAGCTTGTTTTTGAGGGAGATTCCGGCTAAATCCGTCTATTTTCTGACACCGATCCGTTTCAGCCAATTCGCCACCTGCTGAGGATCAAAATCACCCATCCCGGCAAAACCAGGCAGTATTTTCGATTTCGGGCATTCTCTGGCCATGTCGGTTTCAATGCGGCCAAATCCGCCGCCGCCATGCGTGCAGAACGGAATGATGGTTTTCCCGGAGAGATCCTCCCGGCGCAGAAAACTTAACACCGGAGGTGCAAAGGTCTTGAACCAGTTGGGCGTGCCAAGAAACACATGGTCGTACTTATCAACGGTCTCAGCTCCGCTGATCAGCTTTGGGCAGTATCCCCGGTCGATCTCCAGTCGGGCTTCTTTCACCGCCGTGTTGTAGTCAAACGAATATGATTTCTCAGGGACCAACAGGCGCAGGTCCCCGCCCGTCTGCCGGGCGATCTCTGCGGCCAGTCTCTCGGTGGTATGGGAATAGGAGTAATAGGCAATTAGTATTGTGTTTATTTTTTCCTCTATGCGCTTTGATGGCATTTTGTTATTCTTCATTTGAATATTTTTCTGTTGGGCAATTCTATTATTTTGTGCAAAATGATTTTACTTCTTCGTTCATATTATTAAACAAAACAGGGAGACAGCAATTATTGAAAATCGGAAATCTTTTCCTGGTGGAACTACCTTCAACCCTTAAGAATGATTCGCCAGATTCGTAAACTTAACGGCAGACTGAAGATTGCTTCGGGCTTCACCCTCGCATCGACTTTCAAGAGTTGGGTAATCGATTTCAGTCACCTTTTATTAATCCCCGCTACCCTACGATTTCCTTAAATCAATAGTATGAGGTGAATGAAAATAGTACAATGATTATTGTTCTTTCCTGAATTATTCACTTTTCTCATACTTCCCAAACTGACATTCCACCCTGGCTTTACCGAGAGGTCATGATGAATACTCCCCGCGCCAGAAAGTCCATTTCACTCCTTGTCATTACCATCCTACTGAGTGCGCTGGTAACCGGCTGCGCGTCAAGCGGATCTGCCTCCATGGCGGCCGCGAAATCATTCCTGCGAGCGATTCCCGCCGGGAACCTGCAGGTCGACTCCACCCCGACGCCCGGCGAAGAAGCCCCCGTGTCCCGCTTCTTTCAGGATTACGATGACATCTCTTTTTACTACGTGTCCGCACTGGCCACCAAGGTGACCGGCAAAACAGTGGAAGCCAGCCTGGATGTCAGCAATCCTATTAACCCAAAAATGGACCAGTTTGAATTCCAGAATTACGCGGTCATCTCGCAGATCAAACCGCGCATCAATGTATTCCCTGTCCAGGAATTTGTTAAAATCGGCGGGGACTCCGCCTCCAAAAAAATTAACCGCCTGTCGCAGATGCTGGCCAATCAACCGCCCAATCCCCCGGGTGAGTTGCCCATGCTGCTTGGCGAACCTGCCGCGCAGTTGATGCGCGCTGGCATGACTTACCTTAAATTCCAGAACGGTTCGGGCATCCGCTACCTGACCCAGTACGGCGAGCAGCCCTGGCCGCTGGATAACAACCTGCTTTTCTATACCTTCCAGGGGCTAACGGATGACAATGGTTTCTACATCTCCGCTGTACTGCCGGTGAATCATGCCCCACTGGAAGGCGATGACGGCCTGGCACGTATGCAGGAAGACTATACCAAGTTCCAATCCAACTACCCGGTGTATGTGGATTACATCGAAAAACAATTGAACACCGAACAGGCCAATTCTTTTACTCCCAATCTGGCCTCATTGGACGCGATGATTAAAAGCCTGAGCGTGAACAAGAAAGCGCCCGAAGCGGGACCAACCTCCAAACCAACCGCCACACCAACCAAACCACCTTCGGGCTGCACAAACGAAGCCGGTTTTGTGGCTGATGTGACCATTCCGGACGACACCTCCCTTCATCCGGGTACAACGTTCAAGAAAACCTGGCGGTTGAAGAACATTGGTACATGCACCTGGAACGCCAATTACAAACTGGTCTATATTGACGGCGACCCAATGGGAGTCGCCGGGGCGATAAAATTAACCAATGCCAACATTCCTCCCAATGCCACATTGGATGTGTCTGTCACTCTGAAAGCCCCGCTGGATCCCGGAACGTATCAGGGCTATTTCAAGATCCGCGCCCAGGATGGAACCATATTTGGCATCGAACCCAATGGCGCGAACGCGTTCTGGGTGCTGATCAATGTTGTCAGCCCGGAGCCGGATACCCCCACCCCCACACCGAAAACGCTTAAACTGCCGCAAATCATCACCATCCAGCCGGTTATCACGATCATTATTCCACCCAACCAGTAACCGCAGCCGTGATGATCCTTTCGGTCAAGGGCGTACAAAGTTTTCGACTGGCATGAAGACATACTTTCCAAATCCCTAAATCCACTCTTCTTCATTATCTGGGTTTTAAAAATTATTCAGAACAACTGTCATGTTCTCCAGGGTCAAGAGGTTTACATCAAAACCCGGCTCGATGAACGGCCTCACATCATCCACCAGGTTCCTCCAGTTCGCTTTTATCATTGCCGCCTGCACAATCTTTTTCCAATTAGCGGCAGTTACCTCATCACCTGACCAACCTGTTTGTGTCAGGGCATTGTTCAACATTGTAAAATTGGGTTTTGGCCAACTCGCGTCACTCAAATACCAGAGCAGATCATACATATCGCGTCCTTTTGTATAAGGGCGATGTAGTAATGCGTGCAGCTTGCCGGCAAGTAGTGAAGCTTTGTCGTGATGCTGCAGTTGCAAGACAATAAATCTTCGGATAACCGTGACATCCAACCCGGCACCTGCCGGCGGTTTTGTATCCACCTCAAGCTTGACGGACAGTGTCTCGTTATGAAGTGGTGATAATCCCAGCTCGAACAACAATCCTGGAAAACGGATAACGGCACTGTGCACCGTTTTTTGATCACTGACCTTCAGATCGACTACATATCCTTGAGATTCAAAATCGGAACGGATGTAGGTCAGGTAAGCCCGGAAATCATACAGCTCACGTCTGCCCTCAAGAGCAAAATCAAGATCCTCAGAAAAACGACCATGAGAGAATAAGAAACGCAGAGCAGTTCCTCCGTGAAACGCCAGAGGGATCATGGCGCCCGAACGTTGCAGACTACCCAGTATATGTGCCTGCATATTCCCGGGTAGTATTTCGCGCAGCGATGTTTGATCCGGCCTTTCTTACAAGTTCAATAAGATAATCTTTCAAATTGACACATACCCTTCCTCTGAACTTGCCTTAATCATTGACAGGTTCTTTACCGCAGAGGTCATTTTCGTGGAATGGAACTTTTTTACCATAAACTCCAGTCTATCCATATCCAGTTGGTACATGTTTTGCAGGCGCAACCCCTGTAAAAAATCCATAGATTCTCCGCGTGGTTGCAGGTAAATCAAATCCAGCAAGGCCTTTTCTGGCCATGCCAACAAAATGGATTGACTTTCTGTTTCTATCATGTGATAGCCAAAGAACAATCCAGTAGATATATGCCGATATTCAAACTCCCCAAGCGGGGTCTGCAATCTCTCAGGTCTTCCTGTGGTGACACTGGTAACCTGGAAAACAGTTTCAGGAATTAAATCATAATAGGCCAACGCAGATTGAAGGCTGACGTAGGAGGCTCGCCGCAAGTAATTGGCCGTGAGAAATGGGTGTGGTTGGATTTTGCGATATGGTGGAGCAATGGTATATACGCCCCGACGCAATTGCTGAATACGCCCACTACTAACCCAACGCGAAAGCTGTGTGCGCACTGCGCGTGGGTCCACATTTCCGGCCATCAATAGAGATGATTCAAAGATCGGGTCGTTGTCAACAAGTTTTAAAAGCGCATTATATTCCATTGCATTATATTATCATTATTGATAACTTATTGCAATGAATTCGTATTTATCTGTTTTTCCCTACCACCATGCGATACGCGATGATCCCCGCGGCCACATAGGCGCATGTCTTGGGAATCATTAACATCCCCAGCAGCGGCACAGCCGCCGACCACAGGATGACTGGCGAGTAAAACAGGTAGGACAACGCGATCATCCAACCGATCAACCGGAAATATCGATCCCCTGCCCGGCCCGAATCGCGCAGGATCAGGTACATCACGCCCAACCCCTGCGCCACCAGGAAGGCGTTGCGCAGCAGGCTCCAGCCGTAAGGCGGTGTCAGGGCTTCCCATTGATTCTGCGGAAAAGCCAACACAGCCAGGCGAATCACGCCGGCAGCCAGCAGCAGCCATGAGAACCAGTTCATGGGTTTATTGAAACGCATCCGCCAGATATCTACCAAAATCATGTAGAAGAATGTGACGGTGACCGCCGTGCTCAACGCGCCTATGCCTACCAGCGCGGCATTGGCTTCCAACCCGCCGTTCAGATAGGCAATCACCCGAAATCCGACATGACCGGTATCGCCCAGAGCCAGCAGACCAAACGCACCGATCAGGCGCCACAGCAGCGGCCTGTCTGCCGGCGCCGTTTGTTTCACCTGCCGGATAAAAAGGACGACAAGCGTCCAGATAGTGACCAGATAAGCGAGATTGAATGCCAGTTCCACAACCATGCGGGTTTCCTGAGTCATTCTTTGTCCTTTACTACTTTTGCTTCTTTTCCAGGTCAGGCTGCCAGGCTGGCACAACCTTCATGTCCACAACATCATCCTCCGGGGTTCGCCCGGTGAGTTTTCGCCATCCTTCGCGCAGAGCGCCGCCGATCAGCACGCCAGTGGTGAACACGTTGCCTTCAATGCCGGTCTTCCCGTCTGTGGCGTTTGAAGCCAGCCATACGGCTTTCCGCGCGGGGATCTCACCCGGTTTGGCCCACATGCGTACAATGACCGGGAAACTCTTCAGCCGGTCTTCCGAGCCGGCGATTACTTCATTGCGCACCAGCAGGTCGGTGAGCACCATGCCCGGATTGAGGGCGAATACACCCACACCGGGCACATCCCGGTTTTCTTCCGCCAGAGCCCGCGTGAAATGACGGATCCATACCTTGCTCGAACCGTAGGCGTTCTGCCAGGGAGCGGGTTTGTTGTATCCCATCCCAAGCATATTAATTAGCTTTCCGCTTCCCTGCCGCCTAAAATACTGCAGCGCGGCGACTGAGCCATAATACGTGCCAAGAATGTTGGTCTGCACCACACCTTCAAAGACTCGCGGCTCGAACTGAACTGTCGGGCCGTACGGACCTGTCGTCCCCGCGTTGTTGACCCAAATATCAAGACGCCCGTACGTTTGTAGACAAAACCGAATCAACGCCTCCACATCTTCCTGGCGGGCGACATCCGCCGCCAGGCCGGCCGCGTTGTATCCAGCCGACCTCAGGTCGAGCACGGTTTTCTCTACAGCCTCCGCCTTGCGTGATGAGATCACCACGGAAGCGCCTTCAACGGCGTAGGCTTGAGCGATGGCCAGGCCAAGTCCTCTTGTGCTGCCGGTGATTACGGCGATTTTTCCCGTCAATATACCCATGAGATATTCCTTTCCTTACCCGGCCGCCGTCTCTCCGCCGGGAAGATTATCCACCAGAGCGGCAGAAAAGACACCGCCGAAAAATTTCATCGTGTAGAAAAAGGCCACCGCCTGAATCAACGCTCCCGTCCAGAAGGACAGGGTCGGGACCAGGTCAAAGGCAAAACCTGCCCAAAGAGGGCCCACCGCCCGGCCAAGCGCCTGGAAAGAATTGTTCATCCCCATGGCTTCCCCCTGACCGCTCTTCGCCCGTTTTGAAACCAGTGAAGTCACGGATGGCGCCAGCAGCACATTGCCTATATTAAAGACAAACGCGCTGACCAGCAGCCCCCACTTAACCGTGAACAGGGCCATCCCCAGGAAGCCGGCAATACCGATCAACAGACCGCCCTGGATGATACGCGTCTCCCCGAATCGCTTGCTAAGCGGACCAATCACCACCCCCTGCTCGATCACCGAGATCAATCCAAGGCCGCCCATTAAAAGCCCGATCTCCGCCGGCCCCATGGCGAAACGCTTACCGCCGTAGAGCGCCAGAACGGATTCCATATTGGCCAGCGCGAAAGCCAGTAGAAAGGCCAGAGCGAACAGAAAGCCGGATGAACCGCGCAGTCCTACAAGCAGAGAGGACAGGCGCGAGGTTTTCGAAACAACACTGCCGGATTTGCGTTTTTCCGCCGGCAGTGATTCTGGCAGCAAAAGGTGAATGAACGGCATGGCAGCCAGAGCCAGCACCGCGCTGGCAAAGAAAGGGATGGACAGATTAATCAATTTCCCATTGGAAGGATCGGTGGTCACCTGAAGGAGAACTGTAATTCCCGCGGGCAGCGAGGGCTGAAAGCCGGTCAGTAATCCGCCCAGCATGGGACCGAAGATCATGCCCAGCCCCATGGCCGCGCCCATCAAGCCCACCCCCTTGGAGCGTTCTTCCAGCGGTGTGATGTCCGCGATATAAGCCATGGCAGCCGGCAATGTGGCCGCAGAAAGGATTCCGGCCAGGGTGCGCGCGGCTGTAAATTCCACCAGGTTTTGCGACAAACCCTGCAAAAGGAAAGCCAGGAAGTACCCGCCTATGCCGATTAAAAGCACAGGTTTTCGCCCGATACGGTCGGCCAGTCTGCCCCACATGGGGGCGAACAGGAATTGCATGAACGAATATAATGACATCATTAATCCCAGCGCGAAACCTGACGCGTTGAAATGGATGATGTAATATGGCATCAACGGAATGGCGATCCCAAAGCCGAGCATCACGATCACCAGGGAGACCGCGAGGATGATCTTTGCCGTGTTTTGCTTTTCTGTTTTCAAAAGCGTACCTCTGATTTACTTAATGATCTTGAATAATTAAGACTTCTTATATATAATCGAGTTAAGGATTCCTGTCAAGTGATTGTAAAACCGGAAGAGGACGTCAATATGCTGGAGACTGCCGTGCGCGATTGGACAGCCATGTTTGTGCGCCTGTGGATGCATGATATCAATAATTTTACGCGGGCCACTGGCCTGTCTTTCGGGCAGATGAACCTGATGCTGCACATCCATTATCGCGGCCCCTGTGAGGTCAGCGGGGTGTCAGACCTGTTGCAGATGACCCCGGCTGGCGCCAGTCAGATGGTGGAGCGTCTGGTGCAGCAGGGATTGGTTGCCCGCTGTGAGGTTCCGGGCGACCGGCGCGTGCGGTTGGTTCACCTGACGGAAAAGGGCGGACAGATGGTGAAGGAATGCATTCAGGCGCATGACCATTGGGTCAAAGAACTCTCCGCCAGCTTTGAGCCGGATCAACGAGAGGCTGTCACCCGCCTGCTTTCCCGAATGACGGAAAACGCAAGTCGATTGAAGATCTCCTGAGAAATATTCATTTCACATGTCAATGCGAGGGCGCGGCCCAAAGCAATCTTCTTCCTACTATGAAAGCTTCCATTTATCGGGAACGGGGTTGTCGGGTTTATTTTTGCTTCGCCGGACAAACCACCGGCTCAAAATGACACACCCTCCGTGCTGTCATTGCGAGGGCGCGGCCCAAAGCAATCTTCTTCCTATTATGAAAGCTTCCT
>CAYNJT010000036.1:1342-13697 GCA_964397625.1 uncultured Leptolinea sp. | reverse complement strand
TGTCATTGCGAGGGCGCGGCCCAAAGCAATCTTCTTCCTATTATGAAAGCTTCCTTTTATCGGGAACGGGTTTGTCGGGTTTATTTTTGCTTCGCCGAACAAACCACCGGCCCAAAATGACACACCCTCCGTGCTGTCATTGCGAGGGAGCGGCCCGAAGCAATCTTCTTCTTATCGTGTAAGCTTCCTTTTATCGGGAACGGGGTTGTCAGGTTGAAGTTTGCTTCGCCGGACAAACCACCGGCTTGCAATGGCATTTATACCTATACGCATTAATTTGAAAGACCTTACATGTAAATCATTATTCCAGCTTACATTTTCTTTCATTTTCCTCACCATTTTCTCATCTTATCCGGGTTTTTTTTATAGTATTTCTCATAAAGTTGTATTATGCTTATATAAATTGAATAAACCGGCAGCGATCTGTTTATAAAGGTGCAGATATGGCTCGCCCAACATCAGCCTTAAAACTGATTCTTGCACGCAGGGGGACAGGCTGATGTGTGAACTTCACCGATTGATCATTGTTCTACCAACACCGAATCTATTCCTCCCCAAAACATCATATCGATGCTTCATTATCCCATCCCTGGCGGCTTCTTCGCACACAGACCAGTCTTTGCAAGCATTCATCTTTTTGATCCACCCTTTACTGTTTTTTCCATATGGTATCAGGCAGTGAAAAGAATGGAGTAGAGAATGCAAATGTTCAATAGACCTTACATAAAATCCATCGGTTCCCGCCGGCAGCCCCGCGCTGAATCCGGCCGCACACTTGACTTGCTCTCCTCTCTTACCAGGGTGACCACCGAAGAAGAAGCCATCCGCAGCATCCTGCATCTTTTCACCACCACTTTCCATCCCCGAGGCATTGTGTATGTCGCGCTGCAGGGAGATATGATCGTCTCCGTCCGCCCGCATGATACACCGCCGGAAATTGCCCAGACAGTATTGCGTCAGGCACGCGACGCGCGAGCCAGCGGACAAACTGTCAACATTCCCGGTCACTTAATCCTGCCTGTGTCCACCCCGCTGGAGGTTTTTGGCCTTGTTTCGCTGGATTTAAATGACCCATACATCACCCCTGACTCATCCATCCTGGAAGATGGGCAGCGATTGGCCGGCATAGCCGGTGTGGTGATTTCGAACCTGCGCGCCCATGAGAAGATGGATGAATTATCCATATTACACAAGTCGGCGCTGGCTGAAAGCTACCCGGGGTTTTCCAGCCGCCGCTACTTCTTTGAGATCGCCGAAGCAGAATTCAGGCGGTCAAAACGGTACGACCGACCTCTCAGCGCCATCCTGGTCAACGTGGATAATTTTAAAGCGCTGGATGATGCTTACGGGGTGAAGGCCGGAGAGCATGTGCTGGCGGAATTGGCGCACCTGTTCAACAGAGAACTGCGCGAATCCGATATCCGCGTGCGCATGGGCGGCGAGGAATTCCTCTTCCTGCTGCCCGAAACCCACCTGCGATACGCGCAATCGCTGGCCGAACGTCTGCGCCGCCGGGTGGCGGAATTGCCCATTGAATATAATGAACAACCTATCAATGTTACTGTCAGCCTGGGTGTTGTCGGGTTACACTCATCCATACAATCGCTGGAAGAATTTATCAGCTATTGTGACCAGGCCCTTTGCCAGGCGAAACGCAATGGCAACAACCAGGTGGCCACCTGGGCGCTGCCGGTCTCGGAATACAGTCAAACGCTGATCATACGGGAGACCGACTTCCGCATCGGCTTTTATTGACACGCGAATTTAAGAGAAAATATAATCTCCGGGTTTCCGGTCAGAGCACCTGGGGCAATGTTGCTATCCCAACCGGGGTACATACCGCCTACCTAAGTGTCTTCCTAGTAGGGTAGATGAAAGCGGTGACTACCAATGCAGAAGATGCCATCCCGGCTCCGCTTGCGTCTACCGGGATTTATAATTATCCAGGTAGATGGTCAAGGCACCCGGAGAAATGTGTCATTTCCACCAAATAAGGCGTACCGGATGCTTTGCCCCTACCGAAGATTTATCTCCATATGAAAGAAGGTTGCCATGCCCTCCACCGCTCCCGCCATTCGTGATATCGTCAACGCCGCCCTGCCCCGCCTGAGAGCCATCCCCGCACAAACCGCTCGCCAAAAACCAGACCCGAAGGAATGGTCCAGGCAGGAGATCCTCGGGCATCTCACTGATTCCGCGCTGAACAACCACCAGCGCATGGTGCGCGGCGGATACAACGCTGCCGCAGACTTTCCGCCCTACCAACAGGAACGCTGGGTGGAACTGCAGGGCTACAATGAACGCGACTGGATGGAGCTCATCGACCTTTGGGCGGCAGCCAACCGCCACCTGTGCGCCGTGATGGACCGCCTGCCGGAGGAAGCCTTTGCCAACCCGTGCGGAATCGGCCGCGCCGAGCCTGTCACCCTGCAATTTGTGGCGGATGATTACATCCGGCATATCAACATGCACCTGGCGGATATTTTTAAATAGACCCGGTCTTTTGACAGTAATAACAGGGTTGGATGGTTGAAAAATTCATGCAGCGCAGGCGCCCACCTGCTCCAGCTATTTAAATCATCAATCACCCGAATTAAAACCCGTAAGGTCTCATTCCTCTTCCGGCGTGCGCCAGTACTTGCCGCCGCCCATTTCCCTGCGCAGATAACCCATGTCGATCAGGTCACGGCGCAGGCTGACAAAGTCTTCAGAGTACACGCTTTTGATAATCTCATTAACTTCCTTCTCCGTGTACAAGCGTTGCGGTTCAAACAGCGTGGCCAGCCAGCGCAGGATCACCTGGGTTTTTCCGCGTTTTGACGGTAATCGGACCAGCTTTTGCCCCTCGGTGTAATCACGCAGCACCTGTTGGTCTGCCGCGCTCCAACCAAGTTCACGAATCCAGGCGTGATCGGACGCGGTTTGTTCGGGCGCCGGGGATGTCTTCTCAATCTCCATTACCAGCCGCTTGAAACGCGCCAGACCGGTTTCGTTTACCCGGTAAAAGCGCTGATTGCCAGCCATGCGTAAGGTGACCAACCCGCTCTCTCGCAACTTCGCCAGGTGATGCGAGATGGTCGGTTCACTCAAATCCAGCTTCACAGCCAGTTCCCCCACCGGGGTCTCGCCTGTGTTCAAAATGCGCAGCAGGGTCAGGCGGCTGTCATCCGCCAGGGTTTTTAACATGTCAAGAACATTCTCTTTATATTCCATCATCTCTCACCGTACTCTACATCGATAGTCATAATATTAGCTTTCTATCTAATTTGATTATCTTCTATATAGATGAATTTGTCAAGAGAAATACCGATTGACAAATCAATCGTATTCTTCATAATTGAATCATCTTTCCGGGGGACTATATGCCTGCCTGCTGCCATGGAGGGGTAATATGTCAATCCATTCGCCCTGTCGAGCCTGGCTTTTCCGGTTATTCAGTATTTTTCTCATTCTTTCTTTTCTCGTCCAGCCCACGACACCCGTTCAGGCCCAGGGCAACCTCAACGCGTTGATCAAACAATTTGAAGCCTCCATGAAGACGGTTTCGGGCGGCAGCCGGGACGCTGCCCTCAAATTACTGGAAAAATACCAGGATTACAAGCACCTGGTTAACGCTCCCGGCAGCACCATCAACAGAGCGACAGTGCAGGCGTTGGATAATCAAATCATCAATATGTGCCAGGAAGTCTGGCGGGATGTATCACTGAAACCAGGATCAGGGGTAAGCTATGTGATTCCGGTGGGTACACTGGGGACACGCAATTCCGGCGGAGCGTATATCCCCGGGAAAAGCGACAAAGACTTTATACCATATGGCAGCGGAGCCACTGAAGCGGTGGAAGATTTTAACAAAACCTTCTCCGAGAAATTCAATATCAAACCCGATGTTGTGGATGTTAACGTACTCGACCCCACCAAAATTGAGACCTGGCCGGACCGCGTCGCCGCGGCAAATAACATAGAAAAATACAACACCAAGGGGGGAATAAACTGGCTGGAGAATCAGATGTATAAAGACAAGCCCAACCTGTGGCGCTATGACACGCTAAGCGACACGGTAGGTGAGGTGCCGTTTTCTCAGATGGTAACGGAAGCGCCGGCAAAAATGAAATGGGACGACGCACTGGGTTTTGCCAGCGATAACCTGCGCTTCCGAGAGAGTCTTCTCGTAGACTCGCACCTGTCAAACGGGGAAAAAGCCCTGAAGACCTCCAAGTATGACCTGCGCACATTGGAAGCGTTCAACCTCTCCGGAGGCACGCTTTCAGCCGAAGAGAAAGAGCTGATGAATCTGGCCAATATTTTCCGCAAACCGCCCGGCGGCACGCTGGATTCCGCGTTGAAAGAGGTAGTCGAACGCACCGGCATGTCGGCGGATGACGCTCTGCGGTATTACCTGGACGGCATGGAAAAGCTCAATGCCAAAATGACCAAAGCCATTGCCAACACGTATGTTGGGATGATGAGTTCAAGTTCCACCAATGCCCTGCTGCGTGAAGAGCTGGCCGCCTCGATGGGGAACATGCCCACCCGTTATGCTAAAGAAATTGAGAAAGTCGGCATAAGCAAACTGGGCAAAGAAGAATTCAAAGAAATCCAAAAACTGGCCGAACAATTCCGTGGCGAAGTTGGCAAAGCCCGCTTCGGCATTGTGTACTTCAACGAAAAGGCCATGGAAAAGTTCGGCAAATCCTACGACAAACTGACGAACGCTGAGCGGGTGGCGCTGCACAGCGCCACCGAAGGCGCCCAGACTTTTGCCGCCAAAACGTTCAAAGTACTGGGGTACACCCTGGGCGGATTATTCATTGGCTATTCCATTTACAGCGCCTATCAGGAGGGCAGCAAGGGCGGCACCATTAAAGGTATTCTCTCGGGCGGCGGGCAGGCATTTATCGAATTGCTGGAATGGGGCTACCCGCCGGCAGTGGCCGTGGATATCATCTCCCGGCTTGGCGCCGGGGTGATCGGTCTGGGCATTTCAGCCTACAAAAATGACGTTCTGGATACGATGTACAAGATGTACAAGAACGGCCAGCCCATTGATGACGTTCTCAATACCTACGGCGTGCAGCATTACAACGCCGGCGGCCTGCGTGAATTGGCCGAAGAGATCCGCGCGGAAAACCCGGATATGACGGAAGCGGAAATCGATGAAGCCATCAAGCAGTATTTCGTGAACCGCCTGCGCATCGAAAAAGAGCAGGCTGAAAACAAAGCTGCCGTTGACCGCCTGTTTGGATTTCTGCAGAAGAACAAGATCCATCTTTCAGACGAGTATGACGACAACTACGACTTTGAGAGCGAGAAACCCGAGGAGTATTACAAAGCCGTCGCCAACTGGTTGAAATGGGCAGCGGTGATCCGGGCGCAATTTGAAGCCGAAGGGATCAAATTGACAGAAGACCAGATCAACTTCCTGGTTAACCGTCTGCTAAATCGTTCTCATGAAGATTATATAAAGGCCATGAATGAAGAATTTAAAAATTATGGTGTGGTTCGCGCGCCACAGGCCAACACGGTCATCGCGAAGCCCAAACCCTGTGACGGTATCGCCTGCCTGAAACTGGGCGCCAACGCGAAGGTCGCTCCAAAAAATATTCCGCCAAACCCGGGCACCATCTGGGCGGGCGGCGGCGGGTTCCCCGAAAAACCGGTAAACGAACCCTGCGACCCGGCGCAGGTCTACGGCCCGTTTGATATCCAGGGCGGAGCCAGAGCCGTCGCCGAGCTTGTCGGTAGTCCGCCTGTGCCCAATACCTGGTCGCTGTTCAACGCTAACACCTCGATGACAGTAACCTTCACACCGAAAACCGGTTCCACTTTTGGCCCATCGGAATTCCTGGCTGGCCTGGCCGGTCAGGTGGGAAACGCCAACCTGAAGCAGGAATTTGATATTCCCGGCCCCGGCCAACTGTTAATCACCATCGGCGCGCCGCGCGGCAGCGGACCGCTCACTGGCTCATGCTTTGGCCAGAGCTATTCCGCGTCTCTGAAAGTGATGGAGATGAAAGCCGAATCCTCGGCGCGCAGTGGTACATCCTTCGACACGGGAGACAAAGTCTCAAGCGATGTCAGCCCGGTGACCCTGGTGATGGAAGAGGGCACCAAATTATTATTGCATCAATACTCCAGCGTCTCATTCAGCCGCGATGCGCAGGGGCGACCGGTTGTCAGGTTGGAAAAAGGCAGCATCCATTTCATCAGCCCCAAAGGAGGCAGTCAACCGATCGTTGTGCAGGTTCTGGATAAAACCATCGTGCGAAAAGGCACCGAATTCATCGTTCGTAATGATAGTGAAGTTCAACTGGTCAGCGTGGTGGAGGGCAGTGTCACCGTTAATGGTATGGCCGGCGGCAGCGTGACCGTCAACGCCGGTAAGGAACTTAATCTTGCCAATGGCAATCTATACGATTACCAGTACGCCGATGACAACCGAAATCGCATGCACGATATCCGCCTGGGCGATCTATTCTTCGGTGATTACACCCCTGAACAGGCCGGCACAGTGGCAGGGCCAACTTCCGCGAGCCCGCTGGACGGCGGTTGGATCTGGCAGGATCCCGGGTACAACACCGAATTTACGGTGAACAACGGACAGGTAAAAATGGTTGTTCCGCACGGCAAGTGCATGGGCGCCTATTGCGATAACAGCCCCGTGCTGATGCACAAAGTTACCGGTGATTTTGACCTGCAAACCCGCGCGCTGCTCATCGGCCCCAACGACCGCTGGGTGGAGCTGGATTTCATGCTCTACGCGCCCGACTCGTTCATCGGCTTGAATTCAAAACAGAGCATCGAGGATTCCCTGCTGGTGCATACCCGCACGGTGGGCGCCGGGTGGAGCCGGGTATGGAATCGCAGCATGTTGAAAAATATGGACCAGTCCTTCCAGTATGGCGGAAAGGAAGTACCCGACAAACCTGTGCTGCTCAAGCTTACCCGCCGGGGAGATCAGTTCCGTTCATACTGGAGTCTGGATAACGGCAAAACCTGGAATCTGGGAACACACGAACTGATCACCGTTCCTGAAACGCTGTATACCGGCTGGCTGGCCATCTACGGCGGCGACTATCCGGGTGAACCGGCCAAAGCCACCATCACCCTGTCTGATATTCGCCTGACCAGCGCCCCATCGAACAGCCTCCCCCTGCCGGAATGGAACTATGTCTACCGGCAGGGCAGCGCAAGTGGGGCAGGTCAATCTGTTGAACTTACGCTGGATGGATCCACCGCGGGCGATGTTACGGCGTATCGCAGCGAAGTGCTGACGGGTGATTTCGAAGTGGTAGCCTCTTACGAGGCGGATGCCTGGGAGCAGTCCCCGGGGGACAGCCGCGGTTTCAGCCTGGTCGCAGAAACTCTGGACGGCAACAAGCTGGCGTTCGTCGGCCCGTTCCAGAATGACAACTACAAGCTGCAGTTCCATACCAACTTTAACATCGGAGGTGTGCCGCGCGGCTCCTGGCAGCGCTTGGAGGGAGCCGGATTCAATGGACGGCTGATGTTAAAACGAGTGGGCAGCGTGCTGCAAGCCTTCGTGGAAATTGACGGTGAATGGGTACAGATCGACAAAGGCTATGCCGACCTGGTCAGCGAACCGGTGGTGGTTGCCGTGCAGGCGTACAACAATTTTGAAGCCGCCCACCCGGCGGATGTGAACGTCAAATTCACCCTGGAAAAGATAACCGGAGCAACGAAAACCACCGCTGCACCAAAAGAAACCGCAAGCCAACCCACTGAGGTGAAAGCCGCTCCGGCTTCCACACAGAAGCCGCATGTCAGGTCCACTGTTGCTCCAACCATGGGAACAGGCAGCCAGGAAACCAGTAGCGAAATATTCGCGGATGATTTCTCCCGGTCTCCCTCCACGTGGAAAGTGCTTTCCGGTTCGACTGCAGGAAAGATCACTCAGGGGAATGGGGTCATTACCTATACGATCTCTACGCCGGAAAAATACGTATCGGCAAGAGTCCCCTGGAAATTCAGCGAGCCTGCTCAAGATGTAGTGCTTTCCGTGAAAGAGAAAGTCCTCAAACCGGAAATGGGCTATTTTGGCCTGTTCTGCCGGGTTACAGAAGGGAACGATTTTGACATGGTCATGATCCGCACCAAAGCCCGTGGCGGCGGAGAGTTCAGTTTCTACATCAAATCAAATGGCGGCGAGACAAAATACAATACGGAATGGCAATTCTCAAATGCATTTTTAGGCGGAGAAATTGAAGAAGAGATCGAATTCTCCTGCGTGGGCGATAAACTGACGTTGAAAGCCAATGGGAAGATCGTGGGAGAAACTACAGACACGGATATAAAAAGCGGGTACGCCGTTCTGTACGGACTTTCTGAATCGGATGTGACGGCACAGACACCATTTATTGTAACTTTTGATGATTTTAAGGCGGAGATATCAAAGTAAACCAAACCAAAATTTAAGGGATTTGAGGTCAGCAAGAATGATCATCACAAAAAATAACCATTTTGCATAAAGCTAATATATATTGCATTCTGTTTAGCTTGGTGCTATTATTTGTGTGTGTACAAAATTCTCTATTCCTCGCAGGCTGTGAAGGTGCTTCGCAAAATGCCGCGAAACATAGCCAGCTTGATCCGCGAGAAAATTGAGTTCATTGCACAGGATCCACATGCGGAAATACCCAATGCTTTAAAACTTCAAGGTCGACCCGGGTATCGGTTGAGAGTTGGAGATTGGCGGATCATCTATGAGATTCAACAGGATGAAGTGATCATTTTAGTTCTGAAGATTGCCCCCCGGGGTGAGGTATATAAATGAACGTTCAATATATAAAAAAAGGCAAAGAAACAGAATGGGTCGTCCTCCCTTATCGTGAATATCTTGAACTGGTTGAAAAGGCAGAATCGTTGGACGAAATTCGGGATTACGACCAGGCAAAGGCTGCGTTGGAAAATGGTGAAATGGAAGCCATTCCGTCGGAGGTCGTCAATGCGTTGTTGGATGGCAAGAATCCCATTAGAGTATGGCGGGAATTCCGGGGATTGACCCAACAACAACTAGCCGGGCAGGCTGAGATCAGTATTCCTTATTTATCTCAATTGGAAACAGGCAAAAGACGTGGAGCTCTAAATGTGCTTTCCGCCATTTCCCATACCCTTCACTTATCTCTAGATGACATAACAAATGAACCAATTGAAGTGAATCCCTCTCAAACGAAGCGAAATAATCTGGCAACACCTTCAGAAATCCCTCTTTCGAGAGGTAAGAAAGCTGAAGGACGCAAGGCTCTCGCAGCTATTTACGGGATAAATGAAGAGAAAATTCAATATTTCTTTGAGTCCACCGACTTATATCAAATTAATGGTGTAGGTTCAGAATATTATGATCTGCTTTCCTTGGCAGGTATTCATTCTATAGCTGAACTAGCTCAGTGTAATGCAAGCGATTTATTGAGTGAAATGACTGTAAAGAATGATGAATATCATGTTGTACGTCGTCTGCCTGATGATGTTGAAGTGAAACATTGGATAGGAGAAGCAAAAAAAATACTTCAAACCATCCCATCGGCACATATCCCAATAGGTAAGAAGCACCAAGAATAAATATCCCTTTTTGCCTGCAACAAATCCGGTGAAATGGCGTATAAAGTAATAACTGATATTTCAATCCATTTCCCCGGGGTATTCATGAACGACAATTCCATAATCATCATTGGCGGCGGCATCACCGGCCTGGCCGCGGGCGTTTACGGCCAAATGAATGGCTACAAGACGTCCATCTTTGAAATGCACACTCTGCCGGGCGGGCTATGCACATCCTGGCAGCGCAAGGGATACACCTTCGATGGCTGCATCCACTGGCTGGTGGGAACGAATCCTAAATCCGGTTCGCATGTCCTATGGGAAGAGCTGGGCGCGTTGAAAGACGTGGATATCGTCAATCACGAAGCCTTTCTCACCGTCGAAAATACCGACGGCCGGGTATTCCACATGTACGCGGATGTCGATCGTCTCGAAAAGCATATGATCGAACTCGCCCCGATTGATACCGCCGTGACCAAGGAATTCTGCGGCGCAATCCGCAAACTGGGCTCTATGGATATGCCCATGGGTAATGGTAATGGGATTTTTGACAAAATTAGAAGCTTTTTTAGCATGCTCCCCATGGGTACCCTTTATATGAAATTCGGCAAGATGGATGTAAAAACATTTGCCGCACGTTATAAAGACCCGTTCATGCGCGCCATCTGGAGCAGCATGTTTGACCTGCCCGATTTTCCCATGATCGGTCTGATCACCACCATGGCCTGGCAGAACAAGAAAGACGCCGGGTACCCCATCGGCGGCAGTCTGCCCTTCTCCAAATCCATCGAGAAACGTTACAAAGACCTGGGCGGCGAGATCCACTACAACGCGCGCGTGGAAAAGATACTGGTGGAAAATGACCGAGCGGTAGGCATCCGGCTGACAGACGGACGGGAATTCCGCGCCGGCCGGGTCATTTCGGCGGCGGATGGCTACGCCACCATCAACCATATGCTGGGCGGCAAGTACCACGACCCAGAATTGGACGATTATTATGAAAGGGGTGAGATCTTCGAACCGCTGGTGATGGTTTCGCTCGGTGTTAAACACGATATGTCCGGCCAGCCGCATGTGAAGGTGAAAATCCTCGACAAACCCATCACCATTGCCGGTGAAGAACGCAAATTTATGCAGGTCAAACACTACGGATACGACCCGACGCTGGCACCCAAAGGCAGGAATGTGGTCATGGCTATGTTCAGCACGACATATGACTACTGGAAGAAACTGGCGGAAGATCCCGAACGTTATGATGCCGAAAAGAAACAGGCCGCTTTATCGGTCATTTCGACCATCGACAGCTACCTGCCCGGTTTCGAGAAGAATGTGGAAGTGGTGGATGTGGCCACCCCTCTGACCACCGAACGCTATACCGGGAACTGGCAGGGGTCGTTTGAAGGCTGGCGGCTGACAACCGGGAATATGAGCAAGGTCTTTTCCGGGGGACTTCCCCATACCCTGCCGGGATTAAACAATTTCTTCATGGCCGGCCAGTGGGTGGAACCGGGCGGCGGTCTTCCCACCGCCGGAGTCTCCGGCCGTAATATTATCAAGCGCATCTGCAAGGAAGACGGCAAGACCTTCTCCACCTCGCGGATTTAACGCTCACTCCACTCTCTTTTTCAAACCTGAAGCTCCCCTCACCGGGAGCTTCAGGCCTTTAAGGAGTAAGACCTCTTTTCTCTTTCAAAAAAGGGTTATAAAAATGGAATTTGTTAGTGCAATTCTTACAATTAAGGTGTAATTTATATATATAGTAGATATGAGAATTGATCGGGTTATAGCCTATAGCCTTAGAAAAGAGGGTGACTCGGGAGGGTCGAATGAAGGTTCAGGGAAAAACATTTGTTGTCACAGGCGGCGGAAATGGTATGGGGCGCGAGATGGTCTTGCTGCTTTTGAAAAGGGGCGCCCGTGTTGCCGCCGTGGATATCAACGAATCCACGCTGGCAGAAACCGCCCTGCTGGCAGGCGGGCAACGGGGCAAATTATCCACCCATTTGATTGACATCACCGATCGTGAAGCGGTGGCCGGACTCCCGGCACAGGTCATTAAGGCGCACGGTACAGTGGACGGCATCATCAACAACGCGGGGATCATCCAGCGTTTTGTCCGTATCAACGACCTGAATTTCAACGAGATCGAGCGCGTGATGAATGTTAATTTCTGGGGAGTGGTGAATATGACCAAAGCATTTTTACCGCTCCTGCTGGAACGGCCTGAAGCACATATCACAAATATCTCCAGCATGGGAAGTTATCTGCCCGTTCCCGGACAGACGGTCTATGGCGCGTCAAAAGCGGCTGTTAACGCGCTCACCGATGGACTGCATTCCGAATTGTTGGACACCAACATTCATGTCACTACCATATACCCGGGTGCCATTGCCACCAATATTACAGCAAATTCGGGTGTTTCTGTGGAGGTTAAAGATCCAGACAAGAAAACCAGAAATATGAAGACGACCTCGCCGGCTGACGCTGCGCGGATTATCATCGATGCCATTGAAGCCAACGCATACCACGCTTTTGTTGGCAACGACGCCCGGATGATGCATCTCTTCACAAAACTGGCGCCAGAGCGGGCCGCAAAATTTATTTACTCACAGATGGGTGAATTGCTGGCGGATCAAAATTAGATCGGGGTTCCGAATGGGGAGAAAGCATCTGGTATTGGGATCATTGTGGAATATAGGATAATTTCCGGATGCCTGCCCCGTTGTCATGGAATCCGAAAATTCCGGCAGACACAGGCGGAGATATGGTTCCCGCGTGTTCAAAGAAAACCACCGCCTGC
>CAYNJT010000036.1:0-1242 GCA_964397625.1 uncultured Leptolinea sp. | reverse complement strand
TGCATCTACCCTACCCAGGAATTATCTTTTTATTAGATATTTTCAGGTAGGGGTCAAGCATCCGGTGTGTTGACGGCTGTGGGAAACCAACCATGCTCCGGATGCTTGACCCGCGGGCATGTGTTTCGAATTTCCCGGCAGACGCAGGCGGAGATATGGTTCCCACGCGTTCAAAGAGAACCCCCGCCTGCGTCCACCCTACCAGTGTTATCTCTCCCGTAAAGAATACTGATGATCACAACAATCATCACCCTGCATCAGGGTTTTTGAACGTTTAAAACCAATTTTTTCATTGAACGCCCGCGTCAATTCTTCATCCGCCGCGCAAAACAGGGCGTACCCCCATTCTTCACCACCCATTGCCCGGTACAAACTGGCGAATGGGCAGGCTGTGCAACATATCTGAACGCCGTCTTCCGTTTTCTCAGCCGTGAACACATATCCCTTACTGCGCAGGGGTTCCCATAACACGGCTACGAGATCATCGATGGAATTCCGGCCGCTTTGTTCCGCCATGGCCCGGTAAACCTGACAAACCTCACGGGTATTTGTGTCCTGAACAACATTTACCACACCCGGGCCGTACTTCGCTTTCAAGGCGTTCAACAGGCTGATCTGCTGCTTAACATACATCCCATGGACAGCTTTCAGCGCCTGCTTCATTTCCATTTCTATTGTCACTACCTGATCTGACATGTAGATCCCTCCGCGTGAATTTCACCAACTATACGGCCGGATCGGCGGTCTGTCATTTACATATGTTGATAAATATCAGGCATTTTTCTCTCTGCGGCGAATACGGCTCAGTTGGGTGGGTGTCACCCCGATATAAGCGGCCACCAAATATTGCGGAATGTCATCTTCGATGTGTCCAAAGGTTTGTCTGAAGAGCTCGTATCGTCCTGCGGCATCCATGGTAACCCTCTGTTCAAGCCGGTCGCAAATCGCCTGGTAGCGGCGTTGGGTCCCCCGTTCTGAGAGCTGGCGGAAGTCATCATACCGGGCATACAGTGAAAGGATGTCAGAATGGCGCGCTTGTAATACCAATGACTCTTGAATCGCCTTGATGTGTACCAGGTTTTCTGTTCCCGGCTCAAAGGAAGCCAGTAAAAAATCTCCTGGCTGTAAAAAATCTTTCACAAAAATGGCTTCTCCGGGTTTTTCAATGACCATCCCAAAAATGCCATTGACTACAAATCCAAGTTTATCCTGCCGTTCCCCGGCCCGGGCAAAATAGTCCCC
>CAYNJT010000035.1:16060-31945 GCA_964397625.1 uncultured Leptolinea sp. | reverse complement strand
GCAATCATCCTTCCCGATCCGGCAGACTTATCCTGAAAATTGCCGGATCGAGAGGAATGTTTCGTTCAGGCTGTTTGTTTTCGGAAAAAGATCAGACAGAACACAATAAGATATCCGACTGACCCGACAATACCAACCGGGGTGGGGCCCAGAAGGGTAAAAGGGGTTCCAAGTAAGAAAAGTAAAGCCACACCGGCAATGCCATTAACAGCCGCGTGCCCAATCACCGCCGGCCAGACACTGCCGGCCTGTGTGCTTGCCCAGGCCAGAAAGGTGCCAGCCAGGATACAGAACCATACCATTGCCAATATTCCCAGCCAGGGGAAGCCGGGATATTCCAGACCATAATTATGACCCATGGCGATAACCGGGGCATGCCACAACCCCCAGATCACACCACTGACCAGATAGGCTTTCTTCTCCCCCATGGGCAGCATACGGGGGAACATGAATCCCCGCCAGCCAAATTCTTCCCCGAAGGTAAAGAAACCGTTGATCACCGGTGAGACCAATATAGCCGAAACCAACTGCCCGATCACAACAATCCAGGGATTTACATTCGCGCTGGCTGGATTTTCTGCCAGTGCTTTACTGAGGGTGGTCAGGTTGGCGTCATACTGGGCTGGAAAGAGAAGGAAATAGAGCACTCCGCCAAGAATGGTCGCCAGCGCGGGAGTGATCCACGCGGCCGCCCAAAACTTCCAGTTCTTCTTGAAGTTTGGCCGCAGGTTCAAATCCTGCCAACCCATGTGGGTGACCAGACGAGTGAAAATATGCGCCAACGCAGGGGCCCACATGTACACTATGGCCATCAATACCAAGGCTAATGTAATCTTTGTGCCGGGAATGATTTCTGGACTGTTGGCAATACCCCCGTTGAAAAACAGGATCAACGCGGTCAACCAGGCGATCCCAAAGGCAAATCCCAGGTAAACATACAACGGTTTCTTTTGTATCTCTGTGTTCATACAATTCCTCCTGCGGCACCTTTGCCAAGTCATGATTATAATCGTGTAATTCCAGATTTATCTACACGATCACACGGAGGGTCAGATGCTTAAGGTTGGTTATATTGGTCTTGGTTTGATGGGTAAATCCATGGCGCGTAACATCCTGAAAGCCGGGTTCCCTCTTGTGGTGCATAACCGGAGCCGCCCTGCTGTGGATGAACTGGTTGCCGAGGGTGCCATCGCGGCTGATCATCCTGCCGAAGTGGCCCGGCAGGTGGATGTGGTATTCACCAATCTGCCGGATTCGCCGGATGTTCTCAAGGTGGCTCTTGGCGAGAATGGAATCATCCATGGCGCGCACAACGGATTGATCATGGTGGATAATTCCACCATCAAACCGGATACCGCCCGGGAAATAGCCCAACGATTGGGCGAAATGGGTGTGATCAGCCTGGACGCCCCCGTGAGCGGGGGAGATATTGGCGCCCGCAATGGAACCCTGACCATCATGGTTGGCGGCTCAAAAGAGGGGCTTGAAAAAGTCATGCCCATTTTGCAGGCTGTGGGGAAGACAATAACACATATTGGTGAACCCGGTGCCGGACAGGTAGCCAAGGCAGCCAACCAGATCATGGTAGCTGCCCAGATGGTGGCCATGAGTGAATTGCTAATCTTCGCGCAAAAATGCGGAACAGATCCTCGAAAGGTGGTGGAAGCCATTAAAGCAGGGGCGGCGCAATGTTGGACGCTGGATGTCAAACCGCCCCGGCTCTTCGAAGGAAACCGCAATCCCGGGTTTAAAGCCCGCATGCAATCCAAAGACCTGGGTATTGTGATGGACACAGCGCGCAAGTATGGCGTCTCGCTGCCGGGAACAGCCATTGCCAGTCAGTTATTTCAGGCTATGGTGGATACTGGCCAGGGCGAACTGGATAATTCGGCTGTTATATCCATCATCGAAGCGCTGGCTGGTGAAAAACTGGCTGTATAGTCAGGCACATTAGAAATCCCCGGTTTTTACCGGGGATTTCCTATTTTCTATTAAGCAGTTTCTCTATTTCTGATTTTGCTTTTTTATCCAGTACGGCGCCTGTCATGGCGTTGATGATATATTTCTCGACGCGTTCATCCTTTTGATGGCGACGGGTTTCAGCAAACACCGAAAGGATATCCATCAGAAGGATTTTTTGCTGTGTCTCTTTCCTCTGTGAAAGATCAATGCTCATCAATCGGTCGCAAATGGCAGGGATCAAATGCGGTTTATGTGGGACGATTTTTACCAGGCTTTGAACACACTGGCGAACCGTGATGGGCTTCTCGTCATCCACGAACGCCAGGAATGAATCCGCCAGGGAATCGAACTTTTCGGTGGTGTCCCAACGGACATTTTCCGCGATCAACATAAGACCAATACTGCGATGGTAGGAATTGCCGCTGGAGAATTTTGCTGCCAGTTCATCCCAGAACGGGTACACATCAGCGCTTGCTTGCGACCGATTTTGCAGCAACAGGAATGAATGATACCGAAGGTTGTCGTCCTTCTCATCCAGACAATCAACTAATATCCGTATATCTTCAGGGCCAAGGGTGGCTGCTTTTTCTGGAATCTCATCTTTTGATAGGCCGGCAATGATTTCTTTTGTGATCATGAATGAGTGTTCCTCCAGAATGTGAATTATCCCAGGTTGATTTTTCGTTTCCCCAGGGGGCGTGTGGGCGGTTCCCCCAGGTCAAGCCTGTAACCGACACCCCGTATGGTTTTAATCAGGCGGGGATGACGAGGATCCACCTCAAGAGCTTCACGCAGCCAGCTGATGTGCACATCCAGCGAGCGGGTATCTTCCACGTATTCTGTTTCCCAGCCTTTGCGAAAGAGTTCTGCACGCTCAATAACTTCACCGGGGCGTTCCATCAGCATCTGAAGCAAGATCACCAGCCGCGGGGTAAGTCGAACCTGGCGCCCCTGGAAACGAACTATTCGCTCGCGAATATCCAGCTGAAGGGTACCAACTTTTAATACGTCTTTCTTCATTGCCGGGAGAAGCGGTTTCATCCGGTTCAATAATTTTTGCAGAGTGAAGGGGAGGGTCAGCACCACTTCAGCCTGGCTTTCTTCGGGATCCTGATTCCCCTGAACGATCAATAAGACCGGAATGGTGGGTGCTTTCTTTTTGAGGTTCTTTACAAGCCCGCCGCCGCTGGTATAAAACGATGCCGCGTTGATGATGATGAGATCTATATGCATCCCTTCCACTTGGGCGGCGGCTTCGGTGCCGTTCAATGCGGAAATGACCTGGAAGCCTTTTCGGGACAGGCCTTCATAGTAGGCCGATCGTGTGGGTGGCTTTTTTTCCACCAGCAGTAATGTGGCTTTCGGCTGGGCAGGCCCGGGTGGGTTGGGTTTATGGGTTGCGAATTTTACAGAAAACTCGTCCATTATTTGAAAACGATCCTGTTACCGAAAAAAATAAGCCATTGAAATTCAAGGGCCTGGGATGGGAAAAGGCTTCATCCCCCAGTAAAGAAACCTTAAAGATCATTTGTTAAGACTTAAGTATTATACACTAACTTCATGAACCGGTTGCAGTCAAGGTATGCGCATGTTAGAATCTTAACCAGGATGAGCACGATCTCATCTGGGAGGTTTACATGCCCCGAATGGTTGAAGTCGTAATTGATAGTGTTCGTGTCAGTCTAACGAACCAACAACGCATTGTCATCTTGCGGGAAGTTGACGCTGAGAGGTACCTTCCCATCTGGATCGGCCCGTACGAAGCGGAAGCAATCACCATCGCTTTACAGGATATTGAAGTTGCCCGACCACAGACACACGACCTTCTTAAGAATATTTTAAATTCACTGAATGCCCGCCTGGTACGGGTTGAGGTTGTTAGTCTGAAGGATGATGTATTCTACGGTAACCTTGTAGTAGATGTTGATGGAAAGATCCTGGAAATTGATTCGCGGCCTTCCGACGCGCTGGCTATGGCTGTTCGAGCGCATGTACCCATTCTGGCCGCACGAGAGGTAATGGAAACTGCCGGCATTTTACCGGAGCAGGACCTTCAATCGCATGAAGTGTCATCACCAGCCCCCCGCAAACCAGATTGGCCGAAATCAGGCGAGGATGAAGCCAACGACCGATTGACAGTGTATGAGGATTTTCTCCAAAATATTGATTTGGACAGTTTGAATAAACCACCGGATGATGAATCAGGAGACATTCCATCAGATTCAGACGATCAGGTTACCTGATCCGGTTTTTCCACAAAAGAATCGGATACAATAATCCGTGAACGGTTGAATTTTCACAATCGTTGTACTATTAACCATGGACGATTTTTCTCTTACTGAAGAAGAACAGATCACCGATATTCAGGTGCAACCGCACAACCGGCAGGCCGAGGAGGCTGTGCTGGGTGCGGTGTTAATCAACCCGGATTCTTTTTTTGACATAGGGCAGTTCCTGAAACCGGAAGATTTTTATATTGTGCGCAACGGTTGGATATGGGCTTCCTTTACCCGGCTGCATGAAAAACGGATTCCCATTGATTTTCTGACGGTGGTGGAAGATCTGGAAGCGAACAACCAGTTAACCGAAGCCGGCGGGCCGGCGTATCTTATGGCGCTGGTCAATCAAACGCCCACCTCGCTGCACGCAGAAGCTTACGGGCATATGGTAGAAGAGACTGCCATGCGGCGGAGGATGCTCACTTCGGCCAATGATCTTGCCCGGCTGGCGTACGACCAGAAGACACCGCTGGATACCGTAATTGACACGGCGGAAAAATCCATCTTTGCCATCAGCGAACGGCGCGCGCATAAAGACGTCCAACCCATAAAAGACGCGTTGAGCGATTATTATGATCGGGTGGATAAGCTCTCCAGCCGCAGTGAGGATATTTACGGTGTGCCTACCGGACTGGAAGACCTGGATCGCCTGTTGGGCGGCCTTCAAAAATCCGACCTGTTGATCATCGCCGGCCGGCCTTCCACCGGTAAAACGGGTTTCCTCCTATCCATAGCCAAGAACGCCGCCCAGCGATATAAGAAACATGTCGCCATGTTCTCTCTAGAAATGTCCAATGAGCAGCTTGTTCAGCGCCTTATCGCCCAGGAAACTGGCATTGATACCCAGCGCCTGCGAACCGGCCGGCTTAAAGATGAGGAGTGGCCGTTGTTTACCCAGGCAATTGAAGTTCTGGGCGACACTCAGGTTTTTCTTGACGATACCCCGGCAATCACCCCTCTGCAAATGCGCACCAAGTGCAGACGCCTGCACCTGGAGTATCACCTTGACCTGGTTATTGTGGATTACCTGCAATTGATGTCGGCTGATTCGCGGAATGACAACCGTGTGCAGGAAGTCTCCTACATCTCGCGCAGCTTGAAGATACTGGCCCGTGAGTTGAATGTCCCTGTTTTGGCTGCCGCGCAGCTTTCGCGCGCGGTGGAAATGCGAGCGGATAAAAAACCGATCCTCTCCGACCTGCGCGAGTCCGGAAGCCTGGAGCAGGATGCCGATGTTGTCATGTTCATCCATCGCCCGGATCTGTTGGATAAAGATAATCCCCGCGCAAACCTGGCCGAGATCATTGTGGCCAAGCACAGGAACGGACCGGTGCACTCCGGCATCGAACTGGTATTTCTTAATAACCTGGCACGGTTCGACAACGCGGCTGTAGCCCCGCGGCACTGAACGGGCATAATCCATGAGAAAATTTCAGGGCTTTCCTTCCGGCAAGACCCATCTGGTACCCATTCCATCCGCATTCTTTACAGATGTGCTTCCGCTCGTGGAAGACGGAAACACGTTGAAAGTGATGCTGCATATTTTTCGCGGATTGGATCATCAAGATGGCACTGTGCGTTACCTCAGGGTGAAGACCCTGTTGCAGGACAAGTCTCTGATAGCCTCCATCACGGCAGGCGGCGCCGAAATCGAACCTGTGGTGGCGACTGCCCTGAAAACCGCGGAGGAAATTGGTTTTATCCTACGAACTCCCGGTGGCAATGGAGAGGGAACTGATCTGATCTTTTTAAATTCCCCCAGGGGACGGGACGCGTTAGCCGCCATTCGGGCGGGAAAATGGCAGCCGGAAGACGGCGAAGGACTTATCCCACCGCCATCTGAAGAATGGCCGGGTATATTTAAACTTTATGAAGAGAATATAGGCGTGATCACCCCCATGATCGCCGATTTACTACAAGACGCAGAAAAAAACTTCCCGCCGGATGTTATTCAATTCGCGTTTGAAGAAGCCGTGAAAAAGAACGCCCGCAACTGGAAATATATTGAGGCGATCCTACGCAACTGGCAGGAGAAAGGTCATTCCAATGGACAGGATTCACGAAACCCTGAAAAAGATCGACGTAAATACTATGAAGGGGAATACGCTGAATTCATCAACCATGAGTGAAGAAAAGACGACCGTTCCAGTCTGCCCGATATGCAACGGGGTGGGATTTGTTCGCCAGGAGCTTCCAGTCGGGCATCCTGATTTTGGCAAATTAGTCCCCTGTACCTGCCAGGCAGCCCATCCAAATGGGTCGCGCAATACAGTCTCTGCCAACCTGAACCGATTGGCGGATTATGCCGATAAGACATTCGACAATTTCAGCAATAAAGGCCGCATGGGGTTGGGTGATGAACAGGAAAAATCACTTACCGTGGCGCGAAGTCACGCGGAACAATTCGCCAACGATCTGAAAGGCTGGTTGTTATTTTGCGGCGGTTACGGAAGTGGAAAAACACACCTGGCGGCAGCCATTGCCAACCATGCCAGCAGGCTGGGTATTCCAACGTTATTCCTGACAGTGCCGGACTTGCTGGATACGTTACGCTCGTCTTATGGTTCGAATGACGATCCATATGCCTCGCGCTTTGAAGAGATCCGCAATGTGCAACTACTTGTGCTGGATAACCTGTGGACGCAGAATGCCACTTCCTGGGCGCAGGAGAAACTCTTCCAGTTGTTTGATCACCGCTATGTCAAGCGCCTCCCTACGGTGGTGACCACTGACATGGATCTGGAGGAATTGGACGGGCGCATCCGTTCACGACTTCAGGACCCTGAACTGGTCACCGTTTTGAAAATCAACGCGCCGGATTACCGGCAACCGGTACAACAGGGTATCCAGCCGCATCGCTCGGTCTTGAGCCTGCTGCACGCCTGTACGTTTGGTAATTTTAGTCTGCGTGAGTTGGAAAAACTCGCCCCCGACGAACTCAAGAGTCTGGCAGCCGCATTTCAAAGAGCCCAATCTTTTGCTGAAAAACCGGCCGGTTGGCTGATCTTTATGGGACCCTATGGATGCGGCAAAACTCACCTGGCAGCCGCCATTGGCAACTACCGTGCGTCGCAGGGTTTCCCTGTGGACTACTGGGTGGTGCCTGATCTGCTCGATCACCTTCGCGCCACCTTTAATCCCGGCAGCAATGTGACATACGACCGTGAATTTGAAGAGGTTAAAACCTCCCCCTTGCTGATACTGGACGACTTGGGAACGCAGACACCCTCCGCCTGGGTTAAGGAAAAACTGTACCAGTTGTTCAATTACCGCTACGCGGCGAATCTGCCTACTGTAATTACCACGTCTGACCGAATGGACGATATTGACGCCCGGCTGCGGACTCGCATGCTGGATAAACGCCTGTGTGTCATTCAGGCGATTGACGCGCCGCCATTCATCAAATCAACGGTGGGTGCTGGAAATAAAATGAATCGAATTAAAAGAGTCGGGTAGGTCAACAGAATTATAAATTCTCTGAAATGAAATTCCCGGCTTAAGCTCTTTTATTGATAGTGCTTTCCAGAGAAAAAGCCTTACCGCTGATATGTGCCCATCCATTCACCGGCGGCCAGGATATGCCCATTCATGGCGGCGGTCAATCTTTCATTGGTCAGTCCTTCAGGCAGGGTAGGCTGAAGATCCAGCGCGAATAATTTAAAAAAGTAACGGTGAGCTTTCCCAGCAGGCGGGCAGGGCCCCATATAGGCAGACTGGCGGGCTGAATTGATCCCCTGTATGGCCCCACTGGCAAGCCGCCCGGCGGGAATTCCTTCCGCCAGTTCTTTTTCGCTGGCCGGCAGGTTGTAAACCACCCAGTGGGTGAAGGTGCCCATTGGCGCGTCCGGGTCTTCCATGATCAGGGCCAGACTTTTGGCGGAGGAGGGAACCCTATCCCATTTAAGAGCGGGGGAAAGGTTCTCTCCGAAACAGCTGTACTTTTGCGGAATGGATTTTCCATCCGCGAACGCGGTTGTTGTGATGGTCAGGTTTTGCATTTCAACGCCTCCTGAACGTTCAAGGGAAAGGGGGGAAGAAATTAAAAAGAGTGCCAGAAAGGCAGCCAGCAAACTGCCTGATAATGTACAGAATAAGTTCACCCAATCATTGTTTAACCAGATAGAGCCTCGCATGAGACGAGTGGAAGTACCACATCCATGTTGAGGGTGTTTCTCCGTTTCTTTACGGCAGGTATCGCAGTAATACATAGCCTCCCACGTGGCGCCCAGAAATGAATCGACGAGGCTCCCGACCAGACCAGCAAGTAGCACGATACAGGTCAACCAGAGATTATTATGTATGCTGTTCGGAATGGAAGCCGGTTTTAGCCAGACGGCGATCACGGCGATAAGGAGCGATCCACCCAGTGCCGCGAGTATGCCTGCGAAGCTGACCCCTCCGGAAGTGCCTGGTTCCACAACCCGGCCGGTGGTGATCAGGCGCGGACGGGATTTTCCCAATACGCCAATCTCCGTCGCCCAGGTATCCGCGTTGGCGGCAGCCAGAGCACCGGCACAGGCAACCCATAACCATCCAGACTCGCCCAACAATGGGAACAGCAGGGCGCATAGGCCGGCGATGGCGCCGTTGGCAGCCACCTGACCGGCATCTCTTCGGGAGCCTTTGGAGAAGTTTGCTTGAACGGCCTTCTTACGATTTTTAAATAACCTGGATAATAGGCTGGATGAGAGGAAAAAGCCCATTAATAAGACAGCCCAATTAAGACCGCCCACTCCAAAGATGACCGTGCCCAGAATGAAGGCGGCAATGGCCCCGGAGAGGTTCAAAGAGCGGACGGCGAAAGCAGCTCCCGCGATGGCGGCAGCAAGCATGATTCCTGTCAACAGTTGCGATAGAAGAGGGTTCATTGGATGAAGATCAGTGAGATAAGCAATAGTAGGGAAGTTGAACCAGAAGCGGCAAGAAGGATATACGCTGCCATTCGTTGCTCCGAGTGCCGGTAATAAAATAGTCCGGTTAATATGGCCACGCCGCCGCTAATGGCAGCCAGCAAGGGGAGAAGGAGTAATTTCTCTGAAGAAGTCGGTGGATAAGGGGCCCCACCCGATTCAAAACCAATGGATACCTGGGGACGTGATGGGATGATTAAAATCACACCGATCAATAGGCCCAGGGTAAGCAGAAAATTGACCAGGATGGGAATCCGTACCAACCTGTCTTTCCAGACGGTGCGCGCGAAGGCTGACGGTTGAGAACTGAAAGCGGTCATGGGGGTAAGGCTGCCCAACTCCGAGGTGCGTTGAAAAGCTCGCATAAACGTTTTTGGATTGGCCGGCGATATGGCAAAAATCCGGGTTGGAGTTGCGATGAGAAGCAGGTTTTCCGGTTCGGCCGCAATAAATTCAATAGTCCCCAGTTCACGGATCGACGCGAAACCCAGCAACGCGCCCGGCCAGGTAAAACGTGGAAGCTTGAGGTGAAATCCGAGCTCTGTTATTGGACGGATCCATTCGATGGAATTCAGGGGAATATCTTCGGCGCGCAAACCCCAGCGTAGACGCAATCCTTCACGTTCCAGTTTATAGGTAGCCCGCCCAAGGGCGATTGCCCGGTAAATAATAAGCGGCACCGGAGCCAGAAAGATCATGGAAATCAGCAACAGCCCGATGAAATACAGGCTGATCGGCTCGTCAATGGAAAGCCAGAAAGCCAATCCACCCGCGCTTAGTAATGCCAGAGACGCACCAATCTGAAAGATCATTCCCCGCCGCCGGGGCGGGCGGAAAATCGTCTCCTCGTTCATAATGATTCGCGCAGGGCATGGCAGACCAGATCCACCTGCTCTTCGCTCATCACGCCGGAAAAAGGCAAAGCCAGCCCACGATCACCCAGGTCTTCGGTTACCGGATAGTCTCCCTGTTTATACCCGAATCGTTCAACCATGAAAGGCTGTAAATGGATGGGCAGGAAATATGGACGTACCGGGATGCCCTTTTCTGCCAGCCGACCGGCAATGGCCATGCGGTCTGCCCCGCGTGGGATGCGCACGACATAGACAAACCAGCTCATGCGAGTGGTTGTTGGAAGAATGGAAAGCGGTTCGATTTCAGGAATGGCAGACAGACGTTTGCCGTACAGGTCGGCCACCCGCTGACGGGCACTCAATAGACAATCGAGACGGCTGATCTGCGATGTGCCCAGCGCGGCACTCATTTCATCAAGCCGGTAGTTGTATCCCAGAAGGGTGTGTTGGAGCCAATTGTCACCCGGCGCGCGCCCCTGATTACGCAGAGCCTGAATGATTCTCGCGTAGTCCGGATTATCGGTCACCACCATACCACCTTCGCCCGTGGTGATTTGTTTATTGGGGTAAAAGGCAAAAATCCCGATGTCACCGGTCTTGCCGGCTGGTGTTGTTTTATAGATAGCGCCCAATGCTTCGCAGGAATCTTCAATAACGGGCAGGTTATGGAGGTTGGCGGTGCGGCGAATACTGTCCATATCCGCTGGCTGTCCAAACACATCAATGGGCAGCAGGGCCTTCAGGCTGGGCTGAATCTCTTTGCCGGAGTCATCAAAGTATCGTGGCATACGGCGCGGCAGCCAGCGTTTGGCGCGTTGCCCACCCGCGGTAAGGTCATCCACTGCCTGAGCCAATTGCGTGGTATCCATGTTCCCGGTGACCGGGTCAACATCCACATATACCGGCAGGGCATTTTCAAAAAGGATGGCATTCGAAGAGGCCACAAAGGAAAACGGTGTGGTGATCACAATATCGCCGCGCTGTATTCCAATGGACCGGAGGGCCAGGTGCAAACCGGCGGTTCCACTGTTGACGGCGATCGCGTAACGGCAGCCGGTTAGTGTTTTGAAAGCGTTTTCGAAGCGTTCTACCCAGGGACCCATGCTCAGGTAGTTGGTATTGATGACAGATCGAACGGCGTCACGGTCTTCTTCGCTGATATCCGGAGAAGACATGGGTACAACAGGTGGAATGGATTTGTTCATGGAATTATTTTATCAGGAAGAGCCATTGACTCAAGGCGAGATAGATCGCCGGAGCCAGATTGTGCCTGCCTTTTCGGGTAATCCACGCGGTGATCAGGCCGTACCCGATGGCCAGTACGATCTGGAACAATGAATCTGACCATGACGCGCCGTGCAAAGGTAGTGGAATGATCTGCCAGAGGGCAAACAGACCCGCGGAGATGAACCAGCCGGCGGTTTCACCGAACCGCGATGAAAGGCGGGGTTGCGCATAACCGAAGAAAACCGTTACCTCGCTCAGAGCAATAATGAGGAGTTGCCCGAGGGCAATCCCTTCGACGGCTTCAACACCGTTGGTGATGGCAGAGATTTTCGAGCGTAGGAAGATGATCAGCGCGGCGATCAACAATCCAAATTGAAAACCAGAACGCAGTCCGTCTTTACCCCACAACGCGCTCCGTATAGGCTGTTTCCTCATGATTAAGGCAGCCGCGATCACGGCGAGGGCTGTGGCATCCAGAATGACGCGCTGCCAGCCAGCATCGATATTCCATGTCGTCAAATCAATGGAAGCCGGAAAAAAAGCAGTATAGACAAAAATCGAAAAAACAAACAAAGCCGCGTTTAGTGCGAAGGTAACCGAGGCTTCACGGCGCGGAAAGAGAAATTGTAATGGACGGATTTTCTTGACCTGTGGACTGATGCCCGCCAGCAACCCGAGTGAGATCACACCGATCCACTCAGCGGCAAGCTGTATAAACGTTTCTGTTGTCATTGATTTCCTTTGCTGGCAGAACGGGTTTTCTTTTCCGGTTCCACCGATGGGGGCGTAATGGGTGTGGGTGTTGTTTCATTTTCTGGTTCAAGATTTAACTCCACCCGTTCTTCCATGCGTACCTGGCCGCGCAGGAACGCGCCTTCTTCTGTGGAAAATGCCACGGTGGTCACATCACCCCACACACGGCCGGTTGATCGGATTTCTATCTTTTCGGCGGTAATGTTTCCCCTTACAGCTCCAGCAATCACCACCGTGTTGGCGCGTAAATTTTCACAGGTTACCCGGCCTGTTTCCCCGACAACAACCAGACCATGAATGCTGATCTCCCCTTCCATCGGTCCCTCAATACGAACACCTCCGGTACCCCGCATAATGCCATTCCAGCGAATGCCCGGGCCGAGTACAGTCGTGACCCGTTCGATCGGGGCGTTGGGGGTGGTGTTGGGAGTGGATGATTTTCGAAACATGCGCTGCCTATGAATTTTTGCTTGAATGTTCCGGCCAAACCTGGCCGGCATAAACCCGTCCACCGGGGGGAACATCCGCTTTAATGGTGGCGCCATTACCAATCCGTGCTTCGGCGCCGATCGTCAAATTCAAATTAATGGTCACTCCCATGCCTATCTGAGCGTGGTCGTGGATTTTCACACCACCAGCCAGTGTGGCTCCGGGCGAAAGGTTGACACATTCACCGATATGGCAATCATGTGACACGATGACATGAGCGTTCAACAGGCTGCCAAACCCGATGGTTGAGTCTGTGCCCACATAAGAGAGAGGAAGGATCTGCACACCGGCAGCAATTTCGGAAGAAGGTTCCACCCAGGCTGTCGGGTGGATCAGGGTGGGAAAGGAAAAACCGGCTTTTGCCAATTTTTCAAAGACCTGAAGCCGGGCCGATACGTTACCGATTCCGCCTACCCCGTTTGCTGCCTGGCGAAATCCGGCTTTGTATAGTTCAGGAAGAAGATCACCAGTACCAAATACCGGAAGGCCCAGAATGCGGCTGCCGGCAGGAATATTCTCATCCACCACGCCGCCCATCTGGTAGTTGTCAAGTTCGCCGGTAAGGTCGATAAGAGTCTTCCCATGACCGCCGCCGCCATACAATAGTATGGTGGTTTCATCGATCCATGGTGGAAGAAGGGATTTCCAGCCGGTATCCCGAAAAATCATATTCTATCCCTCAATCCAAAACGCGCGAGTTTTGAATGAGAAACCGCCAGGGTAGACTGACCCAGGGTTCTCCCGCATATTGTATACCGATTCGGGGTGTGGTTTGCACAAGATCATCGGAAATTTGCCTGAAATCTTCAATAAATAATTCACTGTTTTTCACCGTCAGGTCGCTTCCATTAAATTGTCGATCAATGCATAATGCGCGTGTTAATCGAGCCGGGCCGCTGCACCAGTCTTTTTCCGCTATGCCTTCACGATGACTGGCGATCAGATCCAGACCTTCCAGCGGGATTAAAGCACGGACAAGCACTGCCGCCGGATAATCCACCGGCCCGCATACACAATTTAACATCCAGTGCATTCCATACGTAAAGTATACATAGGCGTGACCAGGATTACCATACATAACCGCGTTGCGCTGGGTGCGGCCTGAACGCGCGTGGCAGGCCTGGTCCTGTTCACCGTCATACGCTTCTGTTTCGCAGATCATTCCGCTTATACGCCGGTGATTCAGCAGGCGCACCAGCTTTTTCCCCAGCAGTTCACGAGCCACAGTGGTGACTGGCCGCTTGTAAAAAGAGGCAGGCAGGGGAGATTGTGCGGTCAAGTTACCCTGTTTCAGGATGGTTTTTGCATCAAACGAGGGTCGTTTTCAAATGTCAAACGCAACCCGGATTCGATGGTTGTTTTGGGTTCGTATTTTAACAACTGTCTGGCCAACTCAATGTCGGCGCACATGCGCACAGTGTTGACTTCGTTGTGCGGATTGTAGACGATCTCCGGCCGGCCGCCGGTGATCTCAATGATCAGTTGGGCTAGTTCTTTAACGCTCGATTCGCGACCCGAACCGACATTGATTGTTTTCTGGTTGATGCCGTCAGCAGTAGCGGCTGCCACCATGGCACTGGTAACGTCATCCACAAAGACATAATCCCGTGTCTGACTTCCGTCGCCATGGATGACGATCGTGCCATTTTGTGATGCCTGTCGGATGAAATAGGGAATAACCGGCGCGTGCACCGGTGGAAAGTGTTGACCCGGGCCGTACGCGTTGAAAACGCGCAGACAGACTGTCTCGATCCCCCATAACTCACCGATCGTTTTAATGTAATATTCCGCCGCCAGCTTGGACACGGCGTAGGGAGAGCGCGGTTCGGGGATGGTCGATTCGGTTATGGGCTGGGTAGCCTGGTCGCCATAGACGGCCCCTGATGAAGCGAATACCACACGGCGCACACCCACATCGCGCATGGCTTCCATTAATGTTACGGTTCCACCCACATTAACCTGGTTGTATTCGCGCGGATAAAGGATGGATTCGGGTACCAATACTCGGGCCGCCATGTGGTAGACGCAGTCCACATCCTGTAAAAGCGTCCACAATTTGGGGCGGTCATTAACATCACCGCGTGTGAAATGCACTTCGGGTAATAGAACAGTAGGATCACCGGTGGAACAATCGTCCACACCTCGAACCGAATGCCCTTCACGAGCCAGTGTGTTCGCCAGAGATGAGCCTAGAAAACCGGCGGCGCCGGTGATGAGAAATCGCATTCTACTTTTTTCCGCGTTTTTCGTAGAGAGGGTTTATCAGGATTATAGCATGGAGTCAACCGCGGCCAGGAAAAATGAAGATATTTTGAATATGACTCATAATGGGGGATTGGCAATAGGATAAAACCTATTTATATTTCCGAATTTGATGGTTGGGGTTATGATTAACTGAGAAAACTGTCTGACCAAAAATTCCAATTATTGAGAATCCGGAGGGAATAATGTCAAAAACGATTGATGATTTGAAAACCGCTTTTGCCGGTGAGTCACAGGCTAATCGAAAATATCTGGCGTTTGCAAAAAAGGCTGACGAAGAGGGATTTACCCAGGCAGCCAAACTCTTCCGGGCAGCTGCTGAAGCCGAAACCGTGCACGCGCACAATCATTTGAAAGCAATGGATGGCGTAGGCAGCACATTGGATAACCTGAATGAAGCAGTGGGCGGCGAAACATATGAATTTGAAAGCATGTATCCACCCATGGTGAAACAGGCGGAAGCTGAAGGTAATAAGAAAGCGTTGAGAAGCTTTGAGTATGCGCTTGAAGTGGAAAAAATTCACGCGGCTTTATACAAGGAAGCCATAGCCAATATGAACAAAAAAGAAGAAGTGTACGATTACTTCGTCTGCCCGGTATGCGGCTTTACCGCGCCCAAATATGCGCCTGAAAAATGCCCTATTTGCGGTGCATCAGGCCAAAAGTTTATAAAAGTAGCCTGATATTCACCTATGTCGATTAAAATAGTCCGGTCTATACCGGACTATTTTGATTTTGAATTAAGGAAAAGACAATGCCCTGGCAGCAAATTTACAACCCCCTCAACAATACCCTGTTGACAACCCTGGCAGCTTTGGCTCCTGTAGTCATTCTTCTGGGTTGTCTGGCAGTTTTTCATGTAAAAGCGCACTACGCCGCATTCCTTGGATTGGCCTCCGCGCTTCTGGTGGCCACACTGGTTTTTGGTATGCCTGTACCGCAGGCGGCAGCAGCGGCTGTTTATGGTGCCGTCTATGGCCTTCTGCCCATTGGCTGGATCATAGTTAATGTGATCTTCCTTTATCAATTGGCAAATCGAAAGGGCGCGTTTGCCGTATTGCAGGAGAACCTGACGGCTATCACGCAGGACAGGCGCCTGCAGCTCTTGCTGGTCTCCTTTTGTTTTGGCGCGTTTTTTGAGGGCGCGGC
>CAYNJT010000035.1:13573-15960 GCA_964397625.1 uncultured Leptolinea sp. | reverse complement strand
ATCTGGCCGGCGCTGCTGGTCTCGGGAATGTCTTTCGGCATTTCGCAGATCGTTATCGCCACGCTGCACGGCCCCTGGCTGGTAACAATCATTGGTTCGCTGGTGTCCATTGCTTCCCTGGTGTTGTTTCTTAGGGTTTGGAAACCTAAAACCATATTCCGGTTCGAGTCAGATCCTGATGCGGCTTCCGTGAAAAGCAAACATTCTTATACCCGTCAGCAGACATTGCAAGCCTGGCTCCCCTGGGTGGTGCTTTCTGTGATGATCTTCCTCTGGGGATTGCCGGCTATCAAAGGTTGGATGGATGGATTCTCCACAATAAAAATACCGGTTCCCTACCTGCATGAAATGGTTCAACGCATGCCCCCTGTGGTCAATAAACCTGAGACAGAGGCAGCTTTATTCAATTTGAATCTGCTTTCTGCAACCGGGACGGGTATCCTGTTCGCCGCGTTGATCTCCGCCCGCATTCTGGGGTATTCCATCCGGGAAACCATGCACGTTTACGGCTTAACGTTGAAGCAGGTGAGATATTCCCTGCTGACCATCATGGCCATGCTGGCGCTGGGGTATGTCACCCGCTATTCAGGGTTGGACGCCTCACTTGGCTTAACTTTCGCTCTGACCGGTTGGATGTACCCCTTCTTTGGAACATTGCTTGGCTGGCTGGGCGTGGCGCTGACTGGATCAGACACGTCTTCCAACGTGCTCTTTGGCAGCCTGCAAAAGTTGACTGCCGGGCAGGTGGGTGTCAACCCTGTCTTAATGGCTGCCGCCAACAGTTCTGGTGGTGTGATGGGCAAGATGATCGACGCGCAAAGCATTGTGGTGGCCAGCACCGCCACCAAGTGGTACGGCCACGAAGGGGACATCCTGCGTTATGTGTTCTTCCACAGTATCGCGCTCGCTGTCTTGGTGGGCCTGGTGGTAATGGCCATGGCATACATACCCTGGCTGGCAGCGTTGGTACCCGCGGGATAATACAGGTCATCGAAATTAGCAACCCGGCAGCAGAACAGGTATGCCTGTTCTGCTGTTTTCATTAAATAACCTGTTTCGTTTCCCTGGATAGTTTAGAATTGGATGACAAGAAAAAAACCCCTTCAGGGTGATACCGAATGGTAAAAGTGATTGTTGAATGACTGATCTTACAAAGAAAGACCTCCCGATTCTGGCCTTTGATATGGATGGAACTTTATTATCCCGCCAGGATGGGATTCACCCGCGGGATATGGAGTTATTGACCATGTCTGACCCTCCAGCGGTGTTTGTGCCCGCCACGGGCAGGTCGCTCTTCGCTATCCGGCAGATATTCCGCTCTTACGGCGCTTTTCAGGAAGGTTCCATCTCATTCCCCATGGTATTACAGAACGGGTCGCTGGTATACAATCCGGGCGAGAAGAAGCTGCGCTGCATCACCATTGGTTTTGACGTTCAAACACGATTGATCCAAATATTTCAACAGGAACCACGGATCGCTTTTCTATTCTTCTTTGAAGACTGTTTGAAGATGTTGAATGACACACCATTTGGCAGGGCTTCAACCAGCCGTTACATGTATAAACCAATTCCATTTGAACCGAGTACGGAAATAGAGAGATGCAACAAGATCCTTTGCATGTCTGACAACGCTTCATTGTTAGTAGACATTCGCGAGAAGATCCGGGACCTTCCAGTCGAAGCAGTTTACAGTTTGCCGACCCTGTTGGAAATTAACGCGAAGGGTGTCAATAAAGGAGCTGGACTTGAGTACCTGGCTGAATATAATGGGTGGGATAAAAAGAATGTGTTTTGCGTGGGGGATGGTGATAATGATGTTGAAATGTTTCGCGCCTTCGAAAACTCATTCGCCCCGTTAACCAGCCCGGAGCATATCCAGAAACAGGCAAAACATGTCATCGATACGCGGGTAGAGGGATTGCTTACCCCAATGTTAAAAATAATCCACCAACTATCCTGAGGCATCATGACAAAAAGTCTTCGCGCCATCATTGAAGCGGTTTTCGCCGTGGTCGTGTGGGGCTGCACCTTTGTCGCCACCAAGGTGGCTCTAAAGGATGTGCAACCAGAGACTGTGGTTTTCTTGCGCTTTTGCATTGGAGTGATCATTCTGGCTGCCGGTGTTCGGCTTCGTAATGAATGGCAGCCGGTTTCACGAAAAGACGTGTTGATCCTTGCCGGACTGGGCTTCCTGGGAATCAGCTTTCATCAATGGCTGCAATCCACCGGACTGGTCACATCGGCCGCGTCCACTACAGCCTGGATTGTGGCAACCTCTCCGGTGTTTATTGCGATTCTCGGCTGGGTCGTTCTGCGGGAGCGTTCCACCTGGCTGCAGATCATCGGTATTTTGTTGGCGTTTTTGGGAGTTTTGCTGGTGGTATCCA
>CAYNJT010000035.1:11564-13473 GCA_964397625.1 uncultured Leptolinea sp. | reverse complement strand
AAACAGCTGGGTTGCCGTTCTGGTTCTGGGTATCCTGGGATCTGGATTGGCCTACATTGCCTGGTATGACGCGCTGCAAAGCCTTACCGCCAGTCAGGCGGGGGTGTTTCTTAATATAGAACCGCTGGTAACCCTATTGGTGGCTTTCTTTGTTCTGGGTGAAGCCATTACCTGGGCTTCTCTGCTGGGGGGAGCGGTGATCATTCTGGGGGTCTGGCTGGTCAACCGCAAACCGGCGTCAAGCGGTTAGGTGGTTATATTCCAGGAACCGAGTTCAATAATGTTGCCTTCCGGGTCCAGCACCATGGAGGATCGCATTCCCCAGGGTTCATTCCGCGGGGCGTAGAGCACTCGCGCTCCGGCGGCTACCACACGGGCAAATTCACGGTCAACATCGGCAGAAGTGGGGAAGTCAATGGCGATTTCAAACGTTCCATTGATACCCGACGTAAAATCCGGCGTTTGTCCGAGCAGACCGGGGAGTTGTTTGCGGTCGTACATGGCGAAACGCACACCGTCATTCTGGAATTCGGCATACGGCCCCTGCCCATCCCATTCGATTGCGAACCCCAGTACATCGCGGTAAAAGGCGACCATCTCAGCCAGGTTTTCCGGGAAGATGCCGATCATATTAATCCGGGTTGGCATTATTTACCTCCGTCTTTTTGACTGGTAAGTAAAAAATATAATTGCAGGATACGCAATTCATTGAAATCGACTTTGCCGTTCATGTCATTAAAGGCGCGGTTTAGAAACTCCGCCCCGTTATCAGCAAAATTCTTCAATACTTTTTTACGAACCACGGGCGAGACATGGGAGTATTCCAGGAAACGCTCCGGGTCGGGAACAGTGTTTCCGGCTTTGGCAAATTTCACAAGATAGCCTAAAACAGTTTGAGGCTGGATGTTGTATTTCTTTGCCAGGTCATCCACTCCTGCGCCGGCGATAAATTCTTCGCTGACCTCCAGGAAACGCGGTTTCTTATCCCGTTTTGGGGTTGTTTGAAGAGCAATATTGTTCCCTCGTTTATTGATTTCTTTCAGGTTGTGCCTTCCACAGAATTCCGTAATCGCTTTCAAGAAGTCCGCGCCGAAACGTTCACTTTTCACCGATCCAACCCCATGCATCTGTTTTAATGACGACATACTCTGGGGGTGGTAGGCCGACATTTCCACCAGCGTTTTGTCTCCGAAAATGGCATACGGGGGAATGCGCAATTTATCCGCCAGACTTTTTCGCAGCTGGCGCAGAACTTCGTAAAGATCGGTATCCGCTTCCGGCATGCGTTCGCGCCGGGCGGATGCCCGTGAAGCGGCAGGTTCACCATACCCATACCCCGGTCGGCTGACAGGACGGTTTTCGTTGAACAGTGACGGCTGCGGGCGAGGTTTAACAGCCGTGATGGTCTTGCGGGTGCGCAGGGCGTCTACGGCGGTTTCGGTTAGTTTCAATGAATTGTATGGCCCGGTTTTTTCGATCAGATTCAAATCCAGCAATTGATCAGCCAGCCGCAGCCAGTCTTTCCTGGCCCAATCTTTGCCGATTCCAAAGGTCGGCAGAGCCTGGTGGTTGTGGGAAAGCACTTTTTCTGTTTGCACGCCCATCAAAATATCGGTAATGTGCACGGCGCCGAAAACCTCGCCGCTGCGCTTCACGCACGACATAAATTTTTGCGCCGGGATGGTGATATCCACCACCTTTTCCTGACTGGCCAGGCACCAATCACACATCCCACAGGAGTCAGATTTATACGTTTCGCCGAAGTATGCCAGAAGCGGCTTGCGCCGGCAGCCGGACATTTCAACATACCGCAGCAAGGCTTCAAATTGCTCTTCCGCGGCAACGCGCTCCTTGCCGGTTTTTGACCGCAGGATGTACTGAATCTTGTTCTTGTCGCCGTAACTGAACA
>CAYNJT010000035.1:0-11521 GCA_964397625.1 uncultured Leptolinea sp. | reverse complement strand
GGCAAACGGCGGTCTGCCCGTCGCGGCCGGCACGGCCGATCTCCTGGTAGTAGCCTTCCAGGCTTTTCGGAAGGTCGTAATGCAGCACGTAGCGCACATCCGGTTTGTTAATGCCCATTCCGAATGCCACGGTAGCCACGATGATGTTGGCGTTGTCGCGAATGAAGGCTTCCTGGTTTTTCTTGCGAACGGCGTCATCCAACCCGGCATGGTAGGGCAGGGCGGAATAATTGCGCTTCACCAGTTCGGCTGATAGCTCATCCACCTGCTTGCGCGAAAAACAGTAGATGATGCCCGGGCGGCCTGGGAACTGTTCAATCATCTCCACGGCCTGGTGGAGGGGATTCTCTTTAGGGACGACCTCGATCAGCAGATTCTTGCGGTCAAAACTGGAAATGAACTCGTTGTGATCCTGAAAGCCCAGCGATTTCTTGATATCCGCGCGCACTTTCTGTGTGGCCGTGGCAGTCAACGCCAGGCAGGTCACATCTGTCAGTTTCTTGCGTACTTTAATAATCTCGCGGTATTCCGGGCGGAAATCATGCCCCCATTCCGAGATGCAGTGCGCCTCGTCAATGACCAGCAGGTCTACCTGTGTGTTTTCCAGAAAATTTTCCACTCGTTCAGAAAGCAGGGTTTCCGGCGCCATGTAAACCAGCCGGGCTTTCCCGCCGCGGATCTGCTGGGTGTTGCGGAAATACTCCCCTGCTTCCAGCGAGCTGTTCAGGGTTACGGCCGGCACTCCCAGCTGTTTGAGCTGGTCAATCTGGTCTTTCATCAGGGCGATCAGCGGGGAGACCACCAGGGTCAGGCCAGGAAGCAGTAATGCCGGGATCTGGTAGCATAATGATTTTCCGCCGCCAGTTGGCATGATCGCCAGGGTGTCTTTGCGCTGCAGGATATTATCGATGACTTCTTTTTGCTTTGGCAAAAAGTCATCGTAACCGAAGGTCTCTTTGAGAACAGAGTGAGGAGTGAGAGTCATAAAAAAGGCAGTGGGATATCCCGCTGCCTTTATCGTACCATAGAAAGGGGGTTCTATGAAGTCTTTTCCCGCAAATAAACAAACCAGTAAACCAGCCCCACCATCACTGCACCGCCAATGATATTACCGATGGTCACCGGAAGCAGGTTGCCCAGAAGGAAATTCCCCCAAGTGAGGTGCGGGAAATCGGCCGGCGTCTTTTCAATAACATCAAAAAAGGCCTGCGGCGCGCTGAATTTTACGAACAGGGCTGCTGGGATGAAGTACATGTTAGCCACGCTGTGTTCAAACCCGGCCGCCACGAACATGGTGATGGGAAACAGGATGGCAATGATCTTATCGGTGGTGCTGCGCGCGCTGTAGGTCAACCAGACAGCCAGGCAAACAGCCATATTGCACAGGATACCCAGGCAAAGGGCTGGAACAAATGACAGGGCGGTCTTGGTCTCGCCAATGGAAAGAATGTTTAACCCCACCACGCCGTGACCGAAGGCGTACTGGCCACTGAAAAAAATCAGCACGGCCATGAACACGGAACCCAGAAAATTGGCAAAGAATACGATCACCCAGTTCCGTAATAATGCCAAAATACTTACTTTGCCATCTGCCCAGGCCATGCAGATTAACACATTTCCGGTGAATAATTCCGCGCCGCCCACCACCACCAGAATCAAACCCAGGCAAAAAGTCAATCCTGAAAGCAGTTTTATTACCCCAAAGGTCAGCATACCGCTGGCCCCTGCGGTAACAGTAGTGGCAAAAATGGCGCCCATGGCGATATACGCGCCGGCCAGAAAACCCAGTACGATCAAATTGGCTGTGGAAGCATTGGCTTTCTTGATACCGATCTGCACGGCTTTTTCGGCCATACCGGCCGGTGGGATGGCATCAAATGACGGTGTTGATTCCATAAAGGTTCTCCCTGATACCTGATGTTCGATTCCGTACTTACGGCTGGTGCAACCCCAGCTTGCACGCTGTGCTGGAGCCTTCTTTGCGCAGGTCTTTGCCGATGAGCACGCGTTCCAGGTTTGCCGGCAGGTTCTTGATGCGCCTGCCTGTGGCGTGGTAGATGGCGTTGATTATCGCCGGAGCGGCGGGAACCATGCCGGGCTCACCGATGTTCTTGGCTCCAAACGGGCCGTCCGCGAAGGGTTTTTCCACGAAGGTTCCCACGATGTCCGGCACGTCCATGGCTGTGGGGATAAGATACTCGTCAAAGTTGGTAGCCTGGATGTAGCCAGAGTCGAAATCCACACGCTCCATCAGGGCGTAACCCAGCCCCTGGGTGATGCCGCCAAACAGCTGACCCAGCGCGCCCTGCGGGAAAATCACTGTGCCGGTGTTGTGTACCGCCCAGAAACCGGTGACTTCCACCTTGCCTGTGCCGATATCCACCTGAACCTCGGCCACCTGAGCGCCGAAATGATAGGCGAAATAAGGCTTGCCGCTGCCGCTCTCGAACGACCAGTGGTTTTCCGGCGCGTTCCAACGGCCTTCCGCGGAGAGCACCAGCCCCATTCGGCGGGCATGCTCCACAACCTGGTCAAACGAAGCCGGTTCCTCACTGGGGCCTATGTAATTCTCTCCATCCCGCAGAACCTCAACGATCTGGCAATGGAACAGGTCGGCGGCGGCGGTCATCAGCAGGGAGTCAAGGCGCATGGCCGTCACCCGTGTGGCATTGCCGCCCATCACGGTGGCGCGCGAGGCGACCGTTGGACCGCTGTCACGGCCAGTGGCCGTATCGGGGCGAAGCATATGAATCCGCGCCGGGTTGATACCCAGCGTCTCGGCGGCGATCAGGGTGAACACGGTGCGCGAGCCGGTGCCGTAATCCGTCAGACCGGAGGTGAGAGTAAGGCTGTTGTCGTCATTGATGCACAGCGTGCCCACCGCCGAATCCTTGCCTTCCGCGCCCAATGACATGCCATGAAATAGGGCTGCCACACCGATTCCCCGGCGTATCCCGCCCGGCTGTAGATTGGCTGGATCATCCTGAGGGAATTCCCGGCGTTTGCGATCCCAGTCGGAGATTTTTCGTACCTGCTCGAGGCATTCTACCAGGGCGACATCATCGCCCAATTTCTGGCCGTGCGCCGTGGTATCTCCCGGGCGCAGGCAGTTCTTGAGACGAAAATCAATGGGATCCATGTTCAGACGATTGGCCAGCTCATCGATGGCCAATTCGCTGGCAAAACACACTTCCGTGTTCCCAAAACCGCGAAAGGCGCCCGCGTACCCGTTATTGGTGTAGACCACGTCGGTATCCACATGGCAGGCCCGGTAGCGGTAGGGTCCCATGGCGTGGATGGTGGATCGCCAGGCGGTGAACGGCGTGATGGCCGCGTACGCGCCGCTATCCACAATGCCGTGGAACTTGCAGGCCTGCAGGGTACCATCCTTCTTCGCGCCGACGCGGTATTTCATGATCATGGCGTCGCGTTTGTAGGAGGCTATTACTGACTCCTCCCGGGAGAAGATCATTTTGACCGGCCGGCCGGCTTTTAACGCCAGCCGGGCTGTTTGCCCAATGGTCTGGTACATGGTATCGTCTTTGCCGCCGAACGCTCCCCCCACATATGGCTGGATGACGCGCACGTCTTCTTCCGCCAGCCCGAGTGTTTTCACCAGGTTGCCGCGTGCCAGGAAGGGGCTCTGGCAGCAGGCGTAGACGGTTACTCCGGTTTTATTTACCGATGGGACGGCCAGGGAGCCTTCCGTCTCAATGTAGGCGTGCTCCTGGTGCATGGTGGTGTATTCAGATTCAACCGTGACGTCGCACTCTTCAAACACGGCATCCGGTTCACCCTGCCGGACGATGTAATCGATCAGCAGGTTGCCGCGCGGATGCCCCTGCGCGTCACGTGGATTCTCGCCCACCAGAAATGTTTCCGGCAGCAGAGCCGTGCGTGGGTCGAAAACCCCCGGCAGTGGTTCCAGGTCCACCTTGATGGCGGCCAGGGCGGCCTGCAGGGCATCTTCGTTATCCGCTGCCACGGCAACGATCGGGTCGCCCACATAGCGCACCCGCTGGTAGGCCAGCATGTACATATCCACGATGGGGAAGCCGAAGCGTCCGTGGTCTATGAAATCTTCACAGGTGATGATCGCCCTGACGCCCGGCACTTTCCCGGCTTCGGTCAGATCAATGGAGCGGATGCGCGCGTGCGGCAGCGTGCTGCGATAGCAGCGCGCCACCAGCATATCCGGCAGGGAATAATCGGCCACATATTTGGCTGTGCCCATCACCTTTTCCAGAGCGTCCACCCGGACGGCCGGTTTACCGACATACCGTCGATCAGTCATGGCGTCCTGCTTCCTGGCGTTTTTCCGCCGTGGCTTGAATGGCGTCCACGATTTGCTGGTAGCCGGTGCAGCGGCACAGGTTGCCGGCAATGGCTTCACGGATCTCAGTGCGGGTGGGTTTCTGGTTTTCCCGCAGCAACGCTTCCCCGGCCAGCACCATGCCGGGGATGCAGAAACCGCACTGCACGGCACCGTAGTCGATGAAGGCCTGTTGCAGGTCATTAGGACCGCCATCTGCGGCATGAATACCTTCGATAGTCACCACTTCACGTCCATCCGCCTGGGCGGCCAGAATCAGGCAGGAATTTACGAGCTTACCATCCAGCAACACGGAACACGCCCCGCATTCACCCACACCACAGCCTTCCTTGGTACCGGTCAGTTTCAGATGGTCGCGCAAGAGATGCAGCAGGGAGATATCCGCCGGGGCTTCCACCTGGCGATTCACCCCGTTGACGGTAAGGTTGAAAATCATCGCGCTTCTCCTTTCATGGATGATACATTGAAGATTCGGGAGAGAACGCGGATGGTCATGGCGGTTAGAGCCGGAACTTTGAATTCGGATGACCAGCGGTAACCGGAAAGTTTGATCATCTCCTCCGTCGCCAGTTTGCCTGCAGCAGCCATCAATCCGGGAGTTGGAATCTGCCCAAGCAGGCTGGCTTCCACATCATTGAAGCGGCAAATTTGCGGCGCGGCGGAGCCGGTGACGAAACGCGCCTCGACGATCCGTCCCTCCGCGTCCAATCGCCCCAGCGCGGCCACGGTGAGCCGGCTGATGGCCATGGCATTGCGCCGTCCGAGCTTCAAAAAGGCTCCACGCGTGCCTTGCGGCGGGATGGTATATCGAAACGATACCAGCAGTCCGCCGGGAGGAATGCGGGTTTTGTTCGGGCTGATCACCAGTTCGGATACCGTCCAGTTATATTCTTCCTTTGGGGTAATCACGCGCGCGGTGGCATCCAGGCAGACCAGCGCGGGGAGTGAATCGGCGCAGGCGGCCGCGTTGGCCACGTTGCCGCCAATGGTTCCCATATTGCGAATCTGCACAGCCCCGACTGTCTTGCAGGCTTCTGCCAGAATGGGCGCGGTTTCACGAATAAGTGGATTAGAGATCACTTCGCTAAAGGTGCAGGCTGCGCCGATGATCACATCATTTCCATCGCGGGTGATATGGTGCATCTCGGGGATCAGCGAAATATCCACCACGCGGTCGCAAATATCAGGTTTGCGACGCAGCAGAAGAATCAGGTCAGTGCTGCCAGCCAATGGCCGGTTTTTATGATTTGGATCGTTCAAAAGGGCGAGTGCCTCTTGAACGCTGCCTGCTCTACAATATGCAAATCGCTCCATGGTATCTCCGTGCCGGAAATTTGGATCAGGCCGGGCGCGCCGCGGCTTCACTCATTGAGATGCCGGCCATCATCAGGCCGATCTGTTCCACGGTGGCTGTATCGCGTTCGACGATACCCATTATATTGCCTTCATAGATGATGGCAATACGATCAGACAGGGTTCGGATTTCATCCAGGTCTTCCGAGATCAATAAAATGGCTGTGCCGGCATCGCGCTGCATTAAGAGTCGTTCGTGTATGTATTCCGTAGCGCCTATATCCACTCCGCGCGTGGGTTGAGCGGCGATTAGCACTCTGGGCTGCCGTGCCAACTCGCGGGCCAGGATCAGCTTCTGGATATTTCCGCCCGACAGATTTTTTACCGGTGTGTCCAGACTGGGAGTCTTAACCGCAAATTCTTTAATCATTTTGGCGGCGAAGGCCTCCATGCGAGGGAAATCAAGGAAGATCCCACGTGTGAAGCGGGGCGATGCATGATCCTGAAGAAACAGGTTTTCCTGTACGGAAAACTCACGAATGGCGCCGTCGCGCATACGTTCTTCGGGAATATACGCAAGACCGGATTCAACACGGTCCTTCAAAGACAGGCGGGTTATATCTTGGTCGTCCAAATCGATTCGTCCGGCGGTCAGCTTGCGCACCCCGGCCAGACATTCCGCCAACTCACGCTGGCCGTTGCCCGACACACCTGCCAAGCCGACGATTTCTCCCCCGTGGATTTCCAGGTCAATACCGCGAAGCATTTCCGTGCCGCGATCGCCCATGGCATGCAGCCCCTGCATATTCAAACGGACAGGTCCTGGATTTATCGGCCGGGGGGAAAGTTGTTTCATTTCACGACCGACCATCATTTTAACCAGATCAGTGCGCGTAATTTCGCTGGCCTTCCGTGTGCCGATCACCTGCCCATCGCGCAGCACGGTCACACGATCGCTGATCTCCATCACTTCGTGCAGTTTATGTGAGATGAAAACCAGAGCGTGACCTTCCCGCACCATGTGTTTCAGGGTTTCAAAAAGGTCTTTGACTTCCTGTGGAGTCAAAACGGCTGTGGGTTCGTCCAGAATGATCAGGCTGGCGCCGCGGTACAGGGCTTTAATGATCTCCACCCGCTGCTGTTCCCCGACGGAAAGCTGCCAGACGTAGGCTGATGGATCCACTTTGAGTCCGTAAACCTGTGAAAGCTCCTGTATTTTGAGGGACACCGTTTGCAGGTCCAGAATCGGTTCATATTTTGATTTCAAACCGAGGATGACATTTTCCGCCACAGTCAGGGTGGGCACCAGCATAAAATGCTGGTGAATCATCCCGATCCCGGCGCGTATCGCGTCTGCCGGGGATCGGAAAACCACCGGTTTACCGTCAATCATAATTTCACCTTCATCCGGCCGGTAAAGGCCGTACAACTGGCGCATTAAAGTGCTCTTGCCGGCGCCATTCTCTCCCAGCAGGGAATGCACTTCACCGGAATGTACATCAAAGCAAACTTTTGAATTCGCCAGAACTCCGGGGAACCGCTTGACGATATTGCACATCTCAACCTTCTGCAGCTTGAGGTGATCCTGTGCTTTCGTTTGTGGGGTCATACGTTACCTCGAAGATGAACTTATGATGGACGAAAACCCTCTTCCTCCTCCGGTTAACCGGAGGAGGAAGAGAATATACAACGGTAATTACGGTTTGACGGTAATTTTGCCGTCTTTGATACTGGCAATGGCTTTTTCAGCCGCGGCTTTCACGGTATCCGGCAGTTTGTAATCTGGATTGAAGGATATTTTCAGGCCGTCATTCTTCAATTGCAGCACATATTTTTCACCGCCCATCTTCCCGTCAGCTCGTTTGGCGATGATGTCTTTGAGCATGCCGGTCCAGTCATACACCTGGCTGGCGACCACAAGTTCTTTGGCCAGGGAGGTTTGTTCCGCCTGAGTGCCAAACCACAGGACGCCGCCTTTCTCTTTAGCTGCACCAATGGAACCGACCACGGACTGAGATGAACCGGTCAGCACATCAGCGCCGGCGGCGATATGTGTCTTGGCCGCTTCGGTCATCAGAGCAACATCGGAGAAAGAACCGGTCCATGTCTTGGAGATGGTAATCTTGGCATCCACGGATTCGACACCCTGCACAAATCCGTCAATGTAGGTCTTGGCGTCGCCCACTTCGATGGGGCCGGTAACGCCGATTTTTTTGGTTTTAGTCAGCATGGCAGCCATGACACCATTGATGTACCCGCCCTCTTCCGCGGCCGCGGTGTAGGCGTACACATTATCCAGTCCGAATGTGTTCACATCAGTGCCCCAGGCGAAGGTGGTCTCGGGAAAGTCGGGAGCAATCTCCTGAACGGAAGCGCCGTATTGCGAACCATGCGCGATGACGATGTCAAAACCCTGGGTGGCGTAATCGCGGATGGCGGCAGCCGCATCGGGTACCTTGAACATGTTCTCGGTGTATTTCAGTTCCATGGCTTTCTCGCCACCCAATTCAGTCTGGATGGTTTTTAGAGCAGAAAACATGGACTGACTGAATGCCATATCGGTGGTGGCGCTCGGCATGATCACGGCAATACGGATGGGTTCGGTATCCGCAGCGGATAAGGCAGGCGTTGAAGTCCAGGCGGACATCAGCAATGCGACCATCAATACTACAAAAAACACACGCTTTAGATTCATCAAATCCTCCTGTCACTGAACTAGAAAACCGGATTTAACTCTCGCCTCTTTCAAAAGGCTTGTTCAATGCGGCTGGCTGGCGGGCCCGATTTACCGTCACAGCCAGAGCCGCGATTGTCAAAAGATAAGGCAGCATAACGGCCACATCCGAAGGGATGTTCACGCCGAGTACCTGCATCCAGAGCTGAAAGGCGTTCACCGTGCTGAAAAGCAGCGCGCCGCCCATGATTCCCAGCGGTTTCCACCCTCCAAAGTACACCAACGCGACGGCGATGAAACCCATCCCGGCGGTCAGGTTGTCCTGGAAAAGATTGAGCAAAGAAATGGATAGGGATGCCCCGGCAATGCCGGCCAGCATGGCACCGATGCACACACTGATGTAACGCGTGCGGTCCACACTGACACCGAGGGAATCAGCAGCGGCGGGATTCTGTCCGACCGATTTGATTTTCAATCCCCAACTGGTCTTGTCCAGCACCCAACTGGCCAACGGTACCAGCAGGAACGCGCCGTAGACCAGAAGACTGTGATTGAAGAATATTTCTCCGATGAAGGGAATATCTCCCAGAAGCGGGATCTTTATTGAAGTAAAACCGTCCACGGTTTTAACCGTACCTACAAGAACATTGAACAGAAGACTGGACATGCCCAGTCCAAACATATACAGGCCAATCCCGCTGATGCCCTGCTCCGCTTTCAGAGTGACACTGATAAGAGACATTAACAATCCCATTACAAGGCCGGTCAGTATGGCGGCCAGCAATCCCAGCCAGATATTGCCGGTATTAAGGACGACAAAGAAGGCGACAAACGCGCTGATCAACATGATGCCATCAACCCCCAGGTTGACCACGCCGGACGATTGGGCAAAGGCTTCTCCGACTGCCGCGTAAAGGTAGGGTGTTGCCAGTCGGATGGCTGAGGTGAGAATGCCGATGATAACGCCGGATGTGAGGATCTCGTTCATGCCTGCGCTCCGCTTTCTTTATTGACACCCAGTTTCCGCCGGGCGGCCCAGCGTTTTGACCAGATGGCGGAACCGACTACAAACAGCACCACAAGCCCGAGGATGGCATCAATAAGTGAGGCGGGAACCTGCACTGCGCGCTGCATCTTGTCTGCGCCCACCAGCAGACCGCCAAACAGGATGGATGCCGGTATGGCGCCCAGGGGGTGCAATCCCCCGAACAAGGCGGCCACAATCCCAGAGAAGCCGTACCCGCTGGTGATACCTTCCAACAGACGGTGTTGCACACCAGTCACTTCGACTACACCGGCCACCCCGGCAAATCCACCCGCCAGGGTGAGAGAGAGCGCCTGGTAGAAGGGAACGTTGATACCGGCGAAACGCGACGCGTCCGGGTTCAGCCCAACCGCGCGAATGCGGTAGCCGATGGTGGTTCGCCACAGGAATATGTAGACAATCACGGCGAGTACCACGGCAATGATCGCTCCGGCATTCAACAGAGTCTGCGGCACCAGGCGGGGCAGCCAGGCGTGTGTGGGCAGGCGTTCAGACTGGGCAAGATATTGGCCTGCCGAGACACCGGCCGGGTCGATCAACGGGCCGCGTACCAACAGGTTCATGAATTGCAGCGCGATGGCGTTCATCATTACCGTGCTGAGGATCTCGTTGACCTTCAAACGGGCTTTCAGAATGCCCGGGATAAGACCCCAGATACTGCCGGCCAGGAAACCCATAATGATTGTGGTCGGGATAAGCAGCCAGCCCGGCCACGCGCGGAAAGTCAGCGGCCACCAGGTGGCCATCAACGCGCCGGCAATAATCTGCCCTTCCGCGCCAATGTTAATCACACTGGCGCGAAACGCGATGCAAATCCCCAATCCCACCAGCAGCAGCGGTGTGGCTTTGACCAGAGCCTGTAGAAATCCCGCCCGGCTGCCAAAGGCGCCCTGAAACATGACAGAGTAGGCATGAAGCGGGTTGACATTTAACAGATATAACAGTACGGCGGCGATTGCCAGCGCTATCAACATTCCCAAAACCGGAATGGCCACGCTGACCATAACACCGCGCCAATCGATTGAAAAACCTCTACTACTTCTTGCTGCTGGGGTGGTTTCTTCGGGGGGCAACCTTCACCTCCAACGCTTTGAATATGAATCTACAGGTTTGGATTTTCAGCAACCATACGGGAGAAGATCGGTTACGGTTCTATCCGTCTGACAACATGAAATTCAAAATAGCCGGGAACAAAATGGCTGATGGAGTAATCCACCACCTCGTCATTCTGAGAGAACAACCTTGCTTCCAGTCGCATAAGAGGGGTATGCGCGGTGATCCCCAGCAGGGCGGCCAGGTTCGGGTCCGCGGTAACGGCCGCGATTTTCGTCATGGAGAAAGCCAACGCGGGTTGGCCGCGTTTAAGTAAAACATCAATAATGGAACCATGAAATGACCCATTCAGGTCATCTTCACACAAAAAATTAATCGGGAGTACGTCTTTCAGGTAGGCAACCGGTTTACCATCAACATTGATGGAACGGGAGACAAAAAGAACCCGGGTCGGGGTATCCAATCCAAGTTCTTTCATTTCAAAAGGCAGAGCTTCCCGTTCTTCTATTGTGGAATCCCCCATGCTGGTTTTCAATCCAATGCGGTTGGCGATCCGTTCGATGCTCTCCAGTACTTCGAGACCGCTTTCCAGTCGTTTGCCGTAAGCAGGGGAAATGAACGTACCGACCCCATGACGGCAGACAAGCACGCCGTCTTGTTCCAGGCTATGCAATGCTTCCCGGAGGGTGGGGCGAGAAATACCCAGTTGACGCGCGAAGTCGCTTTCCGGAGGAAGTTGCTGCCCCGGCTGGTATTGCCCGGTTTCTATCATTTCACGGATGTACTGGGATGTCTGGACGGGGAGAGAGACCTTAACCGATTTCAGCGGTCTCATGTCAACAGTCATGCGACCTCCAAGAGTAACACATCAGAAGCCAGACTTCTGACAACTATAATAGATTATTTTGGGGGGATTTAGAATATGCCATTTGTCATTTTCCACCCTGAATCCATACCCAATTTTTTAAGTGATCGAGAATTGGAAGGCAAGGGTCTGCCACACATGAGGCATTTGAGGCAAAGAATCCCCCCAACCCTCCTTCCGGACGATAAAACGCCGTCCGTAAGGAGGGCAATTCATTTTCATTACGACGTTCGCCGGGTAGGGGCAAAGCATCCGGTG
>CAYNJT010000034.1:0-32432 GCA_964397625.1 uncultured Leptolinea sp. | reverse complement strand
CCACTGACCTCCGGGTTATGAGCCCGACGAGCTGCCTCTGCTCTACCCCGCATCACGTCCAGTAAATATACCACTTTCAGCGCAGACCGTCAAGCATAAAAAAAGCGCCGGTCTTTAACCGGCGCCAAATTCCAAACTCAATATTCTCAGTTCTTCACGACAATGGTCAAATACATTTCACCATTGGCAACATACGCGCCGGTCTGGGTGGTAAGCGCCCAGCGGGTGGTATATTTTCTGCCTGGCTCCCCGGGGGCCTTCTGGTCGATGTTGAAGATGGCTTTTTCACCCGGTTTCACAGCTGCCTTCAGGGGAACACTCGTTATGCCGGACATCTGGTCGCCGCCGATAAACACAAGGGAATATTCGGGTGTCCAGGTGACGCTACCCACATTCTTAAAGCCGACTTCCAACTGGAAGGGTTCACCCGGCGCGTAGACCGTAAGATCAGCCGGGACGTTGTATTGGAATTCCGCGTAATCGCCGACTTTAAACCCGGCGGCCGCCGCGGAAGACTGGGTAGGGGCCATAAAGGGATTCAATCCGTTAACACTGCCGGCTGCGGCCGTCGGAGCCGCGGCTGCAAAAGGCAGAGTTGGTTGCAGAGCCTGTTCCTGGGTGGGTGCCACGGTTGGGGCTACCGTTGGAGGGGGCAGCGGAGTCTCGGTAGGGGGAACGGCTGTTGGATTGGCCGCTGCGGCCTGAGTCAATTGCGCCTGAACGGTGGCGGCAGCCATGGTGTATACGGCGCCCGGGTCTGTGGTGGGGGTGGCCGGGGCGGCTGCACCGCAGGCTGAAAGCAGCAGGCTGGCAATCGTAATTACGATGGCAATGGTGCCAGTGATTTTTATAGTTTTCATGATCTTCTGACCTTTTCTATCAATGGGTTCAAAATTTGATTATATCAGCATTTTTATCCCAAAATTTCGATTTCATACTATGATATACCCTATCACATGAAACGAAATCTTGCCTGTTACCTGTTTGCGATCATCAATCTGGCATGCCTTGCGGGGTGTTCTTCACCGCTGTTCCTCAATGCCTCTCAACGCCTGGAGCGGGAGGCGGATCAGTTAATGTCGGAGGACCGAAAAAGTGAAGCCCTTCTGGCCTACCATCAGGCAACTAATGCGGATCCTTCCAATCACTCTGCCATCAAGAAACTAATCCCCTTGTACATGGAACAGGAAAGAATCCGGCAGGCTGAAATCCTGTATGAACGATTGACCCGGCAGGAGCAGGCAGACATAACCGTGGATTTATCCCAGGGGAAGCCTTCGAGCACCGCGCCGGTCAATTTCCTGTGGATGAATAATCTTATCCAGAGTGAACCGGTCGGGTTGACGGCCGATCCTGAATCCATTGCCGTCAGCTACAAGTCCGGGGTGGTCACCCTGCTCAAATCTACCGATGGTTCCCCATTCTGGACCAGAGACATGCGGCAGACCATAACCTCAGCTCCGGGAGTATCGGTTGACCGGATCATTATTGGCTGCGAGTCCGGCGATGTGATTGCCCTGGATCGCAAATCCGGTGGCACACTCTGGACAGTTAATTTGACCGGTAGTGTTTTCGCGCCGCCATTTATTTCCGGCGGCAGGGTGTACATCGCTTCCTATAACAGCCGTGTGACGTCTCTTGACCTGTCTACTGGAAAGACGTTCTGGCAGGTGGAAACCGGCGATGCTGTGGTCGGCCAGCCAATGCTGCAGAATGACATTCTGTATTTTGCGACTGTCGGCGGAAGCGTCAACGCTCTTGATGCCAACACGGGGCGGCCGCGCTGGAACAAACCAGCGAATCTGGGTGGCGGCCTGGAGACATCCCTGGTTCCAACTGGAGACATGCTGTTAATTGCCGGTTCAGACAGCCGGTTGACGGCTCTCATCCCGACTGGGGATGCTTATTACTGGCAGTATTCCATGCCGGATAGTATCTATGCCAGTCCAATCCTTGAAAGCAGCGATATTTTTGTATTTTCCATCGGACAGCAGGCGGCCAGGCTGCAGCTTGAAACCGGGATGCCTGTCTGGGAAAAACAATTGCCAGTGTCCGTGCGCTCCACTCCGGCAAGTATTGGAGAAAGGTTGTATTTCACTGGCGTCTCACAGCCGTATCTGTTTGTCATGAATAATGCGACCGGTGAGATCATATCGAAAATTCATACCGGCGATTGGATCGAATCAGGCCCGGTTTTACAAGGGAATCTACTGCTGATTGCCGGTAAAGACGGCGCCGTGATCGCATACCGGATAGATTAGACTGGATAGACTTTTATGGCGCTTCCCGGAACGGGACAGCCGCTTTCGCAGCGTCCACATCCGATGCATTTCTCCGTGTCCACAATCACACGGCCGTTGATCGACTTTGCCGCGTCAGACAGGCAGGCTTCAACGCACACCAGGCATTTCTCACCCTGATCCCAGGCCAGGCAGGCGCGGTGATCCACGCGAGCAATGCCGGTCTTCATTTCTGACAGCGGAATACTGCGAATAGCGCCTACCGGGCAGACCTGGGCGCACAATTGCGGGCAGCCGGTGATATAGGAGCAGGCGCCCTGCCGGGAGGATAGGATGGGTGTGCCAATGGACGTCAGGCCGCCTTCGAACAACGCCGGGCGGAGAGCCAGGCTGGGGCAGATGCGGATGCATTCCTGACAGGTGATGCAGGTTTGCACGAACTCTTTTTCAGCCAGCGCGCCGGGTGGACGCACAAGTCCTGCTTGCGGCCGGGTCATTTCCATAAGTGGAACGGCTGCCAGGCCTATTCCGCCCGCCATCATCACTTCGATCGCCTGCCGGCGGGTAAGTGCGGGATCTGCCGGGGTTTTGGATTTCTGGTAGGCTCCGACCGGCAATTTGGACCCACCCGGGGGTGGATTGGTTTTTTCCCAGCGAGATCCGGCCAGGGTTCCGAACCCAAAGCGGATACCTTGATTTGGGCAGGCAGCTTCACATTCAAGGCAGAAAGTGCAGTCGGTATACCGCGTTTCATGCGGCTCCGCGCCAATGGCTTGCATGGGGCAGACATTCCGGCAATCACCGCAATATGTGCAGGCGTTCGTCACCCGGCGGTTCAACAGGCTGTAACGGGCCGGCAGGCTGACCAGGGCGCCGAACGGGCAAAGATTCCGACACCAGTATCGAGGGCGGATGATCTCCAGCGCCAGTATCAGGATGAACATGAATGAAACGGCAAAAGGCACGGAACGTACGTTAGACAGGTCCAGCAGCGCCAGGTTGGTAATGATGGCAGAAGCGGCGCGGTTAAAGATCACCAGGGGATTGAACCATCCGAGGAATTGGAGCGAGAGGATGGAAGCTGTAAGTACAAATGCCAGCAGCCTGAAACGCGCCCGACTGTTTTGCCGGGATGGCTTAACATGACTCTTTCTACGCCAGAAGAAGAGCGGCTGCATCCAATCAATCACTGTGCCCAGCGGGCAGATCCACCCGCAGAAGGAACGCCCAAAGATCCAGGAGGCAGCCAAAACGAATAGCGCGCCGCCTGCCGCGATCCAGGGGAGATCATTATGGAAAATCTTGCCAATGTTGGTCAGTGAATCAAATGGCAGTAGCCAGGAAGTAAAGGCAGGTACATCTTCTCCTTTTAAATGAGCCGATAGTACAGGCAGCCAGGGAAACAGGAACAGGAGCATAACGCCGGTTTGAACCAGCCTGCGGCCAACCCTGATTCGTACTATCGATGTCCGAAGGGGTTTATTTTTCATCCGGTGACTCTTCCTCTGCCTGGTCTGAGGAGCCTTTCCTGCGGGTGGCAACGATACCCGCGCCAACCATGACGATGGAAGCCGGTATGAGCGCCTTATTCAGCATGCTGTTGGGGTTAACCACACTGGAGGCGGCTTGTTGAACCGGGTTTGACACCCCCGGGCCTGCAAGGGATTCAACCGCGGTCGGAAGTGGAATGGCGGACGGTTTTGCCTCAACAACTTGCTGCGGAGAAGTGGTTGCCTTTACTTCCTGAGTGTTCGAAGTGATTTCGACAGGCACCTTTGTTTCGGTAGGCTGAGGAATAACCGCGGCAACTTCACCCACGTTCACCATGCGGAATTTTCCCATGGCTGTTGCCGCTTCCAAATCCAGGTCACCCAGTCCCCAGTCTGAAGCATTCTTGAGGTGAGCCAGTTCTTTGGGCTTGATCTTGTAATACGTGCTGCACGCGTATGCGTCAACCAGAACCGGATTGACCCCGGCTATAATCTGGTTTTTACGGAAAATCATAAAGGGATGGGTCTCATCCGTTTCCGGTCCGCCGCAGGTGATGTAGTCATTGTAGGCGGTGCGGATGCGTAATGCTTCCAGGATATGCAGCTGGGCCTGCATGGGAGATTTGGTATTAATATCAGCGATGCCTTTATGCAGATAGGCGTGCAGCCCCTGCGGCGTTTCCAAAAAACCCATCATGTGTTTTAAAGCCAGGGTCACTCGCGTCACACTGTGGCTCTTGGCGACACCCATGTTTATGCGCACATCCGCGTCAACAGCGGCTTTAATAACCCCGATTTTTTTGAAAGAATGACCTTCAGGCAATTCAATGGTCGTGTATGTCCCCTTGGGCGCCATCCAACGATCGGGAAATAGACCTTCAACACCCGTCTCCTCCACCACCGCACCCAACAGGTTGGCTTTCAATGCTTTCGCGGTTCCTGGTTCAATGGAACAGTGATCCATGACTGTGATTTTTGATGCGCCGGCTTCCTTGACGATTTCGATCAGCGCGCGAAGAACGTCTGGATCTGTGGATGATGCCGTATGCGGGGCGAACGCCCAGGTGGCATTGGGCTTAATGGCTACCGATTGACCGGGTTTTACGAAACGGCTGATGCCCCCGAGGGCGTCCAGCGCGGTTTTTAATATTGCTGCCGGTGTGTCTTGATCAACACCCTGGGAAACAACGGCCTCAGGAAAGGTTTCCTTTTTCAATGATTGAGCGGATATCGAGCCCAGGTCCACAACGCGTCCAATGGAAACCGCCCCCGCCAGACGTAGGCTGTCTTTTAAGAATTGTCGGCGGGAAATGGATTCTGGCATGGTGGTCTCCGATCTGAGTAAAAAAAGGGGGTACCGGTCGTCAGGTTATACCGTCATTTGACTTCCGGACAATCTGATCTAAATTATAAATAGAATATTTGAAATTCCTATCAATTTCATATAAATGGATTGTATTGTATGATTAATACATCATCATTAAGATTTAAAAGGAGACTGCCATGTTTGTAGGTTCTCGCATGAAACACCCGGTCATTACCATCGGTCCAAAAACATCGCTCGATGAAGCCCTCTCATTGATGAACAGAGAGCACATACGGCGTCTGCCTGTGGTGGATCAATCAGGCAGTCTGATTGGAATTGTCACCGAGCTTGATCTACTAAAGGCTTCGCCCTCAGCGGCGACCACACTGAGCGTATGGGAAATCAAGTCATTGCTCAGTTCCTTCCCTGTGGAAAAGATAATGACCAAAGAGGTCTTTACGGTCACCGAAGACATGCCTTTAGAGGAAGCCGCCCGCATCATGTCTGATCACAAAATTGGCGGAATGCCGGTGGTTCGCGGTGAGCGCGTTGTGGGAATCATCACGGAGACAGACATCTTCAAGGCTTTCCTTGAAGTGTTGGGCGCGCGAGAAGCCGGTCTGCGCTTGACCGTAGAAATGGGAAAAGGCCCTGGTTTGCTCGCCAAACTGTCACAGGCAATCTTTGAAACCGGCGGCAATATCCTTTCCACCGGTTCATTCCTGGGAGAAGACAGCAAAACATCCCAGATGGTCTTCCGGATCGAAGGGGTGGAAGAAAAGGCATTACTTAAAGCCATAAAACCCTATGTAAACAGGGTAGTGGATATCCGTAATTGCGCGGGATGTTAGATTATGACGGCCGGGGAACCGGCCGTTTTTCTTATCCTGTCAGGTTTTCTGCTGTCCGGATCACCTTTTTTACCCGTTTGAGACCTGTCGAAGTCAGGTCTTCAATGCGTTCATTCAAGATCGCAATAAATTCTTTACGGTTACCAGTGTCTACGGCCGGAAGGGTGCTTTCGCTGTGCTGCGGTACTTCTTTTGGGCGGCATGTTTTTAAGTGATCCAAAAGAAATGGAAAAACCGCTTCGCGGTATTCGGGTTTGACCGAACCAATCAAACCGAGGGTCTTAATGCCGGCATCCGTGGTGATCACAGACCCGGTTTTTGTCACTTTCATGATCAACTCTACATGGGGGAATAGCGCGTCTGCCTGGTGGTATGCGATGGTTGAAAGAGCGATCATCGCGCCCCAGACCAACCGGTTGTTTTTGGATTGGATTAATTTGAGAAAATCACGATAATAGTGACCAATCAGGGCTGGATTGATCATTCCAACTTCGTAGAGAACTTTAATACAGTCATTCTGGATATTGACATTCTTGTCCCAGAGATGTTCACTGATTTCCTGTATCCCCGAAATATCTGGTTTCGAGGCAAGTTTTTTCGCCAACAGGCGATTTGATACTTCATCCCTTTTCCCAAGTGAATAGGCGATCTCATCTATAGCCGACAAATTATCCTCGTTTAGATTAAGACGTGGTACGTTTTAATATCCGGTAGACCAGGAATGTCAACCAGTGAGAAGGGACTTTCTTCTGACCGAAATCCCAATTTTTGTATGGCTGGTAGATGGATTCTGGTGTGTAAAAACCATCCATATCGGATTTGAATCGGACAATATCCACCATTTCAATATACTCGGCAGAATTTTTGGCCTGTGGAAAGTGTGATAGCACATCAAGAACATGAATAATGTCGTACCAGATGAGCGGGGCTTTTAATTTGCAGAAATCAGTACCCATGTAAAAAATATAAGGATGTTTCTCCCGGCGGTCTTTCCATAATGAGAGTATTGCATTCAGTCCTGAATTGACTGCCGGATGTTCCCTGTATTCCGGTAACAGGGCCAGCATTTTCAACATCACCAGGGTCGCATATGGACAGGGATCATCCTTTTTCCCCGGCCCGCGGAAATTCCCCAACTCAGGTGAAACGGCACACGGCCAGCCATTATCTTTACCAAGGTCAACCAGGAAATCCAGTGCCTTTTGCACACGGGCATCATCCCGCAAACCCAGCTGGATCAACGCGTAGACTTGATTGGGCGCATCGCATAACGCCCAGGCAAGAATGTCCGTTCCGCTTCCCCCATGCGCTGTGCTTATATTCATACCCAGAGAGAATGGCCCCTGCGCTGAGGCGCGTAATAATATCTTTTCCGCAACAGGCTGTACCCCTGGATCACCGGCCTTCAAACCCAGATCGGTGAGAAAGTTCAGGGTATGAAAGGATTGGTTTGCCGATTTGTGACTGGAAAGCACCTGTCCTGGCCAATTCTCCAGAGATTTGACAAGTGAGATGACATCAGGCTGTTCCAACATTGCCTGTCGGGCGCGTTGAACTTCTGGATTCGATGTGGATTCTTCCAACAAGTCCACCCGGGTACGAAATTGCACATATGCCGGGCCTTCCAATAACCACTTGAGCGGAACATCCATAGGGAACTCCCTTTCTACCAAAATATTCCAGGGTGATCATATTCTGCACCAAATTACACATATTTGCCAATCAACCTGAAAAAAAAGATGACCTGTTCAGGTCACCTTTTTGAAAGCGTCATCGATAGTGTTATGGTTTATTCCAAGGGAGTTTTGGGAATAACAAAATCACATGTGGATGAGCCGCAGGAATGGGCTGCCGTCTGGGTGACATTAAATTCGCTTCCCCTGGTAACCCATTTCAATGACCCCTTTAAAAGACCCGCGATGAGATGGCAGGAGGGTTCTTCTGTCTTACGGCCCCAACAGACAGGGCAGTAGGTCACGGAGTAGATGAATTTGTCATCTTCTTCGTGAATGGCCGGGATATTCTTGGTTGACTGGCTGAAAGTGATTCCAACGAGTGAAAGGCCAACCCGTATCTTCTCAACGATTGGCAGGGCAATAAAACCCTCATCGTTAACATCCACTGCCTCACCGATATTCTTCAATGCAACATCAAATGTGGCAATTCCGGCACGCAGAGCCAGAACCCTGCTTCCACGGGCGCCATACATCTCATCCAGTGTGCCGATGAGCGTGGAGAAATCGGCGAAATCAAACTGAGATTCCATGTTGTCGGGGGGGTAATTTCCAATGTATTCCCGCTCATTAGCCATGCTTAATAACGCATTTACCCCATTTGTTCCGATAACATCATCCAGGGCAAGAAGGGTTATGCGGGCTAAATTGTTGGGATAATATAGACCACTCTTGGGAAGATGTTCCATAATTAATAGCGCTCAGATCAGCTTAGAAAGGTCATCTGCGGCCCGGCGGATATCAAGGAAGATCAAACCAAGCTTCGCTTGTTCGCGGGCAAGGACGGTAAGCACAGCATCATTTCCAACAGACATCAGAACAACAAAGCCCTGGTCACCCTTGATGTAGATTTGCTCCAGTGAACCGCGACCAAGTTCACCGGCAATTCTTTCACCAAGTGATAGCATGGCGGCAGACATGGCAGAAACGCGGTCTTCTTCAACGCCATGAGGAAGCGCTGATGCGATGGTCAGACCATCAACGCTAACGACAGCCGATGCTTCAATATCCGGGGAGGATGCTTGCATCAGGTTTAGTCGATCTACCATAAGTTGAGTGCGAGATGTGGCCAATTTCAACCCCTTCTTCCTAGAATGTTTATTAGACTATTTCACTTTGTTTATTTTAACAATACTAGTTTACAAAAATCCTTACATTTTTGCAAACTACCAAACCAAATAAACCGATTGAGAGAGTTATGGTGTAATGATACGCGGCCGACCGCGCTACACCTTGCCATGAAATAACGCGACTGGAAGCCCCCCATTGGTCAAGAGGACTTTTTCATCCACCGAAAGGCGGGTTTGCCCCATTAAAATATCTCCAGAACTGAGGATACCATAATTCCATCCAGAACATAATTCTTTTAGAACAACACCGAATCGTGCGTATAGATCACGCAGATCTCGTCCGGGACTGACCCGGACACCATATGGCGGATTGGTGACCACCCAGCCTTTCCGTTCCGGGGGTTGAATGGCTGAAACCGCCTTCGTTTTAAAATGGATGTTTTCCAGAACGCCCGCCCGTTCGGCGTTGCGGCCGGCCATCTGAATGGCTCCAGCATCACGGTCAGAGGCGAAGATCGGGGCACATTGGCGCTTCTCCTGGGATACGGCACGTGCCAGCTGGTGTTTCCATTTCTGTTCGTCAAACCCCGGCCAGTCCATGAACGCAAAGCGGCGGTTTTTTCCCGGTGCAATATGGCGGGAAAGAAGGGCTGCTTCAATCGCGATCGTCCCTGACCCACAGAAAGGGTCCAGTAAAGGCGATTGACCGTCCCACCCGGCGGCCAACAACAGACCAGCCGCCAGTGTTTCGCGCAATGGGGCTTTGGCGGTTTCCAGGCGATACCCTCGGCGGTGCAGTAATTCACCGGAAGTATCCACGCTGATGGTGCACACATCGTGGACAAAACGCACCAAAATCAATTGAGGCAGCGGTTTGGCGTTTTCGTTGAATTTCTGAAGCAGAGAAGGTTTTCCCAGGTGATCGCCGATTGCCCCTGCCACCCGTTCGGCTACACCATCCGAATGGTAAAGTTTGGATTTATGGCACGAGACCCGTAGAGCAACCGACTGTCCGGGGCGCAACACAGTTTCCCAGGGAAGACGCGCAGCTTTTTTTCTTAGTTCCGGGAAGGACACAGCGGAAAATTCACCCAGGCGGTAGATGATACGATTGGCGGTGCGCAGGTGTAAATTTGTACGGTACAGGTCAGCCAGGCTGCCTTCAAATTCCACTCCGCCTGCTTCATCCTTCGGTTCCCCTTTTACTGTGGAAGAGTAACGCGATTCTGGCTGAAGGCCGAGGGTGCTTAATTCCGCGGCGGTATAGGGTTCCAATCCCGGCGCTGTGATGGCGAACAATCGAAAACTCATGATTTTCCCTGCCTGTACATCCCAGCCTTTTTCACTGGGTGATGTGAAAGGACCGGCTTTTCAACAACGATCATTTTTTGTTGTTCCTTCCGCGAATTGTCCTTTTCCACATAAAGAGGTTTTAAGGTGAACGGATCAAGACCCGTGTAATACATCAGGCTGGAATAGGTTGATGGGGTGGGGGTGAATATCTGAACCTGTTCGGGTGAAATATGCAGGTCCTGGTTGGCAAAGCGTTTTAACCGGCGCATATCTTCATCCGCGCAACCGGGATGCGCGGCGATCAGGTAATAGGTCAGGAATTGTTTTTTACCGGCTTTTGCAGAAATCGTGTCGAAATCTTTCTTGAATTTCAGCAGACTCTGCCTGCCGGGTTTGCCCATTAAGCGCAAAATATGGTCCTCGCTGTGTTCCGGAGCGATCTTCAACTGACCGGAGACATGATTTTCCACGATCTCCTTTAGATAAGCATCACCCATAGAATTGTCAGCCTGCAGGAGATCATACCGGATACCCGAGGCAACAAACACTTTTTTCACCCCAGGTAATTCCCGCAATGCTTTTAACAGGTTGATCTGGGCCAGGTGATTTGGTTTCAACGCGGCGCATTCCGCCGGAAAGAGACACCGTTTGTCATCGCATGCGCCTTTCGATAGTTTCTTCCGGCATTCAAACCCGTACATGTTGGCAGTGGGACCGCCCACGTCCTGAATGATGCCTTTGAAATCCGGATGGCGAGTGAAACTCTCCGCTTCCTTAATTATGGAATCGGCGCTGCGCCAGCGAACGGTACGTCCTTCGTGCACGGCAATCGCGCAAAAATTACATTCTCCATAGCATCCACGGTGGGTATTGATGGAAAACTGGATTGTCTCCAGCGCCTTTACTTTTCCCTGGTTCTCATAATATGGGTGCTGGTTTCGGGTGAAGGGCAGCGTGGCTGTGGCATCCAATTGCGCCTGGGTTAGGTAAACCGCCGGGGGATTTTGTACCAGGAAGCGGTCACCATGGGCTTGAACCAGCCGCCTTGCGGTTATCGGGTCATTATTCCGGTAAAACTCATGGAACATCTGAATAAAAACGCCCGGATCACCGATTACTTCTTCATACGAAGGTAGAGAGATTGAATCACCCTCTGGTGGTTCTTTTGATATGTAGCATAACCCGCGCACGGTATGGAAATCTGTACTTTTCTTTAGAGCCGCGGCCAGTTCAAGAACTGATTGTTCCGCCATACCGTATAACAACAGGTCGGCTTTGGCGTCAAAAAGGATCGACCTGCGAAGGGAGTCCGACCAGTAGTCATAATGCGCCACCCTGCGGAGAGAGGATTCAATGCCACCCAGAACAATGGGGCGGGTATTCTTGAAAAAGCGGCGGATTAAATTTGTGTAGCTGATTACAGCCCGATCCGGCCTCCGGTTGTTGATCCCACCAGGGGTGTAATCGTCGCTTTTCCGGCGTTTGCGGGCGGCTGTATAGTTGGCCACCATCGAATCCACACTGCCGCCGGTAACACCCCAGAAGAGACGCGGTTCACCCAATCGAATGATATCTTTTTCAGACTGTATGTCTGGCTGGGCAATGATCCCCACACGGTATCCAGCATTCTCAAGAACGCGCCCAATGACCGCCGCGCCGATAAACGGGCTGTCAATGTAGCTGTCTCCCGTTACCAGTATGACGTCTAATTGATCCCAATGACGGGCCAGCATTTCTTCCTGCGTTGTGGGTAAAAAACCTTCCATACAATTAAACCAGTACCGTTCATGGTAAAAGACAAAAAAAGTTCCAGTATTCCGTATTGAATCATGGAATTAACCAGAACCGAAATGATAGATGTATTCTAACATGTAGAATACATCTGGTTTGATCTGATCGCGAGATTGATAAATAGCCGATTTATTCGATTATTGCGTTTCCGGCAGAGGCTTACGAAGATTGATGGTGTAGGTGAAATTATTCCCAAACACACCTGATTCAATCAAACCAGCCTGGTAGGCCAGTTTACGGATGGATTGAATCGTCTGATAATGTGGGTCAGGGAGAATTTCGGTGATTGATAAGATACCGCCAGGTTTAAGCGACTGCGCAATTTCTTTTAATGCCGCCAATTGATTGGGGATTTCCCCAAGAACAGTCACCAGAAAGGCACGGTCAAATCGGTTTTCGGGCAGCATGTTTTCGCCCAGGGCGGAAAGCATGAAACGTACATTCCCCAATCCGGCGGCTTTGGCGCGTCTTCTGGCTTTATCCAGCATGGCTGGCTGAATATCCAGAGCAACTACTTCTCCGCTGGCGCTCACCGCGCGGGCGGCAGGAACAGTTACACGGCCGGCGCCGCAGCCTGCATCCAACACACGCATACCCGGTCTGAGACCTGCGCGACGAACCAGCAATTCAGCCCGCATTCCGCGTGTTAATGGATTTTCCAACATCCAGTCAAGCCAGGGAGGGCAGGGAAGAGGGCGCAACCGAGAGACAAACCGCCAGGCTGCCGCCACCGCGACAAATAGACCAAATCCCAACAGGAACGTATTAATGAGTTTCCTTTTCATATGTTCCTCCATGCAGGATGTTGAAAGGAGTGTTGATGAATGTATCAATGCCTGTACTTATTTTACGTAAGAATCAGGAAGAGTGTTTCATATTTCAGAATGTTGAGTATTGTAATCACCCCGCGTCACAGCAATGGGTGCAACGGATGGGATTCTTTGTTCATGAGCCTTTCGAAACCGTGCCACCGGCATATTCACGCAACGGAATTTCTGTCGGTTGAGACTGCGGAAATCTTATCCATGAAATGTCCAGATGTAATCAGGATTCAAATAATACTGGTATAAAAACCAAAACCAGCATCCGATATGCCAGGATAACATTCTGTATGTGACGGGAGGCGCTGCCCCAGGTTTCACCCAGGTATGACGCGGCATACATTACCCCGGCTCCGAGCCAGATACAGGCCATGATTCCAATAACCGGCCACAGAGCTGAGTTTGAAACGTGTATATTGCGCCCTGTGCAAGCCACTATTAATAGAAGGGATATCAGGATTAAGTCGCTCGAGGACCAATTAATCAACCGGGTCAACTGGTTCAAACGCACAGGTAATTTCAAGTACCATGGATCATAATATGGTTGTTTATAGTACCCAAAATTTTCGCTAAAGGAATTTATCAACATCTGGGTGGTGTTGAGCGGATAATGCATCATGAAGCTCATATACGCAGACATCCCACTGGATTGCACCCAGGTTGTGAAATCCTTATTCAGGGTGATCTTGCTGTAATTCGCAGAAGATGTGTTCGAAATGATGTCTTCTGAATCTGGCATACCCCAGTTATCGTGCATGAATTTCACCCGGTCGGGAAAAGGAAAAATGTTGGATGTCAGATTGTTGATCAACGGATTGACCAGGCGGATACTACCCCGGGCAGAAACCTGTTGAAATCCATAGATTGCCAGCGAAACCGCCAGTATCGCCACGCCGAGAATTGGGAAGTTGCGACCTTTCCGAGCCAGAAAAGGAACCAACAACCCGAATGCCAGGCAAACCAGGTAGACAAGCAGGAAATACACGTTTGTGTCACGAGTGTTAACCCAGAAAAATAATGCCAGGAGAAATCCAACTGCCAGCCATTGTTTTCGCCTATCCGCTTTTTCACCATTGAATAATCCTTTATCAAACAGAAACAGGCTTACTGCCAGAAGAAAGGCGAAAAGCGAATATGTCAGCGATTCAGACATCATCACATGGTCCCAGCTGACAATCTCCGGGAGGCAGGCTGATAGCAGAATGAATGCGCAAAAGAAATTCCGGAGCCAGGGGTTCTTTACTTTACGGTACAGAGCAAACGCCAGCACCCACCAGGCAATCACCGACAATGCTGACTGGAAAACAGCAATTCCAGAAAAACCGGGAAGGTCAAGTAAGCCGGGAGATTTTCGAATGCTGGGCTCACTACGTATGGATGTGTCATATCCTTGCGCGGGAGCGAACAATTTGTAAACCAGAGGCAGAGTGATTGGCCGATATCCGGATATGAACTCGCGTGATAGCAGGGGCGCCCTGGCGGTTGCCGCGTACGAGTCAGTATCGTTGGTGGCAATGGCGCCTGTCCATGGATCAGAGGCAAAAATCCGTAGTCCAATAAACAATATGGATAAAAAAATGAAAAACCAATTGTTTGAAACGATGCGGGGAATTCTTTTCACGAGTTTAATATCCTCATATTTGAGAATCACTGGTACCTTTTATAAAGGTTTTATTGTTTATTAAGATTATTAAATTCCACGGATTGAAGATCACCATCCAAAAAGTAGCGCGGACCGTTCATACTGCTCCTGGCGGTTAATAGTGACGGCGCATAGTCATGCAGCCGATACTCCTGCGGAACTCTCATTAAGTCTAATAATGTAGGGACAATATTTGAATGACTTGCTTGATACGATGTATCCGGCTGGACGGGAAGTCTGCCAATAATAAACAGGGGCACTGTGGCTTCCGGACTGGTGTTATGGCAATGCGACCATATTTCCCCGTGTTCCTGTAATGTTTCCCCATGGTCTGATGTGTGGATGATCAGCGTGTTTGGTAATTCCACAGCATCCGGCATGAGATTGGTGTAGAAGGATTCCAGGTTGAACCGCAACGCGTTGTCATAGGCGTTCACCACATTCTTGAAGTCATTGTAATCACGGTTTTTGGGTGTTGGAAGCCAGATATTTGCTGAAGGCGGGTAATTATTCTCGTATTTAATGTGCATGCCCATCTTGTTCAACACGATGAAATTCCCGGTCGATTGGGTGACCTGCTGGTAAATATATTTTGCCGCCGTCTGATCCGAGTACATCGATCGCCCGAAATCATTGGTGGTTAGATGGACATCCACATTTTGCAGATCCTTTTGGAGCAGACCATTCCAGAGGTAGGTTTCCTGGGCATCCAGGTACTGGGTTTTGTAATTCATGGCCTGTGCGTATTGAAACAGGGTCGGCCAACTGGATGTGAAACGATTATCCAGCCCGGCAGTGGATGGAACGCCTGTTAATATATGAGGATTGGAAAAAATACTGCATGTGGCTGCTGATACGGCGATGCCCCAATTTGTGATCAACCCTTTTTCCGAAATTTTTTGCAGAGCAGGTGTGGTGTCGCGCGAATAACCATTGATTCCAAGGTGATCACCGCGCAGCGATTCATCAATTATCAAGACAATATTATTGTCAGGTGGTGTCGACGATATTGTTGGAATCTTTTCCCGATCACCGAAGATACGATCGCCGGGGCGGAGATCTTCCAGAAGTTGGATCAATTGGAAAACAGAGATGCCCATTTTCGGTTCATAGGGCAAATTGAGGCGCATAAACCACATACCAGCCAGAAACACAACCAGTATGATTTCCGGATGTTTTTTTGAACGAGGTTTCTTCCAATTGAAAACTACAGCCAGGATAAAAACAGTTGAGATGATCAACGCCTTCCAGTTGAAATACATGCCTATGGCTTCGAACCAGAGCGACCAGGGTGAAAGCGCGGCAGTCCAAAAATCAACTGAGGTCATGAAGCGTCTAAAAATGTTGTAGTATCCGTATTCAACAAAAATAGCAAGGACAAAGAAAACACTCAGAATTACGCGGACGACACGATTTGAACGAAATGCCGCCCAGCAATAAATGGTCAGGCTGATAAAACTAAGAATAAAAGTAACATATGCCGTGATCGGGCGGGATGAACGCCACTCGTAATAAACCATCCACAGGAGATGCCAGGTTTGCGGAAAATAAGTGAAGTATTCATCCAATACCAGTAACACAAGACAAAAACCCAACAATCCCATAAAGGGAAGAATGTTGCGAAAATGTTTTTTGAGTTCGCGGGTATTTTGGGGGGATTTGTCTTTCATTTTTTTCGAATGTTCCTGCGCAGCGCGCTGACCAAATTGGTAAGACCCTATTGTAATAGTAAAGATTCTTTGTACAATGAATTCGTTGCTGTTCTTTAAAAATGTACGGAGGGGTAAATGAAAAAGCTCGTAAAGTGGTGGATTTATATAGCTTTAATCATTGCTCTCACATCGTGCAATTTACCGGGAAACGGAGGAGGAATTCCGGCGACCGGAGGGGCGAGAACCTGGTTTGATGCTCCATTGGAGGGGATGAATCTTCCTCCTTCACCATATCCCGTGGTGATCCATTCCTATAATCCCGGCGGAACTGCTCAAATCGAATTTAGCGTCAACGGTTCTGTTTTACAGAACCTGAAACCTTCCGGTGAAACAGGCCTGGTTCAGGTGGAGTATTCATGGAATCCGCCTTCTCCGGGAAATTTCTCCCTGCGGGCGCGTTCACAGAGCAAGACCGGTGGATGGGATAGCGAGGCAGTGGTAAACGTCATTGTTGGCGATTTCACTCCCACGTTGATTCCTTCCTATACACCAACCGAGGTAGACACATCCACACCCACTCCGATTATCACAGTCACCTCAACGCAGATTCCATCTTTTACGCCAACGGAAATCCCATCCTATACTCCAACAAATGTGCCGCCTGCTGAACTGACATTCCAGGCGAACATCTCCACCAGCGAGATTAAAGTGGGCGGCTGTGGAACGAATGAAGTGACAATTCAGGCATACGCTTCGGATGTCAGTCAGGTAAAAGCCATCACGTTATTCTTGAAATTGAAGGATCAGACAACCGGCGCATCCACTGCCTGGACTGAGGGTGACGCGATGACTCCGGCTGGCAATGGATGGTACCAGCGAACAGTATCGGCGTCCGCGGTTCCCGGGTACGAGGATTACCGAAAAGCCTGGCTACTCTATCAGTTCGTGGCAACCGGTGCCGGCGGCGTCATCGTTGGGCGCAGCCCAGTCTATAGTGATATCGGGGTTTCAACCTGTAATGTGATCATACCCGTGCGGCCTACCTTCACACCCGTCAAACTGATCATTCCAAAATTGCAGGTTACGCTTGTTCCAGTAAAGCCCAAGATACCAGTAATCCGATAACGTGATCTATTGGAACGGTCTCAGTTGGAAGCAGAATCTACCAACTGAGACCGGTGGGTTAAGTTTCACTCGTGTTGAGTGGTCTTTCCCGGTCGGATTTTGACGTAAATTTCAATTCATCCTGTAAACATACTGGCTATCACCGTTCCAGGATCCGGGAGTTTAGTGGAGACTCATTTGAATTGATCACTGGTGGTGATATATGAAAAATACTAAGCGACTGATCTGGTTTGTATTCGGTGTAGGTGTGTTGGCAATTGCCAGCTTTCTTGGGATTTTCTACTGGCGCGGCTCGCTGATGACCGCAAGTGATTACCAGCCGCAGACATTACTCGTCTTCCTTTCAAAACCGCTGAACGGATCGACAGCCCATGTGGGAGAGCCCATTCCAGTTTCTGCCGAAGCGAATGGATCCGTGTCCATTGAATCCCTGGAATTATGGATTGATGGAAAACTGATTGATGAAACAAAATCCACGATACCGGCCTTAAAACAACTCAACGGAATATGGGAATGGATACCAGATAAGGAAGGCCGGGCTACATTGATGGCATTGGGAAAGGATTCACAAGGTCAGACGGTCCTTTCCAATCCGGTGGTTGTAAACGTGATCCCCGCGAACCCTTTAGTAATGAAGATAGTTCCAAAAGCAGGCGATACTATAAATTCTCTTGTCAAGGAATTGAATCTCGGCGTGAATGCCGCCGAGGGGTTGAATCCAGGGATTGGCCTGGATGATCCCCTAGAAGAAAAAAATCCCATTGAATTGGTCATTCCGGCTGAAAAATTTACCGAAACAAGAAGCAATACCGTGGAAATCGATGATTTGGAACCTGTTGAACCCGCCCCTGAACCGGAACCGACACAAAATCCTGGAGGGGATACGAGTAAACCCCCATTAATCCCAGGCCTCGACCTTGAAGTGGATGGCTGTAACATCAATATCAAAGTAACGGCTAAATCAGATAACGCGGTTTCTTTCCATATATATATCCTGCGGCCCGACTCAGACAAATCAGTGATGATTGCCGAACAAGGTCCAATGGTCTCTGGATCAAGTTTTTCATATACAGAAAAGAATGCCTTTGGTGCGTATCAGATCTACGCGGATGCTCAAAATAAAGCCGGAACAAGCAGCACAAATCCATCAAACATTTCTGTTTCAAACGGTGCTTGCGCCCAATTTAGTAAAAAAGCTGTGGATGTAAAGGTAATATCGAGAAAATTGATTGACAGATTATTCTGTTATGTGACCATTGATGAAAAAACGTATATCCATGTTCCCAATTCTTCTGATTCTTTTATGGTTCCGATGGCATCCAGTGATCTGCAAGCGTGGGGAAAGAAAGTTTTCCCCTACGCCCAACTGATGGCCCGTTCGGGTTTTGATATTTCCGCCCATCTTCCGTCGATTTATCCTAAAGGAGGTGGAACAAGCCATATCAAATTTGACTGCTGGGATTGGGACGCGAATTTTGACCTGGGAACGATAGAAAAGGACATGACAGATGAAGAAATGAGAACCTATGTCATGTTAAGCAATGAGAACTACGACGTCATCGGCATATTCGGATCTTATCCTTACGAAAACGCCAATCATATTCAGATAAGCGCTCCGTACAATTTCAAATCGACGGGTAACCCTGATGAATGCGGCAAGCACGGCCCGAGCTCCGAATATCAGAACTGCGTAAATATGATCAAGGTTGGGATGGCGGCGTACGTGTGGGATTACCATAAACAGTCGTGTTTCCCGGGAACGGAAGCATTTTGCCAGTACGTCAATATTGACGGGTTCCGTATTTACCGGCATTTCAAAACCGGCGAACCATCCCAATTCGCGTATGGTGTGGCAGGGAAAGAACTGGTAACAGCCGGGTTCACACAATGGCCCACGGATCCACCCTGTAACGATTCGTGGATCATGTGCAAGATCAAGAATAAACTCTGTTATACCGTGAGGGCTTACAAGGGCAGCATAGAGTCACGGGACAGCAACGAAGTCTGCCTGAAAGACAAGGAAACGGGAACCGGAACGAAGACTATTAGCCTGGATCCCTCTCTAATGGGGGTGGGGGGAGAAGAATCTTCCATTAATAAGCAACATGATTCCGAGTATGCCTATAATACGGATGATCACATAGGAATTTCTCAAGATGGAAATCTTGAGGTAGGCCATGATTATACACATTATGAAGAAGGATGGATTTCTACGACAACTGAAAGTGACTCAAAAGATTATTACGGTTTTATCAAATTTGGAGAGCTGCAGCCGATCATGGGGAAACCAATCCAATCTGCCGTATTGAAATTCCGTATGGTGAGCACAAAACACGGACTGGATGGTTGGTGGAATTATTCGGATAACTGCGCGCGGCGTTTGTACCTTTCAAAAGAGGCCCCCTATTTTTATCTGGATGATGATCCGGTAAAAGCTGTGTTTCTGGCTAACCTGCCGGATTCAATAACCTCTGATGAATTGCAATTTGATGTCACTAATCTGGTTAAGAACTGGTCAAAGGGACTGGTCAATAATGGCTTTTTGTTAAGCGGTGTGGCTGCTCCTCTGGTAATGGAAGAATTCGATGTGTGTATCACCAACTTCAATTCATTCAAGCTGGACGTGACATATTTCCCCAATCCATAAAGAAATGATGGGAGGGTTTTATGATACAAAAAATCAGAAATTTTCTGCCCGGCGTTCTTTTTGTTGGGTTGTTTTTGTTTACAGGTTGTCAGCCAAACTCAGCATCTTCCGGGCCAACGTCGTGGATCGACTTTCCCCATAATAACATGGCCTTCGATATGCAGATGATCACCATAATCTCGCATTCCAACGACCCCGGTGGACTTTCGGAGGTGGAAGTCAGCGCCAATGGAACGGTCATCCAGCTTCATGCGGCCAGCGGTACATTCGCGAAAACTACAACTGACTGGTACCCGGACGCGGCCGGGAATTATGTATTGCGGGTGCGCGCGCGCAATACGACCGGCACGTGGGGAAGCTACGCCGAAGCGGATGTCACCATAGGCGGTGCCACGCCAACGCTGATCCCAACCATAACCTCCACCGGCATAATACCCAGTGATACTCCCACACCCGCGCCGGCAGCCAAAGGTGAATTATTCTTTAAAGCCAACCGGTCGGCCAACCAGTTCTATTATGGAAGCTGCGGCACAAACAGTGTGACCATCCAGGCGTATGTCTCCGATACCAGCAAAGCCAAAGATGTGCTCCTGTTTGTCAATCTGAAAGACCGGCAAAGCGGCGCGACGATCGGCTGGGACGGCGGGGAATCCATGAAGGACGCGGGAAACGGCTGGTTCCAAAGGACGGTGCAATCCACTTCCATCGAGAAATATAACCAGTACGCCAGCAGCCTGCTTTTGTACCAGTTTGTGGTTACCGGCGCGGATGGCAAGACCATTGGCAAGAGCCAGGTGTACAGCGATATCGCTCTAACGGCCTGTGCCGCTCCACCCTCAAAGGAAGAACAACCACCTGTCCCCGACGACATTACTCCTGTTCGCAAACCGCCAATACAAAATGTTCCATTGATCCCAAATCCAAAATAACAATGGCGTGGAGGGATGAAAAATGCGATCAAATAAACTTCTGGTTGGATGCGGTGTTGTCATAATTGTCGGATTGGTTCTGTTGATAGCCGCGACGTTGATTCTGCCGGGGCTTATTCCCGAGGTTTCTGCCAGCGCCGGCGAACCGCAAGATGTGCGGGTTTTTCTTGTTCAGCCGGTGGATGGTTCAACATTGGCAGTCAATAAACCGGTTACTGTGAAGGCGGACGCGGCAGGCGCAAGCGTATTTGACAGGATGAGCCTGTGGGTTGACAACCACCTCTGGGAAGCGGGGGCTACCATTACTCCCAATGGACAAACCCTAAGCGGTTCCTGGGTCTGGACCCCAACGGAAACGGGCGAATACACCCTGCTTGTTCGGGCTACGGGTAAAGATGGGCAGGGGGTAAATTCCAACCTAATCAAGATAAACATTGTGCCGGAAGAACAGGTTCCTACACCCGAACCCGGAGAACCCACACCTCCACCCACCGGATCGGATGGCGGCGCAGCCGGAGGTATGGCGGGTGGTGAAGCGCCGCCTCCACCACCGTTCCCACCCGAAGATCCGGCACCCCCGGAAGATAACCAGGGGACAGGGATCTTACCGGGAAAATACATTATCATCGGTCAGAAATTCTGGGGAAATGTGTTTCAAAAGTTGGACCCACCCGTGGCGCCTCAGATCTGGGGAAAGATGGAAAATGCCTGTGAATCAATTCTGACCATAAAAGATAATTCCGATGATGAAGCCGCATTTTTGATTCACAGGGTCAATCCGGGCAGCGTGGTATTCAAACAGGTGGCCAAACTGGACGCGCACAATGGCAAAGGTGTCTTCAAATACAAAGATACCGGCCTGGATACGGGTAAGTACACCTATGTCGTTTACGCCATCAACGCTGCCGGCAAGACAATGAGCAATGTTGTTGTGGTAAAGAACACCGGAACCTGCCAGGCGGCACCTGGAGGGTCGGCCATTGAAACCAGCAATACCACCATCGATCCCCAGCAGGATGTAATGAATGTGTATTGTTACATGTCCACCAATGGTGTGGATTGGTCACGGATACCCCCTCAACCCAACACATTCATCACCGCGACAAACGGTAAATATGACGTTGGACCCTACCTGGGTGAGCCGGGAGGCTTGCCCATTGAGCTGGATTGCTGGGGCTGGAAAGGCAACACACTGGTGCACCTTGGAAAGACAGAGATCACCTATACCAATATCGCCCCACCGATCAATTTCCATTTCGCGCAAGGCCCGGCTGAATGTGGAGTTGGCAAAACTGATCCTGCGCAAAAACAGGCCATGGAATCTCTATGCTCGGTTTTTACGAGCATGGGGTATCGAATCGTTATTTGGGATTGGCATGCCAAACCTATTCAGGTCTGTGCGCAAAGCGACAAGGATTGTTGGAGTAAATTGCCAAAATACACCGCCGAAAAAATAGATGGATTCAGGCTTTACTATAAGTATCCAATCGGATCTGATCACGCAGTATATACCTTTACAGGCCAGGATACGCGGATTGGATTTGTGAAACCTGTATCACAATCGGGATTGTTAAAACCGGAATACTTTGTGCGGGCGTTTGTTAATACTATGGAATCCAAAGACAGCAACCACAAGAATCCCTGATTGCAAAAGCCAGACACATAAACCAGTCCAGCAAAGGAGAGATGCCCGTTGCGCGCAAATAAACTCTTAACCATTAGTGGGATCATCATCATTGTTGGGCTGGTTGTTGCCATTGTCTGGATACTACTGGCAGGTTTAACCTATTCCGCTGTTCCAGGATTGGCCGGCAAAGACCAGAGTTTGCAGGTATTTATTGTCAGGCCTGTATTTGAAAGTAAAGTTGAGGTAAAGCAGCCTGTCAGCGTTTACGCGGAAGCGGTCGGGCTTTTGGATATCCAAAAAATGGACCTGTGGGTTGACAATCACCTGTGGTTAGCTGGAGCGGGGAAAATCGTGCCCGGAAAAAAAGTCACGGCAAGCTGGCAGTGGATACCACTGGAAGAAGGCGTCTACACATTGATGGCGCGGGCAACCAACGCGGAGGGGAGGGCATCCAATTCCAATCCTATTCAGGTGAAAGTAGTGGCTGAAGCCCCACTTCCTGTGCCAAACCAGCCGGCAGGGGAGGTTAGTGGATCATTCACACCGGTTGATTTATCGCAAGTTAACCCTCCGACTGGTGGTGCTGCCGGAGGTGAGATTCCAATGCCTCCTCCTTTTCCACCTGAAGAGCAGCCGCCGGAGGTGGATGATAATGCCCAGCCGGCAGAGAACTGGATCCCCATTAAATATGACCTGGTGTTTCATGACATTGCAGATAAAGTTCTTGGAAGCCCGGAACCTCCCCCCGCTCCGAAGATCTTTGGTAAAAACAAGGGATGTGACGCCCAACTGACGATCCAGGATAAAGCGGAAAACGAGTCTGGATTCGTCATTGAGCGAAAAGACCCGGGTGGGATGGAATACAAACAGATCGCCTTGCTGGACGCAAGGATGGGAACCGGGATTTTCAAGTATGTTGACCCAGGGATTGGTTTGGGGAAATACCTGTACGCTGTGTATGCCATAAATTCCGCCGGCAAATCGATGGGGAATATTGCCGCGGTTGACATCAGTGATGCAAAATGCCTGCAGCCTGAACAGACGTCACTAGGCTTCGTTGACGCGAAGATCATCGCAGACAAACCAGTTGAGAAGATGTATTGCTATCTTTCCATTGACAACGTTAGCTGGAAGCGCGTTCCCGGCAATCCCGGCACATTCATCAACGGAATTAATGGTGAGTTCGATTTCAGCCCGTACCTGGGAAATTTAATGATGAATCCTCCGCCGGGCGGCATTATGGTCTACCTGGAATGCTGGGGTTGGCAGGGTGACACGCTTGTTTTTCTTGGTACGATACAGAAGAAAATTGATTCGGGTTTCGTTGAATTAAACGGCAGCGCGTTCAAACTTCTGGGCGAAGCGGGAAAACAGTACTTTATGGACGGCGAGGGTGATTTTCCATCAGGTCCGCATATTCCCGCGCCGACTAATTTTCGTTTCGCCCAGAATGAAGCCGACTGCGCCAAAATCCCGGTCGATCCCAATAATCCAACCGATATGGCGGCGTGGTGCAAAATGGCCATTCAACTGGATATGCACCCGGCCATTTGGGAATGGGAAGCGAATGCGGGCAGTCCATGCGCCCAGGATGATACCGTCTGTCAGGACTGGTGGAAAAAGGACCTAATCACGGATATCGACGGCTACAACCTGTATTACCGCTGGTATAACAATGAACCGACCAAAATCCAGTCCTATGGATACCCATCATTAAAGTTCGCCTTTATCGAACCGGTGCCGGATAACGGCCATTTGAAGGCCAATTACCTTGTCCGCGCGTATAAAGGGAATCTTGAATCAGGCAACAGCAACGACATTGACCTGAAAACCACCCCCGGAACCCTGCATCATATCAAACTAATGCGGTTGTTCCATACTTATACAGCGAGTGGGATTCCTCTGGGTCAATCCGTGCCAACCGTCATAGACGACAAAGAGCCCGTGGGGTACACCTGGGATGGGAATCAATCCAATAACGGTTATGTCGATGATCTTACGATCCAATTTGATATTCTGAGTGATTACGGCCTTTCAAAAGCTGCCGACGGACCATTCACGGATAAAGTCTCACGAGCGACCCTGTTCTGGTCTTATATAGACCGTTTCGGAGCCGGTTCTGGATTATCACTGTTCCCTGATGGCTGCAGAAACACGCTCTGGGATAAGAATGGACAAATATACGGGTATTACCTGAACGGTATTGAAGGGTATGATGTCACCCCGCAGATCAGGCAGATGAATAAGGAGAAGCAGCGAGTGGTGGAATTCTTCTTAAAGAGCGGCCGTAGGACTCCAATCGACTTGATCTCAGCCAATTCCTGTATTGAATACTACGGCAATTTTTATATGGAAATTGTGGTGTTTGAGTAACCTCATTCTCGCCTATAAAAGAAAATCCACGCACCTGGGTTTAATGGTTTTTCAGCATCGAGTAAAGGCGGTTACTCGACCTTGTAGCCATAAGGTGTAAATCTCATATAGAAAACTGAGGATCAACCACGATCGGGAGACGTTCCATCATCCTTGTGCAATTCCGGCCGGCTTTCTTTGCCGCGTACATGGCTTCATCCGCGCCGCTGATCAGGTCTTCCAGAGTCGGTTTGTCTTCCCCTCTGGCAGTGGCTATCCCAATACTTACGGTCATCTTAATAATGTGATTTTGGATATGCAGGCTGCTGTTTTCAATTTTCTCACGCAATCGCTCGGCAATTTCAAAAGCTTCGGATAGTGGTGTTTCAGCCAGCAGGATTATAAATTCTTCCCCTCCGTAACGCCCATAGAGGTCCTGCATACGCACAGATTTTTTGATAATTTGAACCAGATGGATCAGGGCTTCGTCACCAATTGGATGCCCATAGGTATCATTGACCTGCTTGAAGTGGTCAATGTCCAGGATCAACAATGATGTGTAATGGTTGTACCTCTCCGCGCGAGCCAGTTCACGGTGGGCCAGGTCATTAAACGTACGCCGGTTGAAAATGTGGGTCAGAGAATCACGTGTGGCCAACTCGCGATTTTCATCCAACAACCTGTCCGATACCATGAGCAGCAAACCCATGGCGATCAGGATGATGGTGGGGATGGTGGCAAAGAAGGTAAACGAATTGGCCCATACCGAATCGAAAATATTGGTAAACCCTCCGGGAACCAGGATTAAATAGGCGCCGCGAATAATAAAAAGAAGAATGGTCAATCCATAGCCGGTAAGGAGTATGGGTTTTGACCTCTGCACGGCAGTCTCTTTAACACTGAGCACAAGAAAGAATTGTATTCCGTACTGGAGCATGGATATTAAAGCCAGCAGAGTCGCCCGCATACTAAAATTATCGAGATAAACCCAGAACAGAATAAAAGTCACGACTACCGGAGGATACACCAGCCACCAGTTAACCCGACGGTGGAAGAATTCACAGTACCCGAGGTAGCCCAGGTTGTATGACGAAACCAGCAAAGTATTCGCGATAACGATGGTCACAAAGTCAGGTAGGATTCCCCTGAAGAATAGCAACAATTGAATGACTGCCTGGGAGAGAAACAACCCGACGAAATATCCCAGTTTGTACTGGTACCGGCCGCGGGTGGTTAACCACATGGCAAGACCTATGACCAGGTTTACAAAAACCTGAATCAGAAAAATGGTACGGATATCAACAGTTATGCCCGCATTCATGTTTTTGCCATGGAGGTCATTTTAATAATTATATAAATTTTTGGTTCAAATAAAAAGAAAACCACATAAATACTATCTAAATAACCTGTTAAAACCCGTGTAAGGGATAAGAGGAATCACATCAAAGTGGATTAAACCCGCTTCAACCAGGGGAAAAGATGATGATAGCTCTATAACTCTTTCAATGGAATCACATTCCCAGAGAATTACAGCGCTTTTGGTGTCAGCTCTGAAATACACCTGGCGGACAAGGTCATCCTGCTGCAATTCATAGAGGCAACGCGTCTCTTTTTCCATCAGAGCTTGTTCGACTTCTTTCCAGTTGATGGGGAAATTCTCGATTTCAAGAGCCAGGAACTGCATAAAACCTCCCTCGCAGAAAGAAGGAATCTCAGCTGGCAGGTGAAGGCAGCAGCCCCTGCGCGGCCAGAATCCCCATCACAGCCATCAGAATTACCAAACCGAAAGCAATGCCGAAAACCCATGTCAGCCACTTTTTTTCCGGATGGCAAATCCAGTAATGAGTCAGGAAAGCAAGCAGCAATGATTGAATGACTACTTCAGGGAGCCCGATGAGATGAAAATGGAGCGGGATGTTCGTGTAAAGTAAGCCTTCAATGGAGCTGGGTGACGGCCCGAAAGGAGATATGACCCCCACGACCAACAGCATGAGCCACATGACAAGCCAGCCGCTCTTCCGGGGGAAAAAGAAATCCCGCATGACAAAAAACACCAATCCAAAGAGCAGCCCGCGAATGACCTGAAACAAAGGCCCCGCGGCGACCAACACATGATCCGTCTGGCGCATAAAATTGCCAAGAAGTGGATCCGCATAACGGGTGGAATAATCAAACACAGAAAAACTGATAAACCCGATCACAAAATACGTGACCGCGTGCACAAGGATGGATTTAATACTGATCGAGAGGAACGATAAATACCCCGCCTGGCTGTCTGCTTTATCCAATTTATTCCTCTTTGATCGTGATGCTTTCAATCACATCCCCTGTGAAATCCGGGTTGGTTTGCGGATCGCGGCGCGTAATCCCGTTGACTACATCCATGCCGTCGATCACCTGGCCGAAAATGGTGTATCCGCCGTCCAACTGCGGAGTAGCCGTAAAGGTGATAAAGAACTGGCTTCCATTGGTATCTCGACCGGCGTTTGCCATGGCTAATACACCCGGCTTGTCAAACTTTAGATCGCTGTCTTCATTCTTAAACTGGTATCCCGGACCGCCCATGCCTGTGCCGGTGGGATCGCCGCCCTGGGCCATAAATCCATCCAACACCCGATGGAATGTTGTTCCGTCGAAGTACTTCTCGCGGGCAAGAAACACGAAACTGTTTACGGTTTCCGGCGCTTTATCGGGGAAGAGTTGAACAGTGAACTCGCCGCCTTTGGCCAATTTGAATGTGGCGGTGTATTTTTTATTTTTGTCAATGGTCATGGCAGGAGCCGAGGAGTATGTCCCCTTTTGAACAGCCGCGACTGGTGCCGCAGGTGTGGATTTTTTTGACCCAAGAATTGCCCAGAGAATTGCGGCAAGAATCAGGATGATAACCCCACCGGCGATCAACCGAATGTTACGCTCGGTTTTCTTCCTGGCTTCCAATTTCGCTTTGCGTTTGCTCTGGGTCATAATGAACCTCGTCTAAAAGAAGATGGGAGAATTTTAACAGAAATCTTTGAAAGGGAAGTCCTGGTAAAAGAATTACTATTGAAATAATCGCATTCTAAAGAGCCGCAAAGAAATCCCAGGAAAGTACTTACCCGTGAATCGCTTTCTCTGCTGTGCAAAAATGGTCATTACAGGGGAGAGAAATAGACAACCCTGAAAGACAAAATCCAGTTATTTATGCCAGGGTGCCGGGTTGTGGCTGTAATTGCAGTTCGATTGTCCGCATTTCTGGAAATTCAATCGTTCCGAAGTGAGTTTGGACAGATGGCCGGGTTCTATCCATAGACCGTATTCCGCAGAGGTTGCAAGGTTCTGTAAATTGGGTTGGGCAATATTGATGGTCACCATGCCAGAAACCAATAATAAAGCGATCAGAACAAACCCTGGCCAGCGGACATTCTTCAAGGCTGTGCCAAAAAGAATCAACACTAGAGGAATGGTTGGAATGAGGTACGAAGGCTCGGTGGGAATGCTGAGGTAAAAGGCCTCATATACCATAACGGTGATCAAGGCGAAGGCCGGCAGTAGGGAGGAACGAAAAAAAAGACGAGTTTTTTCTTTTAGTAATCCCTTGCCAACAAAGAATAATAACCAGATAAATGCTGGTATAGACCAGAACATGAGATTCTTATACCCCCAGCGGCCAATGCGCATGGCAGGATCCCAATACTGTTCATCTCCGACTGTGGCGATGAGAAAACGGGAAGTCCATTGGGCGAAATCAGCCGGTGGAAGGTAGAAGACTATGGTGAATAACCCGAAAACCAGGGCTGATTGGATCAAGCTTTTTCGGCGAGCCGGCTCAATAATAAACTGCCAGAGCAGAAATCCGGCAGCCAGTAGTACGCTGGTGAGCCGGCAGCCCGCGCCCAGCGCGAAGGCTGCTCCCGCGGTGAAATAATGACCGCGCAGCACCTGAATATACCCCAGGAAGATAAAACCGACAGCCATCAGATAATCCATGGTGCAGGCGGCATTACCCCAGAAGAAGGGATGGATCATCAGGGCGGCTGCCAGTATGGGGTAGTGCGGAACGTTGTATTCGCGGCATAAACGCATAAATCCATATAACGCGATGAGCGCCATTCCCATCACGGCCAAATTGGTGAGAATACTGCCGCCAATCTGGTCCATGAAATAGGTAATGGTCTCGAAAACGAGAAACCCCGGTCCGCGAGAGGGGATGTAATCCAGGGTTTGCGCAAAATGCCTGCCGGCGTTCAAAACGCGGTAGGTATCAATATCAGCTCCATACCCCATGAAAAGAAAGGGTGTGTAAAGTATGGCAGCGGTAAGTAGTACCAGTCGATCAGAATTTTTCTTGAGCATGAGACAAGCGAAAAGATTGTATCATGCAGTCGCTGTAACCCATATCCTGATAATTCAAATTTGGTGGTGATTAATCGGTTGGCGCTGGGTGGAATTGCGAATGCGCAATTCTGTCGGGAGGATGATCGCATCACCTTCCACATCCGGGTACTTGACCTTTGGATTGTCGAGAGAGAGCAGTTTTTTAACCGCGATATCACCAAGCCTGTTCAGGTCCTGGTGAACAGTTGTCAATGGCGGAATTGAGTATTTTGATTCGGGAAGATCATCAAACCCGGCTACACCAAGTTGTTCGGGTATCTTTATCCCATTGCGCCAGGCGTAATTCAACACGCCAAAAGCCATTTGATCGTTTGCTGAAAAAACCGCATCTATTTCGGGGTATTGTGTAACCAGGGTTTTCATAATTTCAAATCCGCTGGCAGAGCTCCAACTTCCGCTCACGGTAGCCTGGTCGGGAACCGGCCGGCCCGAATCAATTAAAGCCCGCGTCCACCCGCGCTTCCGTTCCCGTGCTTCCCAGCCTTCCAACGGGCCGCTGATGTGGGCAATATGCTTATATCCCTGCTCAACCAGATGCATGACGATTGAATAAGCACCCGAGTAATTATCCAGTGAGATCGTAACCGGAGCAGACGAGGGATTCCCTTTGAGAAAAACCATCGGCGGAATTTGGTAGTTAACTTTTTTGGGGATCAGTTTCCAATTTTCACTGACCTCCGGCGCGGCACAAATGATCCCTTTTACCTGATGTGCCGTCAACGATTGAATGAGCGGTTGAATCTCCATGGAATCAAAGCTGGGTAATTCTTTGACAATCAATGTGAACCCCAGCGCTTCGGCTGCCTGTGTGATGCCGGTAAGGGTGGCTGAAATCCCAAAAAACTCCAATCCTGCGATAATCACCCCGATAGTTTTTGCCTGCTGTCTCATGGATCGAGCAACTGCGCTGGGTTGATACTCCATGTCATTCATTACCGCCAGGATTTTTTCCCGCGTTTCTTGAGACACATCGACCTTGTTATTGAGCACACGAGAGATCGTCTGGGTGGAGACACCGCAGGCTCGCGCAACGTCTTTAATGGTTACCCTGGTTCTGACTAAGGAAGACATAGTGATCCTTTATTTTGCCGTAGAACAGATTGTATACCGTTATCTCCGCTATGGAAAATGAGTTTCTTAAACTCTGGATATGAATACGTTTCCCCAAAACAAAAGTCATGTGAGATAGATTTCGGTATAAAACCAAATCTATCTTCAAAAGTATACATTAATTCTTGATATTGACCTGCAGGGTAAGTTAAAGTAATGGGGTTATTTTGTTATCAGCTCATGTTATCGATAACAAATAATAGAACAGACTGATTTACGTGTAATTATGAGAAAACGGTATGATTTAAGAAATAGTGAAAGTTTTCACAATAAAAAATGGACATTTTTGGAATGTAATACGATATCTCACCGGGTTTCAGGCAAATATCACATAAGAATAAGTACAAAAGTCACTTCTTTCAAATTTTTCATTAAAAACTGTTGACTTTGCTGTCCAGAATCGCTATTATGAGCCGGTAACGATAACGTTATCGATAACGTAATCGTGAACTCCATTTTTACCCTCCTCTTGAGTTTTTTCATTACTAATTTACCGTCGGTCATTTACTGGCGCCCGTTCGAAAGGATTTCTTATGAATTCATTGAAAAATTACGAGATTTGGTTCGTTACAGGCAGCCAGCATTTGTATGGACCAAAAACTCTCGAACAGGTTGCTGATGATTCTCGAAAAATCGCGGATTATTTAAATTCCTGTAAGAACATTCCGGTTAAGGTGGTTTTCAAACCTGTTGTGAAAACACCATCGGAAATATTAGCTGTTTGCAAAGAGGCAAACAACAACAGCGCTTGTATTGGGCTGGTGTGTTGGATGCATACCTTCTCTCCGGCAAAAATGTGGATCGCCGGTCTTTCCGCGTTGAATAAACCCTGGTGTCATCTTCATACCCAGTTTGGTCGGGAAATTCCCTGGTCAGAGATTGATATGGATTTCATGAATCTTAATCAATCAGCTCATGGCGACAGGGAATTCGGTTTCATTGGAACCCGAATGCGCCTGAATCGTAAGGTGATTGTCGGGCACTGGCAGGAAGAAGAAGTCGAACGCAAGCTTGGTAACTGGGCGCGATCTGCCGCTGCCTGGGCCGATTCAAAAGAAATGAAAGTAGCCCGGTTTGGCGATAATATGCGCGATGTCGCAGTAACGGAAGGCAATAAGGTCAGCGCCCAGATGACGCTGGGATATTCCGTTTATGGTTACGGGGTGGGCGACCTTGTCAAATCAGTCGATTCAATATCAGAATCGGACGTTGACAGGCTGGTTGCCCGGTATACCGAAGAATATCAGGTCGCCAAAGAAACCTTACAAACGAAGGTGTTTACTTCCTTACGCGAAGCGGCGCGGCTTGAATTGGGACTGCGCGCATTCCTGGAAGAAGGGAATTTCAAAGCATTTACGACAACATTTGAAGACCTGAATGGCATCAACCAACTTCCAGGTCTGGCATGCCAGCGTTTGATGAATGATGGCTACGGGTTTGGCGCTGAGGGTGACTGGAAGACAGCCGCCCTGGTACGTTCCATGAAAGTGATGGGAACAGGCTTGCCCGGCGGCACATCTTTTATGGAAGACTACACGTACCACCTTCCGGAAAAAGGAACCGCCTGTGTTCTGGGGGCTCATATGCTGGAAGTCTGCCCCTCCATTGCCAGCGATAAACCTTCCCTTCAGGTATTTCCGCTGTCCATTGGCGGCAAGGCGGATCCCGCCCGCCTGCTTTTCAGCACAAAAACCGGACCGGCATTAAATGCCAGCCTGATCGATATGGGCAATCGTTTCCGCTTAATTGTGAACGAGGTCGATGTTGTTCCCATCGAAAAACCCATGCCCAACCTGCCGGTCGCCCAGGCGTTATGGGTACCGAAACCCAATTTGAAGGTAGCCGCGGCCGCCTGGATCTACGCGGGCGGAGCGCATCACACCGGTTTCAGCCAGGTGGTAACATCCGAGATGCTGCAGGACTTCGCTGAAATGGCGGATATTGAGTGCCTGCTGATCAACGACCGGACGGACCTGAACGAGTTCAAAAAAGAACTGCGCTTCAACCACCTGTATTACTCCCTCGCGCGAGGGCTTTAATCCATCGTAGGATTTCTGGCTACGGACGGCCAGTTTCCAAAACGCAGTAAAAATCAAAAAGGAGAAAGAGTAATGAAGAATAAATCAATGCTTTTCATCACCGTATTGATGCTGGTATCTGTGTTGTTCACCAGCGCTGCCAACTTTGCCCCCGCTCCCGCGGCTGTTGACACCAAGGGCATGTTGGTCGGTATCTCCATGCCCACCAAATCATCCGAGCGCTGGATCTCTGATGGCGAGAGCATGAAGAAAGTTTTCGAAGAAATGGGTTACAAAGTTGACCTGCAGTTCGCTGAAGATGACATCCCCAACCAGGTCGCCCAGATCGAGAACATGGTTA
>CAYNJT010000033.1:0-33305 GCA_964397625.1 uncultured Leptolinea sp. | reverse complement strand
GTTTTGTTGACCTGACCTCACTTCTGTGGCATAATCAGGTTCTCAAATGCTTTGATGGAAACGAGTATGCCTGACAACAGGTACGGTCAGCGAACCCGGGAATGGTGAGAGCCGGGCACGGACGGCAGGCAGAAAATCCTTCCGGAGCAGCGAGCTGAACGGGTTGAAATCCCAAGTAAGCAAGCCGTTTTCGCCAAACGTTACCCATGGCGCGGAGATCAATAATGTCTCCGACCGAGCGCCGGCAAAAACGCCGGAAGCAGGGTGGTACCGCGGGAATTCCTCCCGCCCCTGGTTGGGGCGGGAGCTTTTATTTTCTGGAGGCCGGATGTTCAAAAATGTTACCCCCAAAGTTGATGTAGTGAAAATGGAAGAGGCCATCCTCCAAATGTGGAAGGAAAAGGACGTTTTCCATAAATCCGTGAAACAACGCGAAGGCAACCAAAAGTATGTCTTCTATGAAGGACCACCCACAGCGAACGGGCATCCCGGTGTGCATCATGTGCTGGCGCGTTCCTTTAAGGATATGTTCCCACGCTACAAGACCATGCGTGGTTTTCACAGCATCCGCCGGGGCGGGTGGGATACCCACGGTCTGCCGGTCGAGATCGAAGTGGAAAAGAAACTGGGCTTCACAAACAAACAGCAAATCGAAGCCTACGGTATCGACAAATTCAATGAACTGTGCCGCGAATCAGCCTTTTCCTACATTCAGGAATGGGAGAAGATGACCGACCGTATGGGCTACTGGGCCGACATGGAAACTGCCTATGTAACCTATAAGAACAGCTACATTGAATCCATCTGGAATATCCTTAAAAATTTCTGGGACAAGGACCTGTTGTACCAGGGTTTCAAGGTTGTTCCGTATTGCCCGCGCTGCGGCACGCCGCTTTCCGACCACGAAGTCGCGCTGGGCTATGACGACGCGGAGGACCCGTCTATCTTCGTACGCATGCGCCTGATCGACGAGCCGGATACATCCCTGCTGGTCTGGACGACCACACCCTGGACACTGCCTTCGAACGCGGCGGTGGCTGCCCACCCGGATGTGACCTATGCCGTGGTGGAACGCCAGCTCGAAGACGGCCGCAAAGAAAAACTGATTCTGGCCGAAGCCTTAGTCGAAAAAGTGCTGGGCGATGAGCCGCATACCATCGTCAAGCGCTTGACCGGCAAGGAACTGGAAGGCATGAAATACACCCCGTTGTACAGCTTCCTGCCGTTGGACAAACCGGCGCACTATGTGGCGTTGGCGGATTATGTTTCAACGGAAGATGGTTCAGGTCTGGTGCATACCGCTCCGGCGTACGGCGCGGAAGACATGCTGCTGGGCCAGAAAGTCGGCCTGCCAGTGATCCAGGCTGTAGGCGCGGATGGCAAATTCCTGCCGGAAGTCAAACCCTGGGCGGGAATTTTCATCAAGGATGCCGACCCGTTGATCATGGACGAGCTCAAGCAGCGCGGACTGCTCTTCCGCCGCGGCACAATTGTGCACACCTATCCTTTCTGCTGGCGCTGCAAGACACCCCTTTTGTACTTTGCCCGCAAGACCTGGTACATCCGCACCAGCCGGCTTAAAGACCGTCTGGTCAGTCTGAACAACACGATTAACTGGTACCCGGGGCATATCAAGAACGGCCGCTTTGGCAACTGGCTGGAAAACAACATTGACTGGGCGCTGGGGCGTGAGCGCTACTGGGGAACCCCGCTGCCCGTGTGGCAATGTCAATCATGCGGCAAACAGGAATGTATCGGTTCGGTTGAGGAACTTTCCACGAAATCAAGCCGCGATTTGAAAGAACTGGACCTGCATCGCCCGCATGTTGACAGGATCACCTATGCCTGCCCGGATTGCCAGGGCACCATGCAGCGCGTGCCGGAATTGATCGATGTGTGGTTTGACTCGGGTTCCATGCCGTACGCCCAGTGGCATTACCCGTTCGAAAACCAGAAGGAATTCAAGGAACAATACCCCGCGGATTACATCTGCGAAGCGGTGGATCAAACCCGAGGCTGGTTCTATTCGCTGCACGCCATCAGCACCCTGTTGAATGATGAAGTATGTTTTAAGAACGTCATCTGCCTGGGGCTGATTCTGGATGGTGAAGGACAGAAGATGTCCAAATCCAAGGGTAATGTGGTCAGCCCCTGGGATATTCTGGACGTGCACGGCGCGGATGCTTTCCGCTGGTATCTGTACACAGCCAGTCCGGCTGGCCAGGAACGCCGTTTCTCGGCGGATCTGGTGGGTGAGGTTATCCGCACCTTTACCCTGACCCTGTGGAATACCTATTCCTTCTTTGTGAATTACGCCAATCTGGATGGTTGGAAACCGGACAAGAACGTGAAGGTTGAATACAGCCATCTTGATAAATGGCTGCGCTCCGCGCTGCATACCCTGGTACGCGATGTAACCAACGCTTACGAAAACTATGACAGTCTGTCAGCCACCCGCCCGGTGGAGGTGTTTGTTGATCAGCTCTCCAACTGGTACCTGCGCCGTTCACGACGCCGTTTCTGGAAGACTGAATCAGATGCCGATAAGCAGGCCGCGTATGCCACATTGTACGAAGCTCTGGTCACGTTGAGTAAGTTGCTGGCGCCGGCAATGCCATTCCTGGCGGAAGAGCTGTACCAGAACTTGGTGCTTTCGTTTGATCCAAACGCGCCGGAATCCGTTCACCTGGCGGATTGGCCGGAAGTGGACAACAAGGTCATTGATGAAAAACTTAACCGCGAGATGGCGCTGGTTATGAAACTGGCCTCGCTGGGTCACGCCGCCCGCAACAAAGCCAACCGCAAGGTACGTCAACCACTGGCTGAATGTGCGTTCTCACTGGGCAGTGCGGAAGAAGGCCGTATCCTGACACAATACGCCGAAATCCTCACCGATGAATTGAACGTCAAGAAAGTACGTGCTTTGAACGCGGCTGGTGAGGCGGTATCTTATTCGTTGAATCCACTCCCCAAACAACTGGGGCAGAAGTATGGAGCGAAGTTCCCGGCCATTCGGCAGGCCATTCTGGCATTGGAACCTGAATCAGCGGCAAAACTACTGCTCGATGGGAAGAATGTTACTGTAAAAGCCGGTGGGGAGTCCTATGAGTTGCTGCCGGATGAGATCGAAGTCCGCGCCACGGCGCGCGAAGGCTATGCCGTGGCCAACGATGGCGCCACCCTGGCCGCTCTGGTGACCGACCTGAACGAAGACCTGATCCTGGAAGGCCTGGCGCGTGAAGTTGTGCGCCGCGTGCAGGACCTGCGCAAAACAGCCGGATTGGAGATCTCCGACCGTATCCAGGTGCTTTATACAGCCACACCGAAGCTGGCTAAAGCCGTGGACGCTTACCGTGACTATATCTGCGCGGAGACACTTACCGTGAAACTGGCATCAGGCACACCAGCCACTGGTATGAGCGTGGATACGGATACCTTTGATGGCCAGACCCTAACGGTCGGGCTGATGAAGGCCTGAGTTCATCTCCTGTACTGCCAAAATCAATACTGGCCGATTCTCTTAGGGATCGGCCAGTTCTTTGTTAAATAGATCGAAATATGCTCTTTACAATCAGAAAAGGGTGGTTACACTCATCATATGGAAGCGAATCTGGACCGGTACGGGTTGTCCAAGTCGCGCAGGCAATTGATGATTGCCCTGGTAACCTGGGTTACTGGATGTGCCGTCTACGCTTTTTTGTTATCAAACCTGACACCATTAATCAACGCAATATTGCTTTCCAGCATCAGTCTCGGGTTAGCCATACCATTCTTTGGGATTGTTCATCACAATCTACCGCGAAACCGTCTTGCGTCCTTTGCTGCCATCAATCCACGTATTGAATTTCCGGTGCGGGCGCAAATCTTTCGCGCCTGGTGCCTGGCTTGCATGGCGGGGTATTTTTTAATACCTTTTGTGTTTTCAAATCTGGAATGGCTGCCAGGTCTGTTCCTGATACTTTCACTGGCGGTTGGCGCTGCCGGGCGGTTCCAGACTGTGTTCACCGGACGTAACTTCCTGCTGACAGATTTTCTGTTTGACCTACTTGATGGCATCGGACTCTTGATTGGTTCCATCATCCTGGGCATATCTGGTAGAGCTTCGCCAGCAATATTGGTGGTGGGGGCCATGGCGATCATTTTTCCTGCGGGCAGCTGGTTGGTGTCCAAGACGAAAAAGGTGGCTGCCAGTTCTGGAGCAGGAAACCCATCGCTTCGATTAATTAGTGGTTTCATGACGGGTTACCTGGGTGTGGCTCTTCTTCCGACTTTTTCTTCAGAGGTCAACAACATTGCCGGGATGATCCTGGTTTTCGTCATGGCCTTCGTCTATGCGAGCCAGTATCTTCAAGGAAAAGGATTGCAAAAAGTAAAAGGACGATGGAAGAAATTTACTCACAGTATTCCATTCCAGCTGCTTCTTCTTATTATGCGTATAGCAACTGGATTTCTTGTCATGCTTTCACCGTATTTTCCTTCGGATTTTTCGAATTTCCAAATTTTCCTGCTCTGTTTTGCCGCCATCCTTGGTTTGTTCCCAAGGTTGTGCTGTTTGGGGATCATCGGGTACACCGGACTGGCTCTAACCAATTCGGGAAATAACGTATTTTTCGGGGTGGCTTTTTGTCTTTCAACGATACTGGTTATTCTGGGAGGCGGGGGTATTGCTTTATGGTCTCCAGAAAATAATTGGCTGCGGGCTTACGCGGGAACTATCGATGAGAAATAGATCAGATACTGCGAACCTATACGTGATAACAATGGAAAAGGTATAAAAATCAGGGAAATGTTACACTCTTGAAATGATTCTTACCTGCTTCCATAAAGTGGAGATAAGGTAAAATTCATCCGCTGTTATGGGAGATCTACCTTTGAACAAACTTGCTAAAAACTACATCTTTCTCTTGCTGGTTGCAGGATCAATAACTGGTCTGGATCAATTAAGTAAATGGTATGTGCGCTCGTCTTTAACCCTGGGTTCAATCTGGTCGCCATGGGATTGGATGACGCCATACGCGCGCATTGTGCACTGGAAAAACACAGGCGTAGCCTTTGGCATGTTCCAGGGCATGAGTACGGTATTCGCCATTCTGGCAGCCGTTGTAAGTTTGTTAATTATTTACTACTACCCTAAAATTGCCGGTGACAATTGGATACTGAAAACCTGCCTTTCACTCCAACTGGCTGGAGCGCTGGGAAATTTAATAGACCGTGTTACTGTGGGCTACGTGACTGATTTTATTTCCATAGGCAATTTCCCGGTATTCAATGTAGCAGACGCAAGCATCTCTGTCGGTGTGGCCATTCTGCTAATCTATGTGTGGATACAGGATCGCAAGGAAAAACAAAATCAACCGGAACCTGATACTGAAGAACCGATAGATGAATTAATGCCCGGAGAGGATTGATCTCCCCGATGGAGAAGACTACGCTCTTCACCTTTTCAGACACACAACCCCGGCGGCTGGATGTATTCCTGACTGAACAGATGCCGCACCTTTCCCGCTCACGAATTCAAAACCTCATTCGAGACGGTCGGGTTTTGGTCAACGGAAGCGTCCCTTTCAAGACAGGACAGATGCTGGAGGGAGGGGAAGAGATCCGGTTGACTGAACCTGATGCTGAACCTTCCACTCTGAGAGCGGAAGATATTCCATTGAATATCGTTTTTGAAAATGACGATCTACTGATTATCGACAAACCGGCCGGCATGGTGGTTCATCCGGCTGTGGGGCATGCCAGTGGAACTCTGGCGAACGCCGCGCTTTTCCACGACCCTGACCTTGAGGGAGTTGGCGGGGAAAAACGCCCCGGCATTGTACACCGGTTGGACAAGGACACCTCTGGTTTGATTGTGGTGGCGAAAAACGACAGCGCCCACCAGTGGCTGCAAGACCAGTTCAAAGAACGAACAGTCAGCAAGACGTATCTCGCGCTGGTGGAAGGACATCCACCCACGCCTAGCGGCCGTATCGAGGCGCCCATTGGCCGCGATCCATCTCACCGTCAAAAAATGGCGGTAACCCCGGAAAGCCGGGGGAGACCTTCGGTAACAGAATATTTCACCCGCGAAACCTTCCCTGCGCACACATTGTTGGAAGCTCATCCATTGACAGGACGCACCCATCAGATCCGTGTGCATCTGGCGTTCATCGGCTGCCCGGTGGCAGGCGATTCCGTATATGGCCGGAAGAAGATAACCCTTCCATTGACCCGGCAATTCCTGCATGCCTTTCGCCTGAAGATCTGTCTGCCGGATGAAACCCAACCGAGGATTTTTGAAGCCCCGCTGCCGGCAGAATTACAGACCTGTCTTGACAATCTGCATCATTCGTAAGGAGACTCCGTGAAGATCATTGATCTGCGCAGTGACACAGTTACTCACCCCACGCCCGAAATGCGGGAGGCTATGGCCAACGCTGAGGTCGGCGATGATGTTTTTGGGGAAGATCCCACTGTTAACCGTCTGCAAGAGCTGGCGGCCGGGAAGATGGGCAAGGAAGCCGGGTTGCTGGTCAGCTCGGGAACAATGGGCAATCTGATCGCCACACTGGCACATTGTCAGAGGGGTGATGAGGCTATCATGGGGAATCTGGCTCACACCTTCCTCTTTGAACAGGGGGGCATTTCGGCATTGGGCGGGGTATTTCCGCACACCATTCCCAATCAACCTGACGGCACCCTTAAACTTGAGGATATTGAAGTCGCCATCCGCGGAGAAGACGTGCATTTCCCTGTGTCGCGGTTGATTTTGTTGGAAAACACACAGAACCGATGTGGCGGCGCTGTTCTAAGTGCGGAATACACGCGCAAAGTGGCGGAACTGGCAGCCAGATACCAACTCAAACTTCACCTGGATGGGGCGCGGATTTTTAACGCGGCAGCCGCGCAGGGGGTTGATGTACAGCAATTATCCGCGCCAGCGGATTCCATCACATTCTGTCTGAGCAAGGCGCTTTGCGCGCCTGTCGGCTCAGTTCTTTGCGGATCAAAAGATTTCATCTACCGTGCCCGCAGGTTGCGCAAACAACTTGGCGGCGGTATGCGCCAGGCCGGTGTTCTGGCCGCGGCAGGGATCATTGCTCTTGAGAAAATGTCAGTCAGGCTCGCGGAAGATCACACGCGTGCCCGTAAACTGGCCGAAGGACTATCCGTCATTTCCGGGATCACCCTTGATTTTGGGTTACCGCCCAGTAATATGGTTTTCATTACCCTGGGCGAATCTGTTAAGAAAACCGCCCGACAGGTAGCCGACACGCTGGCTCAAGACGGTATCCGGGTGGGTGTAGTCGGTGAGCGGCGGTTCAGGCTGGTCACTCATTATTGGATTGATGACACAGCGGTAAACAAAACGCTGTCTGCCTTTTCGGAAATTATAAAATAGGTATGCTGCTGCATACTATAATGCTTACAGATAATTAGAATCGAAAATGAGGTGAACAGAATGAAAGAATTTTTCACTTTTGAAGAAATCGATATGGCAGCTAAAGCCGTTCAAAAAAAGATGCATTACAAGCCGCGAGTCGCTCTGATATTAGGCTCTGGTCTGGGTGATCTGGCAGATTCTATTGAAAATCCGGATATCATCCCTTTTAAAGATATTCCGAACTGGCCTGAAGCCACCGCCCCGGGGCATGTTGGCCGCCTGGTAGTGGGAAAATTGGAGAACCAGGAAGTCATGGTTTTGCAGGGTCGTCTGCATTACTATGAGGGATATTCCATGGCAGAAGTGACCCTGCCAATACGCGTGATGCAGCGGTTGGGAATTGAGATTCTGGTTCTGACCAACGCCGCGGGTGGTGTGAACCAGAAGTTTTCACCCGGCGACGTGATGTTAATCACTGATCATATCGGTTTGGTGACCATGACCGGATTAAACCCCCTTCGCGGCCCCAACCTGGATCAATTTGGCGTTCGCTTCCCCGATGTCAGTCAGGTGTATGACCGCAAGCTACTGGCTCAGGCACGCAAAGCGGCTGCTGATTCCAACACTCCCATACAAGAAGGTGTTTATGTAAATCTGTCAGGGCCGTCATTTGAAACTCCGGCAGATCTACGTTTCCTGCTGGCAATCGGAGCCGACGCGGTGGGTATGTCAACCGTTCCTGAAGCCATTGTAGCGGTGCACGGTCACACCCGTGTGCTCGGCCTTTCAGGGATCAGCAATAAAGCCAGTCTGGACGGATCAACCATCACGACCGGAGAAGAAGTCCTGGAAGCCGGTAAAATTCTGGTACCCAAGATGGAGCGCATCATTCGTTACTTCCTGCGCAACCTGGAATAGGATCACAGGGATTGGCATAACCCTTGCAAACAATGTGTATTCCGTGAATCGGGCGGCGTTTTTGCATTTAAACTTCCACCTGGGATATTTTTACTGGCATGATTGAAACACTGGGTTTCCTGACCAAATATGAGGTTTGGATTTATATTCTGGCAGGGGGAGTCGGCCTGATCTATTTTCGCAAGCTGGTGCTGGCTTTGCAGGAGCGGCGCGCGGCTATATTCGGACTGGAACGCGAAAATGCCAACCGGCAACTCGCCTCAGCTGGTTCCATGCTGGGTTTGATGTTCCTTCTTTCAGTAGGAGAATTTGTTCTGGTGACATTTGTCTCCCCTTTTCTTCCACAACAGAAGATCCTGCCAACGCCCACATTGGATCTACTGGCCTCGCCAACGGTTACTCTACAATCTCAAGCCTTCACGCCTGGGGTGAGTGGAACTCAGGGCACTCCGGTTCCGGCCAAATCGAATGGCTGCATTCCAGGCCAGCTCGAATTCACCAATGTGGTCCCCGGGCAGGAATTCAGCAAAACAATTCGACTGGAAGGTACTACCAATGTGCCCGGTTTTGGGTTTTATAAATATGAATATGGTCAACCGGGGCAGGATAACTGGGTTACCATTGCCGCCGGTAATGAGATTAAAACAAAGGCGGAGATTGGAACATGGAACATATCCCAACTGCCGCAGGGCGATTATGAATTACGGCTTGTGGTGGTAAACCAGCAAAATGAATCCATGCCGCCCTGCGTTGTGCCCATACGAGTAGTTTCACCGTAATTTCGGGAGGTAAGGTAATGCCAGAAGTTGAAATTCGACCAGCCGTAATCAGTGACCTGCCGCTTCTCAGCAATATGGAACACCACTACCAGACCAATCGTGTCTGGCAGATGGAACGTTCCATCACAGACGGTCAGGTTCGTATTCAGTTTCGAGAAATTTCTCTTCCACGCAGCATTCGGGTTGAATACCCTCACCAGCCCAATCTGGTTAATAATCATTCTTATGCTGTGATACTTGAAGCGGTTTTGAATAATACTCCGGTAGGCTATATCACCATCTGGGAGCAATTGGCATCCAATGCCGCCTGGATAAGGGATCTGGTGGTTCGCGAACGCAACCGCCGGCAAGGTATTGGTACAGCGTTGATCCTCGCCGGACAGGAATGGGCAGTTCGAAAACGCTTAAAACGCATGATAGTGGAAATGCAAAGCAAAAATTACCCAGCCATCCAGATGGTCAAAAAGCTGGGATTTGATTTCTGCGGTTATAACGATAATTATTTCGAAAATCAGGATATCGCCATCCTTTTTTCAAGACCGGTAAAGGTATTTAATTCCTGATCCATGGAACCCTGGGTAACCGGTCTTCTCGTCTTTTTTCGCACTACCAGCCAAATTCTCTCGGCCGGCATTGCCATTACGGCTTTCTCTCTTCTGTTATACGGGTTAACCTTTAACCTTCGTGATCGCGTGGCCCGGATGTTCGCCCTGATCATGATCTCAGTTGCGGTTATTTTCACGGGGGAATCACTCGCCAGTACATCTTCAGTCGTGGTCAAGGCAGAGTTCTGGTTGCGATTTTCGTGGGTGGGGATCACCGTTTTACCGGCCATCTATCTGAATTTCTCTGATGCTATTCTGGCAACAACCGGACGCCCCAGCCGCTGGCGGCGAAAACTGGCTATTCGCACTGCTTATATTGCCAGCCTGGTTTTCCTGCTGGCTCTGCCTATGGGTTTAATTGTGGGCGAGTCGAAATCTGAAGTAGCGTCAGCTCCTCACTTGCAGCCGACGATCTTGACCGGTTTCATGCTGCTTTATTACGGCATATCCATGGTCATGGCATGGATTAACTTCATCCGCGCGTATTCACGCACCACCACACCAACCAGCCGCCGCCGCATGGCATACCTGGTGACCGGCGCCCTGGCGCCGGCACTGGGATCATTCCCTTTCCTGTTGTACAACTCTCAGGTCGCGCTGGAGCATTCACTGGCATTCTGGACAATATCAGCTTTCAGCAACCTGATCGTGGGCGGTCTGATCGTCATGATGGCTTATGCCGTGGCCTTCTTTGGAGTTCCCTGGCCTGACAGGGTGGTGAAAAGCCGGCTATTGAAGTGGATCATTCGCGGCCCGGTTACAGCCATTATTACGCTTGGTCTGGTTACGGTGGTGCGCCGTGCGGGAAATCTAATGGGTGATCCGTACAGCGGCCTGGTTCCATTCACGATGGTTTGTTCGATTCTAATCTGCGAATATGCGGTAACACTTCTTTCTCCCTTCTGGGAAAGACTGCTCTTTCATGGAAAAGACCAACAAGATCTTGAATTTATAAGCAACCTGGAACAAAGTCTGGTTACCCGGAACGACCTGAGTCAATTCCTTGAGATGATCCTGGCTGCCGCGCGCGACCGTTTACAGGCAACCGGTGCTTTTGTGGCTGCCATCAACAGCGGAACCATGGAATTGGTGAAGACCACCGGCAGGGTAGACGGGCTGGAGGATAATGGGAATCAGGATGAACTGACAGACCTGGTGCACCGTTCAGAAGATTCGGAAGGAATTTTCGAATGGAGGGGGAACCTTATTCTTCCGTTATATCAACACTCCGGGGAGAATGACCGTGAATTACTCGGATTGATGGGCGTCTACGGAATGAAATCCCATCACCTGGAAGCTGAACAACGGTTAAGTTTGGAACAGCTGGCAGCCCGGGCGACTGTCGCGCTGCGCGACAGGCATATTCAGCAGCAATTGTTCACGGCATTCGAACGATTAACACCGGATATTAACTATCTTTCCGAATTGCGAGCGGCTGGCCGCTATGAACCGGAACACGTTCTGGATATCACACAACCAGTTGACGAAGATATGACTGCCTGGGTGCGGGATGCCCTTAACCATTACTGGGGTGGCCCTCGGTTGACAGAGAGCCCTCTCCTGAAACTGACGGTAATCCAGAATATGCTGGAAGCCTATGATGGGAATTATTCAAACGCGTTGCGCGCTTTATTAAAAACCGGTATTGAAAAAATGAAACCGGATGGAGAACGCCGATTTACTGGAGAATGGATTCTTTACAATATTCTTGAGATGAAATTTCTTGAAGGCAAGAAAGTCCGTGAGATTGCCACGAAACTGGCGATGTCTGAAGCGGATCTGTATCGTAAACAGCGCGTAGCATTGGAAGCAGTAGCAAAAGAAATTGCGCAAATGGAAAAAGACGCCAGGGACAATCTTACGATTTGAACATTTGTATTAAAAAGATCATTATGCGCTATAATAATTCGGAGTTTTTTACTGTCTTTATCGTCTTTGGAGGAGAACCATGATGGGGAAACCACAACCTGTTCCGGTCGAAACAATCCAGGATGAAATGGATGAGGGCTGGTGGGCCGCTGTATTAGCCGACGAAGAAAGCTCAACCGATGAACTTTCCGATTCGATGTCCTTTCCTGGTCGTCAGACTGAACTTGTGCTTGTAGACTGGGAACGGGTGAAATCGGTCTATGAAAATGATGAGATCATCGAACTTCAGGTCTATGGCTATAACCGGGGAGGCCTGCTCGTTCAAAACCACGGCATCCAGGGATTTGTTCCCGTTTCCCACCTGGTTGAAATGCCTTGCGGGCTGGATGAAGAAACTCGGAAAAAAACGCTATCTGAATATATCGGCCGTTCCTTGAACCTTAAAGTCATTGAATGTGAACCATCCCTTGATCGTATCGTTCTATCAGAACGTGCCGCGCAAGCTGGAGAAGGACGCCGAAAACAACTTTTTGAAAGTCTTCATATTGGAGATGTTGTTAAAGGCAAAGTTACAAACATCACCGATTTTGGAGTTTTCATTGACCTGGGCGGCGTGGAAGGGCTTATTCATGTTTCTGAGCTTTCATGGGGACGCGTACAACATCCTGGTGATATTTTAGCCGTAGGTGATTGCGCCGAAGCCATGGTATTACAGATCAATGAAGAAACCTCTCGGGTTGCCCTTTCATACAAGCGTCTGCAATCCAATCCCTGGGACGTGGTTGCTTCCCGATACGCATCGGGAGACGAAGTGGCGGCGGTCATCACAACCATTACCCGCTTCGGAGTATTTGCCCGCCTGAGTGAAGGAATTGAAGGACTGATCCATATATCCTCCATTCAATTGGAAAATCCCAACCAGTCGTTGGAAGATGTTTTCACCCCGGGTTCACATGTCAGGGTACAAATCTTGCATATAGATCCAGACCGGCGTAGACTCGGCCTGGGATTTATTCAAAACTGATGAATTCACTCATTCCTGAAGACGACGATCCCTCTGGTGAACTTTTCCCGGACGGGATGGATACATCATCCCTTCCACCTGACTCTGCAGAAGAAAGACAGGTGGTATTTGACTGGAAGGGGAAAGACGGTCTGGGAATCGCCCTGATCATTTTTAGTCTACTTGTTCTGTTCGGGCTCACTCAGATCAGTTCCGGCGCGTTTCTCACCCCCTTTGTTCAATTTCTGCGCCGCTGGTTTGGATGGGGGAGTATACTGCTTGCCTTGTTGTGCGGGTACGCCGGAGTGATGATGCTGCGCCAGCCTCATGGTACCAAGTCTTACCCGTTGATGCAAATTCTCGGCGCTGAAGGGCTTTTATTTGCCCTTGTAGCTTTGTTATCCATCTGGGGTGGAAACTCAGTGGATCGTGCCGGAATGGGTGAGGATGGTGGTTTGATTGGTTGGGGATTGGCCCGCATGAGCCAATTCATCCTTCCTGGATTTCTCAATGGCTTGGTCTGGATGGGAATACTGGCGTTATCGGCTGTTGCCGCATTCTGGCCAATCCGACGGGTGGTGATTGAAACTGTCAATAAAAAAATACGTCCGGTAAAACCGTTACGCAATAAACCTGAACCGCAAAAAAAAGATGAAAAGCCTGAGCCAATTGAACATTCTCTTTCAAGCCTGGCAGAATTATTGCGCAGAGAAGATGATGAAGAACCGCAGGAAAAAGCAGCCGCCCACGCCGCTATTCGGCCTGACGCTCGCGCGGTGAAAGCCGATCGCTTGCCGCCGATCAATCTTCTTTCGCAGGAACAATCCGAGCGTATTGATCCGCAAACAATCCATCAACTGGCGGAGCAAATTGAAACTACGTTGATCGAATTTGGCGTTCCATCTACTGTTACTGGTTACCGAATCGGCCCAACTGTCACTCAATTTGCCGTTGAGCCGGGCTTTATTGAAAAGACCGGATTGGATGGAAATGTCGTACGGCAAAAAATCCGGGTGGCACAAATCTCCGCGCTTTCACGCGACCTTGCGCTGGCGCTTAAGGCCAAACGGCTGCGCATTGAAGCTCCTGTACCCGGGCAGTCTTTTCTGGGAATAGAAATCCCCAACTCAAATATCGCGGTTGTCCGTTTACGATCAATTCTGGAGTCAGAATCGTTTCAACGAATGACTTCGCCGCTTACTATTGCTTTGGGCAAGGATGTGTCGGGCAATCCGGTGGTGGCAGACCTGGCCAAAATGCCGCACTTGCTGGTGGCAGGTACCACCGGCTCGGGAAAATCCGTGTGTATCAGCGCATTAATTGCCTGCTTGATAATGAACAATGCTCCGGCTGACCTGCGACTGGCTATCCTGGACCCCAAGAAAGTGGAATTAATCCGTTTCAATGGACTGCCGCATTTGCTTGGGAAGGTAGAGACCACTGTTGAGCGAATGCTGGCTGTGCTGCGCTGGGCTGTGGTTGAAATGGAAAATCGTTACAAATTGTTGGAGACACAGAAATCGCGGGATATCGACGCGTTCAACCGTAAGATGCAGCGCAAAGGAATGGAAACACTGCCGCGGATTGTCATTCTGGTGGACGAAATGGCCGATCTGATGATGGCAGCTCCCGACCAAACCGAACAAAACGTGGTTCGCCTGGCGCAAATGGCGCGTGGGGTGGGTATTCATCTGGTTGTGGCCACCCAGCGTCCGAGCACGGATGTGTTAACCGGTGTGATCAAGGCCAATTTCCCGGCTCGCATTGCTTTTACCGTTGCCTCTTCCACCGATTCGCGGGTTATTCTGGATACCAACGGTGCAGAAACTTTACTTGGCCGGGGGGATATGCTCTTTATGAATTCGGATGCCAGCGCGCCGCTGCGGTCTCAGGGTGTCATGGTGACAGATAATGAGATTGATAAGATTGTCACATTCTGGAGAAAGATGCTCCCCCCGAAGGAGTCTGACAAACCAGAAGAATGCCCATGGGAGAATCTGGTCCCCTCCAGTGACGAACTTTCCAGTGACGCGTTAGTGGAACAGGCCATAGAGATGGTGCGCGGGATGCAAAAAGCCAGTGCCTCTCTATTGCAGCGCAAACTGCGCATAGGTTATCCTCGGGCTGCCCGCCTGATGGATGAACTAGAGAACCTGGGTGTGGTTGGTCCGTTGAATCCGGGCGGCCGGGAACGCGACGTACTGGTCAGCCGGGATGATGATGCCGATGCGCAGGATGATGATAATAGTCTTTGATCTCGGTGTTATAAACAGGCATTGCTTGACAGGATTAACGGGGTAGGATAGCATAAGCCATCCTTAATATGACACATCAGGTAAACACTGTGGAACAGGCTAGTAAAACTACCCCAAAATCGTTGGAAGACCATTTACGTTTTTATTCAAAAGGGATACTGGATACCATCGCCCGGTTCTTTCTAAAGCTGGGTGTACATCCAAATACAATAACCATCCTTGGGCTTGCAGGCAACTTTATAGGCGCTGCATTACTGGCGTATGGGTATATTGTTGCCGGCGGATTTGTGGTGCTTATCTGCGGTCCGCTTGACGCGCTGGATGGCGCCATTGCCCGACTGCGAGGCGACCCCGACAAATTTGGCGCGTTTGTTGATTCAGTCACAGACCGTTATTCTGAACTGATCATCCTGGGCGGCTTGCTGGTTCATTTCCTCACTGTCGGCGATTCATTAAGTTGCGCGATCGTTTTCCTGGCAGCCGCCGGATCGGTGCTGGTCTCGTACGTTAAGGCACGCGCCGAATCGCTTGGATACACAGCAAAAGTTGGTCTGTTAACCCGGGTTGAACGTTACCTTGTGTTGGCCCCTTTGCTGGTTTTCAATTTGCCCGTCATCGCAGTCTGGATTATCGCGGTATTGGCCAATTTCACGGCGCTTCAACGCATCTGGTTTGTGCGCAGGCAGGCGTACAGCGAATTAGACTCACACAAGTAACATCGAAAGGTTGGTCAGCGTATTATGTCTCAGGGTTTCGCGATCGGTCCTCTTTTTGTTCATTACTATGGAATTATCATCATGGTTGGCGCGATGCTGGCTGCCTGGTTGGCGTCCCGCCTGGCGGTTAAATACGGTCAAAACCCTGATGTGATCTGGGACGCGCTCCCATGGTTGTTGATCGCCGGAATTATTGGCGCCCGCCTGTGGCATGTGTTGACGCCACCGGCTTCCATGCAGGCCCGCGGTTGGGGTGCCAATTATTACTTCAGTCATCCACTTGACGCGCTGGCTATCTGGAATGGCGGACTGGGTATCCCCGGTGCAGTACTGGGCGGTTTGCTGGCACTATATATCTATTGCCGCAAAACCAAAGTCAGCTTTGCCATCATGGTGGATATGATCGCTCCCGGACTGGCGCTTGGACAGGCTATCGGGCGGTGGGGTAATTATGTTAACCAGGAACTATACGGCGCTTCCAGCACACTTCCCTGGGCCATCACCATTGACCCGGCATTCCGCCTGCCGGCTTACCAGCATGTAGCCACATACCATCCCCTTTTCCTGTATGAATCCATCTGGAATTTGTTGAACATGGGGTTGCTGCTCTGGATGGGGAAGAAACTTTCCCGCATTCTACGACCTGGCGACATATTCCTTACGTACCTGGTCGTTTACCCGACAGGCCGATTCTTGCTGGAATACCTGCGGCTTGATCCTTCACCGGTAGGCGGACTGAACATCAACCAGACGGTGATGGCGATCACCGCGATTTGCTCTGGTATTGCCCTTCTTATCAGGTTGCGTAACCGCCCATTGGAATCAACTCTGGAAGATGATACAGATATTACCCGGGAGACGGAAGACACTCTATAATTGACCTACCCGTAAAAAAAGAGAATGGGTACGGTATGGAATGATCTTCGCTGAAAACCTCAGCAAACAATTTGAAGACCTGACGGCTGTAGACCACATTCACCTGGATGTGGGTCCTGGCAAGGTTTTGGTGCTGCTTGGACCAAATGGCGCCGGGAAAACGACCACCGTGCGTATGCTGACGTCAGTCTTACGGCCTACTTCAGGTTCAGCCAGGGTGGCTGGGTATGATGTAGTCACAGAAGCCCAGAAGGTGCGGGCCAGTGTGGGTGTGCTCACCGAACACCACGGTTTGTATGGCCGGATGAACGCGCGCGAATACCTAAAATTTTACGGAAGTCTGTATGATCTTTCAGCTGAAACCATAGAAAAACGCGGTACAGAATTACTGGAAACATTCGGACTGCTGTACGCTGCCAATAAACGTCTGGGTGAATATTCCAAGGGAATGCGCCAGAAGCTCGCGCTTGTACGGGCGATGTTGCACGATCCGCCGGTATTGCTGCTTGATGAACCCACCTCGGCCATGGATCCTGAAAGCGCCAAGACAGTACGCGATTCCATCAAGAAGCTGCGAAATTCCAGCCGGACAATTCTTTTATGTACCCATAACCTGGCGGAGGCGGAGCTGCTCGCAGATCAAATCGCCATCATCCGGAGCGGCAAGATAATCTACCAGGGAAAGCCCGCCAGCCTGAAACGTGAACTTCTGGGCTCTCCAATCTATGAAGCCCGACTGGCGATAAATACAAATGGATACTCTCCGACTTTACCCCCGGGAGTTGAATTGATCGAACGCGGGGAGAACACAATTCGATTTCGGATTAATGATCCCCGGTTAACAAATCCAGACCTGATCCGTGATATTGTGAGGGCTGGATTGCCCGTGATCTCATTCCACGAGGTTCCGCGAAGTCTTGAACAGGCGTACCTGGAAGCTATTTCCCGGGATCGTGAGGATATCCATGCGTAAGTCGCTGCGCCCTGTGTTTGTTATTGCCGCACGGGAAGTAAGGGACCAGTTTCGCGACTGGCGAATTATTTTCCCGATCATTGGTCTGACCATCCTCTTCCCATTCCTGATGAATTTCACAGCCAGCCAGATGCTGGGTTTCGTTAACCGCTATGGCGCGTCCATCATCGGTGAACGGCTGATCCCATTCCTGTTGATGATTGTGGGTTTCTTTCCCATCTCCGTCTCACTGGTGATCGCGCTTGAATCGTTCGTTGGCGAGAAAGAGCGCGGGAGTATTGAGCCTCTATTGAACACACCACTGAAGGATTGGCAGTTGTATCTCGGCAAACTGCTGTCTTCCACTGTGCCTCCACTCTTCTCAAGTTATCTGGGTATGTCGGTGTATGTGGCCGGTCTTGTCATCTCAAAAATACCCATTCCGAATATTCAATTAATGATCCTGGTGATCTGTATGACCACTATTCAGGCTTTCCTGATGGTGGCAGGCGCGGTGGTTGTTTCATGTCAGGCCACATCTGTACGTTCAGCCAACCTGCTTTCCAGTTTTATCATTATCCCGGTGGCTTTTCTTATACAGGGAGAAAGCCTGGTTATGTTTTGGGGAAATTACGCGACGTTATGGTGGGTGGTAATCGGCCTCGCCGTGTTTTCCGCGCTGCTGATACGGGTTGGCCTGGCTCATTTTCAGCGTGAAGAATTACTGGGGCGGGAAATTGATGTATTAAATCTCCGCTGGGCGTGGCGGATTTTCCGCAGTCAATTCACCGGGAATGCCGCGACTTTACGGGAATGGTACAGACGGGTGATCCCATCCACAATATCGCGGATGCGCTGGGCGATCCTGGTGGTCATTCTGGCCTCGATAGGCGCCGTTTTTACCGGAACTTATTTGCCGAACATCTTCCCGATTAAGCTGCCCGAAAACGGGGGAGATTATTCGCAGAAAATTCAATCCCTGTTGAAATTCTGGCCCATGTTTTCTCTGGCACCGGCCGTATCCATCTGGTGGCAAAATATCAGGGCGTTGCTGGTTGGTATGCTTCTGGGAGTTTTCTCATTTGGAATTCTCGGTTTGCTGCCATTGTTTGTTACGCTTTCCATTGTGGGATATCTCTATCAGATTCTCATTACGAATGGACTCCCGGCGGCGGCTTTATTAACCGCGATGGTGCTTCCCCATGGAATCGTTGAAGTTCCCGCTGCCATTCTGGCGACAGCTGCTGTGATTTACGCGGGTGCCAAGATGGCCACGCCCTCGGCAGATGAAACATTTGGTGAAACATGGGTGCGGTCCATTGCCGATTGGGCCAAGGTAATGCTGGCGGTGGTTATTCCTTTGTTGGCGCTGGCCGCAGTCATCGAGACATGGATCACGCCGCAGATTGCGATGGGAATGCTGAAATAATTATTACCAACCAGCCAGAAATTCCGACCATTCCTGGTTATCCTGCAGGTGGTGACCGAACACATAGATCGCGCTGGTCGGCGGCTCTTTAGGAACACGCAGCAAACGCATGCCGGCCTCCTCCAGTTTTTTACCACCCTTGTGGTGATTGCAGCTTGCGCAGGCAGCCACCACATTTGTCCAGACATGTTCACCCCCCTTTGATCGGGGAATAACATGATCAATGGTTAATGTGGAGGAATGCTTGCCGCAATACTGGCAGGTAAAATTGTCCCGACGGAAGACTTCTTTTCGGCTGAGCAAGCTTCTCGGACGCGGGCGCAGAATCATTTTTTCAAGGCGGATGATGGAAGGGATTGGATAATCTTGATGGATGGTATGAATAACCCCCCTGCCATTCATCACCAGTGAAGCTCTTTCAGCCAGAATTAACCCGATGGCCCGCCGCGTGTTGCAGACATTGATCGGTTCAAAATTGGCATTTAGAACCAGCACCAGTTGATCCATTCTTGCTCCCTGGTCTGGATTATAGCACCGGGTTCAAGAAAGATATGTTTCTTTCTAGAAATTACTTTCGTTTGAAATTACGACAAATCCACTGCTTTTTTCACCGAAAGCGATCTTCCACCCGGCGTTCGGGACATATGCTTCCAGGACGGTTCCAGGGAAGAACTCATTCAAGTGATCCGTGATGATCTGTCTGTCCTCAGGTCCGATGTTGTCATCATCAACCGTTGCCAACAGGTGAAAACGCTCGAACTCATCGATAAATTCGACCATATACTCGCAGGCTGAACGCATGGTTCGTGTCTTAATCAAAGGAGTGGGCAATCCGTCTTCCATTGAAAATATGGATTGAATGCCCAGGATGGACGCGGCGTTTGCCTGCGCGGCATCCACCAACCCGATGGGTACCAGCGGATTAAGATCGGGGAGAATAACAGTCGTGTAGATGGTATTACAGGCTTCACGAATTTCCTGTTCGATCTCAGCCGCGGTCAGTCCTTTCACGGCCATTGAGGCCGCTTTTTCGACCAGGAATCCTGTGCCGATACCGATGTTTAGTGAATCGATCATGATAAGTCGCTGAACCGTTGAAGTATCCTTAAAAAGTCTTAAAACTTGCCCGGGGAGCGCCGATAGACATCCTGATGAGAAAATGGCAATCACACTGCTGGAAGCCTGACTGGCTTCGAGGAACATGGATTGGATTTCACGATCTGGCTTTGACCCCAACCGAAACTCGGATTGGCCAGACTGCTCCACCGGCGACAAGGCGATCACCTGAACCAGTTCCTTGCCGGGAAAGGTGGGATGGATGAATTGTGCGGCAGAGTCAGTGAGGATGGTGATGGAGGGCATGCTACTATTCGATCATGAAGATGAACTGGTAATGGGGTTGTCCGCCTTCATGAACCTCTATCTCATGATTGGGGTAAATCTTACGGATGTCATCCGCGATACGATTGACATCATTCTTCGAGATGTTGGAGCCATAGAACATGGTGATGCGTTCCCTACTGGCGGTGTCCGCGCTGACCAGAAGTTTTTCGCAGGCTTCTTCCAGGGTTGGAGAGGCATTCACCAACTTGCCATTTAATAAGGCAATCACTTCTCCAGACTTGACATCCACACCATTGATCTCAACCGTCCGGGTGGCTACTGTAACCTCGCCGGTCTCAACTTCGTGAATGGCTTCGTTCATCTCATTCACAACATGGTCAAAATCGGCATCACCCACCAGTCGAAGCATGGCAGATAAACCTTGCGGGACGGATGTGGAGGGGATGACGGACACACTCTTTACTGTCACAGAAGCGGCCGTCTGCGCGGCTAAAACAATGTTCTTGTTATTGGGAAGGATGATCACTTTATCGGTGGGAAGGTTTTCAAAAGCATGGAGAATCTCTTCCGTTGACGGGTTCATCGTTTGCCCGCCTTCCACAATGGCTGCCACACCCAGGCTGGCAAAAATGCGGGAGATTCCTTTGCCGGGAGAAACCGCGACGACAGCAATATGCCCTGGTTCGATCGGAGCGAGGCTGATCTTCTGATCGCTGCTCTCCTGACGTTCTTCCATCTGCGCCACCAGATTTTCCATCGCCACCTTGGTGATGGTGCCCAGTTTGAGGGTGTATTCGATGGGTTCGTATTTTTTATCGGTGGCCACATGGATATGCATCCGGTACATGCCGTCACCTTCTCCCACCTGTATTGAGGTGCCAATTTCACTTAATCCTTCGTAAAATTTTTCCAGATTCAGCGGCTCACTGGGACGGAAATCGACCACAACTTCGTAGTCCTGCCCGGGTTCCACCTCTTCCATGGTTTCATCCAGCTTCATGGAAGCCAGAGGCTGCACGGTAGTCAGAGCGGTTTCAAGTGGAAGACCTTTCAGATGGCGCTGCATGCCTTCCAGAAGGAAGAAGAGACCTTTGCCGCCTGAATCGACTACGCCGGCCTGTTTAAGGATGGGAAGAAGTTCAGGTGTATGCTGAACAGATTCATCGGCCGCTGTCACAAGGCGATCAATCATTTCAAGCAGGTCATCAGTTTCTTCAGCAATTTGCTTTGATGCCACTGATACATCTTTAATTACAGTCAGGATGGTGCCTTCAACCGGACGGACAACGCCTTTGTATGCTGTGGCTCGGCTTTCTTCCAGCGCGCGGGCAAAAGAATGAACATCCATGGAATCAAGACTGTCAAGACCGCGGGCAAATCCACGCCAAATTTGAGAGAGAATGACACCTGAATTACCCCTGGCGCCCATCAAAGCACCCTGGGCTATGGCATGCGCCATTTTCCCAATATTCTTTTCACCCGAAGCCGTGATCTCGCTATAGGCTGCCTGCATGGTAAGCAGCATGTTTGTTCCGGTATCACCATCTGGAACAGGGAACACATTCAGCGCGTTGATAGTCTGCTGGTTTGTTTTTACCCAGGTCATGGCTGCTTCAATCAATTCTTTTAATCCCTGGCCATCAATGGTTACACAGGTCTTTTGTGCCTGTGTGGTCAACACAGAAATATTGTCCAAATCGTTACTCATAGAGCTCCTAAGAAAACTGAAGATGGCGGGATTAATCGGGATTGCTGATGCGCAGTCCGCGAACATGAACATCGACACGGCTTACAGGTATCCCCAGGGACTTCTCCACCTGATAGGCGACATTATCAGCCACACTACTGGATACAGATGTGATGCGGGTTCCATATTCGATGATGGCATACAGGTCAATTTTGATGCTTCGGCCGTCGAAATGAACCTCTACACCCAGGGTGGGGTCTTTTACCAGAACCTGGGCCAGACCTTCCACCAGGTTTTTTGCCGCAAGCCCCACAACACCGTACGACTCCAACGCTGACTGGCAGGCGATTGTAGCTATGGCATGGTGTGAGACGTAAATGTTTCCGTATTTGTTAATGCTTTCGCTCATGGACAATACCCTCTCTTATATACTTAACCAAATTTCTTGAGCAAAGATACGATTTGTGGTAAAATGCCGTTTTGCAGTACCCGGTATTGCAAGTTGCGATCATGGTTTGAAAGGATTTCAAGATGGCACGGTGTGAATGTTGTGGGAAAACGACCACTTTTGGTCACAATCGAAGTTTCTCCCAGCGCGCCACAAACCGCATCTTTCGCCCCAACCTTCAAAAGATCTCGGTCTTTGAAAAAGGGCGCAAAGTTCAGATGGTGGTTTGCGCACGATGCATTCGGACAATGGTGAAAGTTTCATAATAGCCATTAGTTCATTGCGAAATTGAAGCAAAGGTCACGGCAGAAGGCCGTGATTTTTGTTTATTCCGCGGCTTCGCGAAGCGCCTGAACTCCTTTTACTGGCCCCTGTGGGAACTTGAAAATCGCTGTGGCAGCCACAAAGATTGTGGCGCCGGCCTGGTACAGGGCTTTGATATTTGCAGCTGTTACACCGCCATCCACCTGGATTTGCGCGTTTGGATTAATCGCATCCAGCAGAGCGCGCATCTCTTTCACACGCTTGTACGTTTCCGGCTGGAATTCCTGACCGGAATAGCCGGGGTTTACAGACATTAATAAGACATAGTCAACAAGATGAACCACCGCCGAGGCTGCCTGAACGGGAGTTCCAGGATTCAAAACCAGACCGGTCTTAACTCCCAATCCCTTGAGGGATTGCAATGTGCGATGAATATTCAAATTTCCTTCAAGATGCACGGAAATGCAATCGCCGCCGGCCCGCACAAATGGTTCTATGAATTTATCCGCATTGTCAATCATCAGGTGAACATCAAGGGGGAGGCGGGTGATGCGCTTACACGTTTCAACCACAAATGGCCCCATGGTGATATTGGGCGCGAAGTGCCCATCCATTACGTCAATATGGATCCAATCCACGCCGGCTTTTTCAACCGTGCGGATTTCTTCCCCCAGGCGGGAAAAGTCTGCTGAAAGAATGGATGGTGAAAGAATGATGGTCATGGGCGTATCCTAACGTTGCATGGCACTGATGATCATAAGAATATAAGTCCAGTAAGGGATCAATCCGCCGACAGCGACTAAAGCCAGAAGCCCCAGGCCAATCGTTACCCAGTCCAAGCCAGACTGGTTGACAGCAAGGTCTGCTGAGTTTCTTTCCGCCAGTGGAGTGGATTGACGATGAACACGTGAAACTGAAACAGGTCTTGGTTCCACAGGCTCATCAATGTGAATTTCGGGTGCAGGTTCTTGAATCCGGCTGAAGGTGGAAAGCACCTGCCCGAATTGATCCGCGCTGCGGTAGCGGGCGGCTGGTTCCTTCGACAGGACTTTGAGCAAGATTCGTTCCAGAGAGGCAGGAAGGGTGGGTTTAATCTTGCGGGGAGGAACGGGTGGCTCATCGCGGTGCAAACGAGCCAATTCCGTGGCTGTGTCAGCATTGAGAGGAAGCTGACCAGTCAGCATCTCGTATAAAACAACACCGAGCGAATATACGTCAGACGCGGGAGAAGGCGCCGCGCCAGATGCCTGTTCTGGAGAAAAATACTGGGGAGAACCCCAGACAACATCGCTTTTTTCATCAGGATGAATACCGGCCAGAGCACGGGCAATCCCGAAATCGGTCACCTTCAGCTGGCCTTCCGGGGTAACCAGCATGTTATGCGGTTTAACATCGCAATGCACAATGCCGGAACGATGGGCATGTCCCAAACCGGCGCAGGCCTGCAAGATTAAAGGAATTGCTTCTTCCAATTCGAATGGGCCGTGCTTGCGCATCACCGTTTTCAGATCGGTTCCAGGCACAAATTCCATGACAATAAACAATCGGTCATGATCCAGGCCAAAATCGTGCACTGTAACAATATTGGGGTGAGAGATATTCGCCGCGGCACGAGCTTCCTGCCTGAACCGCTCACGGAAGGTTTCATCTTTAGTGAAATCAGGTCGCAGTACTTTGATGGCAACCTGACGCTCCAACATCAAATCACGGGCGCGGTAGACCACTGCCGTCCCGCCGCTTCCGAGGGTTTGAAGCAATTGATATCGGTTCGAAAGGACCGGATTGGTAGAAATGGGAGAGGTCATTTCTGGCGATTATAACATGCCGCCCTTGTGAGCTTATGGCAGCTTAATCATAGGTATAATTTATGATTATGAAAATAAAACAAATCCTTTCCGAAAATCCAACAACCTTACTGCTCGTTGCCGGGCTTCTGGCGGCTGTGGCGCATTTCGCCCAATGGGGTGAAACCTGGGTGTTTGTGCTGGCCGCTCTGGGGGTCATCCCACTGGCGGGATATATTGGATCAGCCACCGAGGCGTTGGCGCATTACACTGGCCCGAAAATCGGCGGGTTGTTAAATGCCACATTGGGAAATGCCGCTGAATTGATCATCACCCTGGTTGCCATTCGGGAAGGATTGTTGGAACTGGTCAAGGCATCCATAACCGGTTCCATTCTGGGAAACCTGCTTCTTGTTATGGGTACTTCCATGCTTCTCGGCGGTATAAAGAATGGAATTCAACGTTTTGATCGAAAACAGGCGGGGAATTACTCCGTCCTTCTTGCATTAACCATTCTTGCCCTGGTGATCCCGTCGTTCTTCGGACATTCTCTGGGCGACGAAGGCTCAATTGGGGTCGAAACTCTCAGCCTGGGTGTTGCCGGGGTGATGGTTGTACTGTACGTTCTGGGCATCATTTTTAGTTTGAAATACAGTGGATCGCCCATAACAGCCGGGCAGGATGAAACCACGCAGACTCACCCTTCATACAGCATTTCGGCGGCCATCATCATTCTCGGAGGGGCAACGCTCGGAGTAGTACTGCTAAGCGAACTACTGGTCGGTTCGGTGGAAAGCGTGGTAAGTCGGTTTGGTCTGTCGGAATTCTTTATTGGAATCATTCTCATTCCCATTGTGGGCAATGTGGCCGAACACCTTGTTGCGGTGACATCTGCCATCCGCAATAAGATGGAACTGAGCATGGAAATTTCTCTCTCTTCCAGCTTGCAGATTGCCCTGTTTGTGGCACCTTTGCTGGTTTTCATAAGCCTGGCAATGGGACACCCACTTACCCTGATGTTCAATCCTTTTGAACTGGTCTCGTTGGGAGCCGGTGTGATGATAGCCGCCCTGGTTTCCATGGATGGCGAATCCAACTGGCTGGAAGGATCCGCTTTACTCGCGGTTTACCTCATCCTGGGGCTGGCGTTCTTTCTGATGCCCGCTGGAGTGTAATGAGACAATCTTCGGGGATAGGTTTTACATCAGGCATGTTGGTTGCTTCAATCTTTTTTGGATTGATCTTGATGACGCTTTGCCTCGGCGCATTGTTCATATTCCGCCCTTCAGGCGGTCCAACAATCCCAGCCGCGATTTTCACGGTAATACCAGCTCCCACCGCGACAGTTGTCCTGCCCACTGAGGCTATTCCAACCCCAACCCTGTCGCCGGAAGAGTTGGCTTCAGGGAAAATTGAGATCGATGTTATCGTGCAAATCACGGGGACAGAAGGCGCCGGGCTGCGGTTGCGCGCGGAACCAGGCGTATCTGCCGCGCCTGTTGTGTTGGGGAAGGATGGCGAACAATTTCTTGTTAAAGACGGCCCGTCACATAAAGATGGATATAACTGGTGGAAATTGGAATCACAAAAAGACGCTTCCCGCTCAGGCTGGGCGGCGGCTGATTATCTCTCTGTGGTACCGGAAGAGTAAATGATACAGGACCCGCCCGAGAATATCACCGCAAAAAAATCCACACGCGAGGTTACTGTAACCTGGCAGGATGGCCATGAGAGCATTTATCCATTCCATCTTTTAAGGGCAGGCTGCCCCTGCGCGGTTTGCCGGGGCGGTCATCAAAATATGAAACCGGATCCGGATGAAGCCGTATTCGATACACAATTGCCTGATTCAGCGGCCACTCAATTATTGAATGTGGAAGCTGTGGGAAACTACGGAGTAACTTTTATTTGGGGTGATGGCCACCGCGAAGGAATTTTCAGTTGGCATTACCTGCGAGCGTTGTGCCCCTGCCATTCGTGTCGAAGTAAAAGGGGTACAAAAACCTTCGGATAATATTGGATTCACGTGGCTGATAGGTTGCATGCCTTTCAAGATAACCGTATAATTATCCATCTGAAAAAGGTGTGATTTCAGCAAATAGGTTTTAGGAGTAAGGGTCTGGAAACTCAAGGATATCCACCGGATGAAACAACCTGGCAGGAAACGGAAAAACCGTTACTTGCGGGTTCAATCCTGGCAAATCGATATCTGATCCAGGATGTAATCGGCGCAGGGGGAATGGGATCGGTTTATCGAGCCCGTGATATGCACTTCTCCAATGCCATTAAGCTGGTCGCTGTAAAAGAAATGATTAACCAGACGCACGACCCTGGTATGCGGCAAACCATGCTTCAAAACTTCGAGCGCGAAGCAAATATCCTGGTCTCATTAAATCACCCATCCATTCCAAAAATTTACGACTTTTTTGAAGTCAATGAACGGTACTATCTGGTACTGGAATATATCGACGGGAAAGATCTGGAAGCATACCTGCGCGACCTCAAGGGCTTTATCCCTGAGGAACAGATCATTGGGTGGGCGATTGAAATGTGTGATGTTCTGGATTTCCTGCATTCACACAAACCCGAACCGATCATCTTCCGGGATGTTAAACCATCCAACCTGATGGTCAACCGGAATGACCATATTATCCTGATCGATTTTGGAATCGCGAAAATATTCAAGGTCGGGCAGAAGGGAACGATGATCGGCACGGAAGGCTACGCCCCACCTGAACAATACCGGGGTGAAGCCAATCCTACTGTCGATATCTATGCCCTGGGTGCCACTCTTCACCACTTGTTGACAAAGAAGGATCCGAGGATCGAAGCCCCGTTCACCTTCAGTGAACGCCCGATCCGCCAGTTTAATCCATCCATCTCATCAGAACTTGAAGCAGTGATCAATACCGCGTTGGCCTATAACGGAAAAGACCGCTATCCTTCAGCGGCAGCGATGAAGGAAGCCTTGCTTGCTGTAGCCGGACATAAAGGCATTCAAACTTCGCATCATATTCTAACCGGTCAAATAAACCTGGCACCGGAAACGGATATAAAACCTGTATGGACATTTGAATGCGAGGACGAGATCCGCGCGACACCTTTGATAGATGGCAATATGGCCTATATTGGTGTGTATGACAATAATATGTACGCGATTGACGCGGGCAGCGGTGAGTTTCGCTGGAAATTTGCGACAGACGGCGGAATTGTCTCACAACCGGTGATCCACGATGGTAAACTGCTTTTTGGCTCTGAAGACCGGCATGTATACGCAGTGGGAGCTAGAAATGGAAAGGAAGCCTGGAAAGTGGATGTTGGCGGGCCCATCCGCAGTTCCGGGCGAATCGCCGAAGGCCATATCTTCATCGGTTCGGATGATGGACACCTCTATGCCATTAATCTGACATCAAACAAGGTTTCATGGAAAGTTGAAACGCAGGATGCCGTTCGCTCAACACCATTTATTACGGAAGATTTTATTTACTTTGGCAGCGAAAGCGGCGAATTAACTTGCTGTGATTTCCGGGGAACGGTGAAATTTAGATTTGCCGCCAAGCGAGGCATTACGTCCTCTCCATTAATTGTCAATAATCGCATCTTTTTCGGATCTGTGGATGCGACATTCTACGCGCTGGATGCCAAAACTGGTTGGACGATTTGGCGTTTTCGTATGGGCAAAGGATCAGTATCTTCACCCTGTTCCGTGGATAACCTGCTTTTCTTTGGTTCGGCAGACGGTAATATCTATTGTCTCGATGGCGGCAACGGGCGGGAGGTCTGGCGATATAAAACAGATCACCAGGTAAGTGGCTCTCCTATAGTCTATCGGGATAATCTGATCTGCGGTTCGGCAGACGGGTATCTTTATTGCCTGGAATTTCGTTCAGGGCGGTTGCGTTGGAAGTACCCGACACGCGGTCCAATCACGGGGACACCAATCGTGTATAATGACGTTATATATTTTGGTTCGGTGGACCACACTCTCTATGCCCTTCCCGTATGACCCAATCTTAACAAATAATGGAAAAAAACTATGAATTTGGGTCGAATATTCCGAAAAAAGGATGACACCGGTGATATGAAAACTACCCCGGTCACCGAAGAACCTCCGAAATCCAACGTCAAAACCCGTGAACGGCACCAGATTGGGCATTATCTGTTTGGAACAGCGCAATCCGTTGGCCGCCAGAGGGATCATAACGAAGACGCCCTGTTCGCCTTGAGTTCTGTGCTCAGAGAGGGAAATTCTGAATTTCCGTTTGGACTTTTCATTGTGGCGGACGGAATGGGGGGACATCAACATGGTGAGGTGGCCAGCGGTCAGGCTATAAAAGCATTAAGCACCTACTTGCTGGACAAATTGATCGTTCCCATGCTTTCTGGAAATGCCGGATCGCTTGACACCAGTTTGCAGGAATTAATGGAAGAAGGTATCGCGGCCGCGCAAGATGCCGTCGTGGTATCTGCCCCGGGCGGTGGAACGACATTGACCGCCGCGCTTGTTTTGGGTGATCAGGTAACCATCGGCCATGTGGGTGACAGCCGGGCATATTTTGCCGGGCCAGATGGTGAAATGAAAGAGATCACGAAAGATCATTCACTGGTCAAACGTTTACTTGAATTAGGCCAGATTTCTGAAAAAGAAGCGAGTGTGCACCCCCAGCGAAATGTTTTATATCGAGCTGTGGGACAGACCGAACCCTACCGACCGGATATCGAGACAATGACTTTCCCTACCGCCGGTTCTCTTATCATTTGCAGTGATGGACTCTGGGGAGTAGTCGGCAAGAATAATCTACAGAAGATACTCCGAAAAGCCGGCTCTCAGATGGAAATTTGCCAGAAAATGGTTGATATGGCAAACCAGGCTGGCGGACCAGACAATATCACTGTGATCGTTGTCCAGAATTTCGACTGATCGGAGAAACTTTTAATGGGGGCTGGTCTTTTTGAAACGCTAGGGTTGTCGAATAATGCCTCTCCAGATGAAATCCGGCGGGCTTATTTTGAGGCTGCCCGGAAATTGCATCCTGACGCGAACCCTTCTCCAGATGCCGCCAATCAATTCATGGCGATCCAAAAAGCGTACGATGTTCTTTCCAACCCCGAAAAACGTATTGACTACCTGATCTCACAGGCTATCAGTGAAGGCCGCGCGCCGGTTATTACGCAATCACAGTTTTCCATGGATTCCCTGCAGGTTATAGAAGAAGAACAGTATGTTTACGCGCTTCTGGAAATATTAACAACAGAAGAAGCCAAAGCCCATGTCATGCCTACCAGCAATATTTGCCTCACCATTGACCGCTCCACCTCCATGCAAGATAAACGCATCGATATGGTCAAGAAAGCTGCCTATGAATTAATGAAGCAGCTACGTCCGGAAGACTGGGTATCCATTGTTGCTTTCAGCGATCGGGCGGAACAGATCATCCCACCGACACGTGTCAAAAAATCCATGCTGTCTGATTCGCGCATCGCCACGCTGACAACCGGTGGAGGGACTGAGATCCTTCGTGGTTTGGAATGCGGGTTGGAAATCCTGGAAAAAACCGGCGATATGGAAACAAACCGTCATCTTATTCTTATGACAGACGGGCACACGTATGGGGATGAGGAAGAGTGTTACCGATTGGCGCAGCGGGCTGGTGAAAAAGGGATCATTATTGACGCGCTGGGATTCGGCAGTGAGTGGAATGATGCCTTCCTGGATCGTCTGACCGGATTGAGTGGCGGAACGGCTCGGCTGGTGGTCTCTCTGGATGATTTGAAAATGTTTATCCGCAACTCGGTGGCAGCTTTGAGTAAGGTCTACGCAACAAACCTGAATCTGCGGTATGAAGGATCCCCGTTGGCTGAACTGGTGGATATTTTTAGAATATCCCCCGATTCATCCCCGCTGCCTATTGAACCTCAAATCCGGTTGGGGAATCTTCCATTCAATGACCGCATTAAAATTTTGCTGGAATACAAAATCGCGCCCAAACTGACGGAAGGCGAAACGATTACCCTGCTTCAGGGTACCCTGTTGATGGATATTCCCACCCGTAAAGAACCGCTCAACCGAATTGAGATTTCATTGCGGCGGGCGGTACGGGAAGAGACAGAGAAGTCAGCCCCACCCCGTGAATTGGTGGAAGCGATCGAAAAACTGACGCTTTACCGGCTTCAAGAAAAAGCCAGAGCAGAAGAAGCCGCGGGAGACCATGTGAACGCCACCCGTCATCTCAAAAACTTGGCTACCCGTCTTTTACAGAAAAAGGAAAGTGACAGTCTGGGAAAAATGGTTTTACTCGAAGCGGAAAAAATTCAGAGCGGTAAAGGATACAGCCCTGAAGCTGAAAAACGAATAAAATATGGAACACGCGCGCTGTTGTTGCCCATGTCGAAAGATACAAAATGATCAAATGTCCTTCCTGCAATCATCGTGAACGTAACGGTACCCTCTTCTGCTCGGAATGCGGTGCAGAAATCTTCAATGTCATCCCCGAAGGGGTAAATGAAGTTGTGCTCGAGTTTGTCGAATCCGGGAAAAGGCTGCGTTTGAAAGAAAACCGCGAATACACCATTGGCCGGGCTGGAAAGAAGCAGGCACTGATTCCGGATGTGGACCTTTCACAGTTCGGTGCTTTTCAGAAAGGTGTTTCCCGTCTGCACGCCATTATGAAAACCTTCCCGGGGAAAGTTGTTTTGATCGATCTTGATTCGGCCAATGGAACCCGTCTTAACGGGCAGCGTGTCACCGCGTATGAAGATATTGTGGTAAAAAATGGTGATACGATTAACCTCGGTTCATTTACCATTCTTATCCATATTTCAAGTCAACAAAAGACGGATAAACTATGCCCAGTGTAATTTTGCATATTATGAACGAAGACCCGGTTCTGGGTGAGATTGACGATATTCCCGGGATCACGGATACCATTATTCTTGTTAAGAATCCGCGCCGTAGAGACGGCAAAGATTTGCCTCATCTTGATCCCAATGTGATGACTGTCATCTGGCCCATCGCGCGGATCAATTATCTCGAGGTTCTCCCAAGCGGCGAAGAAGAAGAAATCATTACTCATGTTAGAGAGTAGTACATGGCGGACGATTCATTAAAAAATAGAGTGGTCTTAGTGGTGGATGATGAAGAACGGATGGCGCATTTCATCCGTTTAAATCTTGAACAGGATGGATTCCAGGTTGTGGAAGCGTATCGTGGATTGGACGCGATCCAGAGGATGAGAGATTCCATGCCTGACCTGATTTTGTTGGATGTAATGATGCCGGACATCGATGGTTTTGAAGCCTTGCAGATGATCCGTGAATTCAGCAGTGTTCCGGTGATCATGCTCACGGCAAAGGGCGAGGAAGAAGATAAAGTCCGAGGTCTGGAGCTTGGCGCGGATGATTACATCACCAAGCCATTCAGCCCCCGCGAGTTAACCAGCCGGGTTAAAGCGGTCATGCGTCGGGCTGAAATGGGGACCGCCTCTCCGACACATGAGATGATCGAGGTGGATGACCACCTCAAATTGGATTTTGGCAAACGAGAAGTCTGGGTGGATGATCAAATCATCAAACTGCGTCCGACGGAATACCGTCTTCTGTACCATCTCGTGCAAAATGCCGGCTGGGTATTGACTTATGATCAATTGCTGGCCAAGGTATGGGGCTATGAATACCGTGATGAGCCGCATTATGTGCGACTGTATATCAATTACCTGCGCCAAAAACTGGAGCCTGACCTTGCTAATCCGCGATATATCTTCACGGAACGCGGTGTCGGGTACCGCTTTGTCGATTTCAAACGCGAGAAGGGCGCACAAAAACCGCCTGCAGCAAAATGAATTGGTGAGTGTGCTTATCAGCGAACGCCGGTTATTTTTCCGGCGTTCTTTTTTGATTTCTTTTTCCTAAAGCAGATTCTGCAAATTCTTCCTTGGATTCATATAGTCTTCTTATAAAAATCTTGTGATTCGTTGATATTTCCCTCCTATTATCTGCATTGAAAAAATATTTACTCAAATGGAGGTTGAAATGGCTAATTTAGTACGTTTTGAACCTATTCGAGAAATGGTCCGAATGAGCGATGCGATGGACCGGTTGTTTGACAATATTTATGGTCGTGGATGGAGAGACAATGACTTTATCGACGCTCCATCAATGGATATGTACCAGACACCGAACGACATTGTGGTCAAGGCATCGCTGCCAGGCATGAAAGCCGATGACATCCAAATCTCTGTGGTTGGCGATGTGCTTACACTGAGAGGTGAAACCCGTGTAGAGGAAGAGGTTAAAGACGCTTCCTATCATATCCGCGAACGCCGCAGCGGCAGCTTTGCCAGGTCAATTCCTTTGCCAGCATCTGTTCAGGCTGATAAGGCCAAAGCGGAGTTCGAAAATGGAGTGCTCACATTGACTTTGCCAAAGGCGGAGGAAATGAAGCCGAAAACAATTACTGTAAAAGCCAAATAACGAGACAAAAAGACCGGAGATTTTATCTCCGGTTTTTTTGTAACGAAATGGGTATGATTTCATCTTACTAGTAGATAAAAACTGCAAAAGTCTAATTTAGCAGTACGATATTATCAATACATAGAAATAAAAAACAAGGAGTATACAATGGGAAGTGGTGAACCAATTCATGTGACAGATTCTGAATTCGAAAAAGTGGTGTTAAAGTCAAACCTGCCGGTGCTGGTAGATTTCTGGGCTCCGTGGTGCACGCCTTGCCGTATGGTCGCGCCGGTGCTGGATAAGCTGGCCAAAGAATTAGACGGCAAGCTGGTCATCGCCAAAGTCAATACTGATGAGAATCCACAATGGGCAACACAGTTTGGTGTTCAGGGAATTCCCACCATGTTAATGATCTCGGGTGGAAAGATCGTACACTCGCAGGTTGGGGCATTACCTGAAGGTATGCTGAGAGACGTTGTCAACCAGTTCCTTGAAGTGGTCAAGAGCGCCGCTCCAGCTATTTAAGACATTTTATTAATAAAAGCGGCATCCGGGAAGT
>CAYNJT010000032.1:30803-33954 GCA_964397625.1 uncultured Leptolinea sp. | reverse complement strand
CCCAGTCCGAGCACCTCGCCCACGATGGGCATCCAGGTGCTGATGGGGATCTGCTGCGGGCATTTGCTCAGGCACTCGTCGCACTGGATGCAAAGCTCCGCCTTTTCTTTGTCCGATATCCAGTATTTGTATTCGTTGCGGCTGTCGGCCAGGGCGTCATACAGCAGCGCCTTGTTGTAGGCATCGAAGTTGCGTGGAATGTTCACCCCGTTCGGGCAGGGCAGGCAGTACTCGCAGCGCGTGCAGGGGATGGGGCTCAGGCTGTTGATCACCGCGCGCACCTTATCCACCAGCGCCAGGTCGGCGGCGGTCAGGGTACCCACGCCCGAGGCAGACGCGGAAGCGATGTTCTGTTCAACCTGCTCCAGAGTACTCATGCCGCTTAACACCACCGAGACTTCCGGCTGATTCCACAGCCACTGCAGCGCCCAATCGGCGGGTGTGGCAGTGTGTGAAGCGCTTTGCCACAGCGGGCGGGTGGCCGGCAGGTCCAGCGCCAGCTTGCCGCCCAGCAGCGGTTCCATGATCACCACACCCAGACCCTTTGCCGCGGCGTATTTCAGCCCCTCGGTGCCGGCCTGCACGGTGGAGTCCATGTAGTTGTATTGGATCTGGCAAAAGTCCCATTTGTCATAGTGATCGACGATGGTTTTAAAGGTTTCCAGGTTGTCGTGGAATGAAAACCCAAGCTGGCGGATGCGTCCGTCGGCTTTGGCGGCCGCGGCGTGTTTGATCACGTCATGCTTCAGCACCCGATCAATCCACGAGCTGCGGTTGAGGGCATGCAGCAGGTAAAAATCAATATGATCGGTCTGCAGGCGTTTCAATTGCACATCCAGCAGGCGGTCAAAATCCCCGGGCTCATTGATTAACCAGACGGGCGACTTGGTGGCCACGCGGACTTTGTCGCGCAGACCGCCGGCCAGTGACTTGCCGAGGGCAACTTCGCTTTGCTGTTCGTGGTAGACGTACGCCGTATCAAAATAGTTCACACCGGCTTCAATGGCGCGGTGGATCATCGCGTCCACTTTGGCCTGGTCAATGTTGCCCGCCTTTCCGTCAACGGTAGGCAGGCGCATGGCGCCAAAGCCCAGCGCGGAGACTTTCCAATCCAGTTTCCCAAATGTGCGGTATTGCATTCTTGTTCTCCTTTTTCCTTTACCACTACAGGTTGGTCATTTTTTCCATGCTCTCAGGATAACGTTCGCCAAGCACCTTGATCTTTGCGGACGCGGCATTAATCTCTTTCAGGTCGTCCGCGGTCAGTTCAATAGACGCCGCCCCGAGATTCTCGTCGAGACGTTCCAGCTTGCGAGTCCCGGGGATCGGCACGATCCACGGCTTTTGCGCCAGCAGCCACGCCAGGGCGATCTGCACCGGGGTGGCTTTCTTCTGCTCCGCGAATCTGGTCAGCATATTGACCACAGCCTGGTTGGCCTTGCGGGCTTCCAGCGTGAAGCGCGGCAGCGAATTGCGGAGGTCGCCGCTTTCAAAGGTAGTCTTCTCGTTAATCTTGCCGGTAAGAAAGCCGCGTCCCAGCGGGCTGAAGGGCACGAAGCCGATGCCCAGCTCCTCGAGGGTGGGCAGGATCTCGTCTTCCGGCTTGCGCCAGAAGAGCGAGTATTCGCTCTGCAGGGCGGTCACCGGCTGCACGGCGTGCGCCTTCCGGATGGTCCGCGCACTGGCTTCGGACATCCCGAAGTGTTTGACCTTGCCCGCCTGGATCAGGTCTTTCACCGTTCCAGCCACGTCTTCGATCGGCACGGCCGGGTCGACGCGGTGCTGGTAGAACAGGTCGATGGCTTCCACCCGCAGGCGTTTCAACGAAGCCTCACACACCTCACAAATGTGCTCAGGGCGGCTATCCACACCGGTCCAGCGCTCTTTGCCTGTCGGGTCGATCCGGAAGCCGAACTTGGTGGCGATGGTAACCTTGCCCTTGAAGGGCGCCAGGGCTTCGCCCAGCAGCTCTTCGTTGCTGAACGGGCCGTAGATTTCAGCCGTGTCAAAGAAGGTCACCCCGCGCTCAACGGCTTTGTGCAGGAAGGTGATCATCTCACGCTTTTCGGGGAAGGGTGGGAAGGAGAAGGTCATCCCCATGCAGCCCAACCCGAGGGCGGATACTTCCAGGTTACTTTTTCCCAGTTTCCGTGTTTGCATCTTATTACCTCCCGATGGTTTTCAGGCGAGTTCTTTTTCTTTGGTTTGTACGGCTTCAGAATACAGCTTGATCTTAAAATCCAGCACGGCCAGCGTATCCTGCATTTCTTTGATGCGCCCCAGCAGCAGCTTACGCTGTTCCTGCAGGAGCTCATTTCGGGCGGCAATGGTCTCATCACCCTGCTCCAGCAGGTCGATGTATTCAAGGAGCATATCGATGGGCAGCCCGGCGCGCCGCATGCATTTGATGAAATCGATGCGGCGAATATCCGCCTCAGAGTAATCCCGGATGCCGTTATCCGCGCGGTGCACCGGCGGGATCAGCCCGATGCGTTCGTAGTAGCGCAGTGTATCCGGCGAGATATTGTACTTTTTACTGACTTCTGCGATCTTCATGGCTCACCTCTGGCAATAGTCTAGCACCTGGAGTCAACTCCAGGTCAAGGGTATTTCCGATATTACCTGAAAATCCATGATTATGCTTGGGAAATATCTGCACTGTATAAAATCAGGACAAATATTCTAATTATTGATATAATGAGGGGCGTTCAGCCGGGATAATGGCAGAGGAGGAGGATATGCAGATTACCATACAGGGTATTCCCGTTCATTACAACATCATCGGCAGCGGCCGTCCCATTGTGATGCTGCATGGCTGGGGGCCGGATCAGCGTATCATGAGCGGCTGCTTCGAACCGTTGTTCAAGAGCCTGCCTGAGGGGCAGTGGCAGCGCGTTTATTTTGACCTGCCCGGAATGGGTCAGACCCCCGGTCTGGATGAGATGAACGGTTCAGACGGCATGCTTGAGTTCGTCATGGCCTTCATCGATACGATGCTGCCCGCAAAATGTTTCCTTCTGGCCGGTGAATCCTACGGCGGTTACCTGGCGCGCGGATTGGTCGCCAAACGCCCCGAACAGGTGGATGGGCTTCTGCTCATCTGCCCGGTCGGTGAACCGGAGGATGCAAACCGCGACCTGCCTGAGCTGCG
>CAYNJT010000032.1:15688-30703 GCA_964397625.1 uncultured Leptolinea sp. | reverse complement strand
TCATCTGCCCGGTCGGTGAACCGGAGGATGCAAACCGCGACCTGCCTGAGCTGCGTATTTTTGAGAAGGATGATGCCCTGCTGGCTGAACTCTCTGAAGATGACCGGGTTTCTTTCACTGGTGTTAACGTGTGGCAAAACCGCCGTCTATGGGAGCGCTATGCTACCGAGATCAATCTTGGTCTGAAACTGGCTGATTTTCCGCTGTGGGATCGTACCATTTTGCCGAAATACCGTTTCACTTTTCCCATAGATGGATCGGACAGACCGTATGATAAACCAGCCCTGTTCCTGTTAGGCCGGCAGGATAACCTGGTTGGGTACCGTGACCATTGGAAGTATATTGAAGCCTATCCGCGTGCCAGCTATGTGATTCTGGACAAAGCCGGGCACAACCTGCAGATCGATCAGGACGTGTTGTTCAACGCGCTGGTTAAAGAATGGCTCGAGCGAGTGATGGCTCAAGGCGGTGAGTGAAGGTATATGAAAGGTGACTAACCCATTTATTAATCTAATGTCACAACTGTCTGATTGATAACCCCGACTTGTAAGAGCTAAAACAAACGATCCGGTTTGACGTATACTCTTTGTGAAAGACGGTGCACGACCAATCACGGCGAGGACACATGCCTAAGATCGTTGTCAATGGAAAAACCTACAACAGTGTGGATGAAATGCCCGCGGAAATCCGCGTGGCATATCAAAAAGCGTTGGAAGTTTTGCACGACGCGGATAAAAATGGCATCCCCGATTTTCTGGAAGGGAAAGCCATGCCGGATGTCAGCAATATCCCCATTAATGTGGATGCCCAATCGGGCAGCCAGATCGTGATGGGCGATAATGTGTACAGCAGTGTGGACCAGCTTCCGCCTGAAGCACGTTTGAAGTTTGACCAGGCTATGGCAAAGCTGGGCGCGCTGGGTTTGGATCGGGATGGCAACGGGGTGCCGGATGTGCTCGAAGCCAGAAACCCGGAATTGGGAAGACAACCGATAATTACACCATCCGGTTCCATGGATAATCCGCCGATGATCTCGCAGGAACCGCCCCCCTCTGTCATTCAAGAGGAAGGAATGAACTTCAAACCGGGAACAGACATGCTGCTGTTGATCCTTCTGTTGCTGGGGTTTCTCGCGCTGACCGCCTATCTGATCATCACCATGATTGGGTGAATTTTTCAACATGCCAGTAAAAATGGGGGAAATCCTGCCTAAAAACAAGAAAATAAGTAAGGCCGTTGTGCGGTGCTATAATTCGCCATCAGGGATTGGTGCAAGTAAATCTAGGCATCTCGTTGGTACTTAAATTTTTTCCCCTGCCTGATAGGCAAATTCGCGAAAAAACTATTTCCCTTTTCAAGTTTTAGTCCTTTTTTTCATTATTGAATACTATGGACAAGAACCTTGTTCCACACAATATAACCAAATGACAGGTAATGCTCGACGTAAACTGCTCCTGCTTCTCAGTGTGACCCTGGTGATCATGGCGATCCTGGCTGTCAGCCTGCCGCAATTGGAATTCAAACCCGGTATGCCGCTTCCTCGAATTGAAGAAGGGGAGTTGGTCGCGCCGGTCATCGAATCTCAACCGCTGGCAGCTCTTTCGCTCAACAAGTTCATATCGATAGTATTGGGATTGCTGCTCGCCCTGTCCCTGTTGTACCTGGCTATAAAAGTTCTACGGGGGACCACCTGGAAAGATGTTTTCTCCATACTGAAAATTTTCCTTGTTATCTTTCTCGCGTTGTTCATTCTTCTTGTAATCCTTTTAACAATGCCCAAGGGGACGGGCACCCAGGAAATGGAAATGGTTCTGCCCACTCCCAAGCCGATCGAAACATCCCCTTTGGGTCCGGTGCCTCCACTGCTGCTCTGGATTGTTGGTTTGGGATTACTGCTGCTGGGAATCTTGATCACGGTGTGGATCGTGCGTTCGTCATCGAACCAGCCTTCAACAATCGATCTGCTGGGGATGGAGGCGGAAAAAGCCTGGCAGGACTTGCGCCTCGGCGTGGATTTGAAGGACGTGATCATTAAATGTTACTGGCAGATGAGCCAGGTTCTGGAGAAAGAGCAGGGCATGGAGCGTAAAGACTTCATGACCACCGGTGAATTTGAACAATATTTGCGTTCCGTCGGGGTGCCGCATGAGCCCATTCATTGTCTGACACGGTTGTTTGAAAAGGCGCGTTATGGTCGCTGGAAGCCTGACCCTGGCGATGAACAGGAGGCCATTCATAGCCTTGAAGCCATCTTTCAGTTTTGCCAATCCATGAAAAAAGTAAAGGGGGAACCGTGAAACTTCAACGGCGGTGGGTCGTTTTCTATTTCGTTCTAATGGTTCTTTTCTTTCTTGGCATGGTTTACTGGCCATATGTTTACAGCCAGGTATTAATACCGATCTCGACGGCTGTCTGGCTACTATTACGTCTGTTTGTGTTGAGTATCGGCCAATTGTATTATTGGATTGCGTTAATCCTGGGGATGATACTCCTCTTATACCAGGTTTTATCCGGTAATCAAGTTGAAATGGAATCTGAGCCTACCCCCTTTCCAAATGAAACGGTAAGTTCCATTCAAATGTGGCGCCGGATTTATATGACAGGAGATGCATTATCTGCTGATGACAGGACCATAAAACAGCAAATGGCCCATATGCTGGTAGCCCTGCATGCCAATCGATTGCACATCCCGCCGGATTTTAAGTTGTATGACGCTTTACGCAGGGGCGATATTCCTCTGCCCCCGCGCATACGTGATATGGCTTTCCATGAAGAGCCTCCACAAAAGGTGCCTCCTCTGAAACGGTTTGTCCTGGCGGCGCGTTCCAAACCCGCGCAGTGGTACCGCCATGCCACAGGGCAGGACAAAGCGGAGCATTACCGAATGATCGATGAAATGTTAACGTATCTGGAAACTTCCCTGGAGATGAAAAATGACAGCAAATAAGCCCAATCAAATGAGTATTGAACAGGTGGCCGATCTTTCCGCGAAGGTCATTCACGAAGTGGAAAAAGCTGTGGTGGGAAAACGCGACGTGCTTGAGCGCATGATGGCCGCCTTCCTGTCTACCGGCGGGCATATTCTGCTGGAAGATTACCCGGGTCTGGCAAAAACGTTGATCGCCAATTCATTTTCCACGGCGTTGGGTATGCAATTTAAACGTATCCAGTTCACGCCTGATCTACTCCCGGGTGATATTACTGGCGGCTATGTGTTTGACAGCGCGGCCAATCATTTTGTTCTACGCAAGGGACCCATCTTCACCAATATTCTGCTGGCTGATGAGATCAACCGCGCTTCCCCCAAAACACAATCCGCCCTGCTGGAAGCCATGCAGGAATACCAGGTCACTCTGGAGGGCGAAACGCAATCCCTACCTGAACCGTTCATTGTGATTGCCACCCAGAACCCCATTGAATACGAGGGGACCTTCCCTCTGCCGGAAGCCCAGTTGGACCGCTTTATGGTCAAGCTCTCTGTTGGTTATCCCGAACCAGAGGAGGAGGATGAAATATTAAAACGCCGCGCGGAACGCATGCAAGATAGCGTGGCCTTACAGGCGGTGATAACGCCTGAACAGTTCCTATCAATGCGGGCTGCTGTTGAAGGCGTATATGTTGACGCGGATGTACGGCGTTACATGGTTGACCTGGCTGATAAATCCCGCACCCACCGACAGGTTGCTGTGGGTGTTAGTCCACGCGGCTCGTTGGCGTTGCTTAAACTGACTCGTGCCTGGGCGGCCATTCATGGGCAGAATTTTGTTACCCCTGATGATGTCAAGCAGTTCATTCAACCAGCGCTGGCCCACCGCATCATATTGGATCCAAGCCTGTGGGATGTGAAAAAATCTGAATTTAAAGTAATGGAGGAGATTGCCCAATCGGTGTCAGTGCCGGTAATTAAAATAAAGAATGACTAATAAAATTCGCGTTGCCAGTTTTATTATCGTCAGCCTGCTGATCGCCGCCATGATCACCCGTGACGGTGACCTGATCTGGATGGCAATTCCATTTCTTGTCTATCTGGGAATTGGTGTGTTTAATGCGCCGCGTCGGGAAACACTTTTCCTGACAGCCGCCAGGGAGATTGACCAAACACGCGAAAACGGAAAATTTGTCTTAAAAAATCGTGTAACAGTTCAGAATGGATCGCCAGAGACGGTTAACGTCCATATTCAAGATGTGATCAAACCAGATGTGAAAATTTTAGATGGCAATCCGGGCTGCTGGGTGACTCTGCAACCGAATGAAACCGCCGAGATAAGTTACACACACGCGGCCATCAGGGGGAATTATGAATGGCAGGCAGTGCATGTTATGGCCTGTGACCCGCTCGGCCTGATAGAACAGGAAATGACCCTGCCGGCGGCAGGATCCGCGCAGATCCAACCGGAGGTGCATAAGTTCAAAACTATTCGGCTGCGGCCGCGGAGTACCCTGCATTCGCCGGGTTCCATTCCAGCCCGAATGGGGGGTAGCGGCACAGATTTTTACGGGGTGCGCGAATATCAGCCCGGCGATCCGCTGCGGTCACTGGATTGGCGGATGACTGCCCGCCACCCATTTAAATTTTTCACAAAAGAATTTGAACAGGAAGAGATCGCGGATATCGGCCTGATTCTGGACGCGCGCCAGAATACAGAACTGCGTATCGGGGAGGCCAGCCTGTTTGAGCACGGTGTGACGGCCGCTGCGTCATTAGCCAAAATGTTCCTGCACCAGGGGCATCGCTTGAGCCTGCTGGTTTTCGGCCGGAAAATGTCCATTGTGTACCCGGGTTATGGAAAGACACAATTAAACCGGGTTATGAGCTGTCTCTCCAAAGCCAGAGTGGAAACCGAAGGACGGGCATCCGCCCATATCGATTTCCTACCGGTGCGAATGTTCCCCAACCGGGCATTGATCATCGTGATCAGCCCGCTTACATCCGGAGATGAAACCCTGTATAAACGCCTGCGGGCATATGGTTATCAGGCGATGCTCATCAGTCCGGATCCAATCCAATTTTCAAACGAACTTTACCCCAGGGACATAAACAGCGATCTGGCTATCAGGACCGCGCGTATTGAACGCAAGCTTCGTCTTGACAGTATTTCCCAGTTACGCGTACCGGTAATTGACTGGCAGGTAGATCAGCCGTTGTATCCTCTGGTACGCAACGCATTGACCCGTTCGCGCGGACAGGGGAGTAGGGTATGAAAACCCAGAATCAGTCCCGCCTCCTTTTTTATACCAGCCTTAGTCTGCTATCCGTATGCCTTTTGGTTGGTTTCATCATGGCTGGTCAATGGATTTGGGTTGCATTGGCCATTTTTGTCTCTGCAGGCTGGTATTACGTTCGGAGACATAAGGATCAAACCCTATCGGATCTTTTACTGGTGGTTTCCATTGGAACAGCCGCGACAGTCAAACTGGCAGGCGGGCCGGGATTAATTGCCATCCTATCTGCGGGTTTGGCTCTGGCGGTATGGGACCTTCGCTGCCTGGATGAAGCACTGGATGGCAAGGGTATTTCCAGACAAACCCGTCTATTTGAAACAAATCACTTGAAATCCCTGGGTTTGGCCGTGGGAACAGGGTTGGCTACTGCCGCAGTCGGGCGGTTGGCAAGATTGCAAATTCCATTTGTCCTCATTTTTATTCTGACCGCAGCGACAGCCTACGGCTTAAACCGCATCCTATCAATTCTCGAAAAGAAAAGATAATGGACTTTGTCCAACCGGTTCAAAACGCTCTGAGATATTGCGGCGGGACAGGCACGGGTTGTTTGAGCTTTTGCGCGGCGTGCAGCGCCCAATACGGGTCGCGCAGCATTTCCCTGCCCAGCAGCACGATATCGGCCCGGCCATTGCGGATGATCTCATCCGCCTGCTCCGGCGCGGTAATCAGCCCCACAGCGGCGGTCGCGATGCCGGCGCCCAGGCGGATGGCTTCGGATAGCGGCACCTGGTAGCCGGGGCCAACGGGAACCACCGCGTTGTGCACCCCGCCGCCGGAAGAACAGTCAATCAGGTCTACACCTTCTAATCTTAACAATTTCGCCAGCTCTATTGATTCTTCCAGCGTCCAGCCGCCTTCAACCCAATCGGTGGCAGACAGGCGCACGGTGAGCGGCAGACGCTCCGGCCAGACAGGGCGGACAATCCGCGCCGTCTCCAGTAGAAAACGAACGCGGTTCTCGAAATTGCCGCCGTACTCATCCGCGCGTTTGTTGCTTACGGGTGAGTAGAAACTATGGATCAGGTAACCATGCGCGGCATGGATTTCCAGCCATTCATACCCGGCAGCCAGCGCGCGGACAGCCGCGGAACGGAATAATTCCTGAATGGATTTGATCTCAGGAATGCTGAGTTCCTGCGGTACGGGATACTCGTCACTATAGGCCACCGGGCTGGGGCCAACCACCTGCCAGGCGCGCGGATCATCTTTCGAGATGGGACGGCCACTGTTTTCCCACGGCCGGTTGGTGCTGGCTTTGCGGCCGGCATGAGCGATCTGCACACCGGGCACGGCGCCGTTGGCCTTTACCACACGGACCACCCGCGAAAGAGGTTCGATATGTTCGTCCGACCAGATGCCCACGTCATAAGGTGTAATCCGTCCACGCGGTTCAACGGCCGTGGCCTCCGAGATGATCAACCCGGCGCCTCCAGCCGCCCGCGCCCCCTGGTGAATGACCTGCCAGTCGTTGGACAGGCCATCCGTGTAACTGTACATGCACATGGGTGGAACGCCAATGCGATTGCGCAGCGTAATCCCCTTGATGGTGGTTGGGTCGAAAAGATGAGGCATAACCTATCTCCTTTGGTATCTGAATAATATCTATCAATGAATCGGATTGATTTGTATGTTCGATATTATTTTATCCATCCTGTAAAATAAAAGCTGGAAGTTGGTTTTTCCAACTTGGAGATGACGAAAGTTGAGCGTTAGTGCATTTACTGATAGAAATCAAAAACCGGATGGTATTGAGGTTTCTTCCATTATGGGGGGAACCCGATTTCTATGGGATGAACTTGTCGCCCATATCCGAATAACATATAAGTCAGTGGAAGATTTTAAATTCCTTTACGGAAAGAACTACGGATGGGGATACCGGTTTCAGGTTAAGGGGAAACTGTTGACGGCATTGTATCCAATCGACGGCGGCTTTACAGTGCAAATCATTTTAAGTCCCGAAGCCGTCGAAACCGCCCGGTCCATTTCAAAGAGTCAGAATGTGCGGAAGGCCATCGATGAAGCCAATCCATACCCCGAAGGCCGCTGGTTATTCATCCGCGTGGAGGACGCGGTTGATCTTGAGGATATTTACAGGCTGCTGGAATTGAAGACCGCGAAGAAATGATCCTGTTGTGGATCAGTTCAGGTTAACCCTGGGCAGGGTCATCACCTGGGCTTCGATCAGCAGTTGAATGTTCGCATTCCCCAGCCGGTTTGACGTGGTTTCAAGGCGGCTGATCTGTGCGCCAGCTTCCGAGGCGTTCACTGCCCCGGCCAGTTTTTCAATTTGAGAGCGGTAATCCACATTGGCGATCTCATTCCCCAGGCCGCTGGACTGCAGCAGCACATCCCGCCACAGGCTCTGCCAGAAGATGAATCCTTCACGCAGGCGCATACGCAGCAGGTCGCGTTCTTCCTTATTGCTATTCTTCAGCTTGACCTGTTTTTCAACAAAGTCAAAACGCTGTGCCAGCGATTCTCCCAGCAGTGTCAGCAGGTGATCCATCCACTGGCGGCGGTTGGTATTCAGACTGCCATCGCCGTACAGGTTGAGGGCGATACCCGGCCGTCCGCCGCTGATACGCGCGAGAGTTAGCGCTTCATCGCCAGGAATTGTCAGTTTTTCGGTCAACTGGTTCGCCAATTCATCCACGGCCAGCGGGCGAAGGCGCAACAGTTCACAGCGGCTGACGATGGTGGGCAGTAAATTTTCAGGAGTGTCGGCGGTCAATAAAAGAATGGACCTGCCAGGAGCTTCTTCCAATGTTTTTAGGAGGGCATTCTGCGCATTCTCATTGGCTTCCTGAAAACGCAGCATTACGGCGATGCGCCGGTCGGCTTCATACGGTGTGAGCGACAGGCTGTGCTGCAGCTCTCGAACCGCGTCCACCTTTAAATCACCGCCGATGGTTTCCGCCTGCACAATGGTCAGGTCTGGGAATTGCTGTTGGAGCGTCATCCGGCAGGGTCGGCACAGGCCGCAGAATTCGCCAGGGGCAGGCGGATGCTGGCAGACCAGCGCCTGGGCGAATCGCATGGCCAGGGTGCGTTTTCCCACCCCAGCCGGCCCGGTGAACAGGTAAGCGTGCCGCACCCCACCGCCGCGGATGTGTTCACCCAGCAGATGGACGGCCCAGTCGTGACCCATCAAATTCCATGACATAGTATGAAATTCTACCCGATTCCTGCGGTACAATCACCCCGCTATGACACCCATTACTGACTTTCTTTCCGGTTTAAACGAACAACAAAAACAGGCCGTTACAGCTCAGCCCGGGCATATTCTGGTGCTGGCCGGCCCCGGTTCGGGCAAGACGCGCGTGCTCACCCACCGTATTGCCTGGCTGATCACCCAGTACCATCTGCCGCCTGCCAACATCCTGGCGGTCACGTTTACCAACAAGGCTGCCCGGGTAATGGAAAGCCGGCTGGAAGACCTGCTCGGCGAAAAGCCGCAGGGCATCTGGCTGGGAACTTTCCACTCTATTTGCGCCCGCATCCTGCGGCGTGAAGCCGAGCATCTGAATTTCTCCTCCAATTTTGTGATCTATGATGAAGATGACCAACAGAGTCTGGTGAAGCTCGCGCTGCGTGAATTGAACATTGACGAGAAGTTGTTTAAAGCCGCCAGTATTCGCGGCGCCATCTCGTCTGCCAAGAACAATATGCAGACACCCGATGACCTGACCTCGCGCACCTATCGTGAGGAAGTTAATTTGCGGGTATACAAGCGCTACCAGGAATTGCTGCGGATCAACAACGCGCTGGATTTCGATGACCTGTTGAACGAAGTGGTAAATTTGCTGAACAAAAATGAGGCGGTTAGAGATCGTTACAGCCGCCGCTTTGGCGAAATACTGGTGGATGAATTTCAGGATACCAATACCGCCCAGTACCAGATACTTCAAAATCTATCGGTCAGCAAAAACAGCCTGTTTGTGGTAGGCGACGAAGATCAGTCCATTTACCGCTGGCGCGGAGCGGATTACCGCAACGTGCAATCGTTTGAACGTGATTTTCCGGATTGCCAGAAGATCCTGCTGGAGCAAAATTACCGGTCCACCCAGACGGTGCTTGATGTAGCCCGCGCGGTGATTGACCGAAATTCAAACCGCACACCCAAGCGGTTGTTTTCCGATAATGGCAAAGGGGAAGCCATCACCCTGTTTGAATCGCAGGATGACAAACAAGAAGCTGATTACGTCACCGATACCATCCGCCAGAATATACGCGCGCATAAATGGAAAGGCAGTCAGGTGGCAGTGATGTATCGCACAAACGCACAATCCCGTCTGCTCGAAGAAGCCTTCCTGCGCGCCAACCTGCCCTACCGGTTGGTGGGCGCCCAGCGTTTTTACGGCAGGCGTGAGGTCAAGGATATGATTGCCTACCTGCGCCTGATTTTCAACCTAAAAGATGAGGTCAGCCTGACACGGGTGATCAATGTGCCGGGGCGGGGGATTGGCGATAAAACAGTGGCCACCCTGCAGCAGTATGCCCATGAGGCGGGATTATCAGCGGGTGAGGTACTGGTTGACCTGGGAAAACACGGGCAGCAATCTCCCCATTTCGCGGCATTTTCCGGCCGCACAGCGTTAAACCTGACTGATTTTGGCGCTAATCTGCATGCCTGGCGTGAGGCTCTGTCTAAAGGAATGCCGCTCTCCCGCTTGTTTGGCCGGATTCTTGAAGATATTGCCTATCAGGAATACATTGACGACCCCAGCGAGGAAGGTCATCAGCGTTGGGAAAACGTTCTGGAGCTTGAGAAATTAGCCTCGGAATATGATGACCGCGGCATTGAGGACTTTCTTGAACGGCTGGCGTTGGTTTCTGACCAGGACACACTGGCGGAAGGAATGGACGCGCCAACATTACTGACACTGCACGCGGCCAAGGGATTGGAATTCCCGGTCGTTTTTATCACCGGAATGGATGACGGTCTGTTGCCGCACAGCCGGTCATTGAATGACCCGGAGGAAATGGCCGAGGAACGCCGTTTGTTGTACGTGGGCATTACCCGTGCAAAAGAGCGCGTCTATCTGACCCGCGCAGACCGCCGAAGTACGTTTGGCGGGTACGATGACACCACTCCTTCCCGATTTCTGCGGGATATTCCATCCTCGCTGATAATTCAGCAGGGATTGGTTTCCTCCAGCCGATTCAGCCGATCTGACCGTTCATCCATCAGTCTTCGGAAAGAAAGCTATGCCAACTGGAGCACACCGTCGCCTTCATATGGCTCTTTCAAACCGACGCCCCGGCAGGAAAAACCGCGGGTTGAGCAGCGTTTCCCAGCCAATTCCCGGGTAAGGCATGAAGTGTGGGGTGAAGGCCTGGTGGTTAAGAGCGTGCTGGAAGACGGTGATGAAACGGTCGACGTGTTCTTCGATAGCGTGGGATTCAAACGACTGGCCGCGTCGCTTGCCAGGTTGGAAATCATAAGGAAATGAATCCTGCCTAACCAATTCTTTTCCGTTCAGAAGAGGGGATTCCATCTACGGGATCGAATCCACGATGTATTCCAAAAACACACCGTACCCCTGCAGTGCCTGGGCCACATTCATCATTTCAACAATACTTGGGCCGCGAGGCTGGCCGACCATCCCGCTCAAGAGGTTCGTTTCCGTGGGAATACGCGTGTAGTAGCTGTCATTCCATAGCCGCTGCATGACAGGGCTGAAGAACCCGGGCCGGACAAAACCTTCGTCTTGCGGGTTCTTTGCTACCATGTAACGCACGCTGACGGCTTTGCCGACTCGATCGGCAAGGAACATACGGGTCTCTTCCTCAGTGGTCACCAATCCGGACGCGTACCCGCTCCACTGTCCGCCTATGGTGAAATCAGTGATCCCCAGACCAACCTCAGGGCCCGTTCCGCCCTGATAGACCAGTACCGAACAATACCCGATTCCCGTCATGTCAGAAAATTTTGCGGTGAATGGATACTCGCCGATCAACAGCATCTTTTGCCAGGTTACGGCGTGAGCGAATTCATTGTTGTAATCCGTTGTCGAGGAAGTCAGATTCTCCTCGCCGTATTCATCCAGAAAGGCCTGCCAGGCTTCCCGCAGCGTAGAAAAACCTTTACGCTGTAAATACCCTTCCACAATTTGACCTCCCGTCGTTGTATCCAGACAGGATGGCACCAGTGAGTCGGGATCTGGTGTGGGCGGCGGGGTAATGGTTGCCGTTGGCAGCGGAATAGGTGTTAAGGTGGGAACTTCAGGAGACGCCGGAATTGTTTCAACTGATTCAAATGTTGAACAGCCGGAAAGGAGAAGGAGAACCACCAGAGGTGTTCGTAATAATCTCATAGTGTGATTATATCTTTCCGCGATTTTCTTGTAGATATATTTCATCCAGATTTGTCAAATCTTCTTATTTCAGTATAATGAAATAACAAAAATAATAGAAGAAAGGTTTGCCATGTCTCCTGAAGAGAAAAAAAAGAATATTCTTGATTCCGCCATTGACCTTCTAACGGATCGTGACGAAAAAGCAGCCGCTGCTGCTGCAGCCGCAAAGGCTGCCGCTGACGCGAAGGCCGCCGCTGACGCGAAGGCCGCCGCCGATGCCAAGGCTGCTGCGGATGCCGCGGCCGCCGCAAAAGCGGAAGCTGACGCGAAAGCGAAAAAAGAAGCGGAAGACCGCGCGGCTGCCTTAGCCCGCGCTGAAGCGCAGACGAAAGCGTTTGAAGAAACCAAAGCCGCTGCTGACGCCATTCTGACCACACACACCGTACATGCCGGTGAGACGTTAAGCGGGATAGCCCTGAAATACTACGGCCATGCCACTCCGGAATACTGGAACAAGATTAAAGACGCCAACAAAGCGCTAATTGATTCCCACAAAGGGAACATTATTGCCGGCGATAAATTGGTCATTCCCAAGGCGTAATCGGGGTAAAAATGGCAAAAACTACCAAAGTCAACCTGGCGAAACTTTTCGGCAATGTCGCCCAGGAACTGGCGAAGAATCAGAGTACCCTGAACCAGGCGGATACCCAGAATAATGACCACGGCACGAACATGGTCAATGTTTTCAATACCATCACCCAGGCCATGCAGGAGAAACCCAAAGCTTCTCCTTCCGCGCAGATGGAATATGCCGCTGAACAGGTTCGTCAGAACTGCCAATGCGGCAGCGGTACCGTGTATGCCGACGGCCTGGCACGCGCCGCGGCGGAATTGCAGGGGCAGAATATCACCAGTGATAACGCCATGCAATTGATTACCGCGCTGATGGGCTCTAATGTCGGCAATCAAGCTCCAGCGCAATCCACGGGTGGAGACGCCCTGGGGAGCCTGCTGGGCGCCATGATGGGTGGCGGCGCTCCTGCGCAGTCATCCGGTGGCGGAGATGCCCTGGGAAGCCTGCTGGGCGCCATGCTTGAAGGCGGTCAATCCGGGAACCCACAGACCGGGAATTCCTCTGGCGACGCGCTCACTTCCATGCTGGGTGGATTGCTGGGCGCGGAGCAGCCATCTCAGACGGCTTCCACTGGCGCTTCCGCTGGACTGGGTGGAACCGGCATCACTCTGGAACAGGTTTTGGCAGCTGGAATGGGATTCATGCAATCCAAGCAGCAGGGGAAAGACACCATGTCATCCCTGTTAAATGCCGTGATCGCCGGTACTCAAACCGGCAGCGGTTATCGGGCTGAATCCGGCAAGCTGGTCGCCGGAACCCTGATGCAGGGACTGGGAGCTTTGCTTTCCAGCAAGTAAACTGTAACCATGAAAAAGCCCGCCGTGAAACCGGCGGGCTTTTGTCTTTTTAATGCTCATGTGGACGTAACTTTTCCGCGCCGGGCAGCATACCGGCTAACTTCTGCGGCGCGTGGATCAGCATGGGGAAGTGTTCAGGGCAGATGTGGTAGGTGGTGTTCAAATAGTGCAACTGGATCAAAGGTACCAGTTCCTGTGATTTTTCACAGACCAGACAAATGTTTTCTTTTTCGGTCATATTTCATCCTGATAAATAAGGGTAAGAATATCTTATTATATATCCAGACATTCCCCCTGACCAGTATGACATATGATTAAGCTTGATTGCATTGGCTGGCCGGTATAATTACCAGAAAAATCGGATAGGCTTGCGGATTTTGCCTTGAGGAGGGGTAATGAACGAAAAACAGGGAAATAGACCGTCCTTGGAATTGATGCCCGGCCTGTTCCGGAAGGAAACCGGTTCTGGAACGAAAATAACCTACCAATGGTTCAGGGGTACGGGCAGCCTGTCCTTAAAAGTCTTTGAGATTCTGCTCTTCATTGGCGGATTGATCGCGGCAGTATCATCCTTGAACGGAATCCTCCGGTTGGCGGTGGGAATGATCAGCTTTTTCGAAGCGCTGATGTCGATAATCTTCTTTCTGATTGGAATATTGATTGTATATCGAGGAGTCGCATTGGCGATCAACCGCAGTATTTTTGAGTTGAATAGCACCAACCTAAAAATTCGCCATAGCCCGCTTCCTTATCCGGGAGCCGCCCGTCTTGATATTTGTTCGATGGATGTATCCAGTGTGGAATGGCAAAAAGTCGGGAACGTCAGTCAGACGGGAAATGCTTCCGGGCGGGTGTCATCCGGGTATTCCGCGACGTTTGATTTGGTTCTCAAAACTACCACTGGCAGAACCATAACGCTTTTATCCGGCTTACGGGCAAGAGAATACGCGTTTGCCATTGCGGGTGAATTATCCCGGCTCCTTAAAAATCCGATTGACGACTGAGGTAAAAGGAACCAATTAATCCATTACGGATTTTTCCATCCGTTATAATCAGGCAATTATTTTCATGAACCAGACTCCCCGCAATCAATTCTTCACCGGTGTTCGCGATATTCTGCCTATTTTGCTGGGAGTGTTGCCCTTTGGCCTGATCTATGGGGTGGCGGCAGTGAACGCGCGTATCCCACCAGTTCTGACTTTTCTTATGTCCCCTATTGTGTTTTCGGGCAGCGCCCAGTTCGCGGCCACCCAGTTGATCGCCCATGGCGCGCTGGTTTCAGTGGTGATCTTTACCATTTACATTGTCAACCTACGGCATGTCATGTATTCCGCCACCATATCACCCCACTTCAAATCAATGCCCATGTGGTGGAAGTTTTTTCTGTCCTACCTACTGACAGATGAAGCATTTGCAATGACCATCACGCGCTTCAACGCCGAACCGCAGATGCCGCATAAGAACTGGTATTTCTTCGGGGCGGGCGCCTCCCTGTGGATCACCTGGCAGATCGCCACCGTGGTCGGCGTGTTTGCCGGCGGGCAGATACCGGCCAACTGGTCACTGGATTTTTCCGGTGCGCTGACCTTTCTGGCGTTGTCCGTTCCGGCCATCCGCGACCGATCCACCGCCGCGGCAGCCATCGTCGGCGGCGTATCGGCTGTGCTCCTGCGGGGAATGCCCTACCAGCTGGGACTGGTCACCGCGGCACTGCTGGGCATCGCGGTTGGCTACGGAGTTGACCGATGGAAACGCTGAACCTCTGGCTGATCCTCATCCTGGGCGGCCTGGGCACGTATCTGATCCGCCTGTCTTTCATTCTGATCTTTCAGCATGTGAAACTCCCGAATTATATGGACCGTATTCTGAGGTTGGTACCGCCTGCTGTGTTCTCGGCTATGGTGCTGCCCGAATTGCTGGTGCGGGATGGCTCCATCCAGTTTGCCGTCACCAACCTGAGATTAATCGCCGGCCTGCTTGCAGCCATTATCGCGATCAAGACCCGCAGTGTGCTGGCTACCATCGCTTCCGGCATGGTCATCCTGTGGATCCTGCAGATCGT
>CAYNJT010000032.1:0-15588 GCA_964397625.1 uncultured Leptolinea sp. | reverse complement strand
GATCGGATGCGGTAAAACATAAAATCCCTTCCCCAACCTCTCCCGGTGGGGGAGGTTTGTGGGGTTAAACTGTGGTCATGCGTTTTACCTGATATGACCGGGCGTGTTGGCGTTATCCGCGGAAAACCGGTCTTTTTTGACCGGGTAGACGAATACCTGTCGACTGAGAAGAATTTATGATAAGTAGGGGTGGACGGCTGTCCACCCCTACAATGTGTCATATGCGTAACAATGGAAAGAATTTACCACGTATGACTGGGCGCGGCGGCGTTATCTGCGGCTACCTGGCTTTTTACTGCCGGGGTGACGCATACCTTATCGCCGGAGAAGGCTTCCCGCCACACATAACCGCTTATACAATCGTAGGTACCGGATTTCCGTGAGGCGGCCGCGGCGTTATCGGCGGCGGTCTGTGTACGGGTTTCCGGGGTGACGCACACATCGTCGCCTGACTGCGCTTCGCGCCAGACAAAACCTGAGATGCAGGTGTGCGGTCCATAATCGCCAGCCACCCAGCGTGAAGCAGCGGCAGCGTTATCCGCGGCGGCTTGCGCCCGCACAGCGGAGGTCACACAGACCCTGTCCCCTGAAAAAGCATCCCGCCAGACAAATCCTTCCTTGCAGGCATCTGCCCCATAGACGACGACAGACCGGCGGGAATCGGCGGCGGCGTTATCCGCGTCCGCCTGGTTTTTTGAAGCGGCGGAGACGCATACCTTGTCGCTGGCGTTGATCAACCGGTATTCATAGCCATCCTTGCAGGTACCGGAGGCAGGCAAGGGGGTGGGCGGCGCGGCGACGACTGTCAGGTTGCCTGGAATACAGGATGCAGTCACCACGCTGGCTGAGATCCAGCCAACCCCGCCGGGAAATCCCACGTACCACCAGGTGCTCTCGGCGTTGCGTCCATTAACCGGCGTACTGGCGCCTTCGGCCAGCGCGTTGATGATGGGATACACTGTTCCCGGCCCTGAGCGGATGTTAACCGGCGTGTTGGCTTTTACCTGGGGTGTGCAGGCTGTGGGCGGGATTTCGACCGTGGCAGTGGGCGGCTGAACGGTGGGAGGCGCGGCCGTTGGGGCGGAGCCCGGTGGTGTGGAGGTCGCCGTGGAGGGCGTTTCTGTCGGAGTGGATGTGGGTTTTGCCCCGACCAACGGCAGGTTGCAGGAGAGCATCACCAGTCCAATGATCACAAGAGGAATAAGCAGACTTTGATTTTTCATAATACCCTCTGAATGAACGAATTGTCTTATCTCAACATTATGCGAGGAATATTGTCCAAATACAACTGCCGGCCGCTTAAAAATTATGCAAATACAACTTTGATAACGGTATGTTTTTCTAAATTCTTCCGTAGAAATTTTGATGCGCGAAGGGGCGATGCACCCGGTGCTAAGTCATGGGCGCGAGATTAGATAATCTACGGATGCATCACCCCTACCATGCGAATATGTGTACTCTGACACCAAGGATATCTTTTTGGATTTGATTCATTAGAGCAATCGCAGGATGTAAATGGTGTCATTGTTCGGTTTTGGAAAACCAGAGGATTATGCGAAGTATCCAGGTTACTTGCCGAAAGATTTTGTGAATAGGTTTACAATTATCAAGTTGTTGAATTTCCTTGACTCTTCCGCCGTTTCATGGATAATAGCGCACGATATGCACACAACCCCTCCGCACATGGAATTTCGAATAAAGCGGCCTTCAACCGGCGGGGATGAAATATTTGTTTTTATTAGAGAGCCTTTATCGGGCTCTCTTTTTTTGCCTGCTGACGGAGGGCGGTTATGAGGATCCCCGGACTGATCGATCCGCACGTGCACATGCGCGAACCGGGCGGCGAGCACAAGGAAGACTGGGACAGCGGCACAGCCGCCGCGCTGGCCGGCGGGGTGACACTCGTACTGGCCATGCCCAACACCAAACCGCCGGTCACCGACCGGGCTGCATTGAAAACCACATTGGCGGTTGCATCTTTGAAAGCGCGCTGCGACTTTGCCCAGTATGTGGGCGCCGGAGCGGGCAACAGGGAAACTGCCGTGAGTCTGGCTCCGCACGCCGCCGGCTTGAAAATGTACCTTGACCAGACCTTTGGCGACCTGAAGCTGAACGACATGGAGGACTGGCTGGCGCACTTCCAGAACTGGCCGGCGTCATCCCCGTTGTGCGTGCACGCCGAGGGACCATCACTGGCTACCGCCATTCTGCTGGCTGAATTGACCAACCGGCCGGTGCACCTGTGCCACATCTCGCTGCGCAGCGAGATTCTGCTGATCAAAGCCGCGAAAGAAAAGGGCATCCCGGTGACCTGCGAAGTCACCCCGCATCATTTATTTCTCTCGCAGGACGACATCCCCGCTATCGGCCCCGGCCGCTCGGAAGTACGCCCGAGGCTGGCCACGCGTGCCGATGTGCAGGCGCTGTGGGACAACCTGGCGTACATTGACTGCCTGGCCACGGATCACGCCCCGCACACCCTGGCTGAAAAAGACGGTGAGAATCCGCCGCCTGGTTTCTCGGGGTTGGAATCTGCCCTGCCGCTCTACCTGACAGCCGTCGCGGAAGGCCGCCTGACCCTGGATGACATCCTGCTGCGCTGTGTGGCCAATCCGCGCCGCATCTTCCACCTGCCCGTACAGCCGGATACCTTCGTGGAAATTGACCCACAGGCGCGCTGGACGTTCACGGCAAAATCCACATATACCCGCTGCGGCTGGTCGCCATTTGAAGGCTGCCCCATGACCGGCCGGGTCCAGTCCGTCACCCTGCGCGGGAAGAAAGTCTATGAAGACGGCAACGTTCTTGCCGAACCCGGATACGGCCGGAACACCCGGCATCCTCTTGATTGAGTACATCCATCTCTAAACCTGTATTGAAAAGGAGATTTTTATGACCCCTCATGAACCACCTGCCTATCGCCCGAACCCGGTGCTGCCGTTCGGCGACCACAAGGAAACCCGTTTCTACGGAACGGATGTGATTTCCGTCAAACAGTTTGACCGCAACGACCTGGATTACATCTTTGCTGTTGCCAAGGAGATGCAGGGCATGGTGCGGCGTATCGGCACCTTTGACCTGCTCAAAGGCAAGATCCTCGCCAACCTGTTCTACGAACCTTCCACGCGTACCTCCGCGTCCTTCACTTCGGCTATGGAACGGTTGGGCGGCTCGGTCATCCCGATCAATGAAGTGAAATATTCGTCCGTTTCCAAAGGCGAATCCCTGCCGGATACCATCCGTTCGCTGGAATGCTACGCCGACGTGATCGTGCTGCGACACCCTGAAGTTGGCTCCGCGGCCATAGCCGCCAAATACGCCCGCAAACCGGTGATCAACGCCGGCGACGGTGTGGGCGAACATCCCACCCAGGCGCTGCTCGACCTGTTCACCATCTACCAGGAAATGGGCAAAATTGACGGCCTGACCGTGACCATGCTGGGCGACCTGAAACACGGCCGTACCGTGCACTCGCTGGCGCGCCTGCTCACTCTGTTTGATGTCAAGATCAACTATGTCGCCCCGGAAGTGCTCTCCATGCCGGAGGAAGTGATTGCCGAAGTCAAGGCCAAGAATATCCCGCAGGCGGCCAACACCAAACTTGATCCCTTCCTCAGTTCGACGGATGTCCTTTATGTCACCCGTGTGCAAAAAGAACGCTTCCCCGATGAAGCCTCCTATGAAGCCGTCAAAGGCAGCTATGTGATCGGTACCGACACCATGGCCAAAGCCAAAGAGGAAATGATCGTCATGCACCCACTCCCGCGCGTCAATGAGATCGCCATGGAAGTGGACGATGACCCCCGCGCCGCCTATTTCCGCCAGATGGAATACGGTCTTTACATCCGCATGGCTTTGCTCGCATTGGTGCTGGGCAAGGTATAATCAACGCAAAAAAGAGGTGGAGAGATGAAGCCCTTTTTCACCCAGTTGGATGAAAGAGTCCGCAAGACCGGATCCCTGTTATGTGTCGGGATCGATCCACGCCCGGAAGAACTGGCAGAGCCGACTGCCAGCGCCGCCCGGGATTACAGCCTGCGCATGATCGAAGCCACATCTGACATCGCGGCTGCCTATAAGCCTAATACGGCTTTCTTTGAAGCCTTTGGGCCGGAAGGCTGGCAGGCTCTCAAAGAAGTGGTGGCGGCGGTGCCCGCCGATATCCCTGTCATTCTGGATAGCAAGCGCGGAGATATCTCCTCGACGGCGGAAGCCTATGCCCGTTCCGCCTTTGAAAACCTGAACGGCGGCGGAATCACCCTGAACCCGTACCTCGGATATGACTCTATTCAACCGTTCTTGAAAGATCCCAACCGCGGCGTTTTCCTGCTGTGCAAAACGAGCAACCCCGGCGCGGTTGATCTGCAGGACCTGCACCTGGCCGGTGAGCATATGCCGCTGCGCCTTTTCGAGAAGGTCGCCCTGCTTGCCCAGGACTGGAACACCGGCGACAATATCGGGCTGGTGGTTGGCGCCACGCAGGTGGAAGCCCTGCATTGCGTGCGTGAACTGGTTCCCAACATGTGGATCCTTGCCCCGGGCGTCGGCCCGCAGGGAGCTGATCTGGCTGCCGCGTTGAAGGAAGGCCTGCGAGCCGATAAATCCGGGATGCTCATTCCGGTATCTCGCGCCATCTCAAAATCCCCGGACATGCGCAAAGCCGCCCTTGATCTGCACGCGGATATCCAGCGCCAGACAGAGCAATGCTGTCCCACGGCCGCGTCCGCCCGTACCAATGGCAAGCGCCGCATTTCGGACGCTCTTGTGGAAGGCCTGATCACCGACGGTTGCATCGGTTTTGGCAAATTCACCCTGAAATCCGGCCTTATTTCTCCCATCTACATTGATCTGCGTCAGTTGGTTTCACACCCCGATCTGTTGGCTCAGGCCGCCGCGGCGTACATTCCCATTTTGAAAGAGTTGAAATTCGACCGTCTGGCCGCCCTTCCGTATGCCGCCCTGCCGATTGCCACAGCCATCAGCCTGCAATCCGGTTGGCCGGTGATCTACCCGCGCAAGGAAGCCAAAGGATACGGCACCAAAGCGGATATCGAAGGGTTTTATAAACCCGGCGAACGCGTTGTGGTGATCGACGACCTGGCCACCACCGGGGGAAGTAAATTTGAAGCCATTGAAAAATTAACCGCGGCCGGCTTGGTCGTGGAAGATGTTGTTGTGCTGATTGACAGGCAATCCGGCGCACGGGAAGCACTGGAAGCCGCCGGATTCAAACTGCACTCCGCGCTTAATCTCACCGGCCTACTGGATCACTGGGAGGCGACTGAACGAATCGCCCTTGAACAGATCAATGCCGTCCGGGAGTTTTTGAAACAACCAGGAAAGTAAAAAAATTATGTATAAAACGTTTCGGCCGCTGATTTATCTGCTAACACCGGAACAGGCTCACCATTCGACCATTACCATGCTTCAACTGGCCGGATGGTTTCCGCCTGCCACGGCACTGGTGCGCGCCATGTACCGCGCGAAAACGCAAGGACCCGCTGTGGAGTGTATGGGTCTGCACTTCCCCAACCCGGTCGGTATGGCCGCCGGGTATGACAAAGACGGCCTGGGCTGGCGTGGATTAGCCGCGCTGGGGTTTGGGCATATTGAGGTGGGAACTGTTACCCCCAAAGCCCAGCCGGGCAACCCAAAACCGCGGGTATTCCGGCTGGTGGATGATGAAGCCGTGATCAACCGCATGGGCTTCCCCAACAACGGAGCGGATTTCCTCGCGAAGCGCATCAAAGACGCCCGCGGAAAAGGCTTTATCCTCGGCGTGAATATCGGCAAGAACAAAGTCACCCCGAATGAATCCGCGCTGGATGATTACCTGTCTCTGACGCGAAAATTCCATCCACTGGCAGACTACCTGGCGATCAACGTCAGTTCGCCCAATACCCCCGGTTTGCGAGAATTGCAGACGCGCGAAGCGCTGCGTGACCTGCTAAAACCCCTGAAAGCTGAAGTCGCCGCGGCGGATATGGCCACCGGACGTAAAGTACCTGTGGTGGTCAAACTGGCGCCGGATATGACCGACGAGGAATTGGATGGCGCGCTGGATGTGATCATCCATACCGGCATGGACGGGGTGATCATCAGCAACACCACCATCAGCCGCCCCGCTCTGAAATCTCCAATAGCCAGCGAAATCGGCGGGTTAAGCGGCCGGCCATTGAAAAATATTAATACTGAAATGGTCCGCAAGGTTGTTAAGCGAGTTGGTAGTAAATTGCCGGTCATCGCCAGCGGAGGTATCATCACCCCGCAGGACGCGCAGGAGAAGATCGACGCCGGCGCCGCGATGGTGCAAGTCTACACCGGGCTCATTTACACCGGCCCGGAACTGGTGCGCGACATCCTTAATTTTGGACTCAAACTAAAATGACCCGGCTAACCCGCCACCCCTCCGAGACGCCCATTTTACTGGCCACTCTGCTGGTAGTCGGTGTTGTGCTGGTGTTGACCACCGGATTAACGGTATGCGTCGTTCCCATCCTTATCGCGGTTATGGTGGTATTCAGTTACATGGCCAACCAACAGCATCACATGGCGCTCATGCAGCAGGCTATCCGTGTGCCGGTTGAAGGCCCAACAGGAGAGGACGCGGGGCTTGACCAACTGGGACAACTGGTGCGGGAATGCAGTCAGGTATTGGATTGTGAACCGGTGGAAGTGTTCATCGTGCCCACCCGGCAATTGAACGCCTACACGTTTGGTCTGGGTTCTCCCAAGACTATTGTTCTGTATAGCCCCATGTTGAAGATTATGGATGCCGCCGAATTGAAATTTGTCATCGGGCATGAGATGGGGCATGTCATCTTCGGGCACACCTGGTTGAATACCATAATCGGCGGGATGTCCGGCATGCCGACCTCCATCGGCGCGGCGCTCATCTTCACCTTCGCTTTCCGCTGGTGGAACCGGGCCTGCGAGTACAGCGCCGATCGCGCGGGGATGGTAGCCTGCGGGAGTGCCATTAAGGGCATATCCGCTCTGGCGCAGCTTGAGATGGGCGACATTGACACCGCGGAGGAACTGCGCCGGGCGCTGGCGGTGATCGAACGTCAAGATGACTCGCTGGAGAATATGTTGGGCGAGACTCTCAGTGACCATCCGGTTATCGCGAAACGAATCAGAGCGCTAAAGGAATTCATCCGGTAAACACAGATTGAAAAAATTTTGTCCTTAACAAAAGACAGTTCATGAAGATGAACTGTCTTTTTACTTCATAACGTTTCAAGTCAAAATGGCTTTTTTTTTGTGTTTATTCAGCCGCTCCCTCTGGGGTGAGCGTTGGTGTGGCTGTAGCCGGCGCGGTGGTAACGGTTGGAGGAATCGTGGTGGCCGTTGGAGACAGGGTGATCGTCGGCGTGGCCGCGGCTACCACGATTTTTACCCAGAAACTGCCGGTTTTATTCGTTCCGAAGGTCTGCCCGCTGGAATTCTTGATCTTCCAGTATCCCTGGTAAGTGCCCAGGGTGGTGGGGGCTTTCATGGGAACAGCCAGTTCGATGATTTTGCCGGCATCCACGGTCATGGGCATGCGGTATTCATTCGCCGCGCCCATCTGTTCGCCTTCCGAAAACACCAGCTTGTAATCCGTGGTCCAGGTGGAAGTGCCTGTGTTCATGATGCGCCAGCTTTTTGTGAAAGACGCTCCAGGCAGAATTTTTGTATTATCGGGGATGGTCTCGCTGACCAGGGCGGCATTGTCTGTTCCCGAGGGAACAACTACTGGCGGCTGGGTATTGCCCATGGTGGGAATGACAATAGGCGCGGTGGCTTCGGTTTTGGCCGGCGCCATGGTGGGCAGCGGCTGTGAGGAGGAGGCCAGTGCCGTTTGGGTCAGGCCAAGGACGGCGTTGGCCATGGCAGTCTGAACAACGGCTTCGGCCGCATTGGGAGTTTTGGTGGCTTCACCTTTGAACCCCGGGAAATTGCAGCCCGTCAACAACAGGCAAACGGCAAGGCACAGAATTGCAGAGATTTGTATGGTTCTTTTCATTTTTCTTTCCTTCAATGGCGGGCCTGATCGCAGGCACACTCTTTATGTCATGAATAGCTAGACGCGCGTTCCGTTAATGCAGGAATTCCAATTCTACATCATGTTTAAGATGATGTCGAAGGTCGAATTACTTCAATGCCGACTTTGCTCTGGTAAAGACGAATCTTCAAATAAAAAAGTTCCCCTGAAACACACAACGTATTGGTCAACCAGTATTACTAATTACAAGAAGAAAAAATACCCGTTAGCAGTACTGAGTCCCACGCGTTATTTCTTTGGTTCAATGGGTGGCTGGTAGAAATCCACCGTCCAGTAACCGCTGCCTTCCTGCGGGTGAATCTTGTGGTCTCGCCAGCTAACCTGTGCGTCTTTTATCGCGTCAGTTTCCCAGGGAATTGTTTCATAGACCGGGGTGTTTTCGGGGGTCAGGTGCACCCAGGTCTGCCCCGGTTTGAAGGGGAAGGGATTCCCCTCTTTATCCATGAACCGGATGGGGCGCAACCGCCCGGTGGTTCTTTCATACTCTTCGCTGCGGGTGGTCCAGAACAGATCAAATTTCAACCCATCTCGGAAAAGGACCGCTTTGCCTTTTTTGATGTACAGAAGGTCCACATCCATCAGGGCTTCGGCGTAGCGGTGATGCGCGGCAAAGAGCACCACCACGTTCTCATAGGCCAGGTTTTCTCCGTTCAGTTTATCGGATTGCTGGATGAAGGTCATCCCGTCGCCATTGTCTTGCCAGCGGGTATACGAGCCGTTTTCAGGATCGTATTTCCAGACTACCTGGTTGAGCATGGCCACTGGATACCAGACCTGTGCCGCAGGCAGTCCGCCGGTTGGAGGTTGCGGGTCAAACTGCATGCCGCTCAAAGAGTCCGGTGTGATCTTGAGGCGGCTGCTGTATTTCTCTGCCAGATTGCGCAGCTGTGTCGCTTTGATGGCATTACCCCCTTTGACGTCTTCATCGGTACCGAATGAGTTTGTGAACTCGTTTAATTTGGCCGCCACTGTATGGTAGGCGGAGGCCATCACCAGAAAGCCATTATACAGTTGGCGCAAACTTTCATACGGCAGGCGCCCTGACCGGATCGGCCCGATGGAGGGATTGTCATCCGGATTGCCGGTTACTGCCGCTCGCGGGTAGCCTCCATAAAACAGAGCCAGGTAGCGTGAAGCGCCTTCCCCGATGAACAGCTCGAACACCCAGGGGCTGTACGAAAGGCCGGACTGCGGCCGGGTGGAAGGCGGAAACGTGGATATGGACACAAGAGCGGGGGGCAAAGCCAATTCATTTGGATTTTCCACAACAAGCCCGGTCAACGGATTGACATCCGGCGGGAAGGTTGTCGGGCCAATAGGAGCGTTATTCGTGATCTTGTTTAAAAGATGTGGCGAGGAAGCGGAAACAGGGCTGCCAGGCGGTGGGTAGATGGCGATCAAAAGACCAATGAAAAGGATGGGAATCAGAATGGATTTTCGCATGATTTGCTCTTTAAAAACCTGGCTCAATACCATAATTTTACATAAGGAAAGCCGTAAAGGAATCGACAAACCTGTTAATATTTTTTTTAGAGAGTGTGCATATGGTTTTATATCGGGGATGATGGTCATTTGAAATTTTGACTGTACCATTCCAATGCTACCGGTTCCAGTTCCTTGATCCAGTCGTTTTTGGCATCGTTATACGCGTCAATATTGGACGGATGTTTCGCGTAGGCGAGACGTTTAATGGTTTCATATGCCCGGCAGGCATCGGGGTTCGCGCGCAAATAGGCGCAGAATGCCAAATGCCGCACAATATCCGGATGACCTTCTTCATAAATATGTATGTTATGCGTGCGATATCTATTACGGTCTTTTGAGAAAAACCGCCGGCCGGCCAGGCCGTATTCCCCCCAGGCGCGGTAGCCTTCTTTCTCCAATTGTGGTGTCAACGCGTCTACGGTTTTTATATCACGAACTACAGGCAGAAGGTCGATGACCGGTTTGGCGGCGAGTCCGGGAACGGATGTGCTGCCAATGTGATGAATGGCAATGATCTCGTCTTTGAAAAACCCACGCAGCCGGCCGGCTTCACGTTCGAATTCCAGCGGCCAGTCCGGCGAGTATTCACAAAAAGTGTACAGGCTGGGCATGCGTTTTCTTACTGGTTGGGCTGCATGTTGAAGGGATGAACAAAGCTCACCACCCAAATTCCCGAACCGGGTTGGCGGTTATGCACCAGCCGGTAATAGTCTTCCGTGTATTCCGTTTCGTAGACAGGTGTTTCCTGGGTGACGATCTCCACCCAGGTCTGCCCGGGTTTTAGCGGGAATGGATTACCGTCCTTATCCAAAAAGCGGATGGGGCGGTATTTCCCGGTGGTTTTCTCGTATTCGTCATTCCTGGATGTCCAGTAGCCTTCAAAGATCTGTCCGTCGCGGAAAAAGAGCGCCTTTTGTTTGATGACATGCAGCAGGTTCAAGTCGATCAGGGTTTCGCGATAGGCAATGTGATCCACAAAGAGCACAGCCACATTTTCAATCTCCAGCGGCTTTCCGGTCAGGCTGTCGATCTGCTCGGTGTAATCACTCCCGGTTTCCATATCCTGCCAGCGGTGGTAGGTGCCGTGATCAGTGTCATAGTGCCACCAGATCTGGTCAACAAAGGCGTAGGGCAGCCAGATGGTGTGCCCGTCTTTACCGCCCGATGGAGTGGCAGGATCAAACTTCAGCCCGATTGGATTGGGTTCTCCCACCTTCTGCAGGTAGTCGTGTTTCAATTCGACAAGGTCATCCACCCGGATGCGCGCCCCATTGATGTCATCCGGATGTTCAGTTTGCAGGTTGTGATAGTAATTCAGGCTGGGAAAAACCCAGTCTGACGCGTATGCCATGACGATGAACCCGTTCAACTGTTTGCGAATGTGTTCATACGCCAGTCTTCCGGAACGTATCGGGCCGATCTCGGGATTGTCAGTGTCCGGTGTTTTTGGAAGATCACCGTAGAATATGGTCAGGAATCGGCTGTTGCCCGCGCCGATGAACAGTTCGTAGATTAACGGGGCGAAGGACAACCCGGCCTGCGGGCGGGCGGTCACCGGCGAATTGCTGATGGAAAGCAGCGCCGGAGGCAGTTTCAGGCTTTCCGGATCTTCCACGGGTAGGCCGTTCAATGGGTTAATGCCCGCCGGGTAGGTATCCGGTCCGACCGGGTAGGCAATCGCCGGAATGGTCGCGGTGGGGCTGACAGCTGTGGTGGTTGTTGGGGCAGTGGTTGGTGTGACGGTGGCAGCAGTAGTGGCGGTCGGTTCGGGGGTGCTGGTCGGCGCGGCCAGAGTAAATGTGGACGTAAGCATTGGCGTTGGTGTTTTCCTGAGCTGTGGGTTGAACTGCACCAACAGGTCGGCGCCGATTGCCAACAGCATGATTGGCAGAAGGATCTGCAATAATTTCTTTGTCTGGGGTTTCATGACTGCATTGTACCAAATTGACTTATGGACAGACTTACCTGACTTTGTTGTCGTCTACTATTGATATTCTATAGGAAACTTTCATATCTATATATCTTCTATTTTTCTATTTGATACACCATCGGCGTGAAGCGGATGCCATTCACCATCTGTTCAGCGCCGATATCCACGAATCCCAGGTGGTGGTAGGCATTCACGGCGTAAGGTGATGAATTGACCGTGATCTCTTTACACCCCGCCTGTTTAATTTCGTCCATCACAGTAAGGAACAACCGGCGGGCAATTCCCCTGCGGTGGTATTCTTTGCGCACGAACAGCAGACTGATATGGTTGGTATTCCTGACGGCGATCACCCCGGCCAGTATAGTTCCATTAAAACAGCCTTTCATCGTCCATTCGCCCGTGATCATCTTTTCACGGATCAAATCCGGGTTGACCGACCGGCGAAATTCCGCCACGCCTTCCGGCGGGTAATCGGGGGACTCGAATTCATCAAATACTTTATAGACAAGTGAAAGCGCTTCCGGTAACGCGGAAGTATCCAGCGAAATAATTTCCATAAAAAAATCCCAGAAAAAGTTCCAAACTTACAAGATTTTACCGCCTAAAGTCACCTTCCCCCATCTTTGTTTTTTAAGATGGGGGAAGGCCTGGAAGGAGGTTGAAATTCACGTATTATTTGATCGCCGAGCTTGTCGAGGCGATAGTATCCGATGGCTTCGACAGGCTCAGCCATCGAAACCACCAGGTAATTTATCTAAAAGTCGCCTTCCTCCATCTCGCAGAGACGGGGGAAGCCCGGCCTGGAGGGTATTTTTTCCTTGCTTCCCCTTACGTGGCAGGCTATAATTCAAACAGATGTTCCATGATTGACACCCATCGAGGAGAGGTATGCCGCTCGATTACACCGCCATCCAGCATCAACTGCATGACCTGTCAGGCCAGATCGGCGCGCGGCTGGCGGAAGAACGGTCGCGGGCGGGTCAGGCCGGCATGCTGCTGGACAGCCTGGCCGGACGCAACGCGGATATTCGCGAGAAGGTTTTCGCCGCGGTGGCAGCCAATAATAATTTCCGCGGCGCCGTGCCGACAGACGAAGAAATTACAGCGTTCTTTCCTCCCCCTACGCTGACCCAGCCTTTTACCCTGCTGGCCGCCGATGGTTCGCAGGTCAACCCGAACCGGCATGACGCGATTCCCTTCGGAGTGATCAACATCGGTGTGTTCCGCATGGATTCCACCCTGCAGACCCCGCCGAGCGAGATCGTGGAAACACACCTGATGACCGTTGACGAACTCTACAACGAGTACGGCCTGGTGGGCGAAGAAGTGGTCGCCCTGCGCCGCGACCTGCACGAGCGGCAGATGCTGGCAACCCTGGCTGGTGAGATTGAGGGTGCCGTGCTTGCCCTGACCGACGGACCGTTGGAGTTGTTTCGCGATCCACAGGGCAGCCGGGACACCCAGCACGAATTCGAACAATACCTGAACGTGCTGCGCGGGCTGGCAGAACAGGGGACGATCACCGCCGGGTATGTGGACCGCCCGGGGTCGGACCTGGTGGTGCGCACGCTGGAGCTCTTCGATCCGAAATCTGAAGAGGGACGAATCCGCAGCCTGACACCCCTGACGGATGCCTATCTTTTCTCTGAACGCATCCCGCCATCTGCCCGTTCGGCGGTATTTTCCATCCAATCGCGGTCGGCGCAAAGTTTCACCGGCGAGACCGCCCTGCACTTTTTCTACCTGAACACCGGCACGCAAGGCAAGCCGTCACTGGCGCGCGTGGAGATTCCCGCCTGGGTGGCAGACGACAAAGAAAAGGTTGGGTTGCTGCATGCCGTTCTGTTGGAACAGTGCTCGCACCTCGGTGGTAAACCCTACCCGTACGCGCTGCACCGTTCGCATGAGATAGCCCTGGTTTCGCTGCTCGACAAGGACCAGATAGAAAAAATGATCACCAGGGTATTGATCGGCCAGGGGATGACCCCCCCGGCGCCATCCAACAAACAATTCGCCAAGAACCTGGCAGGAAGAACGAGGAACCACTGATGCCTTTGCTTACACCCACATCCATTCAGATTGGCCGGCTGCTGCGGGCTTCCACCACCGGCTGCGTGATCGGCTGCCAGGTAAATCAAGTGGAAAACCTGACCTTCGGCGGCATGGTGCGCGTTCCCGCCGCGCCCGGCTACCAGATCTTTGGGCTGGTGTATGACATCCACATCGATGACGACGGTCTGGTGCGCCAGCTTGTGACCGCCGAGCATGTCAGCGAGTTGCTCATTCAGGACAACCGCCTAAACCGCAACATCCCGGCGGAGATCAGCGTGCTGTTTATCGGTTACAAACGGGATAGCCGCGTGTCACATCTCATGCCGCCCCGGCCGCCACTCTCGCTGGACGAAATTTTCTCTTGCTCCGCGCAGGATATACTGGATTTCACAGATGGCAAACATTTCGGGTATTTCCGGTATGTGCTGGGCAACCCCGACCTGCCGGCTGCCGAATTGCTGGCCGCCCACCTGCAGCAAACACATGATGTCTATACCCAGAAAAATGATGAAACCTGGTTGGAAAGCGCGGTCAGCGAGTTGATCGTGCTGCTGCGGGACGATTATGAGACGCTCAACCGCGTGCTGGGCGCCATCAGCGAGATTTACCAGGATTAACGGAGGAGCGACGCAATGGCACAGAACAATCCCACCAATAATCCCGGCGAAAACCCTGAGATCGGCTATATTGTCGGCGGTTCGCTGAAAGACAGTCTGAACGCGCGTCTCACCGTCCCCGCGCACGATGTGCAGGAAGGCAGCTTCGTGGTCACCCGCAGCGGCGATTGGCAGTTTTACGGGCTGGTCACCAACTTGGTGCTGGGCTCCACCAACCCGCGCTTCGCCGATGAGCAGAGCGAGCAGCGCCTTCCGCCAAATGTCGCCCGCCTGCTGCACGGGCAGACCCTGTTTACCAACCTGGAGATCCTGCCCGCCCTGATGCTCGACCGCGGACCTGAACCCGGTACCCCGCAATATGATGCCTGGATGCAGACCAATCCGCAGGGTGTCAAACCATTGCCGGTCAAAACCGTGCCGGCGCACCATTCCCCGGTGCGGCTGGCCGCTGCCGGTGACGTGGCTGAGATCTTCGGCGACCCGGCGGAGGGTGACGGCAGGAATTTCATCATCGGGCACACCCGCGAGCAGGGGCACCCCGTGTGCATTGACCTTGAGAAATTTGTGCAGCGTTCTTCCGGCGTGTTTGGTGCCACCGGCACGGGCAAATCCTTTCTCACCCGCCTGCTGCTGGCCGGGTTGATCCAGTACAACAAATCGTCCCTGCTGGTATTCGATATGCACAACGAGTACGGGTTTGACGACACATCGTCGGATACCAACACAAAGGTACCCGGCTTGCGCTCCAAATTCCCCGCGCGGGTGCGCGTGGTTGGGTTGGGCGCGTCTGCCAGTGTGCGCGGTGGTAATCCGGATTACACGCTGGAGATCGCCGAGAAGGATATCCGGCCTGAAGACATTGAACTACTCACCCGTGAATTGAACCTCAAAGAAACCACCCCCACCACGCTGGACGCGCTGGTGCGCAGTTTCGGGGAAGACGGCTGGTTCCGCGCGTTCCGCGACCTGCGCCCCGGGGCGACAGTGGAAACAGACGACGGGAAAAAGGTACCGGCGGAAGACAGCGTGGAAGCCTGGGCAGCCAGTGAAGGCGTACACCCGGCGGCAGCCGCCGGCCTGCACAGCAAGTTGACCCGTGTATTCAACCGGCCATATATTCTGGAAGACCCTGCCACCGACGGCCTGAGTCAGATCATCCAGTCGCTGGAAGCCGGGCAGCACGTGGTGCTCTCGTTTGGCAAAAACGATAGCGACCTGGATTACCTGCTGGTTACCAATCTACTTACCCGGCGCATCCGCGAAGCCTGGGAGACAAAGACCAACGCCTTTCGCAGCAGCCCGGAAAAAGCAGCCGAACCGCGGCCACTGGTCATCGTGGTGGAGGAAGCCCACAAAATGCTCAACCGCGAGATGGCTGCGCAGACCACCTTCAGCACTATCGCGCGCGAGATGCGCAAGTATTACGTCACCCTGCTGGTGATCGACCAGCGCCCTTC
>CAYNJT010000031.1:0-34295 GCA_964397625.1 uncultured Leptolinea sp. | reverse complement strand
TGTCGAAGCCTTTGACTCCCGGATATCGACAGTCTCGGGCAACGATATTGATTAGGATGCAACCACCCGATTGCGGCCGGCTGATTTTGCCTGATATAACGCCTGATCTGCTTGCTTGATCACACTGTTTACAGTTTCACCGTTTTCAGGAAAGACGGCCGCTCCGGCGGATATGGTGATGCTGATATTCTTTTCCGCGATTTCCATTTTAGTCTGCTCCACCGTTTGCCGGAAGTTTTCTGTCCGCAGGAACGCGGTTTCTGCCGTGGTGCCAGGCATGACAACGATAAATTCCTCTCCCCCGTACCGGCAGACAATATCTTCCACACGAAAACTACTCATCAACAGCCCCGAAAGTTTTTGCAAAACAATGTCGCCTACGGTATGTCCATATGTGTCATTCACCTTTTTGAAATGGTCAATATCTGCCATGATGATGCTGACTGGGTAATGGTCTCTGGCCGCGTGGGCAAATTCGCGTTGGAGGGAATCCTCGAGATAGCGGCGGTTGTAAAGGTTGGTCAATGGGTCGCGTATACTTTCTTCCCGAAGCTGGTTTTGCAGCTTTTGAATTTCTTCCAGACGTTTTTCCAATTCCTGGTTGGCTTTGTTCAGCGAATCTTCAATTGTCTTTCGCCTGGTGATATCCCGCAGTATCAACAGGCTGCAATTTGTATTTGTCCTGCTCCTCTGGATTATCGAGAAGCGGACATCAACAAACCGTTGATCGGCGGATGTCTCCTGGAATGCCAAAACCTGGGTTGTGGAACGGCTTTTTGAACCGGTTAATGTGGCATAAAGTTCTGGCAGGACGGTCGATAAGGAATCACCAATAGAGACCGAAGATCCGTTCTTGATCATCCGGCGTGCGCTGGGGTTGATATCAATAATGCGCTGCTGGTCGTCCAATACAATCATGCCATCCAGCATCTGTTCCACCAGCACCTCGCGGGCGATGGGTACCAGATCCAATAAACGATAATGGTAGATGCTCCATGTAAAAAGAAGTCCGGTAACAAAGGTACAGATCGGCATCCAGTCCAGACCGGGAATGGGTGAAATCCTGAAGCTGTATAAAATTCCCATTATTGCCGGTAAAATAATGGCTGCCAGAATGGTGAGTGTCTGCTGGCGGTATGGTGATTTTTGATATTTAAGGTCTCTGATCAGAATTATTAGGCTGGTGCAAAACAAAACAAATTGAAACGCGGTGTAAATAAAAAACCAGGTGCCATGTTCATAAATAAGCAGGTTCAACCGGGTATTTCCAGGGTGGAACGCGCTCCAGATTAATCCATGAGATTCGTTGGTCCACGCAAGCACCAGTGTAATGACTGATATGGCAACAATGATCGCAATACTATAGGGTTTGATCCATTTCCAGTGATTGCTGTATGCCATTATAAAAAGAAAACACAACGGCGAGGCCCATACAAATCCAAAATATTCCATTTTTGACCAGAAAACTTTATTGCTCAAACCGAAACTTCCGGCCTCAACACCGGAAAATAGAGCCCAGATACAGATCGAGAGCATGAACAGGGTTAATAATCTTCCGGCAAGAAGAGATTTGCGTTGCCAGGCAATCATTCCCACCATGAGGCTTAAGCTGGCGGTTAGAAACAGGATGGTTCCATGGGGTGTTACGAGATAGTTCACGAAATGATCCCTGAATTAATCCTTGGATATAACTATACATTTCACTGGCCTGACAATCCATAACGCCAGCATAAAAAATCCAACCTTACAAAGTTGTCAGGATGCAAGTATTGTGCGGATTAATTCATAATCCATTCAATACTTATGCGGTTTATCATCTTTGTAGACCTTTATTGGTACAATTTTTAAGATGAAACTATGACTCTACCCACTCTTCCGGATTTTTCGCTCCCAGCTTCTTACTCGGGTGATCTTCAGCGCGCGTTAAACCGTGTAGCCTGGGAAATGACCGTTTCCCTGGATGCCGATGCCTGTCTGGTATTCTGGGTTACATCCGATAACCTGTGCATCCCTTTGGTGGCCAGCGGGGTGGTTTCTGATAAGGAACGAGCCGAATTATTTTCGGCCAGTCTTGATTCTTCCACTGATCTGCTCGTGGATTATGTACTGTCTCACCGCACAACTGTGTCATCCAGCCGGGTGACATCCGATCACCGGATATCCCCGTCCATTCTTACCCAAATGAACGCCGATGTCGCGTTGGCTGTTCCGGTTCTGGGAAATGACCGCATCATGGGGTTGGTCATCGCGGTACGCCGAGGTCGCAGGGATCCCTTTACCCGCAACCAGGTCGCCCTGGCCGAAGCCATTTCCGGTTCCATTGCCCTGGCACTTGAAAATGCCAGGCTGTACCAGGCTACTAGGGATCGGCTTTTGGAAACCCAGTCATTGCATCAAATCACTTTAGCGCTGCTTCAAAAACTGGAATTGGAAGAAGTTCTTGAGATTGTCTGTACCGAGGCACAGCATTTAACCGGTGCCAAAGGAAGTTCCATTGGCCTGGTGGAGGGCGAAGAATGGCTGCGTATCATGTATTCCACCGGAGAATCAATGGAAAAACCCGGCCGGGTACCGCTGGGGCAGGCGTTGCTTGGTCTGGCTATTCGCCGGGGTGAACCCTTGTTGATCAACAATCGGCCCGGTTTCCGTGATGATGTCACGGCAGACGCGCCAGTCTCCCTGTTGGCCATCCCTCTGCGAGTGCAGGGGCAAATCATCGGGGTGCTGGATGTGGTAAACAAAGACCACGGTTTTACCCAGGATGATGTGCGCCTGATTGATTTGTTCGCCAGCCAGGCTGCCGTGGCAGTCGAAAACGCCCGCCTTGCCAAACAGGTTCAGGAAATGGCGGTAGTAGAAGAACGCCATCGTCTCTCAAGGGAATTGCATGATTCAGTCAATCAATTGCTGTATGGCATGGCGCTTTACACCCAGGCGGCTCAGCGCAAGCTCGAAGGTGGAGACCTGGTTGCGGTGGAGAGTCACCTTAAGAATCTGGAAGAATCGGTGCGAGAAGCCCTTAAAGAGATGCGTCTGCTCATCTTTGAACTGCGCCCGTCAATGTTGGATCAGGCCGGGCTTCAGGGAGCGCTGGCGCAGCGTTTGAAATCGGTGGAGGAACAATTAGGGTTGGTCACCGCGTTCAAATGGCGGGTCAATGTTCCACTGGATGCAAAAATTGAAGAAATGTTGTATGGTATTTCACAGGAAGCGTTGAATAATGTGGTAAAACACGCACACGCGAAAAACGTGACCGTTCATGTTGTACAAAGCGGGCATACCGTGATCTTAAAAATTGAAGATGATGGCGTCGGATTCGATGTCACAAAAAAAGGCAAGGGTGGGATTGGCCTGCGAACAATGCGTGAACGAGCTGAAGCCCAAAATGCCGATCTGTTGATCCAGAGCGCTCGCGGAGAAGGCACCCGATTGACTGTAGAGGTGAAAATATGAGTGAAAAAATCCGAGTGTTGGTAGTTGACGATCATCCTGTTGTACGAAAAGGATTGATCGCCATGCTGGACACAGAGGAAGGAATTCAGGTAGTTGGGGAAGCAAGTAATGGTGTCGATGCCGTTGCACAGGCTGTCAGCCTTCGCCCGCACGTGGTTTTAATGGATCTTGTGATGCCAGAGATGGATGGTATCGAAGCCACCCGGCAGATAAAGCAAAAGGCGCCAGACGTGAACATTTTGGTATTGACCAGTTTTAGCACCAACGATAAAGTTTTACCGTCTTTAAACGCAGGAGCCATTGGGTATCTGTTGAAAGATTCCAATCCGTCCGATCTTGTCCGTGCAATCCACCAGGTTGCGCAGGGAGAGGGATCTCTGCACCCGGCGGTCACCCGCCAGGTACTGCAGCAATTTCACGGACCGGTTGAAGAGGAAAAACCGGCGGAAGAATTGACTGACCGCGAAGTGGAAGTGCTTCGGCAAATGGCGCAGGGGTACAGCAACCAGGAAATTGCCAGATTGCTTGTTCTGAGCCCGGCAACGGTACATACCCATGTCAGCCGTATCTTGACGAAGCTGAATGTGTCCAGCCGAACCCAGGCGGCGCTTTACGCGCTGCGTAAGGGACTGGTTAAACTGGATTAGGCGAGAAATTTTAGACGAATGGCAGCGGGAGATACTATGAAGCGGACCATACAGGGTGCTTTTTGGATAGTGTTATATCTGTTGATCACACTTGCGCCACTTTTTATCCTTCTCGTAGGTCCCCGGCCGGCCGGAAGAGAGCTTTGGCGCGATCTTTCTGTCGGATTGGCGTTCTGCGGTCTGGCTATGTTGGGGTTGCAATTCGTTCTTACAGCGCGATTTAAAGTACTTAAAGCCCCTTACGGAAGTGATATCGTTTATTTCTTTCATCGGCAGATTTCATTTGTCACCATCTTTCTGATTGCCAGCCATCCAATTTTGCTTTTTATTTTCGAGCCAAAATTATTGAGGCTGCTAAATTTGTGGACAGCTCCCTGGGCCGCGAGGTTTGGTGTAACAGCCATTATCTTAATGGTGTTTTTGATAGGATTATCAGTCTGGCGAAAAAACCTTAAACTTGAGTATGATCGCTGGAGAATTAGCCATGGAATTCTTTCCATCCTGGTTATGATATTTGCCTTAATCCACATGGAATTGCGCGGGTATTATTTGAACTCCCTGTGGAAACAGGTTTTCTGGGCGCTGTATGTAATCTTCTGGATAGGTGTTTTGGCATGGGTGCGGTTGATCAAACCGTTTATACTCATACGAAAACCTTACCTGATTGAGGAAGTAATACAGGAACGAGGAAACGCGTGGACAGTTACCCTAAGACCGGAGGGTCATTCCGGTTTGCGTTTCATTCCCGGTCAATTTGCCTGGATCACCCTGTTTGGCACACCATTTACTGATCGTGAACACCCATTTTCCTTTTCCGGCAGCGCGGAAGAGCGTGGGAGAATATCATTTACAATCAAAAGTCTTGGGGATTTCACTTCAAAAATTAAAGAATTGAAATCCGGACAAATCGCTTATGTTGATGGTCCTTATGGGGCGTTTTCGGTAGACAGGCATCCTCATGCCAAAGAAATCGTGTTTATTGCCGGGGGTATTGGGATTACGCCAATAATGTCAATGTTGCGCACATTGGTCGACCGAAAAGACATACGCCCGATTACCCTGTTGTATGCCAATAAAACCCTTGATTCTGTTACTTTCTATGATGAAATCGAATCATTGAAAGATAGAATGAATTTAAAAGTGATCCATGTGCTTGAATCTCCACCTGCTGAATGGAATGGAGAACGGGGATTTATTACGGCGAAAATGCTTGAAAAATATCTTCCCAAAAATCACACACAAAACGCGTGTGAAATTTTCATTTGCGGCCCCACTCCCATGATGGATGCTGTTGAGAAAAATCTGCGATTGATCAAAATTCCTTATGGAGACTTCCATTCAGAGCGATTTGATATGGTCTAAGGTGATCGATGAGACAAAAAATAACAAATTACCTGGTTCTTGCGATTGGGATTCTCGTACTGCTTTTCGCTCTACTGTTTGCGGTTATTCAGCAAGGTGCCTGATTTTGTCGCGCCGGACATACAATTAGTGGAAAGGCGACCGAATGATTGAACATATCCCATTCTTGTTAAAAAAATTTGAGCGCTTCATTCTTGCGATTCTTATCATTTTGATGTCTATCGTACTATTGCTTTCAACTTATGAATTAGGTCGTATTCTCTTTATTGATATCTTTAATCCAAACAATTATCTCCTTGATATTTCAGAATTACTTGACTTGTTTGGTTTTTTTATGTTGGTCTTGATTGGGTTGGAATTGCTTGAGACCATAAAAGCATATTTAAATGAGAACGAAGTTCATGTGGAAATTGTTCTGGAAGTTGCGTTGATCGCGGTAGCGCGAAAGGTCGTTATTATTGATGTTAAATACTATGAACCTGCTTCATTATTCGCTATCGCGGCAATAGTCATAGCCCTCGCTGTGGCATATTACCTGGAAAAAATCTCCCGTAAAAAACCCGCGAATAGCAGGCAAATTCAGGAAGAGAAAAATACATAAAAATTCGGTTCATAACGTTTTTGAAGATTAACGAAGCCCCGAAATATACGCTGTTAATTGGTTAACAAGAAATTCCAATTCTTCGATCATATCTTTAACAATGTCACCGATAGAGATCAACCCCACAAGGTTTTCTTTGTCCATAACTAAAAGATAATGCATGTGTTTTTCGGTTAAAAGAACCATACATTCTCTTACTGTCTGATTCGGAGTCACAGTAGTCAATGTTTTGGTCATTACTTCTTCAACTAGAGTTTGATCCGGGTCTTTTCTTAATGCTCCAACTTTTTGAATAAAGTCGCGTTCAGAACAAACCCCCACGGGTTTGTTGTCATTCATTACGATTAATGCGCCGATATTCTTTTCTGCCATAATCCGCATCCCATCGAACACCGTCGCATTCCGTGAAATGGTGTAAATGGAACTGCCTTTTACTTTAAGCAATTGCCTGACACTGTTCATTTTCCGCTCCTTCCTGGTTTCTAGATTACCTGATAGTTATTAGACCACGATTAAGGTAAAAAATGGCAAATATAAATATCCGCCCTTAAAGATGAGGAATTTTTCATAATTTTCTTTGTGTCATAATCCAACCAAACAATGCGCCAAAAATGGCCATAGAAGTGCTGATCTCCACGAGGTGGGCCAGACGCACCGCTTCGGGCATCAATGGATTTGGAAGGATAAGCGAGAAGGATGGCAAAAGCGAATAACACAGTATGGATGCAGCTATGATTTGCCAGCGTTTTTCGAACAGCACCAACAGCGGAAGGCCGGCCAGAACCCACAACGCGCCTCGCCCAACCTGGATGATGGTCAACAGAGGCTGCGCCGTGGTGATGGTAGATGTTGCGTAAAACTCACGCACAGCCGCGGACTGCCAGGCGACAAAGTAACCGAAGAAGAAATACAGTATCGGGTAGACCACAGCCAGCACGGCCAGCGGGATGAGATACTCCTTGCGGAATAATGGGCGGACCGCAGCACCAGTTCCTTTCCACCGATTCATCACTAACAAGGAAATAGGAACGTATAAAATTGTCCCAATAAACGCGGTCAAAACTAACTTTAAGACATCCAATGTGGATAATCCAGGGAAGGCGCTTCCAAAAATCAGGGTTTCTATTTGCATCATAAAAGTGGTGATACCAAACGTCAACCAGAAGAGCAGCCCGGCCAGCCGCATGCCGCGCAAGGTGGTATTGGCCAGGATGAACGCGAAAATCAGCGCCACCACGAAACGGTCAAGCAGGAGCAGCAACATGGTAGTGCCGGTGGACACGCCGGTTGCCGCTTTGACGATCTCCGGCCGGGGGGTAATCGAAGAGGACAGTATGGATACGATCAGGCCTAGGATTGTCAGTAAGACAATTTTTCCAGCCAGGATAAAAAAGTTCTTTAGATTCATTTTTCTTCCTTCTTTTAATTATTTTTCTTTTGTGACATTTGCTGTATATAGAACGCCCCACCTGCGGACAGGATCAGGTTTTCGATCTCTTTTTCTGTTTCAAATCTAAGCAGGTTGGAAGATACTGCCATGGCCAACCCGTGGGTAAAGATCCAGGATTGCAGGGTCAATTTATCCATGGATGACTGGTCAATTTCTCCAAAGAAAGCGCCGAAAGGGGGTTCCTTTCCCATGATGGTCTTTAACGCGTCGTGAAACACACCTTTCTCATGGATATTGAGCGGTTTCTTATTGTCCTGTAGAAGAAAGCGGAAGAGCGGCGCTTCTTTCCGGGCGAATTCCACATAACCAACAGCCAGATTGATGAACTCGTTATCGGTGTACTTCCTGGCTTGAAAATCGGCCATCAATTGAAGGGTCTTCAGGCGCAGAGCTTCTTCCACTTGATCCATCGATTCCAGCACCCAGTAAATGGGGGTGGTGGATGAACCAAGTTCCCGGGCCACGTTGCGGGCGGTAACCGCCTGAAACCCTTCCCTGCGTAATACCTGGAACGCGGCGTTGATTACGGTTTCTTCATCGAATTTCTTTTTGGGTGGCATCACATGTAGTCCTGCAATAAAACTAATGTTATGTAACATGTATAATATAACAATAGTTATATTATGTCAAGTGCCAATTTGTAATTATTTTTATGTATATGACTTGTGAAAAATTTCACCCATAGCGGTGAGCGGATTCACACATCCCGTGTGACGACTTTCTTCCTGCTGAATCCTATACTCAGCCTGTACCCAATAGACGGAGGCTGAAATGAAAAACGGAATTATTCGAAATTGGATGTCTTCTCCTGTCATTACCATCACCCCGGAAACTCATCTCAACGATGCCCGCCGCACAATGAACGCCGAAAAAATCCGGGCTTTGCCGGTGGTGAAAGATGGTGAGCTTGTGGGAATCGTTACCCGCCGTGGATTGCTGCGCACAGATATTCCAACCCTTTCTGAAAATGCCTGGAATACAGAGGTCGATCTGAAAGATGTTGTGGTATCTGAGATCATGACAAAGAATCCCATCACTGTTCCGGCTTCAGGTCCCCTTCCCAAAGCCGCCCGCGTGATGCTCGAAAACAAAATCACCGCCATTCCCGTGGTGGATGAAAATCGCGAGATGGTGGGTATTATCACCACGTCAGATATTTTTCGCTTCATCCTCGCGGAATTGCCGGATTTGAAAGAAAACCTGACCGTTCGCGATTACATGACCTCGCGCGTGGTCACCCTGTTGCCGGACGACTCACTGCTGGAAGCCCATCGCCTGATGGGTGCAGAGCGCATCCGCTCACTGCCTGTTGTGGCCGAAGGTGAACTGGCCGGTGTGGTCACCCGCACCGATCTGCTCAGCAACGACAATTCCCGGTTCCTTTCCCGCAACAACCAGGAAGAATCTCTAAAAGTGCTCACCAGTTCTGTCGAACAGATCATGACAACCAATGTGATCACCATCCGGCCGGAAGCCTCATTGATTGAGGCCGCCAGCCTGATGCTGCGCAACAAAATCCACAGCCTGCCAGTAATGAATGCTGACAATAAGTTGGCCGGAATTTTGACTGAAAGTGACCTGTTCCGCATGGTCATTCAAAAATTCTTTTAATCAGGGAGCGATAGATGGTTCTTACCCAGAAAAAACCCGCCCCGCCGAACGATGACCGCCGCTGGAAATTGGTGGATGCCACCATGCGCCGGCACGGTTACAGCCCGGAAGCCGTCATTGAAACACTGCACACCATTCAGGAATCGTTTGGCAATATCAGCGACGAAGCCCTGGCTTATGTATCTGCCAGCTTGAATGTGCCCCCCTCAAAAGTGTTCGGCGTGGCAACTTTCTACAGCCACTTCAATATGATCCCGCTCGGCGAACATGTAATCTCTGTATGCACTGGCACAGCCTGCTATGTGAAAGGCTCCGGCCAGATCGTGGATTGGATCAAGGAAGAGTACGGCCTGGAACCCGGACAGACCACCCCTGATAACCGGCTTACCTTCATGGTCGCGCGCTGTGTTGGCGCCTGCGGTCTTGCGCCCGTCCTCATTCTGGACGGCGAAGTGGTCGGCAAGCTTTCGGTGGAAGATATGAAAAAACGTATCAAGGAGTGGATTGGCCATGACAAATGAAGAATTGCTTACGATCATGGAGCAGGAGCGGGCAGAAGAAGCCAAATTCACACACCGAATCCATATTTGCACTGGCACGGGTTGTGTCTCTTCTCGCAGTGAAGATATCCTTGCCGCGTTTGAGACTGAGATTAAAGCCCGCGGACTGGAAGCAACTGTGAAAGCCAAGAAGGTCGGCTGCATGGGATTGTGCGCCGCCGGACCCATCGTTTCAATCCAACCGGATAACCTTCTCTACAAAGAAATGACCCCTGAACTGGTGCCTGCCATTATGGACAGCCTGGGCAAGGAACCTCTTAAGGATCAGTTGATCGATACCAATATCCCTTTCTTTTACCGCCAGGAAAAGAACGCGCTGGAAAACGCCGGTGTGGTTGACCCCGAACGCATTGAAGATTACATTGCCACGGGGGGGTATTCCGCGGTAGTTAAAGCGCTGACCGAAATGTCGCCCGCGGAAGTGATACAGGAAGTCCTCAACAGCGGTATTCGTGGCCGCGGTGGCGCAGGTTTCAAGACCGGTCTCAAATGGAGCATGGTGGCGAAAGCCAACGGTGATGAGAAATACATCATCTGCAACGCCGACGAAGGCGACCCGGGCGCGTTCATGGATCGCTCCGTGCTTGAAAGCGATCCGCACCGCGTGCTCGAAGGTATGGTTATCGCGGCGTATGCCGTAGGCGCCACACAGGGTTACATTTATGTGCGCGCCGAATATCCGCTGGCCATTAAGCGGTTAAAAATTGCCATCCGTCAGGCGGAAAAACTGGGTATGCTCGGCCAGAACATCTGCAACACGCCGTTAAACTTCAAGATCGAACTGCGTCTGGGCGCCGGTGCGTTTGTTTGCGGTGAAGAGACTGCTCTGATGAGTTCTGTTTCCGGCAACCGCGGCACGCCCAACCCGCGCCCGCCGTTCCCGGCGCAATCCGGTATTCACCAGAGCCCCACATTGATCAATAATGTGGAGACCTTTGCCAATATTGCCGGCATTATCAATGACGGCGGTAAGTGGTTCGCGCGTATTGGCACGGAAACCAGCAAAGGAACGAAAGTCTTCGCCATCACCGGAAAGATCAACAATACCGGCCTGATCGAAGTCCCTATGGGTATCACCCTGCGAGAGATCATTTATGACATTGGAGGGGGTATTCCCAACGGACACAAATTCAAAGCCGTGCAAACCGGCGGCCCTTCTGGCGGTTGTATCCCTGAAGAATATCTGGATACCACAGTGGATTATGAATCGCTCAAGAGCCTGGGTTCCATGATGGGTTCCGGCGGCATGATCGTCATTGACGACACGTCCAATATGATTGACATGGCGCGCTTCTTCATGGAATTCAGCATGGAAGAATCCTGCGGCAAGTGTATTCCCTGCCGTGTCGGTACCACCATGCTCTACAACCTGCTTGGCAAGTTCCAGGCCGGCCAGGCAACTGAATGGGACTTGAAACGTCTGGAAGAGCTGTGTGACTTGGTGAAGAACACCAGCCTGTGCGGTTTGGGGCAGGCGGCGCCCAATCCCATCATCAGCACACTGCGTTATTTCCGCCAGGAATACCTCGACAAGATGATCAAAACTGAAAAACCCGCGGAGGTGACCAAATGACCGGCCCGGTTGTCCGTTCCTTTACGATTGATGGCAAACAGGTGAGCGCGGCGGAAGGGGAGACTATCCTCGATGTCGCCCGCCAGAATGATATTGATATTCCCACTCTGTGCAACTTGCAGGGTATCTCCTCCACCGGCCAGTGCCGTTTGTGCATGGTGGAAGTCAAAGGCACCAACCGCCTGATCCCTTCATGCGCCACGGCAGCCGAAGAGGGTATGGAGATCATTACCTCAAACGAACGCATTGACAAATATCGCCGCATGATCATCGAATTGCTGTTCGCCGAACGCAATCATATCTGCGCGGTGTGCGTGGCAAACGGCCATTGCGATCTTCAAGCAATGGCGCAGAAATTGGGCGTCACACACATCGAATTTGATTACCTGCATCCCGAATATCAGGTAGATGCGTCTCACTCCAAGTATGAAGTAGATCACAACCGCTGTATTTTGTGCGGCCGTTGTGTACGCGTTTGCGATGAGATCGAGGGAGCCCATACTCGCGATTTCCGCAACCGCGGTATTGACACATTAATCATCACAGATTTTTCCACCCCATGGGGTGATTCACAGACCTGCACGAGCTGCGGTAAATGCGTGCACGTCTGCCCCACCGGTGCGCTGGCGGAAAAGGGTAAGTCTGTGGCCGAAATGGCCAAACGCCGTCAGTTCCTGCCGTATCTTGTAATGCGTAGAGAAGGTGCAAAATGACCCGGAAAATACGTCTCGCGACCATCTGGCTGGACGGCTGCTCCGGCTGCCACATGTCCTTTCTGGATATCGACCACCGCCTGCTGGACCTGGCTGATAAAGTGGATCTCGTCTTCAGCCCGTTGGTGGACACGAAAGAATTCCCTGAAAATGTGGACATCACCCTTGTGGAAGGCGCCCTTGGCACCGAAGAAGATATTCACAAGATTAAGAAGATCCGCGAACGCACCAAAATGCTGGTCGCCTTCGGTGATTGTGCCGTAACGGCCAATATCCCATCCATGCGCAACCCGTTCGGCGCGGAAGCCACCCTGCGCCGCGTTTATCTGGAACATGACGCGCTGAACCAGCAAGTCCCGACGGAAATCGTCCCAGCCCTGCTGCCGAACGCGTTGCCGCTGCACCAACTTGTGAAGGTTGATCTGTTTGTCCCCGGCTGCCCGCCTTCAGCCGATACCATTTTCTATACCCTGAGTGAGCTGGTGGAAGGCCGGGTTCCCGACCTGACGACCCTCTCCCGTTTCGGCGCCTAGGAGGATGACCATGACGAAAAAAATAACCATTGAACAGGTCACCCGCATCGAAGGCCATGCCAAGGTCAACATCTACTTAAATGACGATGGCAGTGTTGCCGATACGCATGTTTCCGTTACCCAGGTGCGTGGTTTTGAGAAGTTTGTTGAGGGGCGACCCTTTTACGAAATGCCGTCTCTCACGGCGCGTACCTGCGGTATTTGCCCGACCAGTCATTTGATTGCCGCCGGTAAGGCTTGCGATCAAATCCTCTCTGTGCGAATTCCCCCCACAGCCATTGCCTTGCGCCGCATAATGAACCTGGGCCAGATCATCCAATCGCACGCCCTGAATTTCTTCTACCTGTCTGCCCCCGATCTTCTGCTCGGCATGGACTCTCCTGTCGAAAAACGCAACATCTTCGGCCTGGCCGAAAAGAACAAACAAATGGTGCATGATGGTGTGCGACTGCGCCAGTTCGGCCAGCAGGTCATTGAACGTCTGGCCGGTAAACGCATTCACCCGGCGTGGGTAGTGCCCGGCGGTGTGAACGCCCCGCTAACCAAGGAAGCCCGTGAGGCCATTCTGACGGACATTCCTGAAGTGTTGGGGATCATCCGCCGCACGTTGGACTGGTACAAACCCAGTCTTAATCAGTATCAGGAATACATCCGCACCTTTGCCAACTTCCCCAGTCTGTTCCTCGGATTGGTGAGCAAGGATGGCAAGCTGGAACATTACCACGGCCATATCCGCGTTGTCACTCCGCGCGGCAGCATTCTGGAAGACAATCTGGATCCAACAGACTATCAGAATTACATTGGCGAGGCTGTGGAGCCCTGGTCATATCTGAAGAGCCCATATTTCAAACCCATGGGTTACCCGGATGGTATGTACCGGGTAGGTCCGCTGGCACGCCTCAATATTGCCACTGAAACAGGTACCCCACTTGCCGACCAGGAATTGGCTGAATTCCACTGCCTGGATAAAGGCGCCGTGCTTAGTTCCTTCCATTATCACTACGCGCGCCTGATCGAGATCCTCTACGGGATTGAAATGATCGAACAACTCTTAAACGAACCGGACATCCTCTCGACCAATGTGCGTGCCATCGCCGGTGTGAACAGCCTGGAAGGTATCGGTGTCAGTGAAGCCCCGCGCGGCACCCTCTTCCATCACTACAAAGTGAACGAAGAAGGCCTGGTGCAATGGGCGAACCTGATCATCGCCTCAGGCAACAACAACCTGGCTATGAATAAGGGCGCTCTGCAGGTGGCCCGCTATTACGTGAAAGCGGACAAATTGCAGGAAGGTATGCTCAACCGTGTTGAAGCGGTCATCCGCGCGTTTGATCCCTGCCTGGCCTGCTCCACTCATGCTGTCGGACAGATGCCGCTGCAGATCAGCCTATATTCCCCCGATGGCCGGGTTGTGGATACCCTTACCCGCGAATCCTGATCAAAGCCACACAGAGAGTGCTGCCAGCCACGACAGTCCTCTATTCTCCTTGTGCATCCCTTTCCCGGCCATGGGAGAGGGATGCTGCTTTAATCAAGTTCAAAAAGTGTTTTAAGGAATTGTCGAATAACTCTTGCACTTTTCATAGCGCGTTGGGCATCTATCTTTTCTGCCGTTTGACCGGGGTACCGGAATTGAACAGAATACCCTTCCAATTGAGATAAATCGGTTTGGATAAAATGAAAAGAATTATTTGTTTTAAGACAATCCGCCAGTAACTCCATAAGACTGTGGGTTCTTGGAATAGGAAAGGAGTTTTCCAGAAGACACGCTTTTAGATATTTTTCAGCCTTTTGCTGGCAGTGATAACATACGGCATCGTAACTGATATTTTTCCGCGCCCGGTACTCGCGGTTGGCAACATAGAAATCACCTTCCGCTTTTTGAATCCATTCAAACGCGAGAGGATTCATACACTACTTTGCCTTTTGTTTGAATCTCCAATAAAAAAGGATCTCCCATTCTTAACCGATCAAAAAAATTTCTCGGTGTGTAAACTAGAATATCCAAGGCGAATAATGGATTAAGGCGCTTCCGAATTTCCTGTGCCTGATCAATTTCACGTTTTTCCGTTTCCATGATGATCAGCAAATCAATATCACTATCCGGTTGAGGATGCCCATAAGCATATGATCCGAATAGTATGATACGTTGCGGACGGAAAGAATCGGCAATAATTTTTACTATATTGTCGATAGTATGCGTAACATTTTTCTGCCGTGTCAACGAAAATGGAATTGGAGTATGTACAGCCATCTAGAAAATTGTACACTACTTAATCTCAACCGGTTGTAGAATGTGTTAGATTAATAACTCTTTCTTTGTATGTTCGAAAAAGGACTTTATATGGATTTCAAAGAACTCAATACTATCAATGACACATCTCTTCAGCAATACCGGAATTTGCTCTCTACCTGTTCCGATGAAGACCTGACCACCCCCATGCCGGCCGGTTGGACGGTTTCAGCCGTGTTGATGCATCTCCTCTTCTGGGATCAACGTGCTCTTACTCTGCTCGATAAATGGGAAAAGGACGGTGTTGAATTTTCTGCCATCGATATCGACGTGGTCAATGAGGTCACGCGCTATATCTGTCTGGCTGTTCCTCCACGCGTTGCCATGAACATGTTCCTGCTGACCGCCGATGCCCTGAATGACCGAATTTCCCGCCTTGACCCAAAATGGATAGTTGAAATTGAAGAAAAAGGCAAAAATGTGAACCTGAACCGGGCGAAACATCGAGAAATGCACCTTGAGGAAATTAAAAAGGTGCTGGAAAGAGTCTGATATCTTGAAAACACTGATTATTGGCTATGGAAATACCCTGCGGGGGGATGATGCCGTCGGTGTGCTGGCCGTTGAAATGCTGGAAGAGTTGGGCATGCCAGAAGATGTTGAGCTGCTCACCTGCCAGCAACTGACCCCCGAGTTGGCCGAGGAATTGGCCTTTTGCGACCGGGTGGCATTCATTGATGCCTGCGTTCCGGGCATTGATGCTCCGGGGACGATCACTCAAACGACGCTTCTGCCGCGCGCGGTGGATCCCGGCAGCATAACCCACGGATTCGACGCCCCTGGTTTGCTGGCTCTAGCCGGGATGCTCTACGGGCATACCCCGGCTGCGGAATTATTTACGATCAGCGCCGGGTCTTTTGACCTGACGGAATCACTCAGCGGACCGATGTTGGAAAGTTTCCCTCGTTTAATAAAGCAAATTCAGGACTGGGTAGAGAAAACTGGATTCTAAAACTCCAATTCACGGCTGGTTTCAAAACGGCCGCGGCCTTTACGTTTTGCGCGGTACATGGCTTTATCCGCTTCCTTCAAAATATCTTCCGGCGAGGTGAATTCCGGCAGGATAAAGCAGATCCCGAAGCTCACCCCGGAAATGATTAAATCACCTTCGATCTCAAAGGGTTCTTTCATCTTTTCCATAATACGGGAAGCGACCTTATATACAGTTTGAGAAGATTGCAAATTGTTGAGGAGTATGGCAAATTCATCTCCTCCCAGGCGGGCGACAAAATCATCCGGTCGAACACAAAAAATCAATCGTTCCGAAAAGGCCTTTAATAGTTTATCTCCGCTGGAATGTCCATACTTGTCATTAATTGTTTTGAAGCGGTCAAGGTCAAGAAACAACAAGGTACTTGAAATGGCATTCTTTTCCCTGGTCATTTCAATGGCAGCCTGAAGTTGATCAACAAGAAAGGATCGGTTTGGCAGAGACGTTAAAGCATCATGCAGACTGTCATGCCAGAATTTTTCCTGCATGAGCTTTCGAGTATCGATTTCCTTATGAGCGTCTTTGATTAATCGGGCGTTTTCCTTGACGGCTTCTGCCAGCCGGATAAAGAGAATGATGATCAGACTGCCCGTACCAGCGGCTATGACTGAAAAAGGAAGAATTTCGGGGTGATAATGACTCCACACCATCAAGCAAAAGGATAATCCAGCCCATATGGGAGGCATAATGAAACCAAAATCTTTGGTGAATGGTTTACTGGCCGGAAAAGAATCTTTAATGATTTCTGGGTGACCATCTAACTTGACAGTAAGTCCGGCAGTTCCAATCGCGGCATAGCTTACGATCCAACACAGGTTCATCACGATATCTATCCAGAGGGAACTGTTGGACCGTTGAATGGCGATCAATATTTCACCAATGACAGTCGCGGTAATACTCAGGCAAAGCAGAAGACTGATATTTTGATCCTTATAATTATTCCGGCGTAATAATAGATCAAAGACTGTGAAGATCATTACAAAGGTTAAGGAAGCAAAGAGCTGGTCAAACAGTGGTACCTGGTAGAAAAAGAAAGGAATACCCAGGAAAATCCAGGTAGAAATCAGAATCACAGGCGTTAATATCAGCATATCCAGAGAATTTCGCGATTGAACGTTTCCTCGTTTATGCGCGGATGGCAGCAATACAATGCCCAGACTGATAAAGGTATAACTAACCATTATCATGAAAAAAACCGGATCTCTGGGATCGGTCTGAGAATAAAGAACTTTAAGGATATTGGCGAAAGTATCGAAGAAATAGGCAACCGCAAATAGCAGCCAACTGATTCGGATAGTCCATTTCTCTCGAAAAGAACGCCTGACAGCGACAAATAAACCGAATAATGTCACCAGTGAGCTTATGAGAAGAAACGGATTAATTGTCTGAATACCATTCGTAAGAGTTGTGCCAAAAATAAGAGTAAAACCAATATATCCTGCGGCTATCAGGATAAATAACGTAATATACGAGACTGTGGAGGATATAGGAAATCGATTCACAATAAACCTGTAAGGTGTTTACCTGCATCTACAATCGGCTTATTTCAGAGACACGAGAGATTGTGCGGTTAAATTTTACGAATTATACATTTTTCAGTCTCCCAATAATCGATTTTGCATATTTGAAAAATAGAATATTTCTAGATTTAAATATCAACTGCCAGCGCGCTCCGATCCATCAGCGTATGGAAAAATAAAAAAAGCAATCGTGGTTTCCATTGCATCACCACACCGATATACAGGGCGAAGGGCAGGTACATCAACAACCGCCGTATGATGATCATCCATCCTGGATGAAAAACAGGGATATCTAATGGGGCGCCAATGCCAAACCAAGCAAAATGGTAATAGCCCATTTCTATGCGGATACAGCCTGGTTCTTATTCAATCCAATTTGCCGGAAGACCAGGTTGATTCCTACAAAAGCGGCTGAGTGGAGTATCATTTCCATACACTAATCCGCTATTTCACCAGAAAATAATCTATGGATCGGCATATCTCGAAAAACAGGGTGCTCCCATGCCAAACGGTTGGATCGTCACACTTCTGCTTCTGCTTCCCAACGCTTTATTTCTTTTCTTCGCGCCGCGCAATGTGCCCGTAGAAACAGACGGCCGGCGGCAATTCAGGGTTCAAGTGTTGGAAACCGTGGAACGGTTGGGGCAGATCGGTTGTTTCGCGCTGCCTTTCTTTTACAATTTCCATTTTGACTCTCTATGGGAAAAACTGGCACTGGCCTTGTTCTGCCTGTTCATGGGAATTTATTATGCCGGTTGGACCCGTTACATGCAGCAGGGTAGAGAATTCCGCTGGCTGTTTGCCCCCATGCTGGGTGTGCCCCTTCCCATGGCGGTCATGCCGGTTTTGGCAGTGTTTGCCGCCGCGGCCAATTTTCATGCCTGGCCGCTGGCTTTGGCAGCTCTGATCCTCGGCGCGGGGCATATCCCGGTGAGCTGGTTGGAATGGCAGCGCTGCCAGCCGTGAATAAAAATGTAGTTGGAGGCAAGTATGGCTTCTTCCCTTGGCCAGAAATTACAGATCAAACCCGCTATAGAAATCGACGTCATTCACACACCGGAGAATCTACGAGACCTTTTGGCGCAGGAATTGCCGGAGAACTTATTGAAATTTGATCCACCGGTTACCGAAGGCGCGGTATTGATCTTCCTTCGAAACCAAGTTGACGTCGACTCCATCGCTCTCCCGCGGCTGGAAAAACTGGATGGATTGCTGCCTGTCTGGCTGGCGTACCCGAAAGGGACTTCCGGTGTGCCCACGGACCTCAGTCGGGATATCCTCTGGAAAATGTTGGAGCCTCTGGGATGGCGCCCGGCGCGCATGATCGCGTTGGATGATGTGTGGTCATGTATGCGCTTTAGTCCGATGATTGGAACAACCTGATATTGAATTGTTGGAATTTCTCCTTTTAATTCGGATACAATAGCTCCATGATGGAACTCTACCTGCGTTTATTTCTTGTATTTACAAAAGTTGCCCTGTTTTCATGGGGAGGTGGGCCTGCCTCTCTGGCTCTTATGCAGCGGGAAGTGGTTGCGGAGGGTTGGACAACCCCGGATGATTTTGCCACAGCCATTGCTTTGAGCAATGCCATGCCCGGCCCGACCGCGCCGCAGGCATCGGCGTATGTGGGGTATAAGGTTGGTGGGATCTGGGGTGCCATATTTGCCGCTGCCGGAACTGTATTACCAACAACAATTCTTGTGCTGATCCTGATGACTTTTTTCTTTAACATTAAAGATAGTCCAGCCATGGCTGCCATGCTCAAGGCTGTACGACCGCTGGTGGTGGGTTTGCTCGCCTATGTGGCCTTTGACATGTTCCGCACCGTGTGGGGTATCAATAACGTAGGCCTTGGAAAAGCACTGGCTTTGGGTTGGGACAAAGCCCTGATCGCTGTGGCGACCTTTGGCCTGCTGGTATATACCAACATCAGCCCGGTATGGATGGTCCTTGCCGCGGCTGTGTTGGGATTTCTGGTATACCGGTAAATAATTCGTTTAATAAATCGGGTAGGGGCGACGCATCCGGAATTTTTCTATTCTCACGCCCATGACTTCGCACAGGATGCGTCGCCTCTGCTTTTGTTTGGTACATGATTCATCCTTGATACACAAGTATCCTGCCCCACTTCGCGTCAAGCATCAACGCAGTCTTTTCCCCCCGCGCTATCCATTCGGTTTTCGGGTTGAGTAAATCCACCCACCGACCGTTGGGCGCCAGTTGATTTGTCAGGCTGATCTCAACCGGCTGGTCGGATGAATTAATCACCACCAACACCTTCCAGCTTTCCAATTCCCTAAAAAAGGCGAATTGTTGCGAGGCCACAAGCACCTGGCGGTACGATCCTGCCTGAAGCGCGGGCATGGATTGGCGAATCTCGGCCAACACCTTCAGGTGTTCCGGAAGGTCGGGCATGGGAGCGTTGTTGATGCAAGTCTGAAGATCAAGGTCTGGCCGCAGGGGCAAGTCGCTGTTGTTCGTTTTCTTGCCGCTTATCCCCCATTCGCTGCCATAATACACCGATGGGATACCCGGCATTGTGTACATCAAAGAGTACAGGTTGAATAAATCGGCCGGATCTTTCAACTGGCTGGCTACACGGTCTACATCGTGATTGTCAGCAAACGAGTACAGTAAAGCGTCATGATACAGACCATATTCCCCGAACTGGCGTTTCAATGAGTAGGCGATCTCGAACAGGTTGCGGTCGTTGAAACTGGAAAACAATCCCTTGTAGCACTCATAGTTGGTGCAGGAATCGTAGCGGCCGGGACGCACCCATTTTGCGTAATCCCCATGGATCAGCTCGCCCATCAACCAGAAATCTGGATTGCGTCGTTTGCAAAATTCAGAAAGCTGCTCATTGAATTCCATGTCCAATTGGTCGGCGGCGTCCAGGCGCAGGCCGTCAATGTGATAGTCTTGCATCCAGCTTTCCACGGCAAATAAAAGGTGATCGCGCACCTGCGGGTTCTTCAGGTTCAACTTGACCAGCGAATGGTGACCATTCCAGCCTTCGTACGTGAATGGGTCGCCGTAAGGGCTGTTCCCTCCAAAGCGCAGGTTGGCAAACCAATCACAGAAGGGAGAGTCGTGTCCATTGGCCAGCACGTCTTTGAACGCCCAGAAATCCCGTCCCACATGGTTGAACACGCCGTCCAGAATCAGTTTCATCCCCCTACGGTGCATCTCGTCGCTGAGCGCGGCCAGGTCCGCGTTTGAACCCAGGCGGCGGTCGACATGGTAGTAGTCCACCGTATCATACCCGTGGCTGGATGATTCGAACACAGGCCCCAGATAAAGGCTGTTGAAACCCAGGTTCTGTATATGGTCCAACCAGGATGTGATCTTTGAAAGACGTGAGAGCGGAATGGAATGGAAATCATTGTGTTCCGGCGCTCCGCAAAACCCCAGAGGATAAATGTGATAGAAGATGGATGTTGAAAACTTATTGTTCATTTGAACCCTTTCCAGTACCTACCGGTAGGTATAACCGGTCGATAAAAAAATTACGAATAGATGCCGTGGCTGAACTGCTTGACGGCCAGGTAACACAGCGGTTCATCCAGCGAAATTACCCCGTTCAGGTATTCTCCGATATACGTGTGGATCATCCCCAGGAAGGTGGCGGCATACATCACATGCCGCCCACGCATGTTGCCGTGATCCTGTACGGCTTGAATAAACATGGATTGAAGAACTTGCTGTTGTTCCAAGCGGTAGGGGGATATAGCCTGGTTGGGCTCGGAATCAACCGGGGCATATTGCATGGTAAGTTGCAGTCTGAAAAAGCGCGGATTTTCCTCCGCCGCGTGAAAGTACGCCCTGATGATCTTCTCAAGAGAATTGGGCAAGTCATGCTGATAATCCGCGGCTGCGCGCAAGGCTTCTAAAAGTGCCTCATACTGACTGGCCAGCAGCGCGTCCAGTAAGCCGCGTTTGTGTGTGAAGTAATGGTAGAGAGTGGGCTTGGTCACCCCGACAGAGTCTACGATCTCCTGGATCCCCACCGCGTCATATCCGCGGGAGGAGAAAAGGGTCAGGGCGCTATCCAGCAGTGCTTCACGGTTTTCCATGAGGTTAGTATACCGAACGGTATGTATATTGTCAAGGGATATCTTACTGGAATGGCAGATTAAAAATGGTTTTCCATAACGGACTCTGGTTCGTTATGGATCGCTCCTTTGAGAAGCAGGGTGGTTGATGATCGAATCAATTAAAAACAGAATCGCGGGGAAAATGGACATAAGGAAATAAACAATCGCTCCACCGGAAGCCACCACAAAAAAGAAATACACGAACGCGGAAATGATCATCAGCAAGACCGCCGTTTTTTCGTTCCAGAAGAAAAGAGCGTAACTGACAACCAGGCCGAAATGCGCCGCCTGGCCGATCCAGATAATCGCGGGTGGTATCGGCATGGGTGGGAAGAACCAGCTCAGGTGGGTGAAAAAAATGTATCCCCAGAGAATGAAGAGCAAGACGCACATCGCGCGGGCAGATGCGGAAAGCAGGCGGTGAGATGTCAAGGTGGTTTTTGGCATAAGAAATGGTCGATGGAGGAATTCCAATGCTTATCTTATCAGGTTTGTGATCAACCGTTTAATCGAAGCTATGTGAAAAGGTTGAATCATTTTTGGCTCTCAAATACACCATGCCGTTTTTTTTATCCAGTTGATGAAGACGTATCATTCCCGGAATTATTCACGGGAATATTGCCTGTTGACTTAGAAAACGTTTACTGCTATTATTTTCGTGACAGTAAACGTTTTCTATTTTCACCCCAACCTTTTCCTACAGAAGAATACTATGACCCCAAAACTGGAAGATATTGCCAATCGTACCGGTTTCTCAATTGCTACCATTTCCCGGGTACTGTCCAACACACAGTATCCGGTGAAAGCGGCTGTTCGCGAGCAGATCCTGGAAGCCGCACGTGAGATGGGTTACAAGCCCAACATCTCCGCTCGTAGTCTGCGCACCGATCGCACGAACACAATCGGTATCTTGGTGGATGATCTGATGAGCCCGTTCACCCCGCCAGTGGTGAGGGGTATTCAGGATTACCTGAAGGCGCATGATTTCATGAATCTGATCGTAAATTCCGACTGGGATCCACAGCAGGAACAGGCTGCTGTGGAAAATCTGGTCAGTCGCCCCGTGGACGGGATCATCTTCGTGGAGTATTCCCATCTAACTTCCAATGAAGCCCTGACCAGAGTCAACAAACCTGGGGTTTTTGTGCACCGCCTGTTTGGTACAAAGATTCAAAATTCCGTGGTGCCGGATGATCACTACGGCGCGGAACTGGCTGTCAGGCATCTACTCTTGCTTGGACATCGCTCCATCGCTTATATCAACGGGCCGGAAAGCTGGCATAACTCTCGCGAACGACTATCCGGCTACCGCGATGTGCTTGCCGAGGCTGGCATCTCCATTAATCCTGATTGGATCAAGCCCGGAGATTGGGAGGTGGAAGGGGGATATAGAGCCGCTCAGAGTCTTCTCCAGGTGAAAGAACGTCCGACTGCCATCTTTGCGGCCAATGATTCAATGGCTCTGGGAGCCGTCTATGCCATTCAAGACGCAGGTCTAAGTGTACCTCGAGATATGGCTATCGTCGGGTATGACAACCGGGACTTCGCGCGAATTGTCCGCCCGAGGATCACCACGGTGGTTATGCCGGTGTATGAAATGGGGCGTATCGCCGCTGAAATGCTGCTGAACCAAATCGCAGAAGGCAGGCGGGATGACGACGAAATCAAGGTAAAAGGTGAGCTGATTATTCGGGATACCTGTGGAACGGAAGATTCTCTGAAAACCAGAGAGGATTCGGACAACTTAATATCTCCACGCAGGGTTTTGCTACACAAACACCCGGAAATTTAGCGACTCCATATCCATGAAGGAGGTGGAAGAAAAAGATATTTCGCGGGGTATTGGATGAAGCAACGAAAAAAGCTATCTGATTTTTCCAAAAAGTCAATATCAAGGAGAGTGTGATGTTCGATAAAAAGAAAATTTCACGCCGAGAATTTTTGAAATTGTCCGGTATGACCGCGGCCGGAGTCGGGCTTGCCGTTGTCGGCCCGGCAAAAGCCGTTTCGGCTGCCGCGCCGTCGGTTCCAGCGGCGGTTGCCAGCGGAGTTCCAGCCCTCAAGAAAGCCCGTACAGTCAAATTGGCCATTGGCAGTTGGGCAGAAGCCTCCACCAAGGCGCTCCTCGCGGATGGCGAATTCAAAAAGGCGACCGGAATCGATGTTGAACTGGTGCTGCGCACCGACACCAAAGAGACAGAATTCACCCGTCTGGCCAGTGCCGTCCAATCTGGGACCAGCCCGTATGACATCCTCGACTTCGAAGATGAACTAACAACATCCTTCTCACAGGCCGGCTATATGATCGGCCTGGATGACCTGCTCCCCAATAACTTCTGGGATGACTTCTCCCCTGAAATGGTGTCTTACAGCAAAGTTTGGAGCACCTATAAGGGTGAGACCTTCCGCATCATCCATAACTGGGAGATGCCCTACTGGTTCTACCGCAAGGACTGGTTTGACGAGAAGAAAGTGGAAGTCCCCAAAACCTGGGACGATGTCTCTAAAATGGGCGGCATCTTCACCGATGAGAAGAAAGGTGTTTGGGCAACGGAAGACGGTCTGCAAAAAGGGGCCTTGATGAATGTTTACCTGGCCTGGATCACATTGCAGGCTGGCGGTAATCCCTTCGATGTCGGCGAACCCTACAAAGTGGCGCTGCAATACATCTATGACCTGATGCATAAATATAAAACCTTCAATCCCGCATCCATGCAGAAGGATTATAACCAGGCGAATGCTGATTATTATGGCGACAAAGTGGCTTTCATGCGTCAGTGGCCGTTCATTTTTGACGGAGCCCGCACCGATGAACACAAAGCCTGGTTTAAAGAAGAAAAGATGACCGTCGCGCTGCCACCTGTAGGCCCCGGTGGAAAAGCCGGTTCGACCTATCCTGCCGCATGGGGTTTTGGTATCGTAAAGACATCCCCCAACATGGCCGAAGCCAAGGAATTGATGAAGTGGCTTATCACCCCCGAAACCGCCGTTAAAGCCATGAAAGCCGGTTTCTGGTATCTGAATGCCCGCAAGTCTGTCATTGCGGCGGCTGATCAGAATCATTACCTGGTCAAGATGATCAAGATGTACACCGATGCCGGCGTAATTGGCGTCCGTCCGCATCATCCCAAGTTCGTCGAAGCGCTGACCGTTCTCGAAGACGGTGCCGCTTCTTTCTTTACGGATCAGATGAAATTGGACGAGTGCTTGAAACAGACCAAAGACAGACTCGCCGAACTCGCCTGATCTCTCATTGTGCGTTAATAATAGCCGGCCTGGACAGGGTATTACCCTGCCCAGGCCACCCAAGTTGATTATAGCAAAGAGAGTATTTAATTCCGGAGGGAATTTCCTTGGCTGCCATTTCCCGGCCTTCCATATCAAAAACGACAAAACGCCGGTATTTACTTTTCCTCGCCCTGGTGGCGCCGGCTTTTATTCTGCGCATCGTTACCGCTGCTTATCCCATCCTTCAGACAATTTACCTGGGTTTTACCAACACAGATCTGCTCAAAGGGACGAACGCCTTCATAGGTTTAAAGAATTTTGCGTCCATGTCCACAAATTACGGGGTGAAGGGTTCAATTTCATTCACCATCGAATTTGTGCTGGTAACCACGATCATCGATCTCGTTCTGGGAATGTTGATCGCGCTTTTCTTGAACTCCAACTTCCGTGGCCGGGGATTCGCCCGAGTCATCAACCTGATCCCGTGGGTCATTCCCACCATCGTAGCCGGCTATGCCTTCCGCTGGTTGCTTGACGACCAATACGGCCTGATTCCCGACTGGATATTTATGGTATTCGGGGTACGGCCTGTCTTTTTTATCTCTCCTTTTTGGTCACGCATCTCTGTTTTTCTGGTTCACGCGTGGAAGAACGCGCCTTTTGTGGCTATAGTATTTCTGGCTGGACTGCAGGGTGTTCCCCAGGACATTTATGACGCCGCCAAAGTGGACGGCGCGAATGCCTGGCAGCGTTTTTGGTTGATCACGTTACCGCTCATTCTCCCCCTGACCATCACCATGGTCATTTTCTGGCTCATCTGGACACTGGCCAGTTTTGACCTGGTCTACGGTCTGACGTTGGGTGGACCGGGCGTGGCCACCCTGGTGTTGGCCTTGCAGATCTTCCGTGAGGGCATCATGTTCTTCAAATTTGGCTTCGCCTCAGCGCTCAGCATCGTTCTGCTGATCCTGGTAGCCATCATTGGTGTGGTTGGCTTGTGGCTGTACCGCAAAGTTGAAGTGAATTACTGATCCTGGGTTGCAAAGGATTTTTCATGAAAAGTCTTCGGTGGCGTCAAAAAATAGGTTCCACAGGCATCTACACGATCTTTGTGATCTTCACCCTGGTCATCTTGATCCCTGTCTACTGGCTGGTGCGCTCCGCCTTTTCCAGCGGGCCAGACCTGATCACTACCCCGCTTATTTACTTCCCCAAACCGACTCTGGATAATTTCTCCACGTTAATCACTCAGGTTCCCTTTCTGCAATATGTCCGCAATTCGCTGTTGTTCGCCGTTGGCACCACTGTGATCACCCTGGTAGTCAGTTTCATGGCGGCGTATGCCTTTGCGCGCATTGATTTCCCCGGAAGCAATGCCATTTTGTGGGGGCTGCTCATCTCAATGGCCCTTCCCGATGTGGGTACCATCATTCCACTGTACCGCATCCTGAAAGACCTGAACTTGATCAATACCATCGCCGGTATCACGCTGGTGTTATCCAGCACACTGACCCCTTTTACTGTTTGGGTGCTGGTGTCCTTCATCAAACAGGTGCCGGTAGAGATCGAAGAGGCAGCCATCATCGACGGTGCGTCGCTACCGCGCATCTTCTGGACGATCCTGGCGCCGGTCACCGCGCCGGGTCTGGTGACCATGGGGTTGATCAATTTCATCAATGCCTGGAACAATTTGCTCTATCCTTTATCCTTCACCACCACACCCGAATCAAAAACCCTCAGTGTGGCCATCACAGAAATCTACTCCGGGTTTTCGCCTTACGGCAAGCCTTGGGAATTAATCATGGCGACCGGAGTGGCCATGGTAGTGCCCATGATTCTGCTGGTCATCTTTTCTCAAAAATCCATTGTCCGGGGACTTACCGGCGGTGCGATCAAATAAATTTATTGGAAATGAACCAGTGAATAAATTCCCATGGCCGTTTATGTCGTGATGCGTTGGATTGACATGCCAGGGTATTTTCGCAGGAAGCCAGAAAGGTATTTATTAAAAATGAGTCCAACCATAACATCCAGCGGGCCTGTTGACACACTACATAGTCCATATTCGCGGCTGCACCCTTTGCCGCTTGGTTCAGTGCGCTTTCAGGATGGTTTCTGGAAACAAATTCAAACCATCAACCATCGGGAGAGCCTGTATCATGCGTATGACATGCTGGAAAAGGCAGGAAATTTTCACAATTTCAAGCTGGCAGCCGGTTTGATACGGGGGGAATATCGCGGTCGGAATTTTATTGATACGGATGTTTATAAATGGCTGGAGGCTCTGGCCTGGGAATTGTCCCGAGAACCGGATGAAGACCTCCGGAAAAAAGCGGATGACGCCATCCAGCTTGTTCAGGCGGCGCAGTGTGAAGACGGTTATCTGAATTGCTATATCCAGGTTGTTGATCCTGCCGCCCGTTGGAAGGACCTGGATCATGGGCATGAGCTGTATACAGCGGGGCATATGATCCAGGCGGGCATTGCGTTCTACAGATCGCTTGGCGACAGGCGCCTTCTGGATGTATCCATCCGCTTCGCTGACCTGATCCATGCCACATTCGGGCCCGGAAAACAGGAAGGTGCCTGCGGCCATCCGGAAATCGAAATGGCACTGGTTGAACTTTACAGGACGACAGGCGAAAAAAGTTATTTGGAAACCGCCCGTGTGTTCATCGATCGGCGCGGAAAGAAGAAAATGGCCGGATTTGGTGCCTACGGCCCGGAATATCACCAGGATCACATTCCCGTGCGAGAGGCAACCACGGCGGAAGGCCATGCCGTGCGCCAGCTTTACCTCAACTCCGGTGTGACCGATCTGTATCTTGAGACGGGCGAAGCCGCACTATGGGAGAGCATGCAACGCCTGTGGAAGGATATTGCCGGGACAAAGTTGTACATCACTGGCGGGGTGGGCGCCCGTTTTGATGGTGAGGCCTTCGGCGATTCTTACGAATTGCCACCCGATCAATGCTATTGCGAGACTTGCGCGGCTATTGCCAATGTTCAGTGGAATTGGCGCATGCTTCTGGCTTCTGGCGACAGTCGTTACGCAGATATGATCGAACGAAGCCTGTTCAATACCATCCTCAGCAGCCCCGCACTGGATGGCCGGCATTTCTTCTACGTCAACCCATTGCAGGTGCGTGGCGGAAAATACACTCGTCTATCTCAAAATCCACCCGATGGGGAATCTTACGCCGGCCGTCCTGAATGGCACAGTGTCTCCTGCTGCCCACCCAATGTGATGCGCACATTCTCTTCCCTGGAGCATTACGCAATAACTCAGACGGAAGAAGGTATTCAGATCCATCAGTACGCACCCATGGAGATAGATATTCATACCCCTTCCGGTGGACGGATCATACTCTCCATGCAAACCGGTTACCCATATGATGGAAAAATGATCCTTAGTTTTAAAAAAGTGGAAGGATTTGCCGGGAAGCTGTTTTTGCGCAAACCAGACTGGTGCCCTTCGGTTTCGCTTTCGTTGAATGGGCAGAATGAACGTGTCGTGGTGGAACAAAACGGATATCTCCTTCTAGACCGTCCGTGGGCGGATGGGGACAGGCTGGAAATGGATCTGTCCCCATCTCCCGCCCTCATCGAAGCCAATCCACGCGTGGATGCCACGCGCGGCTGCGTGGCTCTGCAATACGGCCCGTTGGTCTTCTGCCTGGAGAGCTTCGATCAGCAATACCCTGAGGCAATGTTGGATATGCAGATCGACACCGACAAACCGGTGAATGTACACTGGCGGAAAGATTTGCCGGGAGGAGTATTGACGCTGGAAGCAAGTGGATTTATTCAAAAAATGGAGCCTTGGCAGGGGATCCTATATTCCCCTGTTCAGCAGGTGAAAGAGCCAGCCAGGGAGAACATCAAACTGGTGGCTATTCCGTATTACGCCTGGGGAAACCGGGGCATTGGCAGTATGCGTGTGTGGATTCCCCGCGCGGATTGAACGCTGAAGCTTCGGGAATGGCAGAAATGGCCGCACAAGACAGAGAATTGACCATCTGGGAACATATCAGCGAATTGCGCCGCCGGATATTCGTTTCACTGCTCGTGCTGGCGCTGACCACCCTGATCAGCTTTCAATTTGCCGGCCAGATCGCCGATATCCTCGCCCGCCCGGTCGGCGGGTTGGCGGAATTGCGTTCCATTGAAGTCACCGAAAACATATCGGTGTTCATGAAGATAGCGCTGCTTTCCGGGTTTGTGTCCGCCCTGCCGGTGGTGCTGTGGCAATTGTTGGGGTTTGTCATGCCGGGATTGTTGCGGCGTGAGAAGTTCTGGGTGGGTTTGTCCATCCCGATGGCGAGCCTATTTTTCGCCGCGGGACTTGCCTTCTCGTATTTTGTCATGCTGCCCAGCGCCATACCTTTTCTGACGGGTTTCATGGGGATCACCACCACGGTCAGGCCAGGCAACTACTTTTCGTTCATTCTGAACCTGCTGTTCTGGATTGGCGTCTGCTTTGAACTACCGCTGGTGGTCTTTGTGCTGGCGAAATTACGTCTGGTGACTGCCAGGTTCTTAGCCCGGCAATGGCGGACGGCCATCGTCGTCATTGCCATACTGGCGGCTGTCATCACCCCCACGCCAGATCCGGTCAATATGGGTCTGTTAATGCTCCCCCTGATTCTGTTGTACGCGATCAGTCTATTCTTTGCCTGGATCGCCCAACCGAAGAGGGCGCGAACCGAAGCAAGCTTGGATGTGAATTAAACAATCTGAATCAACAAGGAGAAATATTATGTTAGGTCTTGGTGTTCCTGAACTCATTTTAATCCTGGTGATCGTAGTGCTCCTGTTTGGTGTGGGACGTATCAGCAAAATCTCTGGCGAACTTGGAAAAAGCATCAACTCCTTCCGCAAGGGATTGAAAGACGGCGATGAGGCGAAGAAAGCGGAAGAGTGATCTTTCCTGTTGCCAAGCTCTTCGGGGAAGATACTGTGAACCGGTGACCTTACAAAGAGGTATAACTCATGCAGATATTTAACCTGGGAGTTGGTGAGGTCGTATTCATCCTGCTCATTGCCGTGGTTGTGTTAGGACCAATACGTATTATGGCATTCTCGCGCCGGGCAGGCCTATGGTTGCGTGCCTTGGTTAACAACCCCCTGTGGCAGGAAGTAGTTACCACTTCCTATGCGCTTCGCAACCTTCCCAACCAGCTTGTGGAAGACACTGGTTTAAAATCCGAATTAGACGCGATCAACGCTGAAATCGTGGAAATTGATCGGAGTGTGGAGTGTGACCTGCAGAATTTGAAGGAGGATGTCTCCCTTTCGCCCTCAAGTACTAAACCGGAACGTGCGGAGAAGAATGTATGATCAGGGGTATGAATCCAATAATTGAACCCAATTTTACCCAAATGGAAACTTGCATATTGACTCTTGTTAAATCTTGTTGTAAACTAACTAGAAATAAATCCCCCCTGAGAAAAACAAATTAACATGTCTTCCCTGATTTCCGTTTTGTTCGTCCTCGTTCTTATTTCGGCTCTCATTATTATTGAGAGCCAATTTCAAGTTCGGGTGAGCGAAGCGGAGGATTAGAAGAAAATCCAAAGCCAGAGTAAAAGAAGTACATCAACCGCCCGGACAAGAACCGGGCGGTTTTTTTATCCAACGGAGGAAATTGTGCGCTCAGATAACGTCAAAAAAGGAATTGAACATGCCCCGCATCGTGCTCTTCTACGGGCCACCGGCGTCAAAAACGCTGATTTGGATAAACCCTTCATCGCTATAGTTAATTCCTATGTCGATGTTATTCCAGGGCATGTGCATTTACAGGCTTTTGGTAAGCTGGTAAAAGACGCCGTTCGTGCGGCGGGTGGTGTCCCCTTTGAATTCAATACAATCGGGGTGGATGATGGGATTGCCATGGGGCACGCGGGGATGAAATATTCCCTGCCTTCGCGCGAACTGATCGCCGATAGCGTGGAAACCATGATGGAAGCTCATCAGTTCGATGGTATGGTTTGCATCCCGAATTGCGACAAGATTATTCCGGGAATGATGATGGCAGCGATGCGTTTGGACATCCCTGCCATTTTTGTTTCTGGCGGACCCATGCCAGCCGGACGCACACCTGACGGTGAAGTCATTGACCTGATCTCGGTTTTTGAAGGCGTGGGAGCCTACCAGAGCGGTAAGATCGACGCCGAACGATTAAAGATGCTTGAAGAAAATGCCTGCCCGGCCTGCGGTTCCTGTTCAGGCATGTTCACAGCCAATAGTATGAACTGCCTGATGGAAGCGCTTGGACTGGCACTGCCTTTCAACGGAACCGCTCTGGCACTCACTTCCGAGCGTGAGGAAATGGCCAAACGAGCCGGCAGTCTGATCATGGAACTCGTCGAAAAACAGATCACTCCCCGCAAGATCGCCACCATGGACGCCTTTGACGACGCGTTCGCGCTGGACATGGCTATGGGCGGCTCGACAAATACCGTTCTGCACGGTATGGCAGTCGCTCACGAAGGTGGAATTGACTATCCTCTTGCCCGTTTGGATGAGATCTCGGCAAAGGTTCCCCACCTGTGCAAAGTCAGCCCGTCGGGTAAGTGGCATATGGAAGATGTGCACCGCGCCGGCGGTATTCCGGCCATTTTGAATGAAGTCCAGCGCGCCACCGGCCTGCTGCACCTGGATCGTATCACAGTGACCGGTAAAAACCTGCGGGAGACTGTTGAAGCAGCCTCCATCAAGGATGACGATGTCATTCGCCGGGCAGACAACGCCCACTCCGCCAGCGGGGGGTTGTCCATTCTGTTTGGCAATCTGGCGCCCAATGGTTCGGTAGTAAAAGCTGGCGGCGTCGCGCCGTCGATGCGCAAATTCACGGGCACAGCCCGGATTTATGAATCTCAGGAAGACGCCCTGTCCGGTATTATGGCCGGTCAGGTTAAGGGTGGCGAGGTGGTCGTCATCCGTTATGAAGGCCCCCGCGGCGGCCCCGGTATGCAGGAGATGCTCAGCCCCACCAGCGCCATTATGGGCATGGGACTGGGTGATAAAGTTGCCCTCATTACCGACGGCCGCTTTTCGGGAGGAACGCGGGGTGCCTGCATCGGGCATGTTTCACCCGAAGCAGCCGCCCGCGGCCCCATTGCCGCCCTGAAAGATGGCGACGTGATCGACATTGATTTGGACGCGCGTTCCTTGAACGTGCGCCTGTCTGATGACGAAATCCGGCAGCGGTTGGTCGCCCTGCCTCCTTTTGAACCGCGCACCCAAAGCAAGTGGTTGCGCCGGTACGCCCATTTTGTACAAAGCGCCGATAAAGGCGCCGTGCTGGAATACTAGATTTTCGCGGAAACAAGGAGAGAGACAGATGAAACTAACAGGAGCTCAAATTGTCTGGGAAAGCTTGCAGCGTGAAGGGGTGGAAGTGGTCTTCGGTTACCCCGGCGGCGCCAGCCTCCCGATTTACGATGCCTTGCACGATTACAACATTCACCATGTGCTTGTCCGCCATGAACAGGGAGCCGCGCACATGGCTGACGGCTATGCCCGAGCAAGCGGCAAAGTAGGTGTGGCGCTGGCCACCTCCGGACCCGGCGCCACCAACCTGGTCACCGGAATCGCCACTGCCATGATGGACTCGATCCCTGTGGTATTTATCACCGCCCAGGTGCACAGCAAGCTAATTGGGTATGACGCCTTCCAGGAAACCGACGTGACGGGCATCACACTGCCCATTACCAAGCACAATTATCTGGTTACTGATGTGAAAGATATCGCCCATACCCTGCGCGAAGCTTTCCATATCGCGCGTTCCGGACGCCCCGGCCCCGTTCTGGTGGATATCACCAAGGACGCGCAGCAGAACACCACCGAATATGACCCCGATAACGAACCGGCCAATCTGCGCGGACATCGTAAAGTCAACCGCCCCGGAGAAGAAGAAATCCGTCGTGCGGTGGCCATGATCCAGGCTGCAAAACGGCCGGTTATCCTGGCCGGTCATGGAGTCATGCAAAGCGGCGCCATGAAAGAGGTGCTCGAATTTGCCGAACGCACCCAGACGCCCGTCGCCATGACTCTGCTGGGCATCGGCGGTTTCCCGGCCACCCACCCGCTCAACCTGGGAATGATGGGTATGCATGGTGAAGCCTGGGTTAATCATGCCATTCAGGATGCCGATCTGCTGTTGGCTTTCGGTATGCGCTTTGACGACCGGGTGACCGGCGATGTGCGACGTTATGCCACCCATGCCCGCAAGATCCATATCGACATCGATCCGGCGGAGATCAACAAGAACGTGAAAGTTGACCTGGCGCTGGTGGGTGACCTGAGCGACACCCTCAGTCAGATTTTGGAGCATATCAAGCCCGGCAAACATCAGGATTGGATCAACGCGATTAATGAAATGAAGGGTGATTGCGCCGTGCGCGACATTCAGAACCTGCCGGATAACGGACACCTGTATGCCGCCCATGTCATCAATGATCTGTGGAATATCACCAAAGGCAATGCCGTCCTGGTTACCGATGTTGGTCAGAATCAGATGTGGTCTGCCCAATATTACAAGCAAGATAACCCGGCTCAATTCATCACTTCCGGTGGCCTGGGTACCATGGGATTTGGTCTGCCGGCCGGTATTGGCGCCAAGTTTGCTCAGCCCGAAAAGGAAGTCTGGGTAATCTGCGGCGATGGTGGATTCCAGATGACTCAGGCCGAATTGGCCACAGCCGCCCAGGAAGGCATCAAAGTCAATGTGGCCATCCTCAATAATGGCTACCTTGGTATGGTGCGCCAGTGGCAGGAATTCTTCTATGACCGGCGCTATTCCGCCACACCCATGAAGAGCCCGGATTTCATCAAGATTGCCGACGCCCATGGCCTGACCGGTATGCGAGTCACCACGCGCGCCGATGTGGAAACAGCCATTCAAACTGCCCGCGAGACGGAAGGCACGGTGGTCATCGACTTCCGTGTGGAAAAAGAGGACAGCGTCTATCCGATGGTTCCCGCCGGTTCCGAGTTGAAAGAAATGATCCGCCGCCCCATGCCGGCCGCAGTGGCTGTGACAGAAGCCGTCAAGGTTGAGGCTTAGTCAGACCATGAACCATACGATTGTTGCACTTGTGGATGATGTCCCCGGCGTACTGAACCGGGTGGCATCCCTGTTCCGCCGGCGTTCCTTCAACATTGAATCGCTGGCTGTGGGGCACACGGAAACAGCGGGAGTCTCACGCATGACCATTGTGGTCAACAGCGACGAAATCAGCATCCTGCGCCTTATTTCCTATCTGTACAAACTGGTCAATGTCATTCAGGTGGAAGATCTCACCACGAAGGCCTGCGTGACCCGCGATCTGGCGCTTATCAAGGTCAAAGCCGACGCGGACAGCCGCGCGCAGATCACGCAAATCGTGGACGTGTTCCGCGCCCGCATTGTGGATATCGCCAACAATTCACTCATCGTTGAGATCACCGGTGATGAAGAGAAGATCGAAGGCTTTATCGAAGTTCTTCGCCCCCTGGGCATCATTGAAATGGTACGCACCGGGCGGGTGGTTCTGGCACGCGGGGCAGCCCCGTTGTATGCCGGCGATTCAAAAGTTGATACCGGAGAGCTGGCCGTCGCAGCCGGCTAATCGATACAAAATTTCATCAAGGAGACAGTAACATGGCAAAAATGGT
>CAYNJT010000030.1:0-35555 GCA_964397625.1 uncultured Leptolinea sp. | reverse complement strand
ACGCCTTCAAAAGCGATGGAGCCCGTTTCCAGCACGTAACAATAATCCGAAATTTCCATGGCCATCATGGCGTTCTGTTCCACCAATAAGATGGTCTGCCCGTTCCTGCTAATTGTAAGGATTGTCTCGAAAATCTCTTCCACCAGTTTGGGCGCGATACCCATGGAAGGTTCATCCAATAGAAGCAGGTCACCGCTGGTGATCAGCGCGCGGCTGATAGCCAGCATTTGCTGCTCTCCCCCGGAAAGCGTTCCGCCCATCTGCCTGGCGCGTTCTTTCAGTCGGGGGAAAAGGGAATACACATAGTCTGTTCGTTCTGCCAGTAATTTTTTTTCTTCCGATCGAGAGAATAAATATCCGGCAATGCGTAAATTTTCTTCCACGGTTAATTCAGGGAAGATATGCCGGCCTTCTGGCACGTGCACGATGCCCCGTTTGACAATGTTATGCGGCTTTACTCCCACAAGGTTTTGACCTTTGAACGTTATTCTTCCTGATTGAGTGGGTATAACACCTGAGATGGCATTCAACGTGGTGGTCTTACCGGCTCCGTTTGATCCAAGCATGGATACAATTTCACCGTTATAAACCTGAAAGGATACTCCGTGAAGCGCCTTGATTTTGCCATAGGATACCGACAGGTTGTCAATATCCAGGATAGGATTCTTCTTCTCTTCGCGTTGGTTATTTTTCATTTTTACGACCCTTCCCAAGATAAGCCTCCAGCACATCCTTATGGTTACGGATCTCAGAAGGGGTACCTGTGGCCAGGCTCTTGCCAAAGTTCATAACGATAATGCGTTCACACACACCCATGATCAGGCGCATTTGATGTTCCACCAGCAAAATGGTCAGGCCGAATTTTTCCTTGATAGAAACGATCATCCGGTTCAGTTCATCGATTTCATTGGGATTCATTCCGGCCGCCGGTTCATCCAACAGCAAAATTTCAGGCCTGCAGGCCAAAGCGCGGGCAATTTCCAGTCGGCGTTGTTCGCCGTACGGCAGACTCGATGCCAGAACGTCTGCTTTACCGGCCAAACCAACAGCTTCCAGCAATTCCATGGCTTCCATTTTCAGCTGTTCTTCTTCCTCGCGCTTCCGGGATGAATTGATGAAGATATCCAGGATTGAATATTTGGTTTTTCCAAAAAAGGCGGTGCGAACATTATCCAACACAGTTAACTTGCCAAAAAGCCGGATGTTCTGGAATGTTCTCGCAATTCCACTGTTAATAATCGTGTGGGCGGGTAATTTGTTTATCCTGTTGCCATTGAAAACAATATCGCCGGCTGTTGGCATGTATACACCCGAAAGAACATTGAACACAGTTGTCTTTCCGGCGCCATTTGGACCAATGATCCCGACAATCTCATTGCGGTGGACGTCGAACGACAGGTCATCAATTGCCTTGACCCCGCCGAAATGCATGGAGACTTTGTCAAATGTCAAAATCGTATCGTTGCTCATCTTTGTACTACTTTCCACTGCCACTATCAGATGAAGCAGTCTTCTTGTTTTTGGGGGCAAACCAGTGTTTGACGGTATCAACGGCGGCCGCCAGATTTTTGCCGGTTAGCTCGGTGCCGCCAGCCAGTCCTCCCGGCCGGTAGATCATCACGATGATCAAAAGTATTGCCCCAATAATCCAACGCCACACACCCAACGGACGAAGTACTTCCACCAGCAAGGTCCAGACGCCCGCCCCGAGAAGAGAACCGGTGATGCTGCTAATACCGCCCAGATAGACCATGATCAGGCCTTCCGATACCATTACATACCCAAACGTATTCGGGTTGGTAAAGGCCAGAAGGTGGGCAAGCAGCCCTCCAGCCACGCCGATCAGGAACGCGGAGAAACCGAATACCACCATCTTGGTTTTCTTGGTATCCACCGAAACCAACTCGGCGGCAATTTCATCTTCGTGAAGAGCAAGAGTCGCCCGGCCGTATTTCGAATTGATGAACATGCGCACCAGACTGATGGCCAACACCAGCCATACGAAAACCCAGCCGATATTCGTGTTGGATGGAATGTTGCGCAGCCCGCGCGCGCCGCCAACAAAATCAAGATTTGTAAGCACGCTTTTCATGATCAGGGTGAAACCCAGGGTGATAATGGCCAGGTAATCTCCACGCACTTTAAAAGATGGGATGGAGATGATGAATCCGGCCAGCAGGGAAATGACCCCACCAAGAAAAATACACACCGGGAAAAATGCCGGATCAGTCAGCACGAACTTGCTGATTAATGCGGAAGAATACGCACCCACAGCCATAATTCCGGCATGCCCCAGTGAGAAAATTCCCAGATAACCGTTTACCAGATTGATTCCCAATACCATAATGGCATAAATGCCAATATACTGGGCAATCTGCAGGTAATATGCGCCAATCAATTGAAAATGATCGATGACAAACAGAATGACTGCTGTGACGATCAGTAACGCAAGATTGATGATTTTCTTTGAAGACATATTCTCACCCCTATACTTTCTGAACTGTCTTCTTGCCAAGCAAACCGCTTGGTTTGATGAGCAGGATAAGGATAAGGATGCCGAAGGCAACGATGTCACGGTAGCTGGAAACCGGTAATATGATGGGGGAAATGACCATAACCGCGGCAAGCAGGAATCCACCAAGAACCGCGCCTTTGAAATCACCAATACCACCCAGAACGGCGGCCGTGAACGACCACCAGTTAATCATTTGGCCAATATAAGGGTCAAAAATTGGATACGCCATACCGTACAGGCCAGCGCCGATGGATGCGATGGTCGCGCCAACTACAAAGGCGATACTAATGATGAAGTCATTCGAAATACCCATCAGGCTGGCAGCGGTGGCATCCTGAGCGGTGGCTCGCATGGCAATACCGGTCTTTGTCTTCATAATGAACAGGCTCAACAGGAGCATGATGAAGAGGGCGACCGCGATAATCACAATTTGATACAACTCAATATTAACCGTCCCGATCTGGAATTTAATATCATCCACGAGCCGGGGAACACGCTGAGGAGTGGGTCCAATAAATTGCAGAACCAGATGCTGCAAGAGCAAACCAACGGCCAGAGAGGTTACAACTACAGAAACCTTGGGCGCGGAGCGGAGAGGTTTGTAGGCTACTCGTTCGATCCCGACAGCCAACAGGGAAACAGCCGCAGCCACCAGTATCAGGGTGATGATGAGGACAACGTAAACAGATGGAATTACAGACAACATCCAGGTGGCCAGGAAGAAAAACGCGTATGTTGCCACCATAAAGATATCGCCGTGCGCGAAGTTTACCAGCCGGACAATACCGTATACGATGGAGAACCCGATCGCAAGCAGGGCGTAGATGCTTCCCAGTTGCACAAGGTTCAATGTTTGTTGCAGGATCATATCCATATCAAACCTCTTTGTACCCTGGATTACTCTATTTTAGAAATATTCCACGGTAAAGCAAGTTACAAAAAAAGAATTGGGGCTTTCAAATCAATGCGGTTTCACTATTTGATACGAATGGGGGGCTGGTTACAGCCCCTCATTCGTATCCATTATTAATACGGCAGTACAGAGCGGTTTAGGGTTTGGCGGTGGCGAAGTAGGTGAATTTACCGTCTTTGATCTGGATGATCACAGCGTCTTTGACGGGATCGCCGGAGTCATTGAACTGCATTTTACCGGTCACGCCTTCGTATTCCTTTATGGCGGCCAGGCCGTTGCGAATGGCTACGCGGTCGATTTTGCCGGCGTTTTCAATGGCCAGTTTGAACAGGTAGACGGTGTCATAGTTGAGGGCGGCAATATCGTTCGGGGTATCGTTGTATTTCTTGGTGAACGCGGCAATGAAGGCTTTGGCTTTGTCAGAGGCAATATCCACGGCATAGTGACCAACCCACAGGGCGCCTTCGATATATTCGCCGCCAAGTTTGATGATTTCTTTATCGCCCCAGGTATCAGAGCCCATGAATTTGCCTTTGTAGCCCAGGCTGCGGGCCTGTTCGGCCTGCAGGGGAACTTCGGCAGTGAAGTTGGGCAGCAGCAGGATTTCAGGATTGGCAGTCACAATCTTGGTCAACTGGGCTTTGAAATCTTTCTCGCCGCGGCCATAGGATTGGAATTCAACCACCTTGCCGCCCATTTCTTCATAGGTCTTCTTGAAGATGGTGGCAATGCCTACGTTGTAGTCATTGGAGTTGTCGTAAAGAACGGCAGCCGTCTTGGCGTTTTGTTCTGTGAAAGCGTACTTGGCGATAATGGCGCCCTGGAAATCATCAGTAAAGCAGGCGCGGAAGAAATAATCGTTGTCTTTGGTAATGGCAACAGCGGTCGCCCAGGGAGTAATGGAAGGCAGTTTGGCTTTTTCAATGATCGGAATAGTGGGCATAACGTCGGCGCTGTCGTTCGGGCCGATCATACCCATGATATCCGCGCGGTCGGCGAATTTCTGAGCAACTGCCGCGGCAGCTTCGGGTTTAAATTCGTTATCGAGTTCTTCAACGGCCAGTTTGTACATCTTGTCACCAACTTTTACGCCGCCGGCGCCGTTGATCTCCTCAAGGGCCAGGTCGATGCCTTTTTTCGCTGAAGAGCCAATAATAGGGTTATCACCGGTGATTTCATTGTTGACACCCAGTTTGATCACATCGGATCCGGCACCCGCACCGGCTCCACCGCCGCATCCTGCGGTAGTAGTCAAAATGGTAATGAGTATCAAGCCAACTACTAAGTTTCGAATTTTCATTACTATTCTCCTCTTCATAAGTTTCAAACAGTCATTATTGTGAAAGGATAATCTTGCCTGCCGGCAGAATCATCCCGAACGCCATATAAGAGCCGGTCTACCCGGTGTTGGAGACCTGGACTGTCAGTCCGGGATAAAAAATCCCTAAAGCGGATCAACCGCTTTAAGGATGGGGGGCACAACTCCAGGTAATAACAGCTTCCTCGTCCCCAATATTGAATAATTTGTGACCTGTTTTGGGAGGAATAAGAAGGGCGTCGCCTTTTTCAAGTTCGTAATAATAGTCATCTTCCGGGAAGTAGCATAAAACGTGTCCCTTTACACAGAAGAAGACCTCATCTGCCTCGGCATGACCAGGGTCAAGGCCGCCGATTTTGCCGGGTTGAAGAATGGACATACCAAAGGTAATTTTCTCAGTAGAGAAATATTGCCTGACGAGTTCATCCTCATCCATGCGAGCTGGTGTATCTTTCAGATGGACAATCTTGCCGCTTTGCATCTAAATCTATTCACCTCCTTCCATCGCGAAATCTATCCCAAATATGCACAGGAATCATTATTTGATTTGAAACGAGATGCGCACAATTGAACACAAATGAATGATTATGATTAGATTATAGTAAGTAGTATTTGGCTTGTCAATAGCCCTTGTTGCTACTTTTGGGTAATTTTTGAGGTTTTAACCAGTAATACTGCCATTATTACCGGTTTTTACACCCAAACCACACCAATCGGGGGCGCATTGACTATTGACTGACATTTATCGATGTGTTATATTGTACTAAATAACGTCATTTCCGTTCATATTACACCAGTTTTACGCATTTCTCTGATCCCGCGGGCGCAACCATCTATTCTGGTGGTTGGCAGCTTTTCCGAAACGGGTTGGTATGGTGTCTGATTTCTACAAACACAGCAATTTATTACTCCCGAGGAGGTACCACATTGGATCCATTAATCTTAAGCGTCGACCTGGGAACGACATCCATAAAATTGGCCATTATTGATAAACACGGCCATATCGTGGCTACAGCCACACGGGAATATGAATTGAAAACCCTTCAGGCTTCTTATGTGGAATGCAGTGAAGAAACCTACTGGGACGCCTTTACCGGCGGCCTGACCGAATTATTGGAAACTATTGGCGGCCAGAAAGCAGCCATAAAGGCCCTGGGGATTTCCGCGCAGGGTGAAACCCTCTTCTTCCTCGATGATAAAGGGAAGGCTTTGCGCGATGCCATTGTCTGGATGGACAACCGCGCGGAAAAAGAATCGGCGGAATTGCGGGAAAAATTCTCTGATGAGGTCTGCTACAAAACAACCGGCCAGGTGCAGTTCGACCCCTGCTGGCCTGCGGCAAAAGTACTGTGGGTAAAGAAGAATCAACCGGATATATTCAAAAAAACCAAAACATTTGCCCTGATTGAAGACTGGTTCATCTACCGCCTGACCGGCCAGATGGTCACCGAAGGTTCGCTGGTCACATCCACCACCTACTGGAACCTGATCACCAAAAAATGGTGGCCTGAGATGCTGGCCTTTTTGGGTGTTAAAGAAGAACAGTTACCCAGGATCATGGAGCCCGGCCAGGTGGTTTCAAAGATTAAACCAGAAATGGCCGATGCGCTTGGATTGAACCATGATGTAACCATTTGCACCGGCGCGCTTGACCAGGCAGCCGCGGCCATTGGCATTGGCAATATCTGCGAAGGCCGTTTTTCGGAAAATATTGGGGCGGCCCTGGCCATTTGCGCGCCTGTTTCGAAACCCCTGTTCGATCCCAACCGTAAGATGCCTCTGCATTACTTCGGTATCCCGAATATGTATATGCTGCACACCTTCACCACCGGCGGTATGGCCATCAAATGGTTCCGCGACAGCTTCTGCGATGTTGAAAAATCAGTGGCTGAACTTTCGGGAAAAAGCGCGTATTCCATCATGGATGATGAAGCCGCTCAAGTCCCCGCGGGCTGCGATGGCCTGGTTGCTTTACCGCATTTAAGCGGATCCATGGCGCCAGATGTGAATGCCCGCGCGAAAGGTGTGTTCTTTGGATTCACAATGAAGCACGGCAGACCTCATTTCATCCGCTCCATCATGGAATCCGTCGGGTATATTATCCGCCGCAACATTGAAGCTCTGGAGAATGCCGGCTTGCGTGTTTCCGAACTTCGTTCCTCGGGTGGCGGCTCCAAGAGCCCGTTATGGAATCAGATAAAAGCCGATATCATCCACAAACCGCTGGTCACAATCAAGTGCTCTGAAGCCGCCTGCCTGGGCGCGGCCATTCTGGCCGGAACAGCGGTCGGGTTGTTCACAAGTGTGGAAAAAGCCTGTGAAAGCATGGCCGAAGAAAAAGCCCGCTTCATTCCTGATCCGGCCACTGCGGATGTTTACGATACCGGTTATGAAGACTACAAACGCCTGTTCTCTGACCTTAATGGTCTGTTTGATATCACCTACCGCCAGTAAAACAATAGCAGGTAGAAATTAAAGATTACCCATTGAGAGGTGCCACTTTGAACTTAATTGTCATGCTTACTCATAACGATCAGACGGTTAAAGACGCGATTGAAGTATTTGATTCCTCCAAAGATCTGAACGTCCAACACTGGGGTTTTAAGAATATCGGATTACCGGTACCGCAAATGAAGACCCTGGTTGAGAATATGAAAAATGCCGGCAAGACAACCTACCTGGAAGTTGTCACATACACCGAGAAGGAATGCCTGGATGCCGCCAGTCTCGCCATTGAATGCGGATTTGACTGCCTGATGGGCACCCTGTATTTCCCATCGGTTGGCGCGCTTGTCAAAAACAAGATTAAATACTTCCCCTTCTGCGGAAAAGTATGGGATAATCCGTCCATTCTGGGTGGGACAATTGATGAGATCATTGCGGATGCCTATAAACTCAAAGACCTCGGTGTCGACGGAATTGACCTCTTGGCATACCGATTCACCGGAGATCCAGTGAAATTGATTAAACGTTTCATCAAAGAAGTCAGCCTGCCCACGGTCATTGCCGGGAGCATCAATGATTTCGGCCGCATGGATTTTATGCACGAAGTGAATCCTTTCGGTTTCACCATGGGAAGCGCATTGTTTAACAAGAATTTCAGCAAAGACGGCACTTTTCGCGACAATTTGAAAGTCGTTGCGGATTACCTGGCAACCTATAAATAAGTTCAGACCAAATCAGATAACTGGAAGGTCTGGGGACGGAGGGCGATATCTTAAAAGCAAAGCGTATGGAATTGATCACGGCTGAAATAAAAAAGCATGGGATTGTTTCCATTGATGAGCTCACCTCCCGTCTGGATACATCAAGGTCAACCATATCTCGCGATCTGTTAGACCTTGAACTTGAACACGCCTTGAAACGTATTCGCGGTGGTGCCGTGGCACTAACACAAAGAACTTCTTACGAACCTCCATTTGATGTTCGTAAGGATTTCTTTTATGACGAAAAGGAGCGCATTGCCCGGGCGGCGGTTGAACTGGTGCAGGAAAACGAAACTCTGCTTTTGGATAGCGGCACAACGGTTTACGAGTTGTCCAAGGCGTTGATGAATAAAAACAACCTGTACATCGCCACCAACGACCTGAACAGCGCCATGCTGCTTTCGCAAAATACCGATATTGAACTGACCGTTTTTGGCGGCGCCTTGCGTAAACACCATTATTCGCTGAACGGCTATTTCACTGAGAACATGGTCCGCCAGATCCATGCCGATAAATTCTATATGGGTGTTGACGCGGTGGATATGAACATCGGATACATGAATTTCTCGGTGGAAGAGATACAGACCAAGAAATTAATGATCCAGGCGTCAAACGAAGTCATCGTATTGTGCGATCATTCCAAATTTGAAAAGATCGCTTTTGTGAACATCTGCCACTTTGATGAAGTTGACCTGGTAATCACAGGAAAAGAGATCAACAGAGACATCCTCAAGAAGATTGAGGAAATGAAGATCAATATTATGATCGTCTGACCAACACTCATGCCCCATAGCTTGATATGATTGCTCCTCAGGACATTATCATCCGCGGTTTTCAAAACCCGGAAGAACGCGACCGCGCCGCGCGGTTGATGATGCGCACCGACCCATGGAAAACTTTCGGACGCACGTATGAAAGTTGTCTGGATGCCGTCACCAATCCGCAGAAGGAAGCCTACGGCGCGTTCACCATGGATGGAACGTTTCTCGGTCTGGTGGTGATCGACTTGACAGGACCTTTAAAGGGCTATCTTCAGGCGGTTTGTCTGGATGAAAGCGCCCGCGGGCAGGGGTTGGGGTCTCGATTGATCCGCTTTGCCGAAGAACGCGTTTATAGTGTTACTCCCAATTGCTTCCTTTGTTATTCGGATTTCAATTCAAGTGTAAGGACGCTGTATGAACACCTTGGCTACTCAGTTGTAGGAGAGATGCCGGAATACATGATTCCCGGACACGCAGAGATATTAATGCGTAAATCCATCGGACCTTTGATGACATATAAAAACAGGTAAATTATCAATTTTATAATCAACTTGATTCATCGACTGATCTGTGATAAGGTTAGTCGATTTCGTTATTCAGGATCACCTCACCCGTTAATCCATTTCTATTCAATCAAGGAGAAAGAAGAGGCTGCTATGGGAGACAAAAGTCCGAAGGATAAAGAAAAACGCAAGAAGAAGAAAGCCGGCAAAACTGTTGCGGCGTAACACGGCAGACGCAATGAATTGAAAAACTCACACTCTGGTAACCAGAAGTGTGAGTTTTTATTTTGAGCAGAAAATCAATCTGGACCATCGCACGGAAAATGATGATTCTCGCTACTCACCGGACAAATTTTCTTCTATTTCTTAACCGGTATCTTCTCGAGTTCGTTGATCAACCCATTAATCACATCGAAACCGCCCTGCCAGAAGGACTCTTTACGCATATCGATGCCGGCCGCGGTCAAAATCTGATCCGGCGATTGTGACCCGCCGGTCTCGAGAATCGTGAGATAGCGTGGTTTAAACGCTTCACCTTCCTGTTTGTATTGCTGATACAGGGAAAAGACCAGCAGCTGGCCAAAACTGTACGCGTACACATAAAAGGGCACATTGAAAATATGCGGGATGGATACCCACTCATATTTGAATTCATCGGTCACATCGACCGAATCGCCGAACTGGGTTTTCAGGTTGGCCAGGTAACCGGCACACAACTCATCCACTGACGCCCCCGCGGCTACCATTTCGTGGGCTTCCTTCTCAAAGATGGCAAAGTACGCCTGGCGCAGAATGGTGGCGTAAGCATCGTCCACCTGCCGGAAAAGAAGATCGCGGCGAACCGCCTCGTTCTTCTCCTGTTTGAGGAGGTGATCGACCAGCAGCATTTCACCGAACGTGCTGGCGGTTTCTGCCAGAGGCAGGCTGGCATGGAAAGTCAGAATGCTGTGATTGGCGGCCAGCATGGAATGAACCGCGTGCCCCAGTTCATGCGCCAGGGTGGCGACATCCTCGGCTTTGCCCTGAAAACTTTGAAGCACCCAGGGCGTCAGGTTGGGTAACGCTGTCAGGCAGAAGGCGCCGCTCTGTTTGCCCCGCCGTATCTCGCTATCCAGGTGGTCTTCTGCCAGCACCCGACCGGCCATCTCCGCGATCTTCGGATCGAACGCCCGGTAGGCGTCCATTACAAGGTTGACCCCGTGGTCAAAGGTATATGTTTTATCAGATTTGGCTACCGGAGCGTAGACGTCATAACGGCGCAATTTTTCCAAACCCAGCCAGCGCGCTTTTAGTTTGAAGTAGCGGTGGAACAGAGAAGCATTCTTTTCCGTGGTTTGCAGCAGAATATCCACCGCTTCGTCAGGAATATCATTGGCCAGATTGCGCACAGCGATCGGGGAGACAAATTTCCTCAATCCAAGCTGTTCATTGCGCCAGTCGCGCACCAGATTCTGGTAGATCTGCCCGAGGATGGGGGCATCCTGACCGTACACGCGATACAGTTCCTGGTAGGCCTGTTTGCGCATTTCCGGATCAGCTTCTCTGACGTACACGGATAATTCGCCGCGCGTCATGGTTTTAACCTCACCATTCACCGTCAGGTTAAAGGTGTACCGGTTGGTGATGGTGTCATACAACGTGTTCATGGCGCTGGAACCGGTCAGGTCCTTCAGGTTGATGACCATCTCTTCCTTCTCGGAGAGGGTGTGCGGCTTGAAATGGCGCATCTCTTCCAGCCAATAGCGGTTGTCACCGGCAGCAGCCATTAAACGCTCAGCGTTGGCATCGTCCAGATCCTTCCACCACAGGCTGAAGAATAGAGTGCGGTTGGCCAGTTCAGCCGTGAATTGCTGAATGCGGGCAAGAAGCGCCAGCGCCTTCTGGTTCTGAGTATCTGCCGCGAAACTCAGATTGGCGTAGCTAAACAACACATTAGCCTTGCTGGTCATCTCTTCCTGCTGGGCTACAAGGCTGAGAAAGGCATCTTCGGAAATCCCGGGTTTCAAGAGCGGACGGGCGGCCTCAAAATCCGCCCCCATTTTTTCCAGCGTGGTAAAAAGTGCGTCCAATTCTTCTTTTGAACCGGTCGGTAAAAGGTCTTTCAACGACCAGGCTTTTTTCATGTATTTAGTCTTTTCACTCATTAGATTCACTCTCCTGAGATGTCAGTATGATCTGCCGCAGCCTATCCAGGGGATGGAATTGGCCATCCTGCGGGTCACGGTAGTGCCAGTCGGTCCATCCGTTGGCCTGCCGGTTTTGCAGCTGGCTGGCCAGGCTGTGGATCGATCCACTTTGTCCGTCGTAAGTCAACCTGCCCTGCGGAGTGATCACCGCCTGAATGGCGTGATCCTTCCCCAGGTACAGGGTATCTCCAGGGCGCAGATAACCATATTCTAACAAAGTGCCAAACGGAAGGCGCACCTTCTGTCGAAGGTCAGGTGTTTGAGGAGACGCGGTATCCTGCGCGTCAGGCTGCACCCGCGCCAGCCGCTCGCGGGCTGCCTGAATATACACCTTTTCCCGCTCGATGCCGATCCAGTGCCGGCCGAGGCGTATGGCCGCTTCACCGGTGGTGCCGGTGCCGAAAAAGGGATCCAACACCACATCTCCCGTCCGGGTGCTGGCCGCCAGAACACGGTACAGCAGGGCGGCGGGTTTCTGGGTGGGGTGCAGTTTTTCCCCGTTGACACGCAGTCGTTCACGGCCCACGCACAAAGGCAGAAACCAGTCGCTGCGCATCTGCAGGTCTTCATTCAACGCGCGCATGGTCTGGTGATTGAAGGTATAGCGCGCGCCGCGCTCCTTCTGCGCCCAGATCAGGGTTTCGTGCGCGTTGGTAAAGCGCACGCCGCGGAAATTGGGCATGGGGTTGGACTTGATCCACACAACATCGTTGAGGATCCAGAAATCCAGGTCCTGTAAAATTGCGCCCACCCGGTAGATGTTGTGATAGCTGCCAATCACCCACAGGGTGCCGGTGGGTTTGAGCACCCGGCGGCAGGCGGAAAGCCAGGCGCGGGTAAAGGCATCATATTCCGCGAAGCTGGAAAACTTATCCCAGCGGGCGCTGACCCCGTCGACCAGGGAGTTATCCGGCCGGCGAAGTTCATTGTGCAATTGCAGGTTGTAAGGCGGATCGGCAAATACCAGGTCCACCGAATTTTCCGGCAGGCCTGCCAGCAGATCGAGGCAATCCCCTTCCAGAATCTGGTCCAATGGCAGGTCGGCGGTCATGATCGGTTCATGCCTGCTGAATCAAGCGCAGCGCCTGCGGGTGAAGCGCCGGGTTGGCTGCCACAACGCTGATCGGTTTCGCGAACATGTCAGAAGAGCCGTCGAATTGGGTGATCGTTCCACCGGCTTCTTCTGTGATTACCAGACCGGCGGCGATGTCATAAGTTTTCACCTGAATCTCAAAGTAGATATCCATGCGGCCCGCGGCCACATAGCACAGGTCCAGCGCGGCTGAACCCAACCGGCGGCAGGCCTGCGCCTTCAGGCTGAAGGTCGAGAAGAGCTCCAGCGCGCGGCGCATTTCGTCCGAATTGTGGTCATACGGGAAACCGGTCACGCTCAGGCTGCGGATCAGTTCGCCGGTTTCGGTGACTTTGATGCGCTGGTCATTCAGCCAGGCGCCTTTTCCTTTCTCGGCGCAGAAGAGTTCATCCAGCATGGGATCGTACACCGCGCCAAGTTTGACGACGCCGTCCTCCGCGTAGGCAATGGAGACGCTAAAAATGGGAACGCCGTGCGAAAAGTTGACTGTGCCATCCAGCGGGTCGATGTACCAGCAGGAGCCATTGCTGCCTTTATGGTGGCCGGATTCTTCCGCCACGATGGAATGATCGGGGTAATGTTCTTTTATATAAGAAATAATGAAAGCTTCCGAGCGTTTGTCGGTCTCGGTGACCGGGTCGGTGAGGCTTTTCATGGTAACCTGATGCGCCTGGCCGTACCCGGCGCGCAGAATCTCGCCGGCTTTGAGGGCCAGGGTTTTAACTTCTTCAAGAGTGGGTGACATTAGGCTAATTCTTTCTAGAAATAAATGGGTGTGACAGACATCGTGTTGATTGTAGTCGGGGTGAGTCGATGATGCAAGTGAAAGCTATAATAAATTATCCATTTTCGCTGTTTGAGTTTTTCATTAGAAGATCATCTTTCATAAAAATAATGATAACCATAATTAATTATTCACTTTACACTGACTTTTTTACTCTATGTAGAGAATCTACACAGAAGATCAGGTTATGCGCGCCTTTTGTAAAAGAAGACATTGTTTCAGAAATTTTTGATCAAAAATCATCTTCCTGCGAGGTTGAATTAATAACAAAAATCAATCTTAAGAACTTTTACAACAAGTCCATAGATTTGAATGCTTTGAGAATCATTGTAAACAATGGGGGAAGAGTTTTTAATTTTCCAAAACTTCATGCGAAATTCTTTATTTTTGATGACAGGCAAGTTGTAATCACTTCAGCCAATTTAACGACATCGGGTTTAAAACAAAACTATGAATATGGAATTTTCACTAACGAAGCCGATCTCCTGCAAACGGTTGTTTCTGATTTTAATAACCTCCAACAAAATCAAATTACCGGCCGAATAAATTCCTCACATATTGACCAGATTTCTTCAATACTTGCTGAAATCCCAGAATTTCCAGCCCCAGAAATACCGTCACTGTATCTCGATTATGAAGGTCAAGATCCCATGTTCGACCAGAAGACGCAAGCAATTGTCAATAATCTCTCTGGATGGAAAAAAGCGGTTTTCCATGCAATTCAAAAAATTCAAAAGCAAGTATTTACATCGTCAGATTGTTCAGACCTTGTTCCAGAGTTGAAAAATCAATTTCCAAATAACCATTTTGTTGAAGCAAAAATCAGACAACAATTGCAGGAATTACGGGATATAGGTTTGATTAAATTTGAAGGGAATGGCATTTATAGAAAATTATGGATTGAAAATCCATAATTTTTCCTTTTTCACCATATTATTGATCACGAAGTTCCCTTCTCTCGATATTGACACCCCTTTTAAGTTAGCACAATCAAAAACTTGCTGAGATCCTTGCAAACATCAAAACACCACCCTGCGCGGAAATCCATCCCGCCCATAATTAATCTTACCGGGGTCATCCACCCACACGCCGGGTTGTTTTGTTCCGCATTTCGGACAGGTTCCCTTACCGGTTATGCGGTAATCTTGCAGGGTGTACCCCAGGCGCGCGATCAGTCGGGTGTTGCAGGCCGGGCAGTATGTATCTTCGAGTGACTTGACCCGCCCTGGCAGGTTGCCCGCGTACACGTAATGCAATCCGGCTTCCTGGCCGATCTCCGCGGCTCGGGTCAGGGCTTCCACGGGCGTGGGGCCGCGGTCCTGCATGCGGTAATCCGGGTGGAACGCGGTAACATGCCAAGGGATATCCGGCGAAACTGAATGAATAAAGCGCGCCGCCTCCCACAATTCCTCGTTCGAATCGTTGTATCCTGGGATCACCAGGGTGACCACTTCGACCCAGAAACCCAGGTCATGCGCCCTTTGGATGGTATCCAGCACATTCTGCAGCCGGCCCCCCAGTTCGCGGTAGTTTTTCTCCTGCATGGATTTCAGGTCGATCTTGTACCCGCTCAGGTAGGGCCTGAGGAGGTCCAGCGCCTGCGGGGTGGCGTTGCCGTTGGAGATAAACACACACTTCAGCCCGGCTTTGACTGCTTCTGTAAAAATCTCCACCGCCCATTCGGTGGTAATGAGCGGCTCATTATAGGAAGAGGCGATGATCTGCGCGCCGCTGCGCAGGGCAAAATCAACCAGTTGACGTGGTTCTACCTGTTGAATGCTGCTCACAGAGCGGGTGGCTCGCTCGTCGCGCAGCACCTGGCTGGATAGCCAGTTCTGGCAAAAGGAACAGTGGAAATCACAACCCAGCATGCCAAAAGTCAGCGCGTTGCTGCCGGGTAAAAAGTGGTTGAAGGGTTTCTTCTCGATAGGGTCAACCTGCGCGCCGGCAACGTATCCATACGGCGCCATTAAGGTGCCGCCGGCGTTGAAGCGCACCTGGCAGGAGCCGCGCCCGCCGGGCTTGATATGACAATGATTGGCGCAGGCCAGGCAATACACACTACCGTCTGATTGATTGTCCACCAGAGCGGCGGGTTTGGTTAATCCATCCAGAACCTCTACAAGCGAAGCCATCACATTTATTATAGCTAACAGAAGTGTGAGTGTTGAAATGGCTTGACCAAGCCGATACTATTAGATACAGTTGGATAAATATGAAAAACCGGTTTGCGATTAAAAGCCTTCTGTCAGTCTGCCTTGCGGTGGGATTGGTGTTCTCGCCGTTGAATTTTCCATTGGTTGCCCAGAGTGCCAGCCTGCTGGATGAAACCCCCTTGGCGCAGGAAGTGATCACTGATGGAGGGGATACCGGTGAACCTCCGGCTGACCAGCCAGAAACCGAAACTTCAACAGAAGCGCAACCTTCCGAAGCAGTCCCCCCTGAAGCACCGGTTGACCCCGATCCAAAGGTTCCGGCTGTGTCCGAATCCCCCGCGCCGGCCATCGAAACGGAACCAGCGGTGGATGTTCCTTTCATCACAGATTCCCCGGCAATGTTGGAATACACGCCTGCGGTTGATTCAACCTCCGCGCCTGCGGATCATGATATCCATACAGACATATTGCCTGCCGATATTCCTGATGCGGCGAAACCCGTAGAAGTACTAACAGCCGAACAGCCCGTTGAAGTAAACCTGACAGATCAAGCAGGTGATCCTATCGGCGAGACTCAAGACACTCCAGAGGGAAACCCTTCGGAGGAAGTATCTCCATCTGATGTGTCCCCGGTTCAGGAAACAGCAAAGGAACCAACACAAGCCACGAGCTCGGCGATCCTGGTGCGCTACTCTCCAGACACCAGCCTGGAAGAGCTCACCGCCCGCCTGAGCGAACTCGGGTACACCGTGAGTGCATCAGACAGTGAAAGCAAGGCGCTGCTGGTGAATGTTCCCGCCGGCCAGGAAGTCGTGTTGGCCGGGCAGCTCCAGGCGATGACGGGCGTACAATCCGCCGGGGCCGCCTATGAGGCCTCCATTCTCGAATTAATCCCCGACGATCCTCTCTATCCGCTGCAAACCTATCTTCAAACCATTCAAGCGCCCGGCGGGTGGCAGTATTTTACCGGTTCATCCAAAGTTATCGTGGCAGTCATTGATACAGGCATCGACCTGTCCAACCCCGAATTTACCGGGCGGCTGGTGCAAGGGTATGACTTCATCAACGATGACCCGGATGCCATGGATGACCACGGCCACGGCACGCATGTGGCCGGAACAATAGCCGCCACCGGCAATAACGGCACCGGTATAACAGGTTTGGACTGGTCGGCGAAGATCATGCCGGTCAAGGTATTGAACAGCGCCGGCAAAGGCACCGAGATGAGCGTGTATAACGGCATCATCTACGCGGTGGACCACGGCGCGAAGATCATAAATTTAAGCCTGGGTTTCAACGGCTATTCTGAGCTGGTGGCTTCCGCGGTAGCCTATGCCAACGCGCACGGCGTCACGCTGGTGGCAGCCGGCGGAAACAGTGGATCGAACACTATCACATTCCCGGCATCGCTGCCCCAGGTTATCGCGGTCGGGTCGGTAAACAATGACGGATCACACGCGTACTATTCCAACACCGGCAGCGCGCTGGATGTCGTCGCCCCTGGAACGAATATCTTTTCCACCAATCTGGGGGGGCCTACTTATAAGACGGGCACGTCCATGTCGACCGCCGAGGTAACCGGGCTGGTATCACTCTTAAAAGGAATATATCCTCTGACCACCGGACAGATCGAGACCAACCTGCAAGTCTCCTCCAAAGACCTGGGAACTTCGGGATGGGACAAGACATTTGGGCATGGCCTGATCCAGGTCAGGGATGCCATCCTGCAATTGTTCCATTTTATGACGTTATTGGAAGGGGACAAAGAAGGCGAAGAGGAGTCTCCAACACCCGTGTTCTATCCGACATTCACTCCCACCCCGACGTTTCTTCCCAGGCCGTAATTACGGCGTATTTACAATCTTTTTAGAGCTACACATCAGCGGACAGAGTCTCCCACTGGCGCATCCTCTCATCCAACTCCTGCTGGACGCGGTTAAAATCCATACCCAGTTCCAGAACTTTCTGCGGGTTTTCCGGTGGGTTTTCAAGCTGGCGGCCGATGGCTGCCAATTCGTCCTCCAGGCGTGATATATCGGTTTCCAGCAGTCGCATCTGTTCCTGACGTTTACGGTCCGGCCGCCGGGGGCGGTCAACCGGTTTACCCGCGGCTGGTTTCTTCCCGGCTTCCGGCTTGATATCCGCTTCCTTCTCTTTCTCCAGGCGGCGGAAGGCGGCATATTCGCTGTACGTGCCGGGGAAGACTTTCATCAATCGTTCATCCGGCAGGACATCCCAGATCTGTGTGGCCAGCGCGTCAATCAGGTAACGGTCGTGAGATACCAGCAGGATGGTGCCGTTGAATTCCTGGAGCACGGCTTGCAGCGCGTCCTGCGAGGCGAGGTCGAGGTGGTTGGTCGGCTCATCGAGCAGCAGCAGGTTGGCGCCGCTCAGCGCCAGGCAGGCCAGCGCCAGCCGCCCGCGTTCACCACCCGAAAGCAGGGATACCTGTTTGAACACATCATCGCCGGTGAACAGGAATTTCGCCAGGTAATCGCGCACTTCGGCAGGGAGCATTTTAGGCGCGGCTTTATTGATCTCTTCCATCAGTGTATGCGCCGGGTTCAATCCCTCATGCGCCTGGGCGAAATAACCGATCTTTAACCCAGCGCCCATCAGGGCTTCGCCTCCCAGCGGGGGAATCTGCCCCAGCAGGGTTTTCAGCAGAGTGGTCTTGCCGGCGCCATTGGGACCGATCACCGCGGCGCATTCCCCGCGCAGCAGGATCAGGTCAGGCACCAGAAAGAGCGGCTTGCCTTCATCCGCGTAACCCACCGAAAGGCCGGTGGTGCGGATCACCAGATCGCCTGACCGCCGGGTGGGAGTCAGATTCAAATGCAACGTTGAATTGGTGACCGGGCGGTCGAGCTTTTTTTCTTCCAGGAACCGCTCCAGGCGTTTCAACCGTCCCTGCGCCTGGCGGGTATTCTGCCCGGCCATATTTCGCCGGATATACTCCTGCTCTTTCTGGATGAATTCCTGCTGGGCTTCCACTTCCTTCAACAGGCGGATGCGCCGCTCTTCGCGCTGGTTCTGATAGGCGGAATAGTTCCCGTGATAGGTCTCGAATCCGTTGTCCATCTCCCAGATGGTATCCGCCACCTGGTCCAGGAAGAAGCGGTCGTGCGAAATGACCAGCACCGCGCCGGGAAAATCTTTGAGGGTGTTCTCCAGCCATTCCACCGCTCCGATATCCAGGTGGTTGGTGGGTTCATCCAGCAGCAGCAGGTCCGGCTGACTGAGCAGCAGGCGCGCCAGAAGGGCTCGCGTGCGCTGGCCGCCGGAAAGCTGGCTGAGCGGGCGAGCCGCGTCTTCCGCCGCGAATCCCAGGCCGGTCAGGGTCTGCCGGATGCGCGTCTCATACAGATAACCGCCGGAGATCTCGAACTCATGCTGCAAGCGGCCGTAGGTTTCCAGCAGGTCATCGCTCGCATCCGATTGGCTCATGGCTTCTTCAAGGCGATGGAGTTCCTTCTGGCGTTCCAGCAGCGGCTTAAAAGGTTTCAGGCATTCCTGCCAGAGGGTTTGCTCACCATTCAGGTCAGATTCCTGCGGCAGGTATCCCATGCGCAAACCGCGCGCGCGGAATACCGACCCACTGCTGGCGTCTTCTTCCCCGATGATAATGCGTAACAGGGTGGTCTTACCCACGCCGTTGGGGCCAACCAGCCCCACGCGGGCTTTTTCAGGCAGGCTTACCGATATATTTTCAAAAATATCTACGGCGCCAAAGGACTTGCTGAGGCGCTCGGTGGTCAGTAAAGGCATGCCGTCTATTTTAATAGGAAAACCGGCTTTACCGGACGATAATTAATCGAATAAAACTTTACATCTGAGAATCACTCACCAAAGATCTCGGAAATGATGGTGTGCAGACGGCGTTCCAACATGGTGAAGGAGAAGTGGCGATGCGCCAGGTTATAATTGAAGTTCGCGGTTTCCACTGCCTGATCGGGATTTAGCAAAGTGTTTCGAGCGGCAGTGACGGTATCCTGGGAAATATAGCCATCGAACTCAATGACCTTGAATCCCTTGGGTTTGATGTCAAAATTATAGATGGAGTAATTGTTAACCAGAATAGGGCGGCGAAAATAGATGGCTTCGAGAAATGCGTTTCCAAATCCCTCGAAATCAGAGGGATAGGTAACCAGCGCCGCCTGAGGATACACATCCTCCAATGTATAGATATTGCGTCCATCCTCAGTTTTTCCGCGCTTATCCTTAATAATATCGGCAATAAACAGGGTGGGCACCCCCAGCCGTTCGGCATACTCCCGGATGAATTGTTCATACTCATAGCCTTCGTCTCCCGAAGCGTGGGAGATGACCAGGCGCGCGTCAAGGTACAGACGGCTTACCAGTTCAATGGCGTGTTCAATGCCCTTGCGCTGCACAATGCGCGTAGGTTGAAGAATGAGGTATTCTCCTGTGTCCAGTCCCAGATCGCGCCTAACCTGTTGGGCGTACTCATCGGGGGGCGGCGGTGGATTTTCAAAATCCATCACATTGGGGATCATTGTGCTGGATATTCCAGTACGCAATGCCAGTTGGTTAGATGCCGAAGAATTAATGACCACATGACGAATGGTGGGCATATGCGGTGGGAAGACGGAATTCAGGATATCCCAGACGCAGTTTGTCAAAAACCGCTTGCGTTCCCAGAACATATCATGATGATGCCCGATAACCGGAAAACCTGTCTCGGCAATAAGTTCAGCCAGTGCCATACCCAACGGTATGTGGATAGGGATGGCCTGCACGTTTTCCGTGATCAGCAGTTCCAGATCAAACTCACTGATGAACCGGTACAATTCATCCTTTAGATGGTTTTTCAGGGCATGAATGCGCCGGGTGATGTCCGGCGGCCGGAGGGATTGGGTGAAAACCGTACGGTTTATCAGCGCGATATCGGGGTGCTGAAAGAAAGCCTCCGGCACCACCCGGCTGACTTCCGCGGGGCGGTCACATTCTCCGGCAAAATAAAAACACTTATGACCAGCGCGTTCGAGTACAGTTGCCCATTTTTCTGTCTCCAGCGAAACGCCGTCCGTCCCCTTAAATCGCGTGGAAATAAACCCGATGCGCAGCAACCGATTCCAGGTGCGTAATGGCATATCCTCATCCTCTGGATCAAGAATTGGGAAACCTGATTTGAAATTATTATAGAGAGGTTTTTAGATTAGGAAAACCGGTCAGGCTGCTGAAGGGTCTTTTACCATACCGGCAGATTGCGAACAATCAGGAGATTTCCATTCAATCACTTCTGCCGTGGCGTTTTCCTGGATATGCGAATACACGGTCTCCATGGGGTACCCGCGCGCCTGGCAAAGAATGGTAGCAATGGCCAACCCGTGCGCCACCACCAGCACCGGCTCTTTAACATCCAGGCAGGCAATATCGTCCATGCAAGCTCTTACACGTTCAGCCACTTCTGCCACAGATTCACCTCCCGGCAGACGTGAATTCACCGGATTGCGGGCGCGATCTTCCAGGGCGCTTTCAAATTGTTTGACCACTTCCGAGAAAAGCATCCCTTCGAAGTCCCCCTGCGAAATCTCCCTCAGGCGTCGGTCAAATTGAATGGGCAGATTCACCACCTTTGAGATGATCTCAGCGGTCTGCCGGGCTCTCATCAGGTCGCTTGCGTACAGCGCGCTAAATTTCCTGCCTTCGAGAGTGGCAGCCATTTGCCGGGCCTGATCCAACCCGGTTTCATTTAAAGGGACATCCAACTGCCCCTGCAGTCTGCCTTCCAGATTCCAATCCGTTTGCCCGTGCCGCACCAGCCAAATTTCTGTCATACCCGAATCCAAAACAATATTGTTTTCGGGCAGCATGGATCTTACAAACCCCGAACTGCCCGGTATTCCGGCAATTCTACCATCGGGGGGCGCTCCATTTCCGGCAGTTCTTCCACTTCAAGGAAGTAATTCTCATTGGCGTAATGGATCAACTTCATGGATTTGTTGACGTCTTCCAGCAGCGATCGGCCGTAGCGGTGTTCCAGCCGCCGAAAGATGGCCTGCAGGATCACAAATGACATCTTGCTGAGGGCTTCCAATGATTGGTTGTGATGAATGCGTTCCAGCAAATCGACCTGCCCGATTGATTCCAGCCCAAAGCGTTCAAACATTTCAATGACCATGCCGATCTCAACCCCATAACCGGAAGAAAAGGAGATTTGCTCTAACGCCTTGCGGCGTCCGCCGTATTCTCCGGAAAGCGGCTGGATGATGCCGGATAGCTCCGGATAGAACAGATTGATCATCGGCCGAGCGGTCAACTCGGTTACCCTCCCGCCGGCGCCGGATTGCAGGCGGTCTTCACTCTTCAAGGGGCGTTGATAGAAGCCCTTGACCATCTGCAATTTCGGATTAAGGAGCAATGGACCAAGAACACCGTACACAAACCGCGGGTGGATATTGACAATGTCCGTGTCGATCCACACGACAATATCCCCCTTTGTAACAAGCAGGCTTTTCCATAGCGCCTCCCCCTTGCCGCGCCTTGGGCCATATTCCGGCAGCAGCTCCTGGTGGATATATACCGGAATCCCCTTTTGGCGGGCAATATCGCGTGTGCGATCGCTTGAGGTGGAATCAATCAGCACGATCTCATCCAACAAAGGATATTGATCCATCAGGCTTGATTTGACCGTGTCAATAACATTACCCACAGTCTCTTCTTCATTTAGCGCCGGCAATGCCAGGCTAATGGTCACTCCCTGCTGGTGCTTCTTTTCCACCAGGCGTTGCAGATCATCAAATTCTGACGCGTGGTAGGTATTTTCCGCGAACCAGCGATCCACCAGCAGGCTGATGGCGCTGGCACCGGACAGGATGCCTTCTGTTCCGCTCCACTTTTGCGGCAGCGGGCCTTTACGGCGTACCATGATTACCGCGCAGGGAGCCTTCGCAAATAGGCTGTTGTCCTCAATGGTTGCCAGCATCCCGGCTGCCGGGGCGCCGAGGATAAGGATACCTTTTTTCGCGGCAATTCCGGTGATGGAGGCGGCCGGGTTATCAGATCTGTCATGGCGGTATTGAACACCCGGGAGAGTCGGCAGGATTTTTTCCAAACCTTTGAACGGTTCATCTGTCGATGAATTTCCACTGGATGTCGAATAGTGGATGACTTCAAGGTCAGTACGAGGTAAGGACATTCCCAGGCGTAACGCCAGCTCGGCGGAAGGACCGCCGCGGACTGGGACCAGAATTCCAGCCGGGGCTGTCGGCCACGGGCCGCGCAGAATACCCAGATCACAGGGAGCGGCCAATGCCAGTTCTTCCGTCAAACCCCACGGCCGGTTGCACAGTGTGGGATATTCAATCAATATCAACGCCCCTTTTTCCCGTACCAGTAATTTCCAGAGATCTTTCCAGGGCTGCGGTGAAACGACCAGTTGCGGCGGCAACGAGAATCCCTCTCTGGAAGCCATCTCTTGCAGGTGACCGCGTAACTGCCTGGCCTGTTCCGTTTTTTCGCTGGCAGTAGCCCCCGGTGGAACAACAAGCAATCCAATCAGTTGCACGTCGATCCCAAGGGCGTGCGCGGCGGCCAGGGAAACCGGCGTTTTTTCACCATTAAGAATGGGAAGAACAACCTTTCTGAAAGGCCGAAACAAACGCTTTTCTGTTGTGGGCATATCAGTTTACCTTATTCAATAGAGGAGAGATGCGGGTTTTATAGATGGCGTCCCAGGTGAATGAGTTATGGATTTTCAGTCTCAGGTTATAAATCGGGCTTTCCGTCAACGTCTGGGCAATCAAGCGGGCGATTTTGGCTGGGCGGTCTTCGGGATCAAAATATGTAGCCCATGGACCGGCCAACGCGCGCAGCGGAGGCAGATCACTGCAAAAGATGGGAATGCGGGCAATTCCGGCTTCAAGTACAGGTATGCCGAAACCTTCTTCCCGGCTGGGTAAAACCATGGCATCCGCCAGGCGGTAGAAACCGGCCACGCTTTCCATTTCCAAACCTTCCGGAATATGTTCAGCCATCAGGTGAACGTAATCCACCGCGCCCAACATTTTACGCAAATGGATCAGTTTCTTAAAGTATTCCTGGTTGGCAGGATTGTGCGCGCCCAACGGCCCGGTGATCACCAACCGGGTGGATGGAAAATGCTCCTTCAGGTGAACGATGGTTTCAATAGCCAATTCCAAATTTTTTCGTTTGGTAATACGAACCGGGGTGAGCAGCAGCGGAGCCGCCTGAAAAAGATTTAATTGGTTGCACAGGTTTGTGACTTGCCGGTTCAGGGCAAGGAAATCCTGCAGGTTAATCCCGGCTGGAACAACCTGGATGGATTCCGGTGGTAAGTGGGTGAGGGTAGCATATTCCTTGCGGCGCTCTTCAGAGACAGCCACATGGGTTACCCGCGGCCAGGCGGTACGCAGCAAATCCCAGGGGAAGCCGTCGTACAATTCCGGCTGGTAGCGGGGTGTTGTCCACGCCAGGTCGTGATGCCAAAGGATGACGCGCGGCGAATCGGGTTTTTGAGACAGGTTATACAACGCAGCTGTCAACGCCAGGTTTTTGTTTAGAGTGGCTATGTTGTGGGCGATAAGGACATCGATCCCCTTGAGTGATTGTTCCAGGTCGTGTTGAATCTGGTTGACCAGAGTTTCAAAATCATCCGGAACCTGGCCGGTATCCAGAGACGCTTTCACTTTAAGGACCCGCGGGTGGCGGGAATCGATCAAAGGGATCAGATCAACCGGGCAGCGGGCATCCATGGTTTCACCACGCCCGGCAAGAATTTTTATGGAATGGCCACCATTCCCAATGCAATACGCGTGACTCGCGATGACCGACTCGACTCCCCCCACAACTGGTGGTGCTGCATAGTGCATGATGGCAACATACATGCAATGCTCCTTTCCCTTCCACCCATTATACTGATGAGTCACTGTGAGTCAAACTTGACTGTAAAAAAACACCCGGATTAGCGCCGGATGTTTTTTGAATGCACCAGGTTATGATATGTCAACCTCCCAATACCGTTGCTGAAATTTCTTCCTTCTTTCCAAACAGGCCGGTCGGGCGAATAAAGAGAAGGATGACCAAAATACCATAGGCAATGGCGTCCTTCCAAACCGGAGGGATGATCCAGACACCCAGATTTTCCGCGATGCCGATCATAAAACTGCCGATCACGGCGCCGACGACATTTCCCAGGCCGCCGAGGACCACCGCCGCGTACGATTTAACCATGATCACAAAGCCCATGGTTGGTTGAAGAGCCACATCCATCCCGATTAATGTTCCGGCTACTGCCGCCAGGGCGGAGCCTATGCCAAACGTGGCTGAAATGGTAATGTTGGAATTAATTCCGCAGGCTTCCGCCAGTTCCGGGTTGTCGGCGACCGCCCGGATGGATTTGCCAAGCTTAGTGAATGAGTTCAATACCCATACAAAGACCATGATCAATATACTCATACCGAGAATGGTCAATTGAACCGGAGTAATTGAAACGGGTCCAAGCTGAATTCCGCGCAAAACGGGGATTTCAAAACGTTTCACATCGGACCCTAAAACCATCATGGTTGTCGCATCCAGCATTAACGCGACTGCCATGGCAGTCGCCATGGGGGCCAGCTTGGGAGCGTTACGCAAAGGCCGATACGCCACACGTTCAATAAAAATCCCCAGCAGTCCGGTAAGAATAACGGCGAGGATAAATGCAGGAACAAGTCCCAGATGCAAAAAATGGGATGACAATGACCAGGCAATATAGGCGCCAAAAACAGCGACTGACCCGTGGGCAAAATTTACAAACTTCAGTGCGCCATAAACCATATGGTAGCCGATGGCCGCAACCGCATATGTCGCTCCGGCAATAATTCCATTTACAAGTAATTGAAGCAAAATATCTGTTGAAAGCGACATAACTTCTCCTGTAAAATCTATTCCAACGTAAGAACTTTATGCGTTTTTCAATGGCGGGCAGGGAATATGAAATTCCCTGCCCGTTTAAAATTACCTGTACTTACTTTTTAACCGGAGCTAATTTGCCATCAGGCTGCCACTCAACCCAGTCAAAGCTCCATTTGACATAGTTCTCGCTGTCCAATTTCTTTGGACCTGAGGCGCCCACAAAGTTTTCGGTGACCTTCTTGGTGGCATCACGGATGCCTTCACCGGTATAGCCGCCCATTTCAATGGCTTTCGCGGCGATGTAAATCTCATCATAGAAGTATTCCGCCCAGATGGACGTGGGTTTGTTGTATTTTGCCTTGAAAGCTTCGGCAAATTTCTGGTATTCCGGTGAGGTATGCGCGCCAGCCTGCAAGCCGACCATGCCTACAAGCGCGTCACCTGCCAGTTTGAACATGGATTCATCACCCCAGTTGGCATCTCCGACAAATTTACCGGTTAAGCCCTGTTCCTTGGCCTGCCGCAGGAAGGCGGACCCTTCCGCGCCATAGGCAACAAAGGCGATCATTTCCGGATTCAGACTTTTAATCTGTAATACCTCCGTCCGAAAATCTTTTCCTTCGGGTTGAAGCGCGACTTCACCCAGGACTGTGATACCGGCTTCTTTGGCGGAATTAACAAACGCGTTCTTATTGCCAATGCCATAATCATTATTCATGTAGACAATGGCAACTTTGGTAAATTTATAAAACTGGGCGATCTTTACAAATTCCAATCCCTGTTCCAGATCATTACCCTGGAGTTGGAATGTGAAATCACTGCAAGAGCTGCCAATCTTCGGATTGGAGCCGATCGAATACTGAACGACTTTAAGTTCTTCGGCTTTCTTGCAGGTTGCCATGGTTACAGAGCTTGTATTTATGCCAATAACAATAGGCACTTTATCTGTTTCAGCAAGTTTTAGCAGCACGGTTTGAGCATCAGCCGTGTTGTTGCGGTCATCTTCGTAAACTACACTTAACGGCACGCCGCCGACTCCGCCGGCTTTATTGATCTCATCCAGAGCCAGGCCAATACCCTCTTTGGATGCTTCTCCGTAATACGCGCCATCACCGGTAAGCGGGCCGCTGAAACCGATCTTGTATTCAGTTGGTTTGCCGGCAGCAGCAGCGGGAGCCGCGGGGGCGGCTTCGGTTGGTTTGGCCGGTTCAGCTGGTGCGGCTGGTGCGGCTGGTTGGCAGGCGGTTAACAACATGGATACCACGGCTATTATTGAAATTAACACTATCGACTTCTTATACATGCCATCTCTCCTTATAAAATATCGCCGATTGAATTGATAGGAATACAAGTTAATCGGGGCACACCTCCTTTCACGGCTTATTCAGCACCCAGGTAAGCTTTTTGAACATCAGTGTTTTCAAGTAATTCCTTGCCTGTTCCGCTGAATAAAATCTGTCCCAATTTGATGACATATCCAAAATCCGCCAGATTTAGAGCACGGCGCGCGTTTTGTTCCACAACTAATATTGTTGTTCCTTCGCTGTGAATCGCTTTGATTCGTTCAAAAACTGCATCCACGACCAGAGGCGCGAGGCCAAGTGACGGTTCATCCAGCACCAGCAGTTCGGGGTCGGTAATCAACGCGCGGCCAATCGCCAGCATCCGCCTTTCGCCGCCGCTTAATGTGCCTGACTGCTGCGAAATTCGTTCCCGCAAAATAGGAAAAAAATTTGTGACGTAATCGATCCTCTGTTGAAGCGTTTTTTTGTCGAGTATGTATCCTCCCATCTCCAGGTTTTCACGGACAGTGAGAGTTGGAAATATGCTGCGTTCCTGGGGAACAAATCCCAGGCGGTGTTTGGCGATATCATGGGGTTTTACTCCGACCAATTCCTGGCCTTTATAGGTGATGCTTCCTTTTGTAATGTGGATCAACCCGAACAGGCTGCGCAAGGTGGTGGTTTTTCCGGCTCCATTTGCGCCGATCAGAGTAACAATGCTCCCTTTATTTACTTCAAGAGAGATTCCATGCAGCACTTCTGTAGGGCCATAACCCGCAAAAAGATCTTTTACAACCAGGATAGGCGAATTTGAATTCTTTTCGCTCATGGCTACCCTCCACCAAGATAGGCTTCAATGACATCCTGATTCTTCGACACTTCATGCGGTGTTCCTTCGGCTATTTTCTCCCCGTGATTCAAGACAATAATATGATCACACAGGTTCATAATCACCTTCATGTCATGTTCCACAATAATGAAGGTTTTTCCCTGGCTGTCCCGCAGGTAACGTATATAATCAAGGATGCGGTTCACAAGCGTGGGATTAATTCCGGAAGCCGGCTCATCCAGCATAATCAATTCCGGGTCACCCATTAATGCGCGGGTGATCTCAACCATCTTCTGTTCCGCGTAGGGCAGGTTTTCCGCCCGTTCATTGATGATGTCCTGCATACCGACAACTTTCAACAGGTCATATGCCTTTTCCAGGGCTTTCCTGTCATCATCCACATATCGTTTACTGTGGAATATATCATTCCATGGTTCTTCACCGGTATGCCCTTTATAACCCAACATCATATTTTCCATCACGGTCAGTCTTTGGAATACACGTACTAATTGAAAAGTTCGAGTTATTCCCTGCTGGGCGATCTGGTAGGCAGGAAGGCCGCTAATTTGCTTTTCTTGAAAATAAATCTGCCCGCTGGTTATCGTTAGAAAACCCGTGATCAGGTTGAAGAGCGTGGTTTTACCGGATCCATTTGGACCGATCAAACCGCAGATAATCCCTTTTGGGATATCAAAGGTAACATTATCCACAGCTCGCAGGCCACCAAAATTTTTTGTAAGACCTTCGACGCGTAACATATTTTCCGGACCTCTTCTTTAAGATTGTGATTTACTTATAAACAAAGCCAAAGGCCATACGCTGGTACGTTCCGGGATAAGCCCGCGCGGGGCAAAAAGGGTCACCAGAATAAGCAGGAGGCCAAAGATCCACTGCTGCAATGGCGCCGCGATCGAAGTTGGAAGACCTAAAAACCGGACACCTTCGCGAAGTACCACAAATAACACTGATGCGACCACAGCTCCGATACTATTACCTTTTCCACCCAGCAAAATAATCAGTAGAATGAAATTTGTCAGCATAAGGGTAAAAGTGCTGGGGTCGATATATCCAATATAGGTGGCAAATAATGAACCGGCCAATCCAGCCAAGGCGGAACCAATAATAAAAATATACATTTTATTAAGGTAGGAGTTTTTTCCAAGGGCTTCAACACCCGCTCCTTCATCTTCCCTGATACCCTTCAGGCTGCGTCCAAAAGGCGAGAAGATCAACCGCTCCGCAAGGAAGATCACTATTGCCAGCACTACATAAGACAGAATGGCAAATGGTATCCCCTGCTTAATCTCCAGTCCAAATATATTCACATAGGGAATATTTGGTATCCCGAGAGGACCGCGGGTAACATCCATCCAATTTCTAAACACAGACCTTGTAATCTCACCCACGGCCATAGTAACTACGGCAAAATAATCTCCCCGCAGTTTGAGTGTTGGGATCCCAATGATCCAGGAAACCAACCCGGCCATTGCCAGACTGCCCAGCATGGCGGGAATCCAGGGGAGACCGTAATCCACCATCAAAATGGCTGTGGTGTATGCCCCTATACCAAAGAAAGCGGCATGGCCCATATCAAACAGGCCGGTTATCCCCATGATCAAATTCAACGAGACTGCCAGAATGCCATAAATCGCAACCAGTGTAGCTAAGTGAATGGCCAAAAAACCAATACTCATAATCTACTCCGTAATACTAAAATGGCGGGGGAGGAACCGTCTTTATATGGAATTTTTACTGGCAACCAATAATTTCAGTTATTTCTACTCAACATCATACAACTTTTTCCCCAGTAAAAAAACATACTTTTGGGTACATTGTGAATATTTAATAAAATAGTACATTTGGGATATGCTTTATTGAATTTATGATCTGGAATTTGTCCATCAACCACCAGGAATAGCCGGGTGGGAGATTCATACATTTATACTGTGCTATAATTTTTATATTCAATTATTGAATATTCTTGGAGTGAATATGTCTCCTCGCAAAAAAAGCATTAGTCCTATGGAGATCATGCTGCTGGGTTTTCTGCGAGAGAAACCCATGCATGGATATGATCTTTTCAAGGTTATTAAACAGCCGGGAGGCCTGTCAGAAATCTGGCGCATCAATCAGAGTAACTTGTATGCGATGCTGGATTCCCTGGAAAAAGATGGTTATCTCGTATCACATCTCATCCAGATCGGGAATTCACCCACCCGCAAGGAATACCATATCACCGCGGCCGGTTCGCTTCTTTTTGAACAATGGATGAAAGAACCAGTACTGCACGGCCGTGACATGCGCCAGGTATTTCTGGCGAAATTATTCTTTGCCGTACAGGATAACTCGGACACGGCCTTATCTCTAGTGAAAAAGCAGAAAAGCATTTCGGAAGCCTGGCTGGCAGAAATGAAGGCGGCTCTGCACAACCTGAGCGTGGAAGACCAGTACGCCCAACTGGTCTATGATTCCCGCATTCGGCAGATCAGTGCCTGGATGGATTGGTTAAATGCATGTGAGCAGAGCCAGATCGTCAATCGCCGCGTCAGCGCGGCTTCTTAGTTAAGGCACGCTACTGGATCAGGACGATCAAACGTGAACGCATTGAGTCCCCGCGTGATGTCAAAAAATAATTTGCTAATCATTCTGGTTTTACTGCTTATTTTTGCCGGCGGATTCTCACTGTTGATCGGGCGTTACCCTTCTGTTCAGCTTTCGTCTCCTGCGGCCATAGCCGGCGATGAAATGGCTACGAAACTTGTGATGAATCTTCGGTTCCCCCGGATGCTGATCGCCATCCTGCTCGGCATGTCGCTTTCCGCGGCGGGGCTGGTATTTCAAATGATCTTTGGCAATCCGCTGGTCGAACCGGGATTCCTGGGTGTATCGCAGGGGGCGTCTTTCGGAGCCGCCTTTGCCATAATTTTCTTAAACAACACAGCCTGGCTGGTGCAATCGTCTGCCGCTGTTTTCGCCATACTGGGGCTGGCATTCTCCTACTTCCTGGCGCACCGTTTGCGATACGGCGGTTGGGTACTGCGCCTGATCCTCGCCGGAATCGCCGTATCCGCCCTGTTTTCATCTGGAGTGGGGTTGTTGAAATACATGGCTGATCCGCTCAGCCAGCTCCCTGAAATCACGTTCTGGCTTCTGGGTGGACTTTCAAGCAGCACATGGAACAAGTTTTTAAGCATTCTGCCGGCGGTATCCATCAGCTTGATCATTCTCTTTCTTCTCCGCTGGCGGTTAAATTTGTTATCGCTCAGCGACGCGGCAGCCTTTTCCATGGGTGCCTCGCCCCGATTTGAACGCGCCGTCCTGCTGGGAGCGGCCGTGTTGGCCACGGCATCAGTGGTCTCAGTCAGTGGCATGGTAACCTGGGTGGGTTTGATTGTGCCGCACATTTCCCGGCGGTTATTCGGCGCGGATTCACGGATGACACTTCCGGCAGCCTTGTTAATAGGAGGATTGTTTACCCTGCTCTGTGATGACCTGGCGCGCATCCTTCTTCCCGGTGAGATACCCCTGGGAATTATTACTTCCCTTTTTGGGGCGGTCAGTTTCATCATTCTGCTTTCCATCACCGGTGTGCGGAGTCAGCGATGACCGGGACGATCATCTCAATGGAACATGTCACCTACAGGTACGACGGCGACCACCGCGCTGTATTGAATGACTTGAACCTGGATATTATTGACGGTTCGGTTACCGCCATCCTTGGCCCCAACGGCGCGGGAAAATCGACGCTTTTGCATGTCATCCTCGGCTGGCTGCAGCCGGTTGCCGGGCAGATCAAATTACAAAACCGACCGCTTCGTGCATACTCTCGGCGTGAAGCCGGACAAATGATGGCACTGGTTCCCCAAATCGAACACATGCCGTTTGACTATTCCATACTCGAGTATGTCCTGCTGGGGCGTACTCCATATCTTCACCCTTTGGAATCACCCCGCGCAAATGATCTGGCTGCCGCGAACAAGGCGCTGGAGATCGCCGGCCTACAAGAAATGGAGAATCGTACCGTCACATCATTAAGCGGTGGAGAGCGTCAACTGGTGCTGATGGCGCGCGCCCTCACCCAGCAGCCGCACATCATCCTGCTGGATGAACCCACCTCGCATCTTGATCTGGCAAATAAAGCCCGTTTGATCCGTATCCTGCGCGAGCTGAATAAAGCCGGTTCCACCATCATCCTTACCACGCACGAACCCGAAGCGGCCATAGCTGTAGCCAGCGACATTGTGTTGATGCGCGGCGGACAGATCCTGACCAGCGGTTCGAGCGAACAGGTCTTTTCCGCTGAAAACCTGACCAGGGCGTACGGTGTTCCCGTGCGTATTGTCGGCGTAGACGGTCAGAAAGTTGCCCTGTGGACCTGAGTCTTTCCGTACTTACTCAGGGTATCAACATCCTCACTGGAAAGAGCGGCAGCGGAAAAACGCATACCTGCCAGTGTTGGGCCGAACACGCGCGGCAGGCCGGGTGGCAATTGGGCGGCGTGATCAGCCCGGCGGTGTTTGAGAATGGCGAAAAGATCGCCATCGATGTGGTCAACCTGCGCACCGGTGAAACGCGCCGGCTGGCGAACCGGGTGGAGCGTCAATCCGGCTTTCATGTGACCGACCACTGGGATTTTTCCACGGAAGTGATGGCGTGGAGCAACGCGGTTCTGAGTGAAACCGTCCCTTGCGATATGTTCATAATCGATGAACTGGGGCCGCTTGAGTTCGTTAAGAAACGGGGTTGGATGAACGCGATTGCGGCTTTGCAGGAGGATTTCTTTCAGCGTGCTGTGGTAGTCATCCGTCCTGACTTGCTGGAAATGGCCAGCATCCGCTGGCCGCGGGCATTCATCATTGATCTGGAAACTTTTAACACCTCCTTAAGACAGCCCTCAACCCTACAATAGACGGTTCAGCGTGGTAAAATCGAACCGCAGGGTTCTTGTTTATTAATTCAGGAGGACGTTATGGAACAGCAAGTAGCCACCTTTGCCGTTAAAAAGGGACTGGCTCAAATGTTAAAGGGCGGGGTGATCATGGATGTGGTCACACCCGACCATGCAAAGATCGCCGAAGATGCCGGCGCCTGCGCAGTGATGGCATTGGAACGGGTTCCCGCGGATATCCGCGCGAGCGGCGGTGTCGCCCGAATGAGCGACCCGGAAGTGATCATCCGCATTATGGAAGCAGTCAGTATCCCGGTGATGGCCAAGTGCCGCATCGGTCAATTTGTAGAAGCACAGATCCTCGAAGCGCTGGGGATTGATTATATTGATGAATCGGAAGTGTTGACCCCCGCCGATGAAGCGTTCCATGTGAACAAACATGCCTTTAAAGTCCCGTTCGTGTGCGGCTGCCGCAATCTGGGCGAAGCACTCCGCCGGGTGGGTGAAGGCGCGGCCATGATCCGCACAAAAGGTGAGGCTGGCACAGGTGATGTGGTTGAAGCCGTACGCCATGCCCGTCAGGTTCTTGGTGACATCCGCCGCCTTCAGAACATGCCGGAAGAAGAAGTGATGACCTTCTCGAAAGAACTGGGTGCCCCTTATGAACTGGTAATGGAAACCCGTTCGCTCGGGCGCATGCCGGTGGTCAATTTCGCCGCGGGCGGAATTGCCACCCCGGCTGATGCCGCGTTGATGATGCAACTGGGCGTGGATGGTGTCTTTGTGGGTTCCGGCATCTTCAAATCCGGCGACCCGGCCAAACGCGCCGCCGCCATCGTAAAAGCCACAACGCACTACAATGACCCAAAAATTCTGGCCGAAGTCAGCCGCAACCTGGGCGAACCCATGGTAGGCCGGCAGGTTTCCGCCATTCCCGAACCGGAGTTGATCGCCGGAAGAGGCTGGTAGACGTTTTATGAAGATTGGTGTACTGGCGCTGCAGGGTGACTTTGCCGAACACCAGACAACGCTGAAAAAACTCGATATCGAGACCATTCAGGTTCGCCTTCCCGGCGACCTGGATGGTCTGAATGGATTGATCATCCCGGGCGGTGAATCGACAACCATTGGCAAACTGGCCGTCGCCTACAACCTGATGGATCCCCTGCGGGAATTCGCGAAAAGCCATGCCATCTGGGGAACCTGTGCCGGGGCGATCTTCCTCTCGAAAGACGCGCAGCGTAAACAACCCCTTCTTGGTGTCATGGATATCGTGGTGGAACGCAACGCGTTTGGCCGCCAGGTGGATAGTTTTGAAATCGACCTGGACATTCCAGCTCTCAAATCTGTGGATCCCGAAGGTCGTGCCTATCACGCTGTTTTCATCCGTGCCCCTCTTATTAAAGAAGCAACCCCTCCGGCAGAAGTTTTATGCAAATTGCCCGAAAACTGTATTAAAGGCGGCGGCCGTATCGTGGCCGCCCGCCAGGGTCGTCTGCTCGCCACATCCTTCCATCCTGAACTCACGGAAGACGACCGCTTTCACCGTTATTTTCTGGAGCTGGCAAAATAGGAATTCGAGCTTTAGCCTGGCATGATCTTCCCGCGCTGTACCGCCACCGGCGGCAGCTGTTGGGATTGGACAGCACGCTGATGCTGACGCGGGGCAGCCCGCTGGGGTTGGCGGCGGTTTTCTCGCAGCTTAATGCCATTTTTGGAACGTATACTAACGTGTCGCGATCTGATGAGGGCGCTCCTCCGTTGTTCGGGCAGGTGAACTTCCAACAGGGCGAACGATCCGCGCGGGTGGCTTTTATCGCCCCGGCAATCGACTCTACTCTTCCCTCACTTCCCTTGCTGCTCGAAGATCTGGCCAGGCAATCCGGTGAATGGGGAGCCTATCATCTGCTGGCCGAATTGGACGAATCCAATTTGGTGTTCGAAAGTTTCCGCCGGGCCGGGTTCAGTGTGTTTGCGTGGCAGCGCATCTGGAAACTTCCGGCATTGCATTCGGAGGACAGTCCTGAGGCGGATTGGCTCCCTGTGCGGTTAGACCAGGAAAGCAACATCCGAACGCTCTTTCAATCTCTGGTACCGCCGCTTGTACTTTCGGCGGAACCTATGAGCGCGCATTCCTTCCAGGGGTTGGTTTGCCAGCAGAAAGATGACGTAATGGCTTACGCCGATGTTGAGTTTGGGTCGCAGGGCATCTTCGTGAAACCGATCTTTCACCCTGACGCTCTGGATGTGGATTGCCTTATCAAAGCCCTGACCACGGTTCTCCCCAATCAAAGCGGTCGCCCGATCTATATGGCAGTGCGTTCATACCAATCTTGGCTGGAAAACGGGCTGGAACGCATCGGCGCCGAAGCATCTCCCAGGCAGGCATTGCTGGTCAAACACCTGATCGCCCGCCAGCGCAGCCCCATTCTGGAGCGCGGAATCCAGGCGTTGGAGCACCGCCGGGCGGAACCCTCCTCTCCTATGGCCCGGGTGGAACCCACTATCAATGCGGGGAAGAATTAGGCGGTTCATCGCCTTTTTCCAGACCAACTTGAATTCTGGCGGCTATTCATTTGATCCGGCAACTGACATTAATCAAATGTTTATTTGCATTTGCATCGTTCCTGATTTATCCTATAGATAAGATATGACACAACGAAGAATTACTGACGATTTACAAAATTTGTTGGAAGTCCTACCCCCGGCCGTGGCTGAAGCCGTGACCCGGGCGAACAATATTGACAATCTCATTGAAATCATCCTGGATCTTGGCCGGGTTCCCAAAGCCCGCTTTGTTAATGGCGAGGTTGAACTTTCGCAGCATGAAATAACCCACAAAGATATCAGCTATGTGGTGGAACGCATTGGTGAGTTTGACGCTGACAACCGCGCCGGCCTTGAACGCACCCTTCACCGCATTTCCGCCTTTCGCAACCGGCGGGGGCATATCGTTGGGCTCACCTGCCGGGTGGGTAGAGCGGTGTACGGTACCATCGATATCATCACTGACCTGGTCGAATCAGGGAAAAGCATTCTGATCCTCGGCCGGCCGGGTATAGGCAAGACAACCATGCTGCGCGAAGCTGCCCGCACCCTGGCGGAGAAAAAACGCGTGATCATTGTGGATACCTCCAATGAAATTGGCGGCGACGGCGACGTGCCGCACCCGGCGGTTGGACGCGCCCGCCGCATGCAGGTGCAGACTCCTTCTGCCCAGCACGAGGTGATGATTGAGGCG
>CAYNJT010000029.1:26822-36138 GCA_964397625.1 uncultured Leptolinea sp. | reverse complement strand
CCAAACCGTAATCCAATTCACCGTTGTCGACTCCCCGGGCAACCGGGGAGTCGATACCTTGTAAAAATGCTTTTGTGATGTGAAGATGCGTATTTCTTTCCAGAGGAGCAGGCTGTGACTGAAGATATTATCCTCGACGTACAACATGTAACCAAGCAATTCCCGGGCATCACAGCCCTGAGTGATGTCTCTATTCAATTCAGACGGGGTGAGATCCACGGCCTTTGCGGCGAAAATGGCGCGGGGAAATCAACGTTAATGAAAATTCTCGCCGGTGTGTACCCTTATGGTACATATGATGGAACCGTCATCTACGAAGGACGTGAACTCAAGCTGACCAGTAGCTCCATCCAGCAAGCCCGATCGGAAGGTATTGCCATTGTGTATCAAGAGCTTACCCTGGTTCCAGATATGACAGTGGGCGAGAATATCTTCCTGGGCAAAGAAATCACTGAGAATGGTGTGATCAACTGGGATAAAACTTACGCGGAAACCCAGAAGATCCTCGATCACTATAAACTTGAAGTCAATCCGCGTGATGTAATAAAACACCTGGGTGTTGGCAAAATGCAAATGGTTGAAATCGCCAAAGCACTCTCTGAGAAAGCCAACGTCCTGATTCTCGACGAACCTACCAGCGCATTGACTGAAGCTGAAATTGACAAATTAATGGAAATACTGCACTCCTTGAAAGAAAAGGGGATTACCTGTATTTACATTTCACATAAATTGGAAGAATTTTTCCGCATCACTGACTCAATCACCGTCTTACGTGATGGAAAAACAGTCACAACCCAACCCACCAATGAACTAAGCCTGGAAAAATTGGTTAAATATATGGTCGGGCGTGAAATGAAGGAGCGTTTCCCTCACAGCACCCGCAAACCTGATGGTGTGATCTTTGAAGTTCAGGACTTGCACGCAATTGACCCCGAAGAACCATCTCATAAATTGTTGAATGGTGTTAGTTTCAACTTACGCAAAGGTGAAATTCTGGGAATTGCCGGTCTGATGGGTTCTGGAAGAACAGAACTGGTCACAACGATCTTTGGCGAATATGGAAAGATCACAAAAGGCAAGATGATCCTGGAAGGTAAGGAAATCACAATTAACAGCGCGAGAGATGCCATGGAAAAGGGCATCAGTCTGGTTCCGGAAGACCGCAAGAAACAGGGTCTTGTACTAATTCAATCTGTGTTGAATAACCTTTCACTGCCAAACCTGTTTTCTTTCTCAACCAATTTCCGGATTAATAAAAATCAGGAATTGAAGTCCAGTATGCAACAAGTTAAAAACCTGGCGATCAAGATCAGTAATATTGAAAACAAAGTTGATTCGCTATCCGGCGGTAACCAGCAAAAGGTGGTTATTGGCAAATGGTTGATGACCATTCCCAAGATCCTTATTATGGATGATCCCACGCGTGGTGTGGATGTGGGCGCCAAATATGAGATCTACAAGTTGATGAATGAGCTCGCGGAAAAAGGTGTTTCCATCATCATGATCTCCAGTGAATTGGAAGAAGTTCTCGGCATGAGCGATCGGGTCATGGTAATGCATGAAGGCCAATCCAATGGAACCCTGGATATATCAGAAGCGACTCAAGAGAAGATCATGGCGCTTGCCACCGGCATCGCTTAGACCGGAATAAATAAATCCTCCATTCATAAGGTGTCGATATGGAATCTACCAGTCTCGTAAGTAGTAAAAGTTCTTCAAGCTCTATAGGCAAGTGGTTCCGCCGCAATCTGCAAACGTCCATGATCATCATTTTGATGGTGATGATCTGGATTATCTTCTCCTTCCTCACCAAAGGAGCGTTCATCGGTTCGCAGAATGTTTCGAACCTGTTCCGCCAGATGACGGTAACCTCAATCCTTGCCATCGGTATGGTGCTGGTCATTGTTACCGGAGGCATTGATCTGGCGGTTGGGAAATTCGCCGGATTTGTGTCGGTTATCGTAGCCTACCTGCAGGCATTCGTCTGGTACAAATTGATCCCCGATCAGCCTTTCCTGGCTGCCACTCTGTCAGTAATCGCCGGCCTATCCGTGGGTATCCTCGTAGGTATGCTGGAAGGTTACATCATTTCCTACCTGGGTGTCCCCGCATTCATCACCACCCTGGGTTTTCAGTGGATTTGGAATGGCGCCATTTTGCTGGTCACGGGCGGCCGCACCATCCCTGCCAACCAACCTTACTTTTCCTATATTGCTCAGGGGTATCTGCCCCTCTGGATGGGGTGGTTGGTTGCCGGAATTGTGATTGCCGGTTTATTCCTGGTGATGCTTAACGCGCGTGCTCAAAAACGCCGTTATGGTTTTACAACGGCCAAATTAAGCATTGACCTTGCAAAAGTAATTGCCCTTTCCCTGGTCATTTGCTTCTATGTGTATATGGTCAATCAGTTCAATGGTGTGCAAGTTCCCGTCCTTCTCATGGCCATCGTTGCTGTTGTGATGGCATACCTGGGAACCAACACTCCCTTTGGACGCCATGCTTACGCGCTGGGCGGCAATGCGGAAGCTGCCCGTCTTTCCGGTATCAACATCAAACGCAATGTCTTCCTGATCTTTGTGTTGATGGGTTTGCTCTGCGGTGTGGCTGGTATCGTTTTGGCCTCGTATGTGGGTTACGGTACGATTTCTGCGGGCGGCGGTTATGAGTTGGATGCCATCGCCAGCTGTATCCTTGGTGGAACATCACCTCTGGGTGGCAGTGGTACGGTCATTGGCGCCATTATCGGCTCCCTGATCATGGCGAGCCTCACCAACGGTCTGCAGTTGCTGAACGTTACTCCCGCCTGGCAATACATCGTCAAAGGTGCCATTCTGGTGGCTGCCGTTTATGTGGATGTGTACTTCAAGAAGAATAGATAGTAATCAGGTAATAAACTCTTAACCTTCTGAAGTAGCGGAATCCTTATGGTAACCACTGCAGATCAAAACCTCGTTCGCAAGTTCAACACCGCCGTAGTACTCAACACTATCCGGCACCATGCCCCGTTGTCAAGAGCGGAAGTGGCAAAATTCACCGGTTTGAATCGATCCACAGTATCGCAGATCATAAACGCGCTGCTGGAACGCAAGCTGGTGCAGGAAACCATTCTTCAATCTGACAGGGTTGGGCGGCCCGGATTGCTATTGGAGCTAAATCCTTCGGGTGGATTTGCGATTGGGATAGAGATCGGTGTAGATTACATCTCATTGGTTGTAACTGATTTTCTGGCCAACGTTCTCTGGCGAAAACGCTCAAAATCTGACGCGCACGACAGCATCGAACAGATTCTTGAACGAGCTTATCAACTGACGGAAGAAGGTTTACAAAAAGGCTACGCGTTGAAACTGACCCCTCTGGGCATTGGCCTGGGAGTTCCTGGTTTGGTGGACTTACAGCACGGTGAGTTGATGTTCGCCCCAAACCTGAATTGGACAAACATCCCCGTTTCCAGGTTGTGGTCAGAACGTTTCAACCTGCCTGTCTTTGTGGATAACGAAGCCAAAGCAGCCGCGCTGGGTGAGTACTACTTCGGCGCCGCGCGTGGTGAACACAACTTCATCTTCCTGACCGGTGGTGTGGGCCTTGGCGCCGGCGTTATGATTGATGGCAAACTTTTTCGCGGAAGCCATGGCTATGCCTCAGAAGTAGGCCATATGATCATGGAACCTGATGGAGAATTGTGCGGCTGCGGAAAACGTGGATGCTGGGAAACCCAGGTGAGCCCACGAGCGGTCATCCGACGTTTCCAGGAAAGTCTTCGACAGGGCGTGCCAAGCACAGTGCTGCTGGCGGCAGATAACAATGTCAACAATATTGGCTTTGAAACCATTACGAACGCGGCTTCAGAAGGTGACAATGCTGCCATCGTTGCCATGCAGGAAGTTGGCGAGAAACTGGGCTTTGGTATTGCCAATCTGGTTAATGTTTTCAATCCGGATATGGTTATTCTTGGCGGCGAATTGAACTATGCCAGCGAATTACTCTTGCCGGTTGTACGTAAAGTGGTAAATGCGAATTCATTAAAACTGGAGAGTCAGGGACTCAAGATAGTCCCATCGGCCCACGGACAGGACGCCTGCGTGATGGGCGCCGTTGCCCTGGTTCTGGATGATATTCTGCATGAACCGAATTTCAAATAACGAGAGGATGTATCATGTCTGATAATTTGACCCCCAAACCTGAACATAAATTTACCTTCGGTCTTTGGACTGTTGGAAGCACTGGAAGAGATCAATTCGCAACGAATGATCCCATCCGCGCATCCCTTTCGCCCGCGGACATCGTTCGTCTGTTGGGTGAGGTGGGCGCCTATGGTGTCAACTTCCACGACAATGATCTTATTCCCATTGATGCCACCCCCGCTGAAGCAGAAAAAATTAAAAAAGAATTTCGAGCGGCGTTGAACGAAACCGGCGTAGTAGTTCCCATGGCCACGACGAACCTTTTCACGAACGCGATCTTCAAAGACGGCGCTTTCACAGCCAATGACCCCAAAGTTCGCGCGTACGCCATTCAGAAAGCCATGCGCGGTATGGACCTGGGTGCCGAATTCGGCGCGAAGGTCTATGTATTCTGGGGCGGCCGGGAAGGTTCTGAAACCGATGCCCCGAAGAAACTGCTGGATGGGTACAAACATTTCCGCGAAGCACTGAACTTCCTGTGTGAATATAGTAACAGCCAGGGGTATGGTTATAAATTCGCTCTGGAAGCCAAACCGAATGAACCGCGCGGTGACATCTTCCTGCCAACAACCGGCGCCATGCTGGGGTTCATCGAAACTCTCGATCATCCCGAAATGGTGGGTGTCAACCCTGAGATGGCCCATGAACACATGGCTGGTCTGAACTTCGTTCACGCTGTTGCCCAGGCCTGGGATGCCGGCAAGCTGTTCCACATTGACCTGAACGACCAGAACTACGCGCGCTTCGATCAGGACTGGCGGTTTGGCACACAGAACTGGAAGCAGTCATTCTTCCTTGTTAAATTCCTTGAGGATGTTGGTTATACCGGCAGCCGCCACTTCGACGCCCATGCCTTCCGCACGGAAGACTACGAAGGTGTAAAAGACTTCGCCCGCGGTTGTATGCGCACCTACCTGATCTTCAAAGAAAAAGCCAAACAATTCAACCAGGACAAAGAAATTCAGGCGTTGCTGGCTGAGATCCATGCTGACGATCCCGAAATGGATAAATTCTTTGGCAAGTTCACACCTGAAAAAGCCGCCAGCTTGAAAGCTTACAATTTTGACCGCGCAGCCATTGCTGCCCGCGGCCTGAAGTATGAAAAGCTTGACCAGCTGGTTACCGACCTGATGATGGGCCTGCGCTAAATTCCGCAGAGGATCTGTCGATAACAGGTTAGAGCAACACTTTACATCGTTTGAAACCACCCCTTGAACAATGGTGGTCCGACACAAACAGAGTACCCGAAAGGGTGCTCTGTTTGCATTAATCAACTAAATGGAACAATTTCTTGACAATTTTTAACACCTTGACAGAAAGGTGAGATAATGCGCCCATGTCATCTACTGTAGTATTGAAGTTAGCCCTGATCTGGTATGGATTGTTGTCTGTATTGTTGTTTGGTCTGTACGGATTGGATAAAGCACAGGCAGTTGCGGAAGGCAGACGAATACCTGAAAAAACATTGCATCAACTGGCTCTCCTGGGCGGATTTCCCGGAGGTTTACTTGGGCGGACGATATTTCGTCACAAAACACGAAAACCCGTTTTCATTTTAGTGCTACTGGGAAGCGTGGCTATCCATTTAATTCTTTGGGTGGTCCTTTTAATTTTCTTTCATTTGTTTACCCAAAAATAGGTAATCAGGTACTTATTGCGTGCGATAAAAATCTGTAAAATAGAGATAATTAATCAAGGCGTTTCGTTCCAGAGTCTTGAAATGAACGGAATAGACTTTTGGTCTTAAAGTATCACCACAATAAATGGAGGAAATCATGAAGGGTAGCGAAAAAGTTATTGCATTATTAAACGTCCAACTGGCCGATGAATTGACGGCAGTGAACCAGTATATGGTGCACGCCGGTATGTGCGCCAATTGGGGATATGAGAAATTACATGACAGTATTGAGAAACGCGCCATCGAAGAGATGAAACACGCGGAGTCTTTGATTGATAGAATTTTATATCTTGAAGGATTGCCGATTGTCAGCAAACTCAACGAGTTGCATATTGGAGCGAAAGTAGAATTACAGATCGCCAATGATATTGCTGCTGAAACCGGGGCAATCAAGGCGTACAACGAGGGAATTCAATTGTGTGTAAGTTCAGGTGATAATGGAACACGAGAACTGCTGGAATCGATTCTGAAAGATGAGGAACGTCACATCGATTGGCTCGAGGCGCAGCGCGACCAGATTGAACAGATGGGCCTTCCCGCCTACCTGAGCGAACAATTGAGTTGATATCCAAAAATTTAACTCGAACAAGATCGGGCCGAAAGGTCCGGTCTTGTTTTATTCTTCCCAACTCCAACTATTCATTTCCGGCAGAAAGCGGTAAGCGGTAAGGTCAAGCTGAATGGGAGTGACGGAAACAAATTTATTCAATAAGGCTTCAGCGTCTGTGCCGGGTTCAGCATGCGCGGTAGGCGGGTCGCCAATAGCCCAATAATATGGTTTGCCGCGAGGATCAACACGCTTATCCAGACGGTCATGATATACGCGGTTACCCTGGCGGGTGACGCGGATGCCTTTGATTTCTTCCATGGGCACGTAGGGAACATTGACATTCAACAGCAGCCCGCCAGGAAGGCTTTTTTTCAGCAGCGCTTGTGTGATTTTTAGGGCAAACCCGGCTGCCGTCTGGTAATCCACAATACCCAGATGATTATCCGGGGAGTCGACCGACACGGCCACAGCCGGCAGACCGCCTATGACGGCTTCCATGGCAGCGGTAACTGTTCCTGAATAGGTTACATCATCGCCGATGTTCGCGAATGGATTTATTCCTGAAACAACCAGGTCCACTGGTTCGCTGAAAAAGCCACACAGGGCAAGAGCCACACAATCTGAAGGGGCGCCATCACAAGCCTGTGCTATGGTTCCATCTGGCAGAATTACATCACGTACACGCAAAGGTCGGTCTATGGTACGCACGTGCCCGGATGCTGACCAGTTTCTGTCTGGCGCCAGGATGCTCACACTACCAATTTTCTTCATTTCATTAGCCAGCGCCAGAAGACCGGGGGCAACAACACCGTCGTCATTGGTAACTACAATATGCATTTTTATTCCTTTCACATCCACAATACCCCCCTGTGATTAACTCTCGTTTTTAGTTTCATTATGAGTGTGTAATGGTTTGATTAAGGATTACCCAAGAATATTGTTCATGTCCTGAACTGTATTGACGTATCCCGCTGGAGTGGTATAACTGTTCCTGTCATTCCAAAAACATTTGACTGCAACTGGCAGGTCATCTTTTTATCGGTAAAGTCACTGAAATTAATAAGTACCGGAAATAACCAAAACCGGGAGGGAGTTTCCGGGGTTTAAACCTGCGCGTGTTTCACGCAGGAATTTCTTCATGCAAGGAGATTTTTTTATAATGGGTGTATCACAAAATGAAAAACCGCCGGTGAACCGGGCGAAATTTGCCACCAATCTGGGTGTGCTTGCGGCAACCCTGGGCTCTGCCGTCGGCCTGGGGAATATCTGGAAGTTCCCTTACCTTACCGGCAGCAACGGCGGCGCCGCATTTCTCTTGGTGTATATCGTCTGCATGCTGCTTATCGGAATTCCAGTCATGGTTTCTGAAATAACGCTCGGGCGGGCTGCGCGCAGTAATGCCATTGCAACCATGCAAAAATTAGCCCCTGCCAAACAACCGTGGTGGTTGATCGGCGCCGCCGGCGTTTTGGCGGCATTCCTTATCATGGCTTTTTACTCCGAGGTGGCAGCCTGGGTATTCGCGTACATTTTCAAGGCTATTCAGGGCGGCATACTTTCAACCGACCCCAACGTGACCAAAACCGCCTTTGGGGACCTGGTTTCAAACCCTGTTCAATCTCTCGTTTGGCAATGGATCGACCTGGCCATTGTGGGTTTTATTATTTTCCTGGGTGTGAATAAGGGTATTGAAAGCGCGACAAAAAAATTAATGCCGGTATTACTTGGTTTGCTTGTGCTGGTTGGTATTCGCAGTGTTACCCTACCGGGTGCCGGTCAGGGATTGGCTTTTCTGTTCCAGCCTGATTTCAGCAAGCTGACGGCGGCCAGTTTCCTGATCGCCATGGGACTGGCTTTCTTCAAACTGTCTGTGGGCATGGGTACCATGATCACCTACGGAAGTTACTTCCGTGACGACCAGAACATTCCCGGCACGGCGGTGCAGGTGGCTTTCTCTGACCTGGCAGTCTCTCTGCTGGCCGGTATTGCCATTTTCCCGGCGGTGTTCGCTTTCGGCTACGAACCCAATGCCGGACCATCCCTCCTGTTCCAGACCATTCCATCGGTCTTCGCCTCCATGCCGTTCGGCGGCGTCTTCATGGTGATCTTCTTCGTCCTGACCTTCATTGCCTCGATTGGCGCGCAGATCTCTTTGATCGAAGTCCCCGTGGCTTTCCTGGAAGAAAAGTTCAATATGAGCCGCGCGAAATCTACTCTGATCATCATGCTGTCGATTGCCCTGGTTGGATCTCTGGCGGCACTCTCGAACAGCAGCATGGCGTCCGTCAAGCTCTTTGGAATGACCTTCTTTGACCTGTTCGACTATGCCACATCCAATATTCTGCTGCCACTGGGCGGGTTGTTTATTGCCATTTTTATTAGTTGGATTTGGGGTAAGAAAAAGCTGGAATCTGCCCTGAGCAACAACGGGCAACTGGCCAACGGTCGGGTGATCAAAGTGCTGTACGGGACACTACTGGTTGTAACCCCCATTTTGATCACCATTGTATTATTGAATGGTTTGAAGATCATTTAATAGGGTAGTTTTCTTGATCGACCTGAAGAGGCTGTCGTTATCAACGGCGGCCTCTTTTCATTCGTTGATTAATTACGCTGTTATCGACATTTTCCGGTAAGGGCGAAGCAACCGGGCAGATTGAATGGGAACCTGAAGGATACAATTTCCGGATGCTTCGCCCGATGACAAGTATGCGATTTTTTTGTTTCCACTGAGATCATACCTGATTGGCCGGCGGTTGAAGGAGGCGGAGATCGGGTAATTTCCCTTCCTGCGGTCTTTGCCGCCTGCTTCAACACTATCATCCAAACGTCGGGTCCGCTGCTCGAACCTGTCGAGGGGTCGTTGCCCGAGCCTGTCGAGGGATCGTTGCCCGAGCTTGTCGAGGG
>CAYNJT010000029.1:1725-26722 GCA_964397625.1 uncultured Leptolinea sp. | reverse complement strand
TCGTGGCTTCGACAGGCTCAGCCACCGGAGAGCCTTTTGCCCGCACCGGTCAAGGGATCGTTGTCTGTCGAAGGTTATCAGCCCATCCGTGAGAATATCAACCGCCGATACACAGGATAGGTTCTTAAAACAAAAATGCGCGGGATTAATACCGCGCATTTTTGTTGAATTCATTTATGCCAGTTTCAAAACGACCGTCTTGCCGCGCAGCGAGTATTTCCCGCTGCTTTTCTGCAATACCAAACGGGCGTGTTTTTCGGCTACATCCACGTAGGTATGATCATCATGAATGTCGATTGCGCCAATGGCTTTGCCGGGAATGCCCACTTCACTGGCGATCGCGCCGACTACATCGCCGGGGCGCAATCCCTGCTGGCCGCCCATGTTCATGCGCAGGCGTACCATGCCGGCTTCTGGTCCGCGATGGGTACGGCCATTGCGGAATCCACCGCGTTCGCCGCGCGGTTGGTCATAATTTCCGCGTTTTGATGTCTGACTGCGGGTAAGGGGAGCCGGTTCAACCAGGTCAGCCGCCGGAACAGGCGTCTCGCCGGCGCGGGCTATCTTGATGGCAGCCGCGGCAACTTCCATTGGATTAAATCCAAATTCAACCAGCTTGGCAACCAACGCGGCTTCGCGTTTGAAATGCCCTTCGCTCATCTGTCCGGTCAGCTGCTCGGCGAAGCGTTCGTCGCGTTTCTGCAGGATCTCCTCGCGAGTGGGCAACACGTATTCTGCGATCTTCTGCTTCACTGAATTTTCCACCTGCGAAAGGCGGCCGCGTTCACGCGGATGGATGAAGGTAATGGCTGTGCCTTTTTTACCGGCCCGGCCGGTGCGGCCGATGCGGTGGATGTAATCTTCGGTGTCTTCGGGCATATCAAAGTTGAAGACGTGCGAGACATCCTCGATATCCAACCCTCGGGCGGCCACGTCAGTGGCAACCAGCAGGTTGATGGTGTTCTTGCGGAAGCGGTTTAACACCCATTCACGTTTTTCCTGGTTGAGGTCGCCGTGCAGAGCTCCGGCCGGATAGCCAAGCCGGTTTAATTCGTCAGAGAGTTCCTGGGCGCGAGCCTTGGTGCGCGTGAAGATCAAGGCGCTTTTTACCTCTTCGGCTTCCAGGATACGGATCAACACAGCCTGTTTGTTCTCGTCACGCACACGTAGATACTGCTGCGTGGTTTCGGCAACGGTACGCTGGCCGCTGATCACAGAGACTTCCAGTGGATCGTTCATGTAACGGTCGGCCAGTTTGCGAATAGCCGGCGGCAGGGTGGCGGAGAATAGAGCGATCTGCCGTTCTTCCGGGATGGATTTGAAAATAGTCTCGACATCTTCGATGAAGCCCATTTCGAGCATTTCATCAGCTTCGTCGAGCACCACGAATTTCACCTGGCTCAAGTCGAGCAGTTTCTTTTTTAGCAGGTCAATCAGGCGGCCGGGAGTGCCGACCACCACATCAACGCCACGTTCAATCTGGCGCAATTGAATTCCGTATGACTGACCGCCGTAGACGGTCATAATACGCACAGGGGTATCCTGGGCCATTTGCCGGGCGGCTTCAGTTACCTGGATGGCCAATTCCCGGGTGGGAGCCATAACCAGTGCCTGCGGCGTGCGTTTACCTGATTCAATCTTGTGGAGCATGGGAAGAACGAACGCGGCTGTTTTTCCTGTGCCGGTATGCGCCTGGCCAATGACATTACGGTTATCCAGAAGGGCCGGAATGGCGGCTGCCTGAATGGGTGTGGGTTGGTCAAAACCCATCTGTTCGACGGCGCGCATGAATTGCGGCTGCAGGCCGAGTTCTTCAAACTTTGATGACATGAAACAATCTCCTGTGTTTGCCTTTCCGGGAATACGCGGGCAGGTTTAACCTGACCGGAAAGCCGGACGGCGATGATAAACTTGATTTGACCGGGTCCGATGGCGGGCAGCCCGATTCCAAATCCCGGGGAGATGCGCTGTTTCAGGCATCTGTTTGCGGCAGGAAAACACCTGCCGATTTTCAGACGGTTCCAATTCTCACAATTGGATGATCCCAATGCTCTTTGCTTATCGGAGTATCGGGGGCATCCAGTTAACGGCCGCAGGCCGGAAAATGCTCAACAAAAAACACCCGCAAAACACCACTTTTTTGTTACCCAAAGAGCGCATCACACAATAACGGCAAGATTATACCCGTTTTCACGGGATTTGCAATGAATCGCTTTGATTGAGGATTAGCCCCACCAAAAGGTGAGTAGAATTGGAATTCTATGGAAGATGATTCAACTCAAAGACTTTTCGGTGGAACGATGAGTGTTGTCTTGCGCGTAGAAAACACCATTCATCGAACTTCAGGGCCATGGACTCCTCAGGTTCACCGATTGTTGGACTATTTACACGGCCAGGGTATTGTGGAAGTTCCGGAACCATTGGGATTTGACGCGACGGGAATGGAAGTACTGACCTGCCTGCCGGGAACAGCCGCAATCACGCTGACAGACGACCTGCGGGATGACCAAGTGTTAGTGCAGGCAGCCCGCCTTCTAAGGCGTATGCATGACGCAACAGTCGGCATTGCCTCAAGATGGCTGAATGGTTGGCAATGCCCTCCGCGTGAACCGGTGGAAGTGATATGCCATGGCGATTTCGCCCCGTACAACTGCCTTTTTAAGGAAAACCGCCTGACTGGTGTGATCGATTTCGACAACGCGCGTCCCGCCCCTCGGCTGTGGGACATCTCCTACGCGGTATACCGTTTCGCGCCGCTCACCGCGCCTTCAAACCCGGAGCATTTTGGAAATATCACCGATCAGAGCCGGCGCGCCCGTATGTTTTGCGACGCATATGGTCTGGAAGACCGTTCCTCCTTGATGGATGCTGTAATTGAACGTGTTTTTGAAATGGCTGTTATGCTGCGTGACGGAGCAGCAAACGGAGATGCCCGCTTCAAGGCAAATATCGATGCAGGACATCTGGCAATCTATGAAGCTGACTTCTCACATTTACAAACCCACAAGGACGAATACCGCCGGCTGCTGGAGAAGTGATCAGGGAAGCGCCTTTAGAATGAATTTCTCGATCAGACTGGAAACATCCGATCTGTCGCGGGAACGCTTTGTGTTATCGCAGGTAAGTACCACGGTCAGCTTGCGATCAGGGATTACAACAATATACTGCCCGCCGAGGCCGCGAGCCGCGAAGGCAGGTAGATCTCTGCCGTTGATTTCATCACGAATGCTATAAATCCACCAGAGGTATCCATATGATTCGTGTTCGTCCACTTTGACCTGTTCTTTAATTGATTCAGCCACCCAATCTGCCGGCACAATTTGTTTACCTTCCCATTGCCCCCGGTTGAGGTAAAGGGAACCGAATTTAGCCATATCGCGTGGAGTAAGATAAAGCAAATGCCCACCGCCGTAATACCCTTTCGGATCGGTATCCCAACGGTAATTGGTAATATTTAGTTGTGAGAAAAGATAGCGGTCTGCGAAATCCCGCGTGCTCATACCGCTGGCATTGGTAAGAACCCCGGACAGCAAATGTGTCAAACCGGTATTGTACGTAAATTTTGTCCCAGGGGTTTCTTCAAGTGGTTGATCGAGTGTATAGCCAAACCAATCCTCATGTTTGAACCATGTGTCGATTGAGGCATCTGTTGGGGTGATACCGGCTGTCATGGTCAGTGCCTGCCGGATGGTTATTTCTTTCTTGTTTCGCTGGACGGGATCGATAAAATAGCCGGGGAGGTAATCAGCCAACGGTTGATCCAGACTTTTTACCATGCCTTTTTCCAGAGCGATACCGATCAAGGAAGACATAACACTCTTGGTAACCGAAAAGACATGCGTGTAGGTATCGGCGTTGTGACCCTGGAAATATTTCTCATAAATAATCGTGTTGTCTTTCAAAACCAGCAGACTGAACAGATTGGGGTAATTTGTTGTAATTTCTTTCTCAAGAAGAGAGGCCTGGTCATTGTCGAATTCAGAGGCAGAGACAGTAGTAGTTTGTGTATGAAGGTTCAAGCGATTTGAGCACCCTGAAACCAACCATACACACACCAAAATTTTGAAAAAGAAATGTAGAAATTTCTTCATTCGACCCCGTTCCATGCCTGTAATTAGCACAAAAATAATTGTATTTTAGTTTCTTCTCAAGTACTTGCACGCGGATATTAAATCCAATGAACTATATCCTGTGTATCCTTACATCAGCCTACCTAAAACCTCGATGAACCGGGTGATTTGCTGCGTGGTATGACCGGCACTAATCGCCACCCGCAGCGCGCCGCCCGGCGGAGTGCTGGTGTATTCACGCACATATGCCACGGCAATCCCTTTTTCAAATAACCTTTTTTCCAGGGAAGACAGGTTCAGGCCCGGCAGCGCCGGCAGGCAAAGGATGGGAACCGGCGTATCATCCATCTTCCAGCCAAGCGAACGCAGGCCGTTGCGCGCCAGGGTCACGTTACCCCACAGCCTTTCTCGCAAATCGGGATTTTCACGCGCGATCCTTAAAGCCGCCGTGGAGGCAGCTGCCGTTACCAGAGGTATGGGGCTGGCGCCGATGCATACCCCGGAATTCTGTTCCACGCGATCGATCCACTCCGCCGGGCCGGTGATGACTCCGCCATAGCCGCCCAACGCTTTTGCCAGTGTGCCGCAGGTTAATACTTCAGGTCCATCAATTTGAAAATGGTCCAGGCATCCACGGCCGTGATTTCCCAGAACGCCCATGGCATGCGCGTCATCCAGGAACACGCGTCCTCCATACGGACGGATCACCTCCAGGAGTTCCGGGAGGGGTGCTATCTCGCCTGAAATGGGGAAAACACCGTCGCTTATCACCAAAGGGTGTTCACAAGGCTGAAGCTCGATTTTGATCTTTTCCAACAGACTTTCAGCAGATCGGTGATGGAAGGGTGTGATCAACCTGGTTGAAGCCTGGGCGGCATCCCACAGGCTGTAATGCGCCATTGAATCGATGAAAATGTGATCGCCGGAATGTGTATTTGTCTGCAATAAAATGCCCATCCCCATATATCCCGATGGGAAGACCAGGGCTTTCTCGGCGTTGAAGAAAGTACAGGCTTCTTTTTCCAGCTCATCATACACCGGGTGTTCGCCGAAACCACCGCGCGAGGTGGCTGTGGAAAGGCCATACTTTGTTACGGCATCCACTGCCGCTCGGATCACTTGCGGATTGCTCTGCAAACCCAGATATCCGGTACCGGAGAAGTAATCTACTTCACGCCCGTCTATGATCACCCGCGGGCCGATGGGACTTTCTATCCTGTAATCACGCATGTCTTATCATAAAAAACAGCATAATCCTTATCCGGAATATCATCCCTGTGAGACAGGTGATTCAACATCGGGTCTTTGTACATCAATACTGCGCAGCACCAAAACAGCCATCAACAAATTTATTCCCGTAATGGTAATGAAAGGTATCAAGATCCCCAGGCTGTCGGGAACCCCGCGCAGTGCCATGTTGATCCCCATGGCGCTGACCCCCAACCCCATGGTGATCGATTTCAGGGTGAACACAGAACTCAACAGATACCCCCATGCATTATGTTTCAACAACAGAATACCACCCAGAAACGCCAGTGGAACAATGAGAACCAGATCCATGGCCTGAATAACCAGCGTGGTGGTGTTTTCCAATGCGGGGATCGTACCGTTCAACAGGGGCGGGATGATCCGTCCCAACCACGCCAACGCAAGAAAAGCGCCAACAACGAACATCAATCCGGCCAACCAGCGATGGGGCATTTTTCTCGAGAAGTGCGTGGGCAGTTCTTCTAAATCAAATGACAGCATACTGAGAATGAAGGCATACAGACTTAGACCGAAAAGGGTTACATATACCAGGAACAATCCGTTATAAGCTGCCAGCATCGACATGGACATGTAGGTATACAGGAAGAATCCCAGGGTACCGGTCAAAAGCAAGCGTCCGCGCAGCGACCCGCGAAATGCCAGGATGGTTGAGATGGTCAACAGCGGCAGACCAACCACCAGGGTAATCAGGTCATTGCCCTGCATTTGCGCGGCTGTGCTGACCGTATCGAACCAGTACAGCCCCTGCATATTGATGGTTACCTGTTCACCGCGCAAGGTTTTGTATTCCATGGGATTCCCGGGAAATTGATAGAACAAACCCATACCAGCCGCGAACATGGCAAGTAAAAAAATTGGAATGATCAGCCAGGTTAATGGTTTTTGATACTTCATTTTTTCTGTTTCCTTTTCAGAGAGGAAAATTTTGTCAGGCTTCCCGGATGTTTTTCCTCATTAAATACAATACGCGCACAGCCACTAAGCCCAGAATGGCAAATGTGCCCGAAAAGCCGATATACTGGCCGATCGTCAGATAAATTCCAGCTGCCGCCTGGAACGCAGACTGGAGGATAACCACCAGCCCGATCATGGCGAGCAGCGTGAGCATCATATAGGATAGCAGGTACGCGTGAGGTCTATGCTTCAAAAGGAGGACTCCGGATGTGTAACACACAGCAGGGATCAACCCCAGGTCAATCACAAAGGTTATCTCTGTTGTATAGGTGTCCAGACCGGATGGGAAAATCCCCTGGAATAGGGGAGTGAGGATCTCGCTCAACCAGACAAACACCGAAAGTCCGGCGAAAAATAGCAGATACGCGCCTCCCCGATGTGGGAATGTCGGTTTGATGTGATGCGGCAATTTCGAAAAGTCAGTAGAAAAATAGGCCAGGATCAATGAAAAGAAACTGCTCGAAAAGTAAATGATATACACCAGGAACAGGTAGTTATAAGCAATTCCAAGCGCCATGGACGCTGAGTTATACACAAAATAGGTAAGAATCCCTGTCAGAAAGAAAGCGGCTTTTATTGATCCTTTACGATATTGGATAAAAGCGATAATAAGCAAGGGAAGTCCAACGAAAAGCGTTGCCGCGTCTGTTCCACGGGCAATCGGGGCGCGGAAATAGGTGTCGAATTGATAAATGCCGGTACCGTACATTCGTACCTGTTTCCCGTGCAGACTGGTGAAGGTGAACGGTCCGGGGCCGCCAGTGGTAAAAAGGCCGCATGTGGTGACTATTAAAGCTGTAAGGATGACCAGCGGGATCAGATAATCAAGCGCTTTGTTTTTTTTCATTTTCATATCTCCCGATTGAAAATTTTTGTTAACCTGTATACCAATGCCAACATCTTTCCAAAACTACATACCATATTGCCGCTCTCATCAGGTATATCAGAGACCCTTTTGTCGAACGTAGGAGGTCACATCGGCATTGAAGATTATGCTTTCTACTGTAAAGTACGCCCATGGCGAATTTTGATCCATCCAGCGCGCAGAACCTGTGGTGAAAAAGGCTTTACCATTCCCCGATTGAAAATCAAGAAAACGGTTTACCCACAGAACTTTTTCAAAACTTTTTGAGTCATGATAGCGCATGGCCTCAAATGTGACAGGGAATCCTGTTTCTGAATCAAAACGGACAGTGAAAGAGTCTGTTCCATCTTTGAACGGCACTACAAGAATCGCAGAATCATTATCCACGGCTTCCCAGCGTACACCGGGAGTGGTGAGGAACACAGCCGGAAACCAGGCTGTTTCGGCCCAGAGACCCAGATTTGCTGCCTGATCCAACCGTTCTCCCTCATCCGTGCCGAAGGGGAGTTCCATGCGGGCTGAACCATCAATATAGCGTTCATTTACTTTCATTATTGGTATATTGAAAAAAGTGGTTTCTATGTAGTGCCGGTAATCTTTGCCGGCCACATGGGTGAAACGAAAGCGGGCTGGCAGAAAAAACGGACCAAACGGGCGCAACTTTGCCCGACCGGTTACCACGGCGCTGGTGATTACGGGAATACTATCGCCATAAACCAGACGGTAATAGCGGTCCACCGGCTTGGGAAGCCCACCTGGAAGAGCGACATATGAAATCTCCCCGGGTTTTTGATGGAATTCAGGGAATTGTGCCGGTTTGATGGAGAAGCCGAGCCAGACAAGGATAGAAACAAGGATAATGATCAAACCAAGAACCGTAGTTAAGTTCATTGTGACTCCAATATGAGACAGAACCCCAAAAAAAAGGATCACCGGGAATGCGATGATCCTTTTGCTGTCAGTGATGAAGTAATTCTACACTATTTCAAATTAGCGACGATCGTGTTGATGTTGTGTTTCATCATTTCGATATACGTAGGCGCGGCGCCTCCCTGCTGAGTAATGGAATGTGTGTACAGGTCGGTCACTACCCGAACACCGGTCTCCCTGGCGAGCTGCTCCGCGAGTTGGGGATTGGTGCCTGTTTCCAGGAAGATGGCACTTGCTCCGGTCGATTTAATATGATCAACCAATCGGGCTATTTGTTGCGCTGAAGGAGCCGATCCGGTGGATACGCTGGGAACAATGGTGCCTATGACCGTAAATCCATACCTGTCTGCGAAATACCCAAAACTCTCGTGATTGGTGACGATCAGGCGCTTTTCCCTGGGGATTGTATTGGCCTGTTCGCGTATAAAGGCGTCCAGATCATTCAGTTTCACGATATAGGCGTCAGCATTGTTCGTGTATGTGTCTTTGCCATCAGGATCGATCTGAATCAATCCGTCGCGTATGTTTGCCACGTAAGATTTCACACTGATCGGATCAAGCCAAAAATGCGGATCACCTTCTTCATGCTGGTGTGCCTCCTTCATTTCTTCACTTTCAACCTCTTCGTTTTCGCCGCGATCCCTGGTTTTTAATCCAACGGATGCTTCAACCACGAAATGTTTCCCTTCAGCATTTTTGATGATCTTTTCCAACCAGCTTTCTATCCCCCCGCCATTGATGATGATCAGGTCGCTGGAAGAAATTCGGGCCACGTCTTTTGGCACAGGTTCAAAGGCGTGCGGGTCCATGCCAAACGGCAGTAAAGTATCTACCTTAATTCGATCACCGGCTATATTTTGTGTAATATCTGCCAGAAATGACTCAACAGCCATCACATGCAAAGGCATTGAAGCAGACTTGACCGATGATTCAATTTGGCTTGATTGGCAGGCTGATAGGAAGGTACTCCCGGCCAGCGCATAACTTATAATGATAATGAAAACCTTTTTCACAAATTCCTCCACATAATAAGCGGGTAATGAACCCCGTAATTATTTCTGACAATTCGCGCATTGGCCAAACAACTGAAACCAATGCTCTGTAACGGTATATCCTGACGTATTGGCCACTTCGCTCATTAATGGTGTCAGATTATCCCCGTTGAAAAACTCTGCTTTTCCGCAGGTGGTGCAAATCAATAAATGCTGGTGCCCCTGTGGGGCGCGCAGATATCTGTTACAGGCGCCGGGTTGGTGAACACGTTGGACCAAACCAAGTTCCTCGAGTTTTTCGAGGGTGCGGTACACAGTGACCAATCCCAACCCTGACTGGCGTTTGCGCCCGATCTCAAATATTTCAAGAGGTTCAAGCGCCCTGTCTGTTTCAAGGATCACATCCACGATTGTATTTCGTGCTTCCGTTTGACGGCAACCGCATTTCTGTAATTGACGGATCCATTCAGCAGAAAGAGATTTGTCAGTTTGCATAGATACGCTCTTGTTATTGAAAATCATTTTCAATTATATCGAACCTGGAACCAATGTCAAGGATATGGAGTATTGCCTGAAGGGAACAGGACACCCATTTCCCCCCAATGGTCCTATGAATTGGAAGAAATGGAAGTATTTATCAAGGTGACAGCTTCCGCGATCTGAGTTTGATCACCAATAAAACCGATCTGGTCTCCAACTTCAAACTCCGTCATGGATTTTGGATTCGCAATAACATCCTCCCCACGTTTCAAGGCAACTATGGACGCGCCGGTCACAGAACGAAAATTGGCTTCAAGGATTGTTTTCCCAACCAAAAGACTGCCGTTGGGGATCTTAATCCAGGTGATATCTATATTGCCAGCGGCATTAAGAAGCTCTTGCAGGGATATGTATTCTTCTCGAGAAGAAAGGCTGGTGTCATACCTGTCGTGGCGGATGGCTTCGGTGTATTTATGGACTTCTCGAAGGGGGAATCCCAATTCCAGAAGTGAATGGTAGATAATCTCCAACCCACCTTCCAATTCAGGATACACAATATGTTTGGCGCCTGTTTTCATTAAAAACTGAATCCCTTCCAGAGAACTGGCGCGGCTGATGATGTTTAAATCCGGGTTTATATCTCTGGCAATGGTGATTATTGTTGAAGCAGCCGTCTCATCGGGCACGGTGATCACCATCAGCGCAGCCTGTGGCAGATTGGCAAATTTGAGGATTTCTGAATTAGCCGCGTCACCGTAAAGAGCATGGATTCTGCGTTGATTGAGTGATTTGATCTGTTCGGAATCGGAATCTATAACCAGGAGTGGGGTCTCAACCTGTTGGAGAACATCAACCAGATGCTGCCCTGCCTGCCCGTACCCGACCAGGACAAGATGATTCTTCATACCCTCATCAATCGCGATATGGATGGTCTCCAGAGGTGTGTTTTTTTTCATGAACAGCGGCAAATGAGTTATAAGTTTCTCCAGCAGGGGAAGTAATCTGTACATGAATGGATTGAGAGAAATGGAGATCAATGCCCCTGCCAGGATTAATGAGTATTGATCTGTGCTCAGCATACCCAAATGAACTCCCTGTTGTCCGAGAATAAAGGAGAATTCACCAATCTGACTGAGTCCAACACCTACGACCAGGAACGTATGTATTTGTTCGGCAAAGAATGTGCCAATCAGTATCGTTATGAGCAACTTGCCCACTATTATTAATAGCGCCAGTTCGACAGTTGGCCATATGTTTTCCCATAGGAATGGCGGGTTTACCAGCATGCCTACAGAAACGAAAAACAATACGGCGAATGAATCACGAAACGGGATGATATCCACGCCAATCTGGTGATTTAAATGAGACTGGCTGATGATTGCTCCTGCCACGAATGCGCCCAGCGCGAGCGAGATGCCAAAAAGCTCCGCCGAACCCAATGCCGTTCCAAGGGTGATTGCGAGGATTGCTAAAATGAATAATTCCCGCGATCGTGTATGGGCGATTTTCTCCAATAACCATGGGATAAAGCGCTTACCAAGCAGAATCATAAGGGCGGCGAAAGCGGCAATTTTTACCAGAGTGATGCCAATGGGTACCCATCCGATGCTATTTCCACCTGAGAAGACAGGCATAAAAACAAGGATGATGACTGAAAGAATATCTTCCATCACCAGCCAACCCACGGCCGTTTGTCCATGTAAGGTGTTAAGCAGAGAATTGTCCATCAATCCGCGGAGCAATACAACCGTGCTGGCGACAGAAATGGCCAATCCCAGAACGAGACTGGCGGCGAACGACCATCCCCATAACTGGCTGAGAAAGAAGCCTATCCCTGTTGCCAGTAGAGTCTGAATCAACGCGCCTGGAATGGCGATCCGACGGACTTTCCATAGATCTTCGAATGAAAAATGAAGACCCACCCCCAGCATGAGGAAGATCACACCCAACTCAGCCAGCTGTTGTATGGTATCAATATCACCGATGAAACCTGGTGTGAAAGGCCCCAGAGCGATACCGGCAAATAGATATCCGACAATGGTTGGCAGCCCAATTCGCCTGGCTAAAAGTCCGCCCAAAAAGGCGACAACCAGCGCTGCGGTAATATTGACCAGGATTGGTAATTCTTGGTGCATGGCAGATTTTCCTATTCTGGTACGGCGATTATTTCCTTGTGCAATCGACAGATGAAAAAACTCTTATCCCGTTCGATTTGTGGAGTAATTTAACTATAACAAACATTCCCTTTTGAATGAAGTTAACACGAATCAAGAGATGCGCTTTTGAATTCAACAGGGCACAGGACAGTAGTCAATGTTCCGCTTTCAACAAGTGTGAATGTATTTCCGCCAAGCCTCGGGCCGGCGGTCATTGTGTAGTAGATGGTGTGACGATAGTTTATATTGCTGGATGACTTGATGTCAGTCGCGGCAATTATAGAATGACGGATAGACTGGGTCAGTAGCGGCGTAATAGCCGGATCATCAGGCGGACAATTTCCGGGTCGAATTGAGAACCGCTGCAGCGTACCAACTCTGATTGAGCTGCTTCGTATGATATTGGTTTACGGTAGGCACGTCCATTTGTCATGGTGGAAAAAGCATCAGCAACAGCCATAATACGCGCCCCGAGGGGAATATCAAACCCGGCAAGGTTGTGGGAGTACCCTTTTCCATCAAAACGCTCGTGATGCGCGCGAACCAACGGGATGAGGGGGCGCAGATTTTCTGATGGCTCCATAAGTGTGGCGCTGTACTCGGCATGATATTTAATAGTTGCCCATTCCTGATCGGTCAAAGGTCCGGGTTTTATCAATAATTCGTGTGGGAAGACGGCTTTCCCGATGTCATGCAAACGGGCGGCCATAGTAATTTCGTTAATTTCGTCATCGGGTAGACGCATGGATTCAGCCAGGCGTTTTGCCCACAACGCGGTAGTCAGACTGTGCGAACTCTGGTCACAGCGGTCAATCGAGTCAGCCAGTTTAAATAAAGCTTTGCTGTAGTTTTCCTGCAAGGGCTGACTGACAGGGCCGACATAGACTGTCAACCCTGCCAGTTCAGCTTTGAAAGGTGTGCCGGTAATCTCATTCAGATTCTTTTGACTACCTTCAGGCAGCTCTCCATTATCCAGGGCAAAAAAGCCGAAAATACGGTTTTTTCGATCCAGCTCCATGGGAATCATTATCTGGATCGGTTTGCACTGTTCCTCAACCCTCCCTGCATCCCCCTGCATATTGGGAACATCTTTGATGCCTGGTCTGGAATTGGATGTCTGACGGCTCATATCAATAAAAACCCGAACTTACACGATTCAGCGGTAATGAAGCACGACCATTTCAGCAGATGAAGAAGTATCAACAATTTGAAGCATTCTGGAAGAAAATTCCTCCAGATTCCCGGCATGGATTTGCTTCATCTTTTCCCTTACTTCACCAGGGAAAAGAAATTTTTCTCCCAGGTAACCTCCTTCAATTGTGGAAATCGGGTTTGCCAGTAGAGATTGGCGGAACCGGGTATTGATTACGGCGGCATGAATTAATCGGCCAAGTTCAGCTTTTGTACTTGCGTGGTATTCTGTGGCAGATTTTTTTTGTTCAGGTTGAATATCCTGGAGTTTCTGTATCGGCGTCATATTTTCTCCTTTCCTTCTTTACGACTTAATGACCATAGCAACAAAATTACTCCGATTGAGATGAAAATATCGCCCAAGCTAAAGGCGATATTTTGAGGCAGCCCCTGAGGAAATGTGAATCTATCGGTTAACCATTCCAGACGGATAACTTCTGGTGCCATGATACGGTCTTTGGTAAATCCGAGTCGTGATCCCACCGTCCAGAATTCTGCAGCCCGGGAGGGAATCATTCGCTGCAGTGTTTCCACACGGATTGGCATCCACCCGCCATTTGCCAGTATTGCCAGAAAGTTGCTAACCAAACCCAATCCAAGGGCCCAAAATCCGGGTAAAGAAATGTTCAAAAAAGCAAAGACGGACAGGCCGAACATGGATAAGATTTGCAGAGGTGGAATCATCGGTTCGGGTATGATCTTCGCTGTGTATGGTAAATAAAAAACCAGAATCTGCGGGACAACACAAACGAAGACCAGCCATTCCCAACGCATTGGAGTGATTTTTAAGGTTCGATGATAAAGCCTGGCACGCACAAGTGTGGCAGCCAGGCCCAGGATGACAGCATATATTAAAATCATATTGATTTCGTCACTGATCTCAGAATCCATTCTGGCTGTTGCATTAACTCATCCTTCCCTGGATGAGATATTACAAAAATCAGTGGAGTGAACGATTATCCACCTGTGGCAGCGGGAGCGCCGGCGCCAATGACAAAAAGAGCCACCGAAATGAGGAAGAGAACAACCCGGACATCAACAGGGCGAATAACAGACTTGAGATTTGATAACATGGCTCACTCCTTGAATGGTTTTTATTGGCCTTATTATCTAAATTCGCAGTCTCAAAACAGGCATTAAACCTGTCTCATTTCGGCTTAAATGCATCTTTTTTACCAGTCTCCCCCGTAAAAAATGCGTAAATAATAGGTATTCGCGACCGGTCCAATGTCATCCGACACGTACCCGGGGAAAATACCCGTTTTGGTTGTTTTCGAAAATGAATGCCCTAATTACTTAAGGAGTGATTGATATAATGCCTGAGTTTGTGCGGAAGGTTCTGAATGGATTTCGCGTTCCAGAACTTCGACGCAGCGTTGATATTGCCGAACCAGCCCAACCCTATTGCCCGTAGCCGCGAAAATACGCAGTGACAGGCGGTAGGCATCTTCCAGTAAATTATCTTCTTCCAGCGCCCGCTGGCAGTATTCTAGAGCCTGCTCATATTTTTCCATGTTGAAATACAATTCCGCGGCTTGCAAAAGAATGTTGAGATAATTCAGCCGTAAGTTCTCGCGAGGATTTAGCGCCCAGGTTTCTTCAATTTCCGTTAAATAATTACCATGGTAGATCTTAATAGCTTCACGGAAATGTCCGATTTTTTTCAAAGGATCCTGTGTTTGGGCAGCCAGAGCGTTTTCTTTTAGAAATTTTTCAACATCATATTCATAGTCCAATTTATTATTAAACCTGTAAATTTCTTGATCCAGCAGAACGCTGTCTTTTCCAACGGCCCGCCTCAGCCTGTAAACTGTATTTTTAAAGCGGAACCGGGCGTCATCAGGCGATGCGTCGGGCCAGAAGATCAGGCAGATTTCTTCACGCGTCATTCCTTCAGGATGCGCCAATAGCATAAAAAACAGGTCCCGCGCGGCTTGAGTCTGCCATTCCGAACTCGAGATTCTGTGGTTATTCACCAGAACCTGCATGCGTCCCAGCGCTCGGATATGCAGTGTGGGCGGAGCGAAGGGCAGCACTTGTGAATTTTCACGCAGGAACCGGCGTAATGCCGGCAATTTTTCCTGGAAGGCAGAGGTCATTTCCCGAAAGCGGCTGATCTCGGGCTGCAGATAATCAAATTTTATTTCCTGAAGCTGGGTGATGTACCGGCAGGCCAGAACCGTCAAGGCAACAGGTGGATAAACCGCGTTCATGTTGGCCTGCAAATGCAGTAAGTGTTCCAACATTTTCCCCGATTGCCCCGAAGCATGATAGGCAAGAATGAGGTAAAGATGCGCCCGGTCTGATTGAATCTTGTGGCCTTCCTGGCCGAAGAATTTGCAGGCAGATTCGAGCAATGGTATGGCTTCTTCGTAATTTTTATCCTGCAGTTTAAGTCCGGCAAATTCCAGGTCGCACAACCGGCGCTCCATCTCGGAATCTTGTTCGGTGATCAGGCTTCTGGTTTGTTGAATTATCTGATAACCATGTTCGGTATCACCCCGCAAACCGGCCAGCGCGGCTGAGCGTGTGCCGATATAAACTCGCAAAAAATGTTCATTGATGCGGTCCGCGATGGCTGCTGCCAGGTTAAATGCTTCAGCGGCCTGTTCATCAGCCTGTAATTCTGTGTACATATCTCCGATACCTGTTAATACGTAGGCTTCGATGCGAGTGTAACCGCTCGATCGCGCGTATTCCAGTCCCTGGGTAAAAGAGAGGCTGGCCTGTTCGTAATCGCCCAACATCTGCTGGAGTACTCCAAGATTATTCAACAGGATGGATTGGTTGATTTGGTTCTCAGTTTGTTTCCAGTATTTAAGAGCGTACAGGTATGACTCTTTCGCGCGGTCATACTGGCCCAAATTTTCATAAATAATGCCGATTTCCATCTGTATTTCCGCGTCATTCTTCTGGTCTCTCAGCATAAGCATGGTGGCATGGGCTTTTTGCAGCCAGGCGAGCGCTTCCTGCAGTTTTCCTTTGTGGTAATAACAAAGACCGACGCAGCGTTGCGCGTCTCCTTTGATCTTTTCACTGAGGATATCTTTTTCCAGTAATCGCAGGCACCGCTCTGCGTCATTCAGCGCGGCATTCAAGTCACCCATCAGGCGATGCAGATTTGCCCTCCAGACAAGAGTCTGCGCCAGAGAACCCCTATCGGTGGATGAATCGAGGATCTCGATGGCATGGTTATACAGGTGCATGGCCTGGGTGGTATCTCCACTTGAAAAAGCGATTTTGCCCTTCAAAGCGTTGATCACCGGGTGGACGGCTGTTATGTCGTCAGGTATGACATCGATCCAGGCAGACAGTGTCGATATTCGACCGGCAGTCAACACATCGGGGCCAGCCATTTCTATAAGGCGCAGAAGGTCGTCCTGCGAGTTGAGCCGCCGGTAAATAGCAAAAGCCCGATCCCACTCCCTGCTTTGGATATAGTTGTCAGCCAGGCAATGTTCGATTGCCTGAGCTGCCTGGGAGTATTCCCTGAAAACCCGGGTCTGCAGGAATTCAAGGAAAAGAGGATGATAGCGAACCCATTCGCCTTGCTCGCCCACGGGCAGGGCAAACAGGTTGTTTTGTAATATCGCATCCATCCAGTTATGCCAGGGCGCGTCTGGCATATTAAGGGCTTTGGCCAGGATTTTCTCACAAAGCTCAGCATTAAATTCTTCCAGGAGGGAAGACCACAGCAAAAAGGAGCGTAATTCCGGTGGCAGACTGTTAATAATCTGCAGGAAGTATTCTTCCATGCTGAACCCCGTCAATCGTTCCAGCAGGCTCCTGGTTCTTACCTCCTCATGGGTGATCTGACTGGTGAGAATAATTCCGGTGATCCAGCCTTCCGTGCGGCTCAATATATCTTCGGCGGTGTCCTTTGAAATCGGTTGGCGCCGGGTCTGCTCGTAGAGCTCTTGAATTTCATCTGGTTGAAAAGCCAGTTCTTCAAAACTGAATCCGCCTACTTCCGATCGGGCTGCCAGAACGGGTATCGCCGGCAGGGATAATAATGTCCGCGAAGTGATCAGAACATGGCAGTTTTCTTCCACATCCAGTAAAAACCGGCTGATGAATCCACGCACAGGGTTGCTCTCATTTACCAGATGAAAATCATCCAGAATGAAAACGAAATGCTCGGCTACATTTTCGATCAGATCGTTGATGATTACATTGGCCAGGTAGTCAACATCCGGTTTGCCCTGCTCGGCGGCCAATACTGTTGAGGAACGCTCCCCAAAGGCCGGAAACCGCTGATGGATGGCCGCGATAAAATACGCGATGAAGCGTTGGGGGTCAAAATCCAGATTGTCAATGGTATACCAGCAGACTGGCATGGGTGAGCAATTGGCAAAATCGACCAGCAGGGATGTCTTTCCATAACCAGCCGGCGCGGAGATTAAGACCAACCGTTTTTCCAATAGTTCATTCAGTAGATCGATCAACCGCGGACGTGTAACCAGTTCGCCCCGGCGCCGCGGAGGCGTGATCCTTGTGCGAATGATTGAAAAATCGGGAGGCATTTGATGTTTGTCCGGTGATTATTATATCCAAATCAAATCCGATAAATGCATTATGTTTAAGAATGGAATGGGTGATATTTTCTTTTGTGTGGATATGGTTTAGATCGAATAAGCCTGCATCACATAATCTGAATTATTGATGAGGTTGATTAAAACAATACGATTCAGTCTAATTGGATGGACTGAACCGTATGTTTTTGACTTGTTTCGGATTGGAATCGGGATTAAATTCGGAGAGGCATTTGTTCATTGAGACTGGTTATCTGTGTACTTCTGTTTTTGGCATCCAGAAAACCATCAGCAGGGCAGCCGCAAGCGCAAGTGCCCCCCCAAAAAAGAAGGGTGCCGATGGGCCAAATCCGCTCCAGGAACCAGCGCCCTGCCAGAGCAGACCGGCGATCAGTGATGATGGAAACGCCAGCAGACCGATGACTGCGTTGTATGTTCCATAAGCGCTACCGCGCAGGTCGCCGGGCACCAGGTCTGCAACCATGGCATTGGCTGTGCCAAAGGCCATACCATAGTACAGGCCGTAGGCCACATAGAGCACCCAGATCTGCCAGGCCTGTTGGGCCAGCGCGAAACCAAAGTAGATGGCCGCATAGACCAGCCATCCCCCCACGATCAACCTGCGGCGCCCAACACGATCTGAGAGGGAGCCGGCGGGGGTGGAGACCAGTGTATAAACCAGATTAAACACGATAAGCATGATCGTGATGCCGATCACGGAAATTCCAAGGTTCTGCGCGCGCAGCACAAGAAAAGCATCTGAGGAGTTCCCCAGGGTAAACAGGCTGACAATGACCAGGAAAATCGAGAACGGCCTGCCCATGCTCTTCAGTGAGAATCGCGGGAGATCGCGTTTCTTTTCGACCGGAACGTCTTTTGCTCCCATGGCTAGCGCGAATACACTAAGGAATGCGGGAACCAGGCTAATTAGCACAATTGTCTGGAAGGTGGATTTGGTCAGGTCAACGTTGTTGGCCTGCGCCATCCAGATGACAACCGCGGCTATGATCAAGCCTACCATGGCGCCGGCAGTATCCATGGCGCGATGAAAACCAAAGGCCAGCCCGCGCGTTTCTATGGTGACTGAATCAGCCACCAGCGCGTCGCGCGGTGCAGTACGGATGCCTTTGCCAATGCGGTCAGCCCAACGAACACCCGCGATAAGCTCCCAACTACTGGCAATGTAGAAAAATGGTTTGGAAACCGCAGAAAGGCCGTACCCGGCTACAGCCAGCCATTTTCGCCCTCCCAGTTTGTCCGAAAGCCAGCCGGAGAAGAGTTTTAGGATACTGGCTGTCGCTTCGGCGATACCTTCAATCAGGCCGATAATGCTGGTTTGCACGCCAAGCACATTAGCCAGAAACAGAGGGATGATATTGATGACCATCTCGCTGGACACATCTGCAAAAAAGCTGGTGAAGCCGACCGCCCACACATTACGCGGCAGGTCTTTAATGGTTGGACGTTTGGGCTGGGTTGATTCTGTTACAGTATCTGACATGATTACCTCGTGATTAGCTGATTTCTGTGTAAACCGGTAGTTGATCAAGCCCTGTCAGGCTTGCTTTTCTTATCCTCGGTCAGATTTGACAGGCTGCCGGGATCAAAGCGCATTTTACGGGTGTGATCGGGATCTTCATGGGTGAATACTTCAGTGGCAAAATTTTGAAAGGTCTCGCGGCATTTTTCCAGCCATTCTTCCGCCTCTCGAGCTTGCTCCACGCCGAAAAAATCGCGTTCCATTACCTTACGGTACCAGGCTTCAAGCTTGTTAAGGTCCACTTCGTTTTCTTCAAATTCGGCGAAACTGAAATTACGGCGGGTGACCTCTTTGTCGATTTCTGCCAGAAAGTGCGCGCATTGTTCCTTAATTTCGGCATATTCTTCAGCCCGGTCTTGACGGAAGCGTTCAATGATGTCGGCTTCTGTATCCGTGTCAAATGAGCTGGCCAGAAAAGAGCGGCTTACTCCCCCCTGGGCAGAAACATACCCCTTCATTTCTTCAATCAATACGCGGGCGGCATCCGATTGGGGCAGTAGCCACAATCCGTTATCCAATCCAAGAGCGCCAGCGGAGCGCATCCGCCGCCAGAGAGTTACCCGCGGGCTGGAGGGGGTGGCTGGAAGTTGGGGGCAGAATAAAAGCCATGATTGGTTCATAGAGATTCAAGTTTCCAACAATTTTGTAACACTTGTTGCATTATACATGTGGTTAAGAATAATTGCAATAAGTGTTGCATATATATATGTAAAATCTGTGTAATATAGTTGACTGGTAAATAGTTAACTGGTAAAATAAATAAATGGAAAAATTCAAGGAATTGGGTAAATTACTGGCGTATATCGGCCGGCTGCATTCCATGCGGGCGGATCGATATATGGACCAGATTGGCCTGTACCGCGGTCAGGGGATGCTGTTGAAATATGTCGGCCGGCACGACGGCCTGACCCATTCGGAGATTGCCGAAAACCTGCAAATTTCACCTGCCGCGGTAACCAAGGTGATCAAACGACTGGAGGAATTGAACTACCTGAAACGCCAACCTGATCCAAGAGATGAGCGTATCTCACGGGTGTTTATTCAGCCGGAAGGCCGAAAGGTGCTTGAACAGATCCATGACAAATTTATCCAACTGGACGATCTCACCTTTCAGGGTTTTTCAGAAGAAGAACTGACAGAGCTGCAAGGCTTTCTGATGCGTATGCAGGCCAACCTGCAGTCGTCTGTTCCCGCGGAAAACCACGTCAGGAAAAACCTGACAGGACATGATTTTCATAAACCATTTTAACAATGCAAATCTTCATACAAGCGTATGATTCTGAGTTCTTGATCCCGGTGGGTCAGATTCGCTGACGGCTACAGGAGGCAGTCATTGATAAAGAAACTGGCGACCTATGTAGGTCAATATAAAAAGTACGTCTTCATCGTACCCTTTGTGGTGCTCGTGGATGTGTTGTGCGAGTTAAGCATGCCGCTTTTAATGTCAAAAATCGTAGATATCGGCATCCCTGGAAAAGACATTCCGTACATCTCCAACATTGGCATCATCATGGTCGCGCTGGCGTTGGTGGCCATTACCGGCGGTATCTTCAATATGTGGTTGACATCACGCGGCAGTATGGGTTTTGGCGCCAATCTGCGAGATGCCTTATTTGAAAAATTGCAGAGTTTTTCTTTTAAAAATATTGATCAGTTTAGTACTGCGTCTTTGGTGACACGTCTGACGAATGATGTAAACAATCTGCAGCAAACCTTCATGATGTCGCTGCGTATTTTGATGCGCGCCCCGATGATGCTGGTTGTCTCGTTTATTTTGGCGTATAGCATCAACCCGGAGCTGTCAATTGTGCTGGCAGTGGCCATTCCGGTACTTATTCTATTTGTAGTCCTCATCATGCGGGCGGCGGTTGGCCGCTTTGGGGTGATGCAAGAGAAGATTGATGCCATCAACCGTGTGATCCAGGAAAACCTGATCGGCATCCGGGTGGTTAAATCGTTCGTGCGGTCTGATTTCGAAATACAGAAATTCCAGACCGCCAATGATGATTTCACCGGCAGCGCCATTCGCGCCATCAACATTGCCATCCTGGGTATGCCGGTGATGATGTTCGTTCTGAACGGCGCCACCCTCGCGGTAATCTGGCTGGGCGGCGGCATGGTGATGCAGGGCACACTGGGAACCGGCGAGTTGATCAGTTTCATCAGCTACATCATGCAGATCATGATGAGCGTGATGATGATTTCCATGGTCATGATCATGGGCGCCCGAGCGGAAGCCAGCGCCAAACGCGTGGTGGAGGTGTTGGATACGCAGCCGGATATTGCCGAAAAACCGGTAACCATCGCCGCGGATAACGCGCCAAAAGTTTCCGCCGGAAAGGTGGAGTTTCGAGATGTTTGTTTTCGTTACAACCTGAATGACACGGAAGGGGATATCCTGTGCCGCATTAATTTCACTGCCATGCCGGGTGAGGTGGTTGGAATTGTGGGCAGCACAGGGTCTGGCAAGACCAGCTTGATCAGCCTTATCCCACGGTTGTATGACACCACCAGCGGCAGTGTGCTGGTCGATGATGTGGACGTTCGCGACTATTCGTTGGAGCACCTGCGCGAAGCCATCGGGGTTGTTTTACAGAAGAACATTCTCTTCTCAGGTACTATTAAAGAGAACCTGAAATGGGGAAATGAAAATGCCACCAACGCCGAGATCGAAGAGGCCTGCCGTGACGCGCAGATTCATGATTTCATCGCATCATTGCCTAACGGGTATGACACACTGCTTGAGCAGGGCGGGGTGAACGTCTCCGGCGGACAAAAACAACGGTTGTGCATCGCCCGCGCCATGATTAAGAAACCAAAGATACTCATTCTGGATGACAGCACGAGCGCGGTAGATTCAGCCACGGAAGCAAAAATTCGGGAAGCTTTTAATAGAAATCTGGCCAATACCACGGTCTTTATCATCGCGCAGCGTATTAGTTCGGTGCGCGGCGCGGATCGGATCATAGTGTTGGATGAAGGCAAGGTTGCCGGAATGGGCACCCACAAAGAATTGCTGCAAAATAATGATATTTACCAGGAAATCCTCGCTTCGCAGCGTGAAGGAGTTATGTCAAATGCCTGAAGAAAAACGGGAAATCCCCCGCTCGCAAATGCCCGGCCCGCGCGGCCCGGGCGGACCAATGCGTGCCTTTGAAAAACCAAAGAATGCCGGTAAAACAATCCGTCGTCTGCTTGGTTACCTGAAAGGCCGTCTATGGTCGTTAATACTTGTCTTTTTCTTGATGATGATCAGTTCTGCCGGCATGCTGGCCGGGAATTATTTCTTGAAGCCGATCATCAATAACTACATCCTGCCTGGTGACCTGAATGGCCTGGCGTCCGCGCTGGTCTTGCTTGGGTTGATTTACGGTGTATCTGTTGTGGCCGCGTATTTCCAGAGCCGCATTATGATGCAGATCGCCCAGCGCACGGTCAACACGCTGCGGCGTGAATTGTTCACAAAATTGCAGAGCCTGCCGCTGCGTTACTTTGATAATAAACCGCATGGCGAATTGATGAGCCGTTTCACCAATGACATAGACAATATCCAGATGACCCTGGAACAGAGCGTGATTCAACTTATCTCAAGTCTGGTTACGTTCATTGGCTCAGTGATCATGATGATCATCCTCAGCCCGACTCTCTTCCTTGTCACGACTGTCCTTATAGCGGTGATCATTTACATCACCCAGAATCTGGCCAGGCGCAGCAGCAAAAATTTTGCCGCGCAGCAAAAAAACCTGGGGTCGTTGAACAGTTATATTGAAGAAATGGTGGATGGGCTTAAAGTGGTCAAGGTGTTTACCTACGAGAAAGAAGCCATTACCGAATTTCGTAAGCGGAATGAGGAATACCGCAAAGCGGCTACCAACGCCAACTTCTACGCCGGTGTTGTTATGCCCATTGTGGGCAACCTGAACAATATCGCGTATGCGGCGGTCGCCCTGTTTGGTGGTATGTTAACGGTGATGGGCCGTTTTGATGTTGGTTCATTGGCGGCTTTTCTTCAATATTCACGCCAGGTGGGCATGCCCATTCAGATGATGACCAACCAGCTCAACACCATCCTATCCGGCCTGGCCGGTGCCGAACGCGTGTTTGACGTGATGGACCAACAGCCGGAAGTGGATGAAGGCCGCGTTACCCTGGTAGGGATGATCAAACAGGCGGATGGCACATTGGTTCCCACGGACAATGGAGCGCATCCCACCCATTGGAGCTGGAAGCTGCCGGCATCCAACGGCCAACCGGAGTATGTGGAATTAAAGGGCGACGTGCGTTTTCACGATGTGGACTTCAGCTACGTACCCGGGAAACAGGTGTTGAAGGATGTGTCTTTGTACGCCAAACCCGGCCAGAAGATTGCTTTCGTGGGGTCGACCGGCGCGGGAAAAACTACCATCACCAACCTGATCAACCGTTTTTATGATATTGACGAGGGACAGATCACTTATGATGGCATTGATGTTAAACAGATTCATAAAGATGATCTGCGAGCGTCACTGGGCATGGTATTGCAGGATACACACCTGTTTAGCGGCACGGTGATGGATAACATCCGTTATGGCCGATTGGACGCCACGGACGAGGAATGCATACAGGCGGCGAAATTGACCAGCGCGCACTCGTTTATCAAACACCTGCCGGAAGGGTATAACACTTACCTGACCGGCGATGGTGCCAACCTTTCGCAGGGGCAGCGGCAGCTTCTGGCCATTGCCCGCGCGGCGGTAGCCGACCCGCCGGTAATGATCCTGGATGAGGCCACCAGTTCCATTGATACCCGCACAGAGCGCTTGATCGAAAAAGGGATGGACGCGCTTATGAAAGACCGCACGGTATTTGTTATTGCCCACCGGCTTTCGACAGTGCGCAACTCCAACGCCATTATTGTGCTGGAAAATGGCGAGATCATCGAACGCGGCGACCACGACAGCCTGCTGGAAGAGAAAGGGCGATATTATCAGTTGTATACCGGCCAGTATATTCTGACATAGTTATTGATATCGGATGGAAGGTCAGGAGGCTGCCCCTTGTTTTTGGGACAGCCTCTCTTTTATTCTTTATTTAAGATTCATTCACCTTCAACTTGTTCATTGCGTGTTTCGGCCAGTTCCCAGCGAACAAAGCGGCGGATGAGGATGTTCTCGCCAACCGCGCTGGCTGTTTGTGACAAAAGTTGCGCCACAGTTTCCTTCTCGTCGCGGAAAGATGCCTGCCTGAGCAACACGTTCCGGTCAAAAAATTTCTGTATGTACCCCTCGGAGATGCGAGGGATGAGCGCCTCAGGTTTGCCTTCGGCTTTCACCCGTAAGGCGACCTTGGCGCGCTCTTCCTCAAGAACCGCGGCCGGCACATCGCTTTCGACCACCCAGCGCGGCGATTCGGCGGCGATGTGCAGCGCCAGCTCATGGGCGAACTCGCGGAAACGGACGGAGCGAGCGGTGAAATCCGTTTCGCAGTTTACTTCAACGATCACGCCGACGCGCCCGCCGTTGTGTGAATAGACTTCGATCATGCCTTGCAGAGCTTCACGGTCCGCTTTGCGGGCAGCTTTTTTCGCGGCCAGTTCTTTCAGCTCTATCAGAGCAAGGTCGTAGTTGTAGTTGTTGCTCTCCAGCGCGTTACGGCACTCGAGCACCCCCGCGCCGGTGATCTCGCGGAGTTGTTTGATATATTCGATTGTGGTGGTCATGCTTTACTCCCGCGGCGGCAATTTCACCGCCGTTAATAGTCTTTCAATTCTTCCCTTAACCAGTTGACCCATTCCAGCTCGCGTTCATAGCGCGCCAGGTCATGGCTGGCGATGCGCGCCCATAGCAGTTGCTCGCGCGCCGTGCGCGGTTTCTGCGCCGGCGGCTGTTTTAGCTTGTTTTCGCGCATCTTGATCTGCGCATCGATCTCCTCCGCGTACCTCGCCAGGAGGGCGTCAAGCTCATCGCCGTGCAGGCGGTCTGCCCAGGCAAGCTGGATGAGGAAGGGGTCGCGGAACTCGGGCAATTGCGGTTCGGCGGT
>CAYNJT010000029.1:0-1625 GCA_964397625.1 uncultured Leptolinea sp. | reverse complement strand
TGTCGAGGGCAAAGACCTGACGGAATCGCTGCGTTTCCATCGGTGTGTTGATCGATGGTAATAATTGGCAAAAATTTCCCTGATCGAATGAATCCCCCCCTTCCGGACGGGAAAAGCGCTGTTCGCAAGGGGGGGCAAGTATGACCGTTAACAGAGTCTTGTAGGATGGGCTGATCCCACAATCACATATCCTGCTCAGTTAATTCAATTCATTTTAAAATGTAGTGCGTTTATCCCACCAATACCTGTTTATACAGCTACACTTCCATCGAATATCCTCTATTAAATTAATCAGGCCGCGGGCAGCCTTGATTTCTGCCCGCGGCCAGTCAGGCTCAATTGCCTGAACCTTACTTCACTTCCTCTTTCAACAGCGGGACGATGTTCTTCTCAAACGAAGCGTCGTCCATGGCGTACAGTTCATTATAGAATTCCTTGGCCGCTGTGGTCACGTCCCAGTCTTTGAACAGGTCGGGGTGCAGGGTGGCGGCCAGCCACTGCAGGCCGAGCGCCCAGCGGGTATCCGGTTGGTCCCAGGAATATACGTCAGTAGCAAAAGCATATAGCTTGCCGTTCTTGACAGCCTTCAGTTCCTTCCACTGGGTATCGGCTTTCAAGATTTCCACGGCTTCGACGGCTGGCTTCGCATAAGCGACCACAAAAATAAAATCCGGATTCCAAACAGCCACCTGTTCAAAACTGACCTTTGTCCAGCCTTTGGACGGGTTGGCGTCTTCCCACACGGGGGTACCGCCGGCATTCTTGACCAGGATGGTCTGCATCCAGCTCAGGGGAGGCACGTTAAAAGCCACCGCGCCGTCTTTGTCGGAATAGTACAGGACGAGGGTTTTGGGTTTCTGCTCGTCTTTCAACGCGGAGACGGCTTGGTTAACCGTATCCAGCTTGCTCTTGAAATACGTCATCACATTATCAGCGCGCGCGGGGTTCTGGAAGATCTGCCCCAGCACCTTCATGTCGCGCTCGTACTGTTCGGGCGTTTCGAAATCCACATACACCACGGGGATACCGATGGCTTCCAGCGGGTCGCCCAGGGTGGTCTTGGTGCTGCTTTTCAAGATCACGCAATCCGGTTTTTCCGCGGCGATCTGTTCCGCGCCGACGTTGGTTTCCAATTGTTTCTTGGCCTTGAAGGTTGGATCGATCATGGGGATGAAATTTCCCACGCCCTGCACGGTGGACCCCAGCGCGACGATACTCTTTCCGGCTTCCGGGAAGGTGTAGATGGTATCGGCGACCATGATCACGGCTTTTCCAGCCAGCACAATACGCTGTGGTGTTCCGGGCAGGGTGACCTGGCGCCCCAGGGCGTCTGTCACAGTGATGCCGGCATGGGCGGGTGCCAGCGGGGCAAACGCGCTGACCGTCAATACCATGATCAATAGGACAGCAGAGAATAATTTTAAGCGCATAAGGAATCTCCTTGGGGAAAGATTATTCATACTATAAATACTCAAACATTGAGTATTGAAATTATAGCATGAATGCAAGTGGCGATTCAGATGTATATAAGGAGAGCCCGCTGCCCGGGCTTGTCGAAGGCTGTCCAGACCGTGGCTTCGACAAGCTCAGCCACCGGAGGGACTGCTGCCCGAGCCTGTCGAGGG
>CAYNJT010000028.1:3456-36876 GCA_964397625.1 uncultured Leptolinea sp. | reverse complement strand
TTTGTTAGCCCGGAAGATAGCAGATTCTCTGGGCTATCATTTTGTTGACAAGGACTTCATCGGGGCTCTACTGGAGCAATACGGATTTGTTGAATTTGAAAGAGAATACGAAACACTGCTTGGATTCTGGGAAAAATTCGACGCGCAACGCGGCAAACGACGCGAATCCATTGTGGAAATGCTCAACCGGGTCATGGAAGCGCTGGCCGTTCACGGCAATGTTGTGATCCTCGGACGAAGCGGTTTTTCAGCCCTGGCCGGTTACGCAGATGTATTCCACATCCGCTTCCAGGCGCCGTTTCAATCCAGAGTGAAGCGTCTGATGCGCACGGATAACCTGACCCATATCGAAGCAGTCACCATCTGTGAAGACAATGACCGCATCCGCTCGGAATTCGTACAGAATTATTACCAGATTCCATGGGATTCAGCCCACCCCTTTGACCTGGTCATCAATACGGACAAAATTGATACAGATCTTTCATTGAAGATCGTTACAGAGAGCATTAATGCCTATAACAAGGTGTCCAGAATCGGCAAACCCACCACAGGAATGATTGAAGTGGATCAAATTCTGATGAACGCTATCAAGGAACGATTGGGTTGCAGGTTTAATCACACTGAAAATGAACCTGTTCTCGCGATGGCTGTGTAATTGACAGAGCGAATGCCGGTTATTCCGTAGGCAAAAACTGGGCAAGTATTTACAGCCTGCTATACAATGTTTTGTATGAAGCAGGCTGATATCCTATGTTTATTGAACTGCCTGTACGGAAGCGAAAAGGCAGCCAGCGTTGCGCCTCGTCTTGTCGAATTGATCGAGCGCCACCGTGGACGGATCCCCGTGCCACAGGTTACGGAATTGACAGAACGCGATGCCATGTTGATCACCTATGGCGACCAAATTCAACTGCCCGGTCAGTCTCATCTAAAAACATTGGAACAGTTTTGTAATTCAAATATTCGCAAACTCATCAGTAGTATTCATATACTTCCGTTTTTTCCGTGGTCTTCCGATGATGGTTTTGCGGTTATGGATTACCGCAGCGTCGATCCAGTATTGGGAGATTGGTGCGATGTGGAACATCTGGCGCAATCCTTCCGGTTGATGTTTGATGGTGTGATCAACCACATGTCCTCGCGGAGTGATTGGTTCAAAAGTTTTTTAAAGGATGCTCCCCCATATCGCGACTACTTCTTGACAGTTCAGGGTGATCCAGATCTTTCGGCGGTTGTGAGGCCTCGCACGCTGCCATTAGTGACCGAATTTCAGACCAGCGCGGGTTTGCGCCGGGTATGGACAACGTTCAGCGCTGATCAGGTTGATCTGGATTATCACAATCCTGAAGTTCTCCTCGAAATCATTGATGTTTTGTTGGAATATGCCTGCCATGGAGCACAATTCATCCGCCTGGATGCCATAGCCTACCTGTGGAAAGAGATCGGCACCACCTGCCTGCATCTTCCACAGACGCATGGCGTTATCCAACTGTTCCGCGTCGTTCTGAATGATGTAGCCCCTTTTGTGCGCATCATTACTGAAACGAATGTGCCCCATGCTGAAAATATCTCCTATTTTGGAAACGGAGAAAATGAGGCCTCGCTGGTATACAACTTTGCCTTACCACCGCTGGTTCTGCATACCTTGCAAACCGAAGATTCATCAAAGCTTTCGAATTGGGCAGCCGGACTTGATCTGCCGTCAAACAGTGTGACATTCTTCAACTTTCTCGCGTCACATGACGGTATCGGGCTCAATCCGGTTCGGGGAATTCTCACACAACAGGAAATTGACGCTCTGGTGCATCGCGCCCTGAAAAATGGGGGATTGATTTCGTACAAAAACAATCCAGACGGCACAAAAAGCCCGTATGAAATGAATATCAACTATTTTGACGCGTTATCCGACCCTTCAAGTGATGAACCGGTCAATCTTCAGGTCGATCGTTTCATGGCTTCACAGGCTATTTTGCTGGCTATGCGGGGTTTGCCGGGGATCTATTTTCACAGCCTGTTCGGATCCCGCGGCTGGCCGGAAGGGGTAAAGCAATCCGGGCAGAATCGCAGCATAAACCGCCAGAAGCTGGAACTGCTTTCCCTGATGGCGGAATTAAATGACGCGGCCTCATTGCGCGCGAAGGTCTTTTCCCGTTACCGCGAACTACTTCTCAGGCGGGCCGCCTCTTCGGCATTCCACCCGAATGGCGGTCAACGGGTACTGGATTACGGGAGATCGATCTTCGCGTTACTTCGAACCTCGCCGGATGGTCGCCATTCCAACCTCTGCCTGCAGAATATCACGGCAGAAACCCAAAGCGCCGCGGGGTACCAATTGTCGCCCTACCAGACTCTGTGGATCGATCAAAAGTAATTTCCCGCATCCCAATCTGATCTGTTTAAGAACCTGTTTGTGAAATGAAATCTGTGACATTCACGTTCATATATATGTCATAAAATGACATATATATATTCTATTCTTTTTCCAGAAGGTACCCATGCCTAATACCGCCACCCGTCTGATCACTCTTATATTGATGCTTGAACGCCGCCCGGGGCAAAAAGCCGCCGATCTGGCGAGCCAGCTCGGGGTATCTGTTCGCACCCTGCACCGCTATTTCGGGATGTTGGATGATATGGGAGTGCCGGTCTACGCGGAACGCGGTCCATACGGGGGGTTCTCGCTGGTCACCGGTTATAAATTGCCGCCCCTCATATTCACTCCGGAAGAAGCAGTCGTCCTCTCACTGGGGACTGGGCTGGTCAGCGATATGTGGGGCAGTCTGTACGCTGAAGCCGCGCAGGGAGCGCGAGTTAAATTGGAGAATGTTCTACCGGCTGAACAGCGCCACGAGACAGCCTGGGCGCTGAAATCCATTCGCGCTGTCGGGTTAAACCGCGCCGGAAAGGATGTGCTGATCCCCCGCCTGGAAGTCCTGCGGCAATCCATGAGAACAGGCAGACAGGTTTCCATGCTTTATCTGAGCGGCCATAATCCTGCGGGTGAAACACGGAATGTCGATATCTACGGCCTTTTCCATCGTTCCGGATGGTGGTACGCCGTGGGGTACTGCCACCTCCGTGAAGGATTGCGCACTTTTCGCGTTGACAGGATCATGGAGATTTCCTGCACGGACGTTAGCTTCAACAGACCGCCTGAATTTGACCTGCAGGCCTACATCGCGCAGGATTTTCAGGATGTTCCCATGGTTAAAGTAAAAATGCTTTTCAATGCTCAAAACGCGTCACTGGCACAATATGCCCGGGGGTACTGGGATACCTGCGATGAGCAATCGGATGGTTCTGTTCTGGTCTCATTCTCCGCGCCGGATTTCAACTCGGCTGCCAGCAACGCGTTGAGTTACGGTCCGGGGGTCAGGGTGCTGGAACCGCCAGAAGTGCGTCAATTGGTCTGCGAGTGGGCTGAGATAACGGCAGAAAAATACAAAAATAATAAGGATGGAGACGTGAAATGAAACGAAAGCCCGTAGTAATTATGATCCTGGGGATTGTCCTGATGGCAATAGCCGGAGGCGGTTTCTTCTGGTGGATGACCCAGCAGCCGCTGTATAAGCCGGGGATGGTGCGCGCCGGCCAAAATTTACGCGCGCCGCTCACTCCACCGGCACAATCTGGAAGTAATGAATACTGGCAGGTGGAAAATGACATCCAACTCTATCATTTCAAAGAAGGCAGCGGCAGAAATGTTCTGATTGTTCACGGTGGCCCTGGTATGCCCTTCCGTGAACCGATGGCCGGATTGTCATCCCTGACCGGGGAGTACACCTTCCAGTATTATGATCAGCGCGGTTGTGGGAAATCAACCCGGCCTTTTGATCGCTTTACCTCGCGAAACATATATGAGAACATGACGTTGTTGGACAAAACGCTCGGGTTGGGCGCGCAAATCGCTGATATTGAACGCATTCGTCAAATCCTTGGTGAGGAGAAATTAATCCTCATCGGGCACTCCTGGGGTGGTTTCCTGGCGTCGCTGTACGCGGCTGAATTTCCGGATCGGGTGGAGAAATTGATCCTGGTCTCTCCGGCCAATATGCTGGTTATGCCGCAGCCGGATGCCGATAGCGACCTGTTCACCAGCGTTGGTTTAAAGCTGCCAGAAGACAAACAGGCTGAATACAGCGCCTTCTTGAAGGATTACATGGATTTCAACAAACTGTTCACCCGCTCGGAAAACGACCTGATCGCTCTGGATGCCCGCTTTGGCGAGTATTACATGTCTGTCGTCAAGATTCCCGAGGAGCAGGCGATCAAACAGGGTGAACCGGGGGGTTGGATGAGCTGGGGCATGTACATCAGCATGGGGCAGCGGCATGATTACCGCGAATTGATGCGCAGCGTTACCGCGCCTGTTCTGGTGATCCATGGCGTGGATGACCTGCAAAGTGAAGCAGCCAGCCGGCTATACAGTGACACATTCCCTAACTCCCAGTTTAAGGTCATCCAGAAAGCCAGCCACTTCGCGTTTCAGCAGCAACCGGAAGAGTTCGGGGAAATTGTCAGGGATTTCCTACAATAAAAAGCGTATTCTTTCATAGACAAATGAATTTATTTTAAACAGGCTCGAAAAAAATCGAGCCTGTTTGTTATTCGTTTTTTCAACGGGTTGCAGAATGACCATTACCCGGTTCGCGCGATACCGTTCCAGTTGCACCCGGGTGAAATTGAAAAGCAGACCAACGGCGATGAACATGATGAACCAAAGCATCACAGGATGCTGCTTCACCCGCAGATTAATGAAATCAGCCACCCGGCCTGTGTCAGTGGCGGGTTCTGCGATCGCGTTGAATTCCAACTGCCCCATCCGCATATGCCCCCTGGATTGACCACTGTATTCTTGAACCATTCAGCCTTTCTCCCCCGGGCTGAGCCTGCCATAACTGTTCCATCTATCTCTTAAAACTGAAGGGGGCTGGCGGGGCTGGCGGGGTTGGCCAGACTATCGGCCCTTGGCAACGAGCAGCAATACGATCTTCGTATGATAGATCGATCCTCCGATAGTAGTTTGCCACCGATTTCCTTATCAATACCCGAATACACATGAAAAAGGATTATATCCATCCCCCTGATAGTACGATGGCTCTGCCTTCTATTCGGGTATTTGAAGCCGGATCAGCGGCCGGTGCCAAAGAAACGATCCAGAATAGAGGTGCGTTTGGCTTTGGCCTTTACTTCATCTTCATCCACCTCTTCAATGGAAGCATTGTTGAGGTTGGTATCTTTCATCTTGGCGCCCCTGAGGATGACACCCTTCATGTCCGCGTTGGCAAGGTCGGCGCCATTCAGGTCCGCGTTGGTGAAATTGGCACCTTTCAGAACGGCATCCTTCAGAATGGCGCCGCGCAAATTGGCTCCGCTAAAATTGACAACCGTCAGATCAGCGCCAATCAGATTGGCATTCATCAAATTGGCGCCTTCAAAGTTTGCGCCAATCAAGCTCGCGTCCATGAAGTTCGCATCAGTCAGGATCGCGCCGCTGAAATCTGTGCCTATCAGGTTGGCACGCATTAAATAGGCACCTTGCATGTTGGCATTTTTCAACATGGCATGCACCATTTTGACTCCCCACATGTTGGCATCCACCAGGTTCGCGTTTTGAAGATTTACTCCGGCCAGGTCTGCGCTTTTCAGTACGGCTGGCTTTTCAGGGCTGGAAGTATCCAAAATTTCACGCAGTGTTCGTCCTTCTACCACAATATCTTCCGGTGCTTTCAGCTCCCGCATGGTCGAATTCTCCTGTTCGGCAAATCTGAATAGTTGTCCAAGAATAATTATAGTAGATTAAGAACGGGCAGGAATAGTCAACTGTCACCCTGACACACTTCAATCATCAGTAATTTGTTTTGGTTCTCAATGAATGAGTGAAATTTTCTGAGCCATAAACCATTACCCAAATAGAAATCCAGGCAAATTTTTGGATAAATCAAATTTTTGATTTAGCCAAAGTAAAAATAAATAAAGTTTTTGTATGAAATTGATTAATATTTTGATGATTTCATTTCCTCTTTTTGTTTGTTGCAGGTTAGGAGATTGATATAATTATTAGAATTCAATTCTTTAAAATTGAAAGTGAAGAAAAATCATGCCATACAAGTACGGGGAAATCATTTTTGACAAATACCGCATCGAACGCCTCATTGGGGAAGGCACATTCGGCGAAGTTTACCTGGTAACCCATACCAAATTAAATCTTCCACGGGTTATAAAACTAATCCACCACGATGCGGCCATGAAGAACGATCCCAATTACCGGGAGATCCGCAGTCGATTCCAGCAGGAAGCCCAGATTGGCGCGCGCCTTGATAACCCAGCCCTCATTCGGGTCTTTGACTTTGATGAGTCAGATGAATTGATGTCCATCGCCATGGAGTATGCCGCTGGTGGTTCACTGCAAACTCTGATGGCTGAAAAGAACAAAAACAATGGGTCTTCTATCATCCCTGGTATTCCAATATCACGCGTAGTCGAAATTGCCGCTCAGATATCAGGAGGATTGGCCGCGATCCATGCCATGGATATTGTGCATCGTGACTTAAAACCATCCAATATCCTCTTCGATGAGAATGGCCGGGCCAAAATCGCCGATCTTGGATTAGCTCAGATAAAAGATTCCAAAAGTCAGAGTTCGCAGGGCAGTCAACAACGTTTGCCCAACACACACCCGGGAACTCCGGCTTACATGAGCCCTGAACAGGAAGGCAACCGTCAATACCTGACCACAGCATCTGACATCTACTCTGTTGGTTTGATCCTTTTTGAAATGCTTACCGGGCGGTTATACAAGAATCTCAGGCCTGGTACGCGAGTGACTGAGTTGCGCCCGGATACACCTGCCTGGCTTGCTGCGCTGGTCGAGCGCTGCCTTTCGGAAGATACATCCAAGCGGCCCTGGAACGGCGAAGAGCTGGTTAAATACTTCCAGGAGAACAATTCAGGTACTATTCAATCAACAGCTGAGTCTATGGAAAGAACATCGCAACCCAAACCTACCGCAGTTGAATCAATATCTCAACCCGCAATTCCGTCTCCTGTTATGACTCCTGCCATAATCCCCGAATCGGGGAAAATGGTGAAAGCTAATTCCGATAAAACCACTCAGAAAAACTCTCGTCTGAATTTTTCGGCGTTCTTTGAGAAATTCCGGCTGCCGTTGCTTATCAGTGCCCTGGTACTCGGCATAATCCTTGTTGTTTTGTTCATCGCCATTATTAATCCCCGCGCTTCCGCTTCTTCCACAGTAAAGGCTCCCCAGGCGGTAGCTGGTAAGCCTGTTCCATCCCAAACCATCGCGAAAGTCAATCCCTCACCGGCCTCAGCCAACCAACCAAAACTGGATAAACAGATCTTCGGCAAATGGTCTGTCACCCGGGTGGTTGGTTTCCCGGCCAAAGGCCGCCCCTTCCAGGATGCGGGTAACACGATGGAATTCCTGTCCAATGGAATTGTTAAAATCCTTACATTTGATAATTACAGCAACAGCTATGCTTACAGCATGGACGGTAACCGGGTAACCTTCACTTTTAAAGACGGACACAAGGATGTATGGATTTTAGCCTATTATGAATTCAAAGATGGTATGCAGTTGAGTAAGGAAGGCACGGAAGAGATTATGGATCTCAGCCGTATCCAGTGATTCAGCGCCAACCCACCAATGGCTATGGCTTCAGGTGAATTATCAGCCCGTCATTATTTGGCGACAAAGTAGTGGAAATGTCAGTCAATTTTTGCACCACAAAATCGGCGCCAGCTTCCACAAGTTGGACCTTCTGGTGAGTTGATGCAATACCAATAACACGCATACCAGCTTTCTTTCCAGCTTCAATTCCCGCGGGCGCGTCTTCGATGACCACACAATGAACCGGTTCAATCCCCAGGCGTTGGGCTCCCAGCAAATAGGCATCCGGCGCTGGCTTTCCCCGTTTCACGTCATCGGCGCAGACCATCCTGTCTGGTTGGGGCAGGCCGGTTTTTCCCATACGGGCTTCCACCAGTTTCAGACATCCCGATGTGACGATCGTCCAGTATTCCGGCGGCAGACCTGATAGGAGTTCATGCGCGCCCTCAATAGCTACAATGCCATCGGTATCTTCAAATTCATGGGCGGCGAATTCCCGGGCTTCTTCCTCAACGTTCAAGTGCGGCGCCACCCGTCTCATGGTCTCAATGGTCTGAAGGCCATGCGCCACCCGGTTGATCGCGTTCATGTCAATGCCGTGCCGGTCTGCCCATACCTGCCAGTGGCGCATAATATTCCCCGTAGAGTCGATGAGTACCCCATCCAGATCAAATAATATCGCTTTGCAGGTTATTGTTTTTTGCCGGATTATATCGAGAGCACTCATAAGGATTGGGACCTCTATTTATAAATGAGATACATAACACCGCTCAAATTGTACTGGATGATTAATTTCCTTTTCGGCGATTCAATAAACCAAAAGGAAGATACAACAAAAGGCAGAGAAGAATGCCGATCATTTCCATGGATAGCAGATACCACGGATGCGGGCCCAGGTAATCCAACAGACTGGGAGTGGGCAGCTTGCCCTGTGTGTACAGGTAATTACTGCCGATCAGACGGTTGATAATGGCACAGAAGAGCCAGAAAATATTAGTCACTCCGATCGTGAAAGGCAACGACCTCCAGGCTGGTCGGAATCCTTCCACGAAAGTCATATAAAGTATGGCGACGATTAATAATCCATGCAGAGTGAAAAACTCGATGAACCGGTAATGTGGAAAACCGTACTGCATCAGGTCTGGCGTCAAAAGCGCCATGGCCGCCCCGATGATCCCCATAAAATACGCCCAGTTATAGTATTTCTGGCTGCGGAATATTAACAGGAGAGGCATGCTCCACGACGTAACACTGCACAACCACAATGGCAGCATCCCCTGAATGGTCCAACTTCCAATAGCCCACATCCAAAGCTGCCACGAACCCTCGCACATGTAGATCAATCCAAACAGGATCCAGCGGGTGATCAATTTACCGCGGGTTGACCACTTTTCCCGTAACAAATAAATTAACACGCAGACAACAGCCACAAGCGCGAGAACTGCCAGATGATCTCTGCCGAAGAGCACAAAAGCGCCGCCTGTATAGTCCCGTGCGAAATAATCAGAGATCACATTATCTGCCTTTTATTAGAGACCACCTGAGATCGCATCCTGGAGTGGTTCTCCTTTGATCAACGACCAGTGGTTGTGAACGATGCGCCACTTCCCGGCTGTGCGGACATAGACTTCCGTACAATTCCAAGGCATGCGTGTAAGAATGGAACCATCCGGATTGAGCCGGGTGGAGAAGAAGCGATAGGTAAGCACGGCAGTGTCATCCAAAACCCGAACCGTTGGTTGAATAAACTCCTGGACATCATAGAAGATTTTTCCCTCGCGTTTTTTATATTCCGCTTTCATAGCATCAATGCCGTTGATCCGCGCGGGTGTACCTGAATCCATGTAGGTGATCTCAGGCGCGTACAGTTCAACGAATCCCCACGGATCTCCTTTGCGCCAGCGCTGCATGGCAGCCGATTCTAATGCCATCAGTTCTCCCAGCAAACCCTCATAAGAAACTGGAGTTAATTCAACCGGCAGCGAGATTTCCAGTTCTTTCGGCAATCCGTGATTAACAAACGACCAGTGGGTATGCGCGATCTGCCAGCGGTCTTTACGCTTGAAATAAACTTCGGTGGAATTCCAGAGCATTTGGCTAACCTCACGGCCATTCGGTGTTAACACTTTTGACCGATAGTTGTAACTGAGGACAGCGCTGTTCCCATAATATACGACCCGTGGATCAATAAACTCTGAAACCTGATAATGGATTTCACCTTTAATGTTTTCCAGGTATTTTGCATATTCATCAATACCGGAGAGCGGCCGGATCAGGTTTGGTTCAACATAGGTGATATCCTCCGCGCTGATCTCGGCCCAACCCATCGGGTCTCCATGCCGCCAGCGTTCCATGGCCGCGTTTTCCATCAAAAGTATTTCCTGTGTCTCCATTAACGTCCCTCCAACGTTATGTGTGAGATATCCATGAGCGGGCTAATTCTACCCTGTCGCCACTCTCAATGCTTCACATGGATATCGCGCATTAAGCGATAAATTGAGTTTCCCGCCCTCAGGTGGTTTGATACTCCCACTCTGCCCTTATCATAACCAGTAGGCCATAATCTGTCCGGCCGCTGAAGGTGAAATAATCTTTCACCGTCTGGTAAATTCCAATAGGTACTGGTCTCCCCTAGTTGGTTCATAAAATAGAACCCTTTTGACGTTATGGTCAACACCAGATCAGGAATGTTTGGAAGCGCAGATGTTGGACAATATTAAGCTTTGGCTTCCAGGTCAGTTACGCCGTCAAAATCCGTGTATCCAAATGAATAATTATTTAAAGACTCATCTGGGAAAAAAGTCTTCCTGAGTATCCAGGATTACATTCTGTCTTTCAAGTACAATTCTAAATGTAACTGTATCAGAATTATCGGGAGGACTAACCAATGCCCAGAAAGAAAACCATCCTCGACCTGTATGAAATGAAGGAAAAAGGGGAAAAGGCAGCCTGGATGACCGCTTATGACACCTGTTTCGCATCCTACGCGGAAAAAGCCGGTATGGATATGATCCTGGTGGGTGATTCCATGGGGATGGTGGTCTACGGATACGAGGGCACCGTGCCGGTTACCATGGACATGTCCATTAACCATTGTCAGGCAGTCCGTCGCGGCGCTCCGAACACCTATATCATCGGCGATATGCCGTTTGGGTCGTACCACACAAGTGTGGAAGACGCCGTGGCCAACGCGGTTCGTTTCATGAAAGAAGGCGGTGTGGATGCCATCAAACTGGAGGGGGGAGTGGCTGTTCAGGAACAGATCAAGGCTATTGCCCGCGCCGGGATTGTGGTTTTCGGTCATGTCGGGTTAACCCCGCAGAGTTCGGCATCCCTTGGCGGATTTAAAGTGCAGGGACGGACCACCGACAGCGCCCGCGCGGTGATTGAAGACGCCATCGCCGTGTATAAAGCCGGCGCGCGAACGGTATTACTGGAAGGAGTGCCGGAAGAGGTCTGCGGATTTGTTCACAGGATTCTGCCGGTGCCGGTATACGGCATCGGCGCGGGAAGCGATAACGATGGCCAGGTATTGGTGATGGCTGACGCGTTGGGCATGTTCACCGCGTTCACGCCAAAATTTGCCAAAAAGTATGCCGATATTGCTGGAATCGCCACGCAGGGTTTCGTGGATTACATCCGCGAAGTAAAAGATGGTTCATTTCCTGCCGTGGAACATAAATATAAAATCTCTGACAATCTTCAGGATTTTGAAAAATTGTTTTCTGAGATGCAAGCCGGTTTCAAACCATAATCCCAAACCTACAGGCAGCAGGAGTCGGAACCATGTCTAGATTCGCGAAACGCATTGCCAATATGCAAGCATCCGCCGATGTCATCCGCCAGTTGTTCGAATCGATGACGGACCCGCAAACCATTTCCTTTGGCGGCGGCGCTCCGGCGCGGGAAGCTCTGCCGGTGGAGACCATCCATGATATTGCCGAAGAGGTGCTTACCCGTGAAAAACGCGGCATCCAGGCGCTGCAATACGGCAATCCCATGGGTGTGGCGGACCTGCGCCAGGCGGTCATTGATCGGCTTCTGGCGCCCAAAGGGCTGAATGCCGGGCTGGAAAATCTTCTTATTGTTTCCGGCGGCATCGAGAGCATGAATCTGGTCAGCCAGCTTTATCTCGAACCGGGTGATGTGGTGCTGGTGGAAGCGCCCACTTTTGTGCAGGCTGTGCAGATATTTCAGCTATTTGAAGCGCGCTGCATCGCCTGTGAAACGGATAACGATGGCCTGGTAATCGAGGATGTGGAAACCAAAATCAAACAATACTCCCCAAAGATGGTCTACGTGATTCCCACCTTCCAGAACCCGAGCGGCCGCACCACCTCGCTGGAACGCCGAAAAGCGCTGGCTGATCTGGGCAGCCGATATGATATTGTCATACTGGAAGATGACCCCTACAGCGAGCTGCGCTACAGCGGTGAAGTCTTACCGCCGATCAAGTCATTCGACCTCACCGGTAATACGATTTTCGTCAACAGTTTCTCCAAGATCTTTTCGCCGGGCAGCCGGCTTGGTTATATCTATGCGAAAAAAGAAATTATCTGCCGTGTATATGATATTAAAACAGCGACAAATTCACACGCCAGTGTGTTAGCCCAGGTGATCTGCGCTGAGTTTTTTAACCGTGGGTTGTACGAACCGCATTTGAATAAGATTCGCGCCATTCACCGCGAACGCCGTGACGTCATGATGGATTGCATCAAAACCATGCTTCCCGCGGAAATCAAATCCGTTTATCCAGATGGTGGACTGTTCACCTGGGCGGAACTCCCGCAACATTTGAACACCACTTCCCTGTTGTCTGACGCTCTCGCGCAGAAAGTTGCTTATGTGCCCGGACGCGAGTTTTTTGTTCAGGACAAAGACAACCATGATAATTGCATGCGGATCAGTTTTGGCGGTGTAACACCTGAAAATATCCGTATCGGTATGGAACGTTTGGCGGATGTGATCAAAGCAAAAATGTAAATAACAAGCCGGTGACTTATTTTTCCACCGGCTTGTTGTTATAAACGGCAGTTGTTGTTATGACCTCCCGCCGCGGCGGCCATTCCCATTTCCAGAACCAGTTCCTGTCCCCATCCCATTGCCGGCGTTTCCATTCTCTGTGCCGGCGCCATTTCTTCCATTGCCCATTCCTCCCGCGATTGCTGATTGAAACTCTTCCTTTGTCATATATTGAGGCTGATAAGTTTCACCGGTCTGCATTTCCAGTGTTCGGGCAAACGCGTTCAGGTGGTTTTCAGAACCATTTTCAAGGTTGGCATACACAGTTTTGATATCGGCCGCGGTTATGGATGATTCCGCTTTACGCAGATCCAGGATATCAATCTCTTCAATAGCTCCTCCAACTTTGATGGCATCACTCAGCGACTTGCCGCCCTGTTGAATCAGGCTGTCATACAGTTTCTGCATTTCAGGGTCAGTAAAGACGCCGGCAGCTTTTCCGGCAGCCGGATCAGTCAGACCATAAGCATCCAACAAGCTCTTGACCGCGTCTGTATGAGTTTGCTCGCTGGCCGCGATATTTTCAAATGTGTTCAGATTCCATTTTTCGTATAAGGTGATATACACATCGTGGGCAAGTTTTTCTTCTTCCCGCATCCGCAACAAACTTGCGATTTCTGCATCAGACAATACGACTGCCGATTGAAAATCCAAAGACGATCGAGTGGTATCAGCCGCGCCAGTAGAAGAAATGGTTCCTATTGGAGCCGGTGAAAAAGCCATCAGGCCAAGAACTACGAAACCTAAAATTGTATACTGAGCAATTCTTTTAAACATATGATCCTCTCATTTCTCTATTTGTAATGATTCCAGAACGTTTATTTGATCTGGTTAATTGAAATAATAGAGAGGATTTGTGAATTTTTTACGAAGAGTCTGTGTTTTTTCTGTGAAGATTTATTAATGATTAGTTAAAATGGGAAGGATTTTTTCTCTCTGCCGTTTCATTTTCTCGGATCGTTCCTTGATCAGTTCACCCACAATGCTTATGCCCAGTTCTTCCGGCGTTTCGGCGCCAATTGCGATTCCAATGGGGCAATGAACACGCGAAAGTTCCCCGGCTGTATATCCCTGTTTCATCAGTTCTTTATAGATCAGATCACGTTTGGTTCGGCTGCCGATCATGCCGATATATGCCGCGCCGGAGCGCAGCACCTGCGCGAGAACATCCCTGTCAAACAAGTGCCCACGGGTGACGATTACCAGATAACTATCTTCATCGATTTCCAATGTGGGCAGCTTCGTGAAATCTTTAATTACCCGTAAATCAATGGGCGCGGCGAATCGCTCCCGGTTGGCAAAATCCGCGCGGTCATCCAACACAATGGTCTGGAATCCCACACCTTCGCTGAGAGGGGCGATTTTTTGGGAAACATGCCCGGCTCCGAAAATAAAGACAGTCCCTCCTTCGGCCAGCGGTTCCACCAGAAACCGCTGGTTATCAAACACTTCTGAGTGCGGGGTGATTTTTGCCTGACCAGTGATCAGGTTCTCCAGTAGATCAGGCGCGCAATCCATCTGCCCAACCAGGGTTCTGTCCGGTCGGACCAGGCATTGCTGCCTTTTTGCAACAGCCGTTCCAGTCACCTTATTCTCCAGAATGGTCACCAACCAGCCTTTTTCATGCCGCGTGATGATCTCGAGCGCCGCCGAGTAGATTTCGACGTTGATGGGATCAGCCGCGTCCATGAAATCAACCAGCATTTCACCCCGTCCGCCGCAAATCATATCCGACGCGGCCGCGTCTTTGCTGGTCAGGTCAAACGTCTGGATGAATGTCTTGCGTTCATCAATCGCCTTTCTCGCTAGGTCAATGGCGGCGGCTTCCAATCTGCCGCCGCCAACACTGCCCGTTATCGAACCATCCGCGCGTACCAGCATTTTCGCGCCGCCACTTCGCGGCGTGGAACCAGTCTTGTCAATAAGTGTTGCCACGCCGAAGCTCTCCCCCCGTTTCAAAAGATCGAGCATTACTTCATAAAGTCTCTTCATTGAATACCTATTCTGATTATCGGTTAATTTTTTTGGTGTGGAACGATCAGAAACAATGCCTGATATTCCCCTAGATTATATTGAATTTCATCCCTGTGCCGAAATAGACGACCAGGGAAAGGTATCTATTAAAACAATTATTTATTGAGATTGAAAATATCTGTTTTAGACCAGACATTCGAATCACGTTCCGCCAGTATTTATCTCCGGGGTTCCGTCGTTTTATGATACGTACGGGATATCCATGCGCTCCAATCAGTTGAATGGATTATTGGGGGAAATGAATGGTGAGCCCAGTTAAGAATTGGATTGCTGATATTGTCATAGTTATCCGGATAGAAGAAGATATCTCCCCCATATCCCAACTTAAAGAGGTGATAGGAATGCTTGTCAATATCCGACAGTGGTTCGTTTCGAGAAACTGCTTTGGCACAGCTTATTTCCAGACCGGCAAAATCCAGAAATCGATATCCCGCCTCTTTTGCCCATTTAATGGTATTCCAGAGTAACGCGTCATTGGGATTCAGGTTTCCATATTTACCCGACCAACCTAAGACATACACAATGACTGTGTTGTTGAAAATAATACACAATATGGTGCTTACGATCTCACCCTGATACTCAGAAAAAAATAATTTGAGGTTTCCTCCGGGTTCAAATTCCTCCCAAAGTTTCTCGAAAAAAGCTTCAGAATGAGGAGTAAAACCATTGCGATGGCTGGTGGATGAATGCAATTGATAAAAAACAGGAATGTCCTTCTGTGTGCCTTCCCTGATAACCAGTTCATTGCGCCGCTCCACACGGTGGATTGTTTTTCGTTTGTCTATTTTCATGCGGGCAAGGATGGTCTCAATTTCCTGAGACAGGTCGATGGCAATCGTGGCATATTCACCATAAATCTGATTCGCCTTCTGGAATCCCAGACTTGTCAGTACAGGAGCGATACCTCTGCCATTAATGGGAAGTGTAATCCCCAGGTAAATCATATGTTTTTGCCTTCGAACCTTCTGGATTTCATCCATCAATCTTTTGGTTAACACGGAATTGGAGCAATCACAGACCGGTCCCCGCGACATATACCCCATTGAACCGATGATGGGGTATGTGCGGTATAAGATTTGAGCGCCGCCTTGAATATCATCTCCGCTTTTTAAATAAATCCGCAGAGAATTCCACCCCCGGGTCGCCTGCACCCGTGCCCAACGGGCCGTTTGGTAGTATTCGCCGCCCAACGCGCTCTCAACAAAGCTGTCCCACGCCTCATCCACAAGCTCTGTTGATAGTTCGACTGTGAAATCTTTACTTTGATTATTACTATTTTGTTTAACCTGCATATAAATCCGTTTGTATGCTTCAGAGGAAGATCATTGGTTAAATAGGATTTGTTTTCTTCCGCAGGAGTTTGATAATTGAATTCAATCCTGTTTTTAACATTAAACCAGATAAAACCCAAAATACCACATCAGAAAAAAGGTTTCTGAAACATTTTTTTGCATGGTGGAATCAAACAGTAGTTTTTCAATGCTTTTTGGGGAGAATACTCACATCAAGAAGTAGGATCATCTTACTTTTGGTTTCTTTAGAAACCATTTCGGGATTCTCGCAGTCACTGATACTAATTCCAACCAGGGAGTGATATGCCTGTAAAGCTTATTTAAAAATGGGATGGACATGCTGTCATAATCATCAGGATAAAAAAAGACAGTTCCTCCATAATCCAATTTAAATCGATTGGCTGATTCTCTCTGGCTTACGGGTAGGGATAAATGCTGAACCGCCGCGCGGGCTGAATCAATTTGAATACCGCCAAAATCGAAGTAATGATACCCATGCGCTTTTGACCACAAAATGCTCTCCCAATAGACTGCATCATTGGGGTATAGATTGGCATTCTCGCCTGACCAGCCTATCACATAGGCCGTGACTGTGTCTCTGAAAGCAAAACAGATAATACCGCTCTGCGGAATGCCATCCAATTCTGACAAAAACAACTTAACGAATCCTCCCGGCGCAAATACCTCCCATAAATTGCGGTAGTACTCTTCGGTAAATGGGGGGAATCCGTTTCGCTGACTGGACATTTTATGAAGACGATAAAAACTTTCAATGTCTTCCTTTGTTCCTTCCCGGAGAATTAGGTTCTGTCTTCTTTCCACTCTGTGGATAGTCTTTCGCTTATCTTTTGTCATTCGGGCTAAAATGTTGTCCTTGTCCTGTGTCAGATCGATCACAACGCTGGCAGGTTCCCCATATTCCCGCCTGGTTACTTGAAATTGGAATTCAGGTAGAAGAGGAACAAATGATTCCGCTTTAACGGGCAAGGTCAAAACCAAATAAAAAATCCGATTCCTGTGGCAAATTTTTTGAATCTCTTTGAATAATACTTTTGTAAGGTTGACGTTTGAGAAATCACAGACCGGTCCTCGGGTCAGGTATCCTATTCTGCCTAAAATCGGAATATTTCGGAAAAGAATCTGAGCCCCGGCCTGAATTTTGCCATCTCTTGTCAGCATGATCCGTAATGGATTCCAACCACGTATGTGTTGAGCCTGAGCCCAGAGGCTGGTTTGCCGTTGATTTCCCCCGGGAGTTTTCAACACAAAATCATCCCAGAGTCTATCTTTCAAATCGTAAGATATTTCAAGCTGAAAACCATCCGTTGCATTAGTTGTTGACAAATCCTGGTTCATAAAAATATCCGCTAATTAACCTGTCTTTTTTGTGAAATGAATCAGATAGAAATCAAAATACTCTTTTCCAAAAGGAGATGCGGATAAATCTATAGAAAAAACTGAATACAAAATTAGCAACAGGGCAAGCCAAGAGGGGATTTATTTAGTCCCCCTATACAAAATGGAATATATCCAAGGGTTTATTATTACGCATTAAGTATACAAAAATCAGTATAGTGATTCCATACACTGTAAGAACTTTTTTCCCAAATTCGCCCACAGGTATAATTCTTTGAATGGAATTAGAAAAATTAGGGTTCTCAACCTGGTTTCAGGATTATTTTGCAAAAGAAATGAATAAAAAGGCAGGGTCTCCTGCCCGGATCACGGCTGTTAACCGTGAGAGTTACCTCATTCGTAATGAAAATCATGAGCTGCGCGCAGAGCTGGCAGGCAACTTACTTTTCGATGTCAACTCCAGCATGGATTTGCCCTGTGTGGGTGATTGGGTCATCGCGCAAACTTATGACGACGACACATTTGCCATCATTAGTGATGTGTTCCCCAGAAAAACGGTTCTTCGCCGAAAATCTTCGGGAAGATCAGTTGATTACCAGGCAATTGCCGCCAATATTGATACTGCCTTCATTGTTCAAGCATGCGATGCCAATTTAAACATACACCGTTTCGAACGATACCTTGTCATGGTAAATGACGGCCATGTAAAACCGGTAATTTTGCTGACCAAAAGTGATCTTGTAAATATCAATGAAATAAATCAAATGGTCGAGCTTGTCCACAGGGCAAATATTCAATGTCCCGTCTTGCCTATCAGTAACAAGACCGGAGCTGGTTTGGATGAACTCCATGAATACCTTGAAGCAGGAAAAACCTACTGCCTTCTCGGTTCCTCGGGGGTGGGAAAGACAACGTTACTTAACCACTTGCTCGGGGAGGATGTTTTCGATACCCGCGAGGTACGCCCTTATGACGGAAAAGGCCGGCATACCACATCCCGCCGCCAGTTGACGTTGCTTGACAATGGCGCGATGTTGATCGATACACCCGGAATGCGCGAATTGGGAACCATCGGGATGGCGGGAGGAATCGATCAAAGCTTTGCTGAGGCGGCCGAACTGGCACTGGAATGCCGCTTTACCAACTGCTCGCATACCAGGGAAGAAGGCTGCGCTCTACTGGCTGCATTGGAAGATGGACGATTAAGTCGTGAGCGATATGACAGCTTTATGAAACTTGGCAGTGAATCCTCTTTTCACGAAATGACCTATCTTGAAAAACGCAGGAAAGATAAGGATTTCGGCCGGTATATCAAACAAGTCAAAAAGCAATTAAAAAAATAGCCGGTTCTGGCTGATGCCTGATCTGCTACCACTCAAGCCAGGAACTGCAGTACATCCTCTTCAAACTGTTTCCCCATGGCCGGGTGGGCCATATCAGGGTACAGCGCCAGTTTCGCTCCGTATATTCCCGCGGCGGTATCGCGGAACAACTTCTCTGTATAAAAAGGATCATTCATTCCGGCAGCCAGCAATGTGGGCACCTTGATCTCGGAAAGACGATTCTTAAAATTGAAGCGGTCTTCCGCTTCGACCGTAATGATCAGGTCTGACGCGCTGCGCGGGGCGCCGGTCAGTCCCATAACCCAGGCTATCAAGGGATTGATGATCTGCATCAGAATGCGTTGAGGCTGCTTCCGGGGCAGCACAGCTTCCAGCATCCAACTGTAGGCGCCAATCCAGTTGCGTTCTCCACCCTGGCGGGCGATGCGCTTTTGCAATTCGCGTGCTGGTTCACTCAACTGATACGCAGTGGAATGAAGGACCAGCCGGCGGATGAGTTCGGGATATTTGGCGGCAAAGATCTGCGCGATGGACCCGCCAGTAGAAAGACCAATGATATCCAGCGGGGGGGTAAATTCCGCGCGGATCATTTCGGCGTAATCATCCGCCATGTTTTCAAGAGTGTATTTTTCAGGCAAGCCTGGCTTGCGCAGCACTTCATAGACGGTATATTTTTCCCATAAGAATTTATAAGCCCGGGAGAAGAGAATGGGTTGGGGTTTGTTCTCAAAAAACAAGCCTTGAAAAACGATCAGGTCACGGGGACCATTCCCCGAGCGGTTGAAAGCCAGCCCATTCTTGAAATACCCCGATTTAGGTTTCTTCTTGTCCACAGGTCACCTCATAAAGATTTGACAGGATCAGGTCAGATAATTCGACGGTGTTGATTATAGAAGGTATTTCAAAGAATGGTTGCTTCAACTTGACCGGCTTTGATCATCCAAAAGAATGGGCGGCTTTCTCTGACTTTCCCACCCATGAATTTTTGATAAACCAGCTGATGGTCAAATACTGTTCCGCCTGAATGAACTTCCACGGGAATTGGTGACTCAAAACGGTTCCTTCGGTGAAATCAGGATACGCGTATTGGTTGTACCAAATGGTATGCCGGTTGAAAATAAATCGTTCTCCAGGGATTTTGAAAATGACAAAAATGCCATTACACAATTCTTTGACATTCCTATATTCAGATTTAGTATAACGATGGAAATTCACTCATTAGACTGTTGGCCAATTCATTTCCGATGTGCTTTTTTTTAACTGTGTTGAAAGCTGCCAGCATTCCGTTACCCGAGTCTGTCGAGGGGAGTCTCGCCGGGGTGGCAATTCCTATACATTGGCTATTGAGGGTTCTCATCAACCCTGACAAGAACTTGATGCGAAACAGAGTGACTTTTTTGGCATCACCCTGCAATCCCCTTTACTCCCAGTTGGCAATTTAAGATCGTCATTTCGCTGAACGCGCACATCGAAAACCGGTATTTAGGTCAGCATGCTTTGGATCGTTGTCACTACGCAAATACGTAGTTACAAGATCTCCACTGAGAAAGTATGCTCCACCCCGCGTTGATCGATTTTTTCCAGAAGTTGGGCCCAAGGGATTGTGTAGAGGGGATTGTTCGTAATAGTCTTCATCATACCAATCGTTTATCCACTCATCAACATTGCCGACCATATCATACAGGCCGTAAGGGCTTTTACCGTTTTCGTAGCTGCCAACTTTGGTGATTTTTCCCACGCATTTCATATCGTTGTAATTGGCTTTATCGCAGTCAATCCCTTCACCCCAGGGATAAGTGCGTCCATCGGTGCCGCGGGCAGCCTTCTCCCATTCGGCTTCTGAGGGCAGACGAGCTCCGCGCCATGCGCAATAGGTACTTGACATATTCCAATCCACATTAACAACCGGGAAATCGTCAAATTCAGGTTTTCCAAAAGTCTCTGTGTAATAAGGTTGGATACATTGTCCAGCATCTACACAATTTTTATAGGCTGCGTTGGTTACTTCGTACTGGTCAATGAAGTACGCATCCAGAGTTACCTGATGATTATTCCCATACCCTTCAAAGCCCATGGTAAATTCACCGGCAGGCACAGCCCGCATGATGATACCCTTAGCATCTTTGTATGTGTCTGGCATGGGTGTGGCCGTTGGTGTGGAAGTCACGGTTGGCGTCAGCGTCGGGGTAAGTGTCAACGTCGGGGTTGGCGTTGCCGTCAGCAGAAGCGCCTTTGCCCTCGCTTCGGCTGTCATTTGGACAATCTGCGGGTTGGTCCCCGAACAACCAGTGAGTAAAGCAACGAAGAATAAGACGAGGGAAATGAGTGAAAGAGGTTTGTTCATCATTGGATTTTTCCCGTCAGCTTTATTTGAAAACCTGCTTAAGCCATTTTGCAATATCATCTTCATTCGCCAAGGCGCCCAGAATCCTTTCAGTTTGAGAATAGAACGTGCGTGTGGATGGACAAGATTCTGGATTGGGCCCTGAAAAATTACGGGCATTGATCTGTTTGCCGGTCAGAATATTGCGGACGACAACTTTTGTAACGTTTCTCTGGCGGATCAATTTATACACCATGGGATCTCCACGGCTGGTATAGGAGCAGGATTGTATATCGGACGTTGTATATTCGACATCGATCACATACTTGAATTGCGCTGGCATGTATGGAACTAGATCAACGGGCATGGTGAAGTTGAATGTACAAACCATCCCTTTTCCTGGGCCGTCTTTGAGAATTCCCACGGCAGGTGATTTGACCGGTTGACCGGCGCAGGCAGTGGTATATGCTTCGGCAATAGCCTGCTCTCCATCTTTTTTCGTATCATAGGCAAGACCCTGAGTAGCAGTCATGTAACCCATATCAACCACAGATTGAGAACCTTTGTCCAATGCAAATTCTTTTGCTTCCGTATATACCTGCATGGATTTAATATAAGATTTGTTCTTCGCGAGTTGCCGACCCAGAGAATCATACGCCGGGATGATTTTCTGGCTGGCCTGCTGCGCTTCGGGCGTCTCTTTATGGTTCTTTATTAATCCGCTGAGGACTTCGATCTCTTTTTCATATTCCTGGTTTTGGTGCAAAGCAACAGCCCATTTCAATCTGGTCGGAACAAGTTCAGCTTCGGCCGTGGTTGATGTGGAAGATCCTTTGAATTTGGAGATTATGAACTCATACTTATCCAACGCGAGTCTGGGTTGATTATTTTCCCGCAACTGGTCGGCCCATTGGAGGTAAGCGTCATCCAGATTATCCTGCGCATATTTCGCGGCAGGTTGGTTTTGAAATTTCGTCAAAACCATTTCATATTTCTCAACAGCTTTTTCATACTCGCTTGACTTTGACAGCGCATCACCCCACAAGCGGTAGGTTTCTGCCTCAGATTCTTTGATGATTTCTGTTGATTGAGTAGGGAACTTTTGCAAGACGATTTCATATTTTTCCACAGCCGACGCAAAGTCATTGGACTTCGATAACGCGTCGCCCCACTTCTGGTACGTCTCTGCTTCAGCTTCCCAGGCTGGTTTGAAATACGATGTTTGAGCGTATTTTTGGTTGATAATCTCAAACTTCTCAATGGCGCCGGTAAAATCAGATTTTTCCTGCAGGCTTTTTCCCCAATCCAGGTAGACCTCAGGAAGAATTTCATTAACCTGTTTGATGGGTTCCGCCTTTGGAAATATCACAACAAAGGTTTCGTACGCATCCAGGGCTTCTTTAAAATTGCCTTTATCACGCATACTTTGACCCAGGATCAAGAGGCTGGCCTGGTCCCTCAGTTCTTGTATCTCACTGGAATATGAAGGAATGGCAAACTTAAACCCATCCGCCTGCTCAAAATGGATCAAAGCCGTCAGCCAGTCTTTAGCCTTTAAGGCCGCGTAGCCCTGTGAATATTCAATCTGAGCAGCGGCGCAATAACCCACGTATGCCACAAGAACAATAACAAGCAAAGCCTTAAGAACCTTCTTGTTCATTGCGAAAGCCTCCCTGACTGGAATGATTTGTATTGAAAATGCTTGTTATGCTCTTGGAAAAACCATTTTGTGACTGGAGAAATTATCTCAGGTAAATCCGAATTACGATAGGTTTCCCCGGAAACTACGAAATAAATACAGTCTTTGACAATATATCAACTAAACAACTATTCTTATCTATCCATACCATCAAAAAGGAATAAATTTGAAGAAATTTAAGCGACTTTCTTACTCGAAAATGGTCTCCTACGGTGTATTCATTATTTATTCAGAATGCCTTCCAAATATCTGTCGCACCACTGAGAAGCCACCAGAATTATTCAGTGATGCGACGCATCCTGTCTACCGGGTACGAGTCCATTCTCAATATTAATACCCATTATCCAAAGAAAGTTGCGTCACTTCGTTCTGTATGACGAAAAAGATAAGAACTTTTCTTAATCAGGCTTCTATGCCACCCCCAATTCCTTCAACTGACTAATGGCATCCTCCCTGCCCTTGAACCACACCGTTTTTAACCCCGCGGACTTGGCACCCTCAATATTCCTGATAAAGTCATCCACGAAAACAGCCTCACCTGCCTTGACCCCCAACCGATCAAGCATCAGGTGGAAGATGCGCGCGTCGGGCTTGCGCAGGTGCACCTCGCAGGAAAACATGGTCTCGTCAAAGGCAGTCAGGAAGGTGTAACCCCGTTCCACGGTCATCTCACGGGTACCCTGCCAGGCGTTGCTCAACAACCCGGTCTTGTACTTCGGCCGCAGCCCGCGAATGTACGCCTCGAGTTCCGCGTCCACTGCGTCACCCTGCCAGTAGGCGCGCTGGAACTCGTCCAGTTCGCTTTCAGGGAAGTTCATCAGCCGGGCGATGTTCTTCCAGTGCTGTTCCCGGGTGAATTCACCCAGTTCAGCGCGCACTGATTCGGGCGACTGGAAAACGATATTTTCCAGCTCTTTTCGCGTCAGACCAAATTTCGCGGCCAGTGTCGTGCGCGAGGTCAGGTCTTCGGTGCGCAAAATCACCCCGCCCATGTCAAAGATCACCGCTTTGATGTCAGGTGTTTTGTTTTCCATGAGGAAATTGTATCAAATCATACAAACAGCTGTTATTTTTCTGTCATTGCGAGGAGGGCGCCAGCCCGACGCGGCAATCTTCCCCCCCCCCCGAGACGAAGATTGCCACGCCTCTTCGAGGCTCGCAATGACAGATAAGTCGTTATTCATCTTCCGGGCAGTGATCCTTCCACTCGGCGCGCAGGATGCCCATCAGGATCAGGTCAAAGCGCTTCCCCTCGCGTTCCAGGAATTGCGGCTCCACGCCTTCGCGCACAAAACCAGCCTTCTCATACGAGCGGATGGCGCGTGGATTGTAGTCAAACACCGAGAGCGACACGCGGTGCAAGTTCAACTGGCAGAAGGCGTAGCACAGCAGCACATTCATGGCGTCTGTGCCGTAGCCTTTTCCCCAGCAATCCCGCTCCCCGATGCCGATCCCCACCCAGGCGTCCCCCGAGATCCAGTTGATGCCGTCCAGCCCGATAAATCCGATGGGCTTCTCTGGTTGGTCTTTGCGGAAGATGCTGAACTGTAAAAAGTCATCCAGGTGCTTTTCCAGCCAGTCTTTGGTCATTTTCTTCGGCCACAGTGTCATGGGATCCGAATCCAACAGGCGCATGAACTGGCTGTCTTTCATCCAGGCATTGTACAAATCGGCGTCCCGCTCCGGGTCGGTGATCTTCAAGACGGTCAATTTTCCCTGCAGGCAGTCGTCCATGGGACTACCCGGCCTTTCTTTGCGCCCAGTCGGGACGCAGCATGCTGAAATCAAGCTCCGCCCAGTACCGGCCGTTGTAATAAAACACTTCCCGGCGCCGCGCGCTCAACTGCATGCCAGCGTCTTCGGCCGCTTCGACCATCTCGTGACAGAATTGCGGCACGCGGATCACCGCCAGGTGCACGTTCAGCTCGTCGAACATGTAGCCCAGCGCCAGTTTGAAAGCCTCGGCGCCCCAGTTCTGCAGATCACAGATATCGCCAAAACCGACGTGGAAATGCAGCACGCGATTCGACCATTCCACCCGCGGGATGGCGAACACGCCAGCCAGGCGGTTATCTGTGTTGGCTTTGATGCCGAAGTAGAATTCCCGCCGGTGCTCATCCGAATCCTTCAGGCGGGTTTCGTAGTGTTTTTTTAATTCCGCCGCGGTCCAGCCGCGCGGTTTGTCAAATTCCATCAGCAGGCGGTAGCATGGATCTTGCGTCCAGGCCGCTTCGACCGCCGCGTCCACTTCGGGGTCGATCTCCGTCAGATGAACATACTTTCCCGCCAATAAATCCTGTTCAAACATACGTCCTCGCTCAGTGAAAACCAGTCCGGTTATGCACAGCCCGGGGAAAAAACAAATCACCGCGGGCCAAAGATCGCGCCCGCGGTGGGTATTGGTGCTTCATGGTTAAAAGGCGCAATCAATCGACAGTCAGCATCCCAACGGATGGGACGCTGTTGAGTTTTTCTCCCTGTAATCTGCTCATATTTTTGTACTCCTGTCTGAGTGGTTTGCAAAGATTATTTTAATGCAGGGAATCAATCACCGTCAAGTATGGATTTTTTGGTGGTACAGGTGATTTCAGATGGGGATATGGAATACGTCGAATGTTGGCGGATTCCTGAATGGGGAATCTCTCCTGGCTTTTTCAAGCGCCTTATTTGTTTGTCTGGAAGTTTTAGCATCAAATCCTGATGGGATCGAAGGTGGCTCAAACTTATCAGCTTACTTGTCCCTTCACTATCAAAGGAATCGAAGGTCGTGATTGATTGAATATGAATTCAGAAAATCTGCCGTGGACTCTTTTAAGGATTGGGGTATTTGACCTTTTTCACAAATCTTTTTTAAAGCTTCCATCGTTACCTTGCGCAATTGGATAATTTCTCGAGTATGTTCCTGTTCCACTAAAACACCTGCGGCATATATTTCGCCATCCTCTTCACTGAATACAGAAGTGTATGGTTCTTTAAGGACAGTAATTAATGGCTCAATCACGCGCTCATCCCCAATCGCCCCCAATGCAGTGATCACTTCGTCTCGAGATCCAACACCCGAAAATTTGTTGGCGGCAGAAATCAATGGATTGATGGCGGTGTCACCCATCAAAATGAGCCTGTCCCAAGCTTTTATTAAAATCAAATATTCAGCACCAAATTCATTTTCTTCCGGGAGCCAATCGAGCTTGTACAAACTATTTGCTGCCTCACGGCGAAGATCAATGTCTTCTTTACTTCTTAGAACTGTTGTTAATTTTTTAATGGCTTGTTCACCCCCCAGGTTCCCTAATGCAACAACCACCGCTTTCTTAATTCCAGAATTGTTGAATTTCAATCCGATAGATGAACGATCTTTCGAATTCTTTACATCCCAATCGAAATCATACGCTTCTATCAATGATTCAACCGCCGCTCTATCACCGATTAATCCAAGAGACCTGATAATTATTTCGTATATATAGGCATAATAAAAAGGTTTATCTTTGAGCAAGGTTATGAGAGGACCTACTGCTTTCGGGTCTCCAATCTTCCCCAGACAATCTGCTGCTTGCATTTGCACACTATGATTGCTATTTTGTAATGCATTAATAAGTGGTTCAACAGCTTTCACATCCCGAATATTTCCCAAGGCTGCTAAAGCTTTTTCTCTCATAAAATTGAACTTGGAATATTCTTTTTTTGTGTAGATATCTATCAGTGGGACTACTGCCCTGGCATCTCCAATCTCTCCAAGGGCTTCAATAGCATTTCCTCTAATTTTTTCGTCATCATATTTTGGTGAATTGATATTGTATTTTGTGGCTTTGAGCAAACCATCCACATTTCGAGTGGCCAGGAGTTTCTTAATATCAGGCGGTCCAAATAGTGACATCTTCCTTCCCTCCTAAGTGGTAAAAACGAAGCCAAAAAACGAATTTTATTCTCTTTCTAAATTGTTGACTATACCGATATTCATATTTGCCATTAAGAAAGGCGAAGAATGGCAAATTTCATCTTGTTTCAAAAATTTTGAGCCTGTGGATGGGAAAACTAATTAGAAAAAACAAATCACCACCAGAATTTTGATTATTTGAATATCCCGTTTTTATGATTTTCTAAACATATTATCGTCCCTAGCTTTCAAGCCCTTCGGTATAATCAATCATTATGGCCTTTCTACCTGAACAGACCAAATCCCTTCTCGGCCTGCAGCTCACCGCGCACCAGTGCGAGGCGTTCGACCTGTACGAACGCGAGCTGCTGGAATGGAACGAGAAGTTCAACCTGACCGCCATCCGCAAGCCGGAAGAGATTCGCAGCAAGCATTTCCTTGACTCGCTGACCGTGCTGCTGGGTTTCCGCGAGCCCAAACCGGCGCGCCTCATCGATATTGGCACCGGCGCCGGCTTTCCCGGCATCCCGCTGAAGATCGCTTACCCCCACCTGCGGCTGACGCTCGTCGAATCGGTGGGCAAGAAGGCCGATTTCTGCCGCCACATGATCGACGTGCTGCACCTTGAAAAAGTTGACGTATTGCAGGCTCGCGCGGAAGAAGTGGGACAAACCGTGGGCCATCGTGAAGCCTATGACATGGCTGTGGCGCGTGCCGTGGCCGCCCTGCCAGTGCTTGTGGAATACCTGCTGCCGCTGGTCAAAGTCGGCGGCCGGGTGGTAGCTCAGAAGGGTGAATCCGCGCATGCCGAAGCGCACGCCGCCGAACATGCCATTCGCGTATTGGGCGGCCGCGTGCAGCAGATTAAACCGGTCGTGCTGCCCGGCGTGGCCGATGAACGATTCCTTGTATTAATCGACAAAGTAGCCGCCACGCCCAACAGTTACCCCCGGCGGGCCGGCCTGGCAGCTAAGCGCCCGTTGTAGGCGCGGCTTCCGTCTCCACGCATCCGGCTGTCACCCGCCAGATGGAACAGCCGGACATGAACGCGTCCGAGAACTGGTGCAAGTCGGTGGTGGTCAAAATGCCCTGGTCGCATTCCTCCAGGGTCTCCTGCAGATCCGCCCGGCGGTGCAGATCCAGTTCCGCCAGGGTTTCATCCAGGAGCAACACCGGCCATTCGCCGCTCTGGCTTTTCATCCAATTGACCTCGGCCAGCTTCAGCGACAGCATGGCTGTTCGCACCTGCCCGCGCGAACCGAAATCACCCAGATCAAGGTCGTTGCACAGGAAATGCAGGTCATCGCGGTGCGGCCCGCACACAGTCATCCCGCGGGCGATTTCTTCCGCGCGCGCCCGCTGCAAGGATTGTCGGAATATTTCCTGAACTTTTTCGATTGACAGACTGCTGTCTTCTGGGTTTTCCATATCGAGGGCCGGTTTGTACTGGAACAAAAGCCGCTCCAATCCGCCGGTCAGGCGCTGGTGCAGCCGCGAGGCATGATCTTCCAGCTCGCCTACAGCCTTCGCGCGCGCCAGGATCATCTCTGAACCGAGGTTCACCAGCTGCTCGTCCCAATAGATTAACTGGTCGGGTTGACCGTGCTGTTCGGCCAGCATTTTCAGCAGGGCGTTTCGCCGGGTAATTACCCGAGCGTAGTCACTTAAAACGCGGGCGTATCCCGGCACAGCCTGACACAGCGCCATGTTCAGGAACTTGCGGCGGTCGTCTGGACTGCCTTCGATAATGCGCGTCATCTGCGGCAGGAAGATCACCGCGGAAAACTGGCCCACGGCTTCCGCCGCGCTCTTCTTCACCCCGTCCAGTAGAATCTCCTTGCGGGTGCGCGACCCGGCCGGCAGCACCGGCTCCTGGATGATGCGCACCTCCATGCGGTGAGACTGCCCACCGCGTTCAAATTCCGCCACAATGCGCGCCACGGCCAACGGTTCATTGACCGCCGTGAAGTTGATCATCTGCCGATCGGCGCCCGCCTGAAAGGAAGCAAAAGTCGCCAGGTAATACACGGCTTCCATCAGGCTGGTCTTGCCCTGCGCGTTATCACCCACCAGAACAAGAATCCGCCCAGGGAGGTCCATCTCCAGGCGGGAAAACGCGCGAAAATTGGTCAACGACAGGCGGTTCAGGCGCATGGATCAGTCCGCGGGGGTTTCTTCGCCTTCCTGCGGCTTCCAGACCTCGGTAGCCCGGTCGGTATAGACGATGCCGTCGAGATGATCCATCTCATGCTGGAAAATGCGCGCCAGCCAGCCCTGGGCTTTGATCTTGATTGGTTTCCCCTTGCGGTTCAGTCCCTTGACGACCACACCGTAGTAGCGTTCCACCTCGCCCACCAACCCGGGAACGGACAGGCAGGCTTCCACACCCTTGACGATCTGCTCTGAGGCGGTGACGATCTCCGGGTTGGCCACCACATAGAGTTTTTTGGGGGCATCCTCATCCTCATCGTCACCGTATTCGATGACGATCAGGCGCTGCGAGACACCCACCTGCGGGGCAGCCAGGCCTACGCCGGGCGCGTCGCGCATGGTGTCGATCATATCGTCTACCAGTTTTGAAAAGTCTTTCCCGAATTCTGTCACTTTGTGCGCTTTGCGTCGCAGTACAGGATCGGGCAGACTGACAATTTTCATCAAAGCCATTCGATAATTTCTCCAGCAGTTGATAAAATTTCAAGACAACCGGTCCCGCGATTCAATTTTCTTGAACATGCGGGACCGGGATCAATTCTATCAGGCAGGAACATCCGCCTTTGATTTCTTCAAGGACGTTTTTTCTGATTTACTGAAAACCAGTTTATCGGCCTCTTTATCCAGCTCGACGGTAACTACATCACCGGAGACGAACTGCCCGGAAAGCAGGCTGATGGACAGCGGGCTTTCCACGTATTTTTGCAGAGCACGGCGCAGCGGCCGGGCGCCGAATGCCGGGTCAAAGCCCAGGTGCGAAACCCATTCGCGCGCTTCAGGGGTCAAAATGACATCCAGTCCGTGTTCCTGCAGCCTGTTGCTGACTTCCTTCATCTGCAGGTCAACGATCTGCCCCATCTGCTCAACGGTTAACGGCGAGAACATGATCACTTCATCAATCCGGTTGATAAATTCAGGTCTGAAAGTGGATTTTAAGGCTTTCTCCACTTTGTCATGCGCTTCACGTTCCTCGTCTGTTTCGCCAAGCAGGAAGCCCAGTGAGCCGTTGCGGCGCACGTATTCCGTTCCGAGGTTGCTGGTCATGATCAGCACCGTGTTGCGGAAGTCCACCAGGCGGCCCTGACCGTCGGTCAGCCGGCCGTCATCCAGGATCTGCAACAGCGCGTTCCATACTTCGGGGTGGGCTTTCTCGATCTCATCGAACAGGATCACACGGTACGGTCGGCGGCGCACAGCTTCGGTCAACTGGCCGCCTTCCTCATAGCCCACATAACCCGGAGGCGCACCGAACAGCCGCGAGGCGGTGTGCTGCTCGCGATATTCGCTCATATCCAGGCGCACCAGGGCTTCCTCGTCATCGAACATGAATTCTGCCAGCGCCTTGGCCAGTTCCGTCTTGCCCACACCGGAGGGGCCGATGAAGATAAACGAGCCAATCGGGCGGCGTGGATCCTTAAGGCCGCTGCGGGCGCGGCGGATGGCATCTGCCACGGCATGGATGGCTTCTTCCTGGCCAATGACCCGTTCATGGATGCGATCTTCCATTTGCAATAAACGGGTTTGCTCGGTTTCCATCATCTGGTTCACCGGGATGCCCGTCCACTGGCAGACGACTTCAGCGATGTCATTTACATCCACCACTTCGTCCAGCTTGTGTTCTTCTTCCCATTTATCGCGCAGTTCGTTGAACTCCGTTTCCAGGCGCAGGCGGTCAGCCTTTTTGCGGGCGGCGCGTTCGTAATCACGCTCCACACCTGCCTGTTCCTCTTCCGCGCGCATTCTGTCTATCTCGCTCTTGCGGTCTTTCAAATCCTGCGGCATGGAGAACAAAGCCACTCGAAGTTTTGCCGCCGATTCGTCGATCAGGTCTATGGCTTTGTCCGGCAGGTGGCGGTCGGTCACGTAACGATCCGAAAGGCGCGCCGCGGCTACCAGAGCGTCATCTGAGAAATGTACCTTGTGGTGTGCTTCGTAGCGGTCCCGCAAGCCGCGCAGCATGGAAATGGTATCGTCCACACTGGGCTCTTCAACGAACACCGGAGCGAAGCGCCGTTCCAGGGCGGTGTCTTTTTCGATAAATTTGTGATACTCGTCCAGCGTGGTGGCGCCCACACATTGCAATTCACCGCGCGCCAGGGCCGGTTTGAGCATGTTGCTGGCATCCATGGCGCCTTGAGCGGCGCCAGCGCCAACCACGGTGTGCAATTCGTCAATGAAGAGGATGATCTCCCCTTCGGAGCGCTGCACCTCTTCGATGGCGGCTTTCAGGCGCTCTTCAAACTCGCCGCGGAAGCGCGAACCGGCGATCATGGCGCCCAGGTCGAGCGAGACCACCCGCTTGCCCATCAATATCTCAGGCACATCATTGGCGGCGATCTTCTGGGCCAGGCCTTCCACGATGGCCGTCTTGCCCACGCCGGCCTCGCCGATGAGCACCGGGTTGTTCTTGGTGCGGCGGGAGAGGATCTGGATCAGGCGGAGGATCTCGTTGTCGCGGCCGATGACCGGGTCGAGTTTGCCCTCACGCGCCATCTGGGTCAGGTCGCGCGAGTATTTCTCGAGGGTGCGGTAGCGGGCTTCGGCCTGGGGGTCGGTGACGCGCTGGCCGCCGCGCAGCTGCTGGATGGCGTCGTGGACCCGCTCGCGGGTCAGGCCGGCGCTTTCCAGGATGCGCGAGGCGGGGGTGTTGCGCTCGCTGAGGATGGCGAGGAAGATGTGTTCGGTGGAAATGTATTCGTCCTTGAGGCGGTTGGCTTCCTCGTTGGCCAGGTCGATGATGCGCTTGACGCGCGGGGTGATGAAGATCTGGCCGGCGCCGCCGCCGAAGATGTTGGCCTTGGGGCTGGCGCGCAGGGTGGCATCCAGCCGCTCGGTGAGGGCGTCGCCGCTGACTTTGAGGGTTTCCAAAATCTGGGGGATGACTCCGCCCGGCTGTTCGATGAGGGCGAGGAGGATGTGTTCGGTGTCGATCTGGTTGTGTCCGTAGCGCTGGATGATCTCGGCGGCACGCTGGGCGGCTTCCTGCGCCCGCTCGGTAAATCGGTCAAATCGCATCATGGGCGTTAATCCTTTCGGTGCAGACCCTGAAGGCGCGAAGACCTTCAGGGTCTTGGTATGGAGATTATAACAAACCTGCATCGGCGGTGTGGATACAGGGTATAAGAGATTTGTTAGATTATGGGCGGAGGGGGGAAATCTCACGCAAAGACGCAAAGGGGCAAAGTTTTTTTTACCGCCAGGCACGCAATCTCCTGACGGGGAGATGAGAGCGCGAAGAAACCCTCTATTATTGTCATTGCGAAGCCCGGGTGAACTTTCCGGGCTGAAGCAATCTCTTCCCGATGCCCCCCGGGGGTGGACGGAGAGAGGGCCGTGCGAAATTGGCGGGGTGAGGCGATTGCCCGCCCGGGGGTTAACCCCCGGGCTATGCCTGCAAAGCCCACTGAAGCGGGCTGGCGGGGTGAGGGAGGGGCGGGGGAGCTTTGCAAATGTGCAATTGGATTGCGGATTTGCATGGGGGTGCCGGGCCGGGCGGGGATGGAGGGGGGCGGAGGGGATAGGCTCTGGGGGTGTGGGCAGGTGACAGTCACTTCCACCTGTGGGTGTGGAGTGGGAGGAACGAATAGAGGAACGAATGGAGGGCGGGGCGGCGGGGGTTTTGGCCTGGATCTGGCGGGTGAGGTAGCTGCCGCAGCGGGTGAGGCAGGCGGCGAGGGTGTTGGAGGCGGCTGGGGTGCGGGCTGGGGGAGGGGCTGCGGCAGAGCCGCCGGAAGGGGCAGAGGGGGTTCCGGCAGGGCCAGGGTCTGCAGGGGGCGGGTTGGATGGAGGGGCGCCGGAGGGGGCGGGCTCGTCCGGAGGATTGCCGCCGTCCGGGGGGGCCTGAGGGGGGGCTGCGGGGGAGTCGTCCTGGCCGAGGGGGATGTCTTCGAGTTCACGGAGGATTTGTTCGACGGCGTTGGGGCCAAGGCGGGCGATGAAGCGGGTGCGGTGGATGCCCTGAAGGGTGTTGACGGCCTGGAGGATGAGTCGATAACCGGCGATTTTCTGGTCGTAGGAGAGGGCGGGGTCTTTGATGAGGGGGGCGAATTCGACGAGGGTGGCACGGGTCAGTTCTTCTTCGTCCTTTAGTTCGCCGATGCAATGGGTGTCGAGGCGACGGATGGTCCGGGGGTCGAAGAGGTGGGCGTAGCAGCCGTGTTTGAGGGCGTTGGCGTTGCCGGGCTGGCCGCCGCGCCGGCGTTTGGGGGTTGTTGTCGTAGACATCGTGTTTTGATCCTTTCAGTAAATGGTTGATAGAGATAACGGGCGGCGGGTGTCAGGTGAGAAGTGAGAAGTAAAAAGTAAAAAGTAAAAAGTAAAAAGTAAGAAGTAAGAAGTAGGAAGACGGGGGAAGGTAACGCAAGGAGGCAAGGGGGCAGAGACGCAGGGGATTTTGAACCGCGAGTGCCTGACGGGGGCACGAGGGTGCGAGGGAAAGCCGTTTTGTCTGGGTTGTTTGGAGGGGGAGGGGAGGCGCGGATGGGATCCGCCCCCATCCCCGGCCCTTCCCCCCAATGCAGGAAGGGCGCCTGCATTGGGGGGAAGGGGGTCGCGGCGCCAAGTCGAGCGAGGGTGCGAGGGGGGTGGGGAGGTGGGCAGGGGTGTGTTGGGCATGGGGGCTCGGGTTAGTTGG
>CAYNJT010000028.1:0-3446 GCA_964397625.1 uncultured Leptolinea sp. | reverse complement strand
TCCGCCTCTTGGCCGCCGGACCCGCGCGGGCGGGCGGGGGGCCCGGGGGGGCGGGGGGGGGGGGGGACGGTTGGCAAGGTTTTGAGGGGCATGGGGGCTACGGTTAGTAGGTGCGTTCGATTTCGCGGGTGCGGTCGCGAGGGGGGATCATCATGATTTTGCCGGGGGAGGGGTGCCATTGGAGTTCGTCGAGCTTGGCGGCGAGGGAGTCGGCGAGGATGTAGTCGTCGTGGATGAGTTCGCCATCGGGGCCGCGGGTGCCGTCGGGGACGCCCCAGCGGAGGGTTCTCTGGGGGCCGGGGAGGACTTCGGAGATGCAGTGGGTGTACTGGAGGTGGACGGGGCCGGTGTGGCAGTGGTCACGGAAGCGCCCGGTATCGATGATGGAGATGAAGCGCCAGCCGATCTCGCTTTTTTCCTGCTGGCTGAATTTGACGGGGATGACGCGGCGGGGGAAGGCGCGGTCGAGCATGGCGTAGAGGCCCTGGCCAACGCCGGTGGCGTCGATGACGAAGTGGCGGGGGTGCCAGGTTTCGGCGAGGCTTTTGACCTGGCCGAAGACGGTGAGGTGGTTGACGCCGGTCCAGGCATGGCGGGCGACGACGTGGTAGGTGGGGCGCTGGAGGGTTTCGAGGGTGGAGAGGTCGATGGAGAGGATGGTGAGGGTGGTGGAGTCGCGGCCGGGATTGCCGAGGCCGGCGCCGGGGTCGTGGAGGGGGTCGAGCCTGGATTCGTCCATACCGGCGACATCGAGGAGGAAGGCGTGGATGGCGTCCGGGTCCGGCCCGGCCGGAATTGGATCGGCTTCGAGGAGGAGGAGGCGGGCGGGGGGGAACATGGAGGACTGGGCGTCGATGGTTTCGCAGAAGTACTGGGAGCGGACGAGGGGGTGGCTGCGGCCGCGTTCGGCGATGACGCGGGAGACGTGGAGGCGGTAGGCGGGGAGGAGGGGCATGATGTCGTCGGCGGTGTAGTAGAAGACGCGCTGGATGCCGTCCTTTTCCTGTTCCTGGAGGGCAATGCGGCGCTGACGTTCGAGGAGGGTATCGGCGGTCCAGGCGGTGCCCCAGAAGACGCGGGTGGCGTTGGTGGAGGCGGTCATGGGGTCGAAGTCCTTGTCGAACTTGGCGATGGAGATGTCCTGGGCTTCGTCGACGGAGAGGAGGAGGCTGGCGGTGGCACCGACGACGCGGGCGGAGGGTTCGCCGGAGAAGAACTGGAGGCGGGATTGGCCGAAGTTGTAGGTGAAGCCGCGGCTGGGTTTCCAGAGGCCGCGGGTGGCGGGGCTGGCGTCGAGGACGGCGGCGACGCGGCGCATGTTGTTGATGGTCTGGGGGGTGAAGGTGGGGGAGACGGAGACGAGGCTGCCGCCGGTGAAGTAGGATTGGAAGAGGGTGCAGGCGAAGAGGTGGGCCTGGATTTCGTTCTTGCCGGACTGGCGGGGGAGGATGGCGACGAAGGAGAGGCCGAGGCTGCGGGCGACCGAGGCGGTGACGGCGCGGATGATGCGGCGCTGGTAGGGGTAGAGGTCAACCCCGGCGGAGAGGGCGAAGTTGACCGGGTCCCGGCGGATTTGGAGGAATTTGTATGCGAGGGGGGAGAGCGGGAAATGACTCGAACCCATGGCGAACTCCTTGTACGTGTGTGGTCACGTGCAGTGGAAGCACGTGTGAAATAAAGAACTCTGGACGGCTTTCGTTCAGCCGTCCAGAGTATGACACGTTCCGGGGAATTCAATCCGGAATTTCCGGTTTTTCCGGATTTTCCCAGCGGTAATCTTTATCGTACCAACGCGACCAAAGTTCAGGATCGTACCGGGACCAGGTTTTATCTGTAATTTCAACCTCATCCATAGCGGCGTCTTTCTTGGGGATGGGGCGATGGTTCTGGATGGCTGCGAGACGAATCTCGCGCAAGCGCTGGAGGGCGATCCGGGTTTTGAACTGGGGGCCGCGGGATGTTTTGGGGAGGCGGGGGAGGGTGCGTTTGAGGAGGCCGGTCTGCTGGAGGGCAGGGAGGACTTCGTCCTGCCACATGGCAAGGGCTGAACGGCCGCGAGGTTCGTGGGCTTCGGTTTCAATCTGAACGGTCAGTTGAGTCTGCCGGCCATCATAGGCAGCCTCAACGTCCACGGAGACTGCAGCGACATGGAGCGGCACGACCCAGAAAGTCAGCAGCATTTCCTCGCCTGGCACGGTCCGGTAGTCCGGGGGCGGCGGGGAGTTGACCCATTTGGCGGCCTGGATGGAGAAGGGTTGTTCCCCGGCGAGGCGGCGGGAAAGGCGATCGTACTCAGAGCGGATCACTTGGTAGAAGCGGGAGATGGGGGCTTGGAAATAGAACGCAGCGGACATATAACAAAGTTTCCTTTCTGTTTCGATGTCTAAGACGAACCGAAGTGCAAACCGAGGAGCGGGTTTGCGGAGGGCTGCCATTTCGAGGGGACGGGTGGGAACAAAAAAAGGAGGTCCCGCGCGATGGCAGAAATCCTCCAGTGTTTGTTGTGGTTCTCGTAAGTTGAGTTTATTGTAGAATAGATGTTCTTGAATGTCAAGTGGTGGGAATAATATTTTAACAGTCGCCTGAATGTCGAGACCCTAAAGGTTTTCCTCGCAGACGGGAGGAATGATGGATTGGAGGGTTCTGGCGGAGGGGGGTGGTGGTTTGTCGGGGAAACCTTTAGGGTCTGGGTTGTTTAGGGTCTGGGTTGTTGTTGTCAGGCTTGCCAGACTTTTTCGATGATTTTTTTGATTTTTTCTTCGTACAGATGGATCAATTGGCGGTTACCTTCGACGATGGTGCGTTCGCGTTCGAGGCGGGCGACGATGGCGCGCTGGACTTCAAGTGGAGGCAGGGGAATTTTAATAGCCTCCACATCTGATTGGTTAATACTTGGATAAGCCCCTTTGCCCATTTGTAAAATCATTTGGTTGACTGCATTGTCGTCACAAATTGCCAAGTAGAGATATTTAGGCTCAACCTTGTTAGTTGCTCTTAGCACAGCAAATCCCGTTGAAGCAATTATCTTCTGGGGAGGATTTGATATTAAAGCGAATGCTTTTAGGTTAGGGCGAACTGTCGAAAGTAAAACATCGCTATCTCTAACAAGTCGTCTCGCGCGACTTGGAGCATTGGTTGTAGAGATAATGTTATTGTAATTTACAATGCCCGTATTGTTATCAATAGACGATATGTCCACATAAGTAAAGTCAGTTTCACCGAACAAGTCGAAAGGTAATGCCGAGCCTGGGTTGATTTCACATATATCGCGCAATGTAACATTTTCCCACTCACCTACTCCTTCAGACAAAGACTCGGCAAGTTCGAGTTCGAGGTTGGGTTTCCATCCTGCGACAACCTGGCGGGCGCCGGCGATGATGCGCTGGTGGGCGGCGATTTCGTCCACGATCTGGCGCTGGATTTCGAGAGGGGGGAGGGGAATTTGG